>JAVKDO010000134.1:0-172188 GCA_040222235.1 Cyclobacteriaceae bacterium
AGGGGTCAGAGAGTATTGATCATTGGTGACCGTCAGACAGGTAAGACTGCTGTGGCGATTGACACCATTCTTAACCAAAAAGAATTTTATGATAGAGGTGAGACCGTATACTGCATTTACGTAGCAGTAGGCCAGAAGGCTTCTACAGTAGCGCAAGTAGTAGCTGCACTAGAAAAAGGTGGTGCTATGGCATATACTACCATTGTATCTGCTGCTGCATCAGATCCAGCACCTATGCAATTCTTCGCGCCCTTTACAGGTGCAGCCATCGGTGAGTATTTCAGGGATACCGGGCGTCCTGCCTTGGTGATTTATGATGACCTCTCCAAGCAGGCTGTTTCTTATCGTGAGGTATCTCTGCTTCTAAGAAGACCTCCAGGACGTGAAGCGTACCCTGGTGATGTATTCTACTTGCACTCAAGATTGTTGGAGAGAGCTGCTAAGATTAACGATAATGATAATATTGCGCAGCAAATGAATGACCTTCCTCCTTCATTGAAGGGTAAGGTAAAAGGTGGCGGTTCATTGACTGCCCTACCAATTATTGAAACGCAAGCAGGTGATGTATCTGCTTATATTCCTACCAACGTCATTTCGATTACGGATGGACAGATCTTCTTGGAGACTAACCTTTTCAACTCAGGTATTCGACCAGCGATCAACGTTGGTATCTCAGTATCGAGAGTGGGGGGTAATGCCCAGATCAAGTCAATGAAGAAGGTAGCAGGTACTTTGAAGCTGGACCAAGCACAGTTTAGAGAGCTTGAGGCATTTGCTAAGTTTGGCTCTGACCTTGATGCCGCTACACAAAGAATCATTGATAGAGGCAGGAAGAACCTTGAGATATTGAAGCAAGGTCAGTATTCTCCTGTGAGAGTGGAGGATCAGGTAGCTATCATCTTTGCATCTACGAAAGGTTACCTCGACAAAGTACCTACCGAGAAGGTAAGAGACTTTGAGAGAGAGTTTTTGCAGGAGATGAAATCAAAGCACAGTGGTGTACTTGAGCAGTTGGCCTCAGGTAAAATTGACGATACGATTACAGGTGTGTTGGCGGATACTGCGAAGAGCCTAGCCGCACATTATATTAAATAGAATAGCATCACGGTATGCCGAACTTAAAAGAAGTAAAGAATAGGATCAATTCGGTCAACTCGACCCAGCAGATTACCAAGGCCATGAAGATGGTGGCGGCTGCTAAGTTGAGGCGTGCCCAAGACCGCATTTTGCAGATGAGGCCTTACGCTCTTAAGTTAAATGCTATTCTTAGAAATGTGAGTGGAGCTGCATCTGACGATGATCCTTCTGTGTTTTCGGTAGACAGAGGCACAGAGCGTGTACTGATCATGGTGGTGTCCTCAGATAGAGGCTTGTGCGGAGGGTTTAACAGTAACGTATTTAAAGCTACCGTAGCTCATATTAAGAATAACTATACTCACACCCAGAGCAGTGGAAACCTGACTATTCTGCCAATAGGCAAGCGGTCGTATGACTACTTCCGTAAGCGTGATTATAAGCTTGTAGATGACTATTGGGAGACTATGCATCATTTACAGTTTGAGGATGTGAAGAGTATCGCAGAGAGCGTCATGAAGGACTTTGAAGGTCAGGTATATGATCGTGTAGACCTTATCTACAACGAGTTCAAGAATGTGGCAACACAGATTATCAGAACAGAACAGTTCCTTCCTATTGCACCTCCCGATGAAGCGGAGGGCGCAGCGTCAGAGATTGACTATATCTATGAGCCTTCACGCGAAGAGATTGTACGAGACTTGATTCCTAACTCTTTGAAGATTCAGTTGTACAAAGGTCTTCTGGAGTCCAATGCCGCCGAACAAGGTGCAAGGATGACGGCCATGGGTCAAGCTACGGATAATGCTGGGGAGCTACTCAAGCAGCTCAAGTTGACTTACAATAGAACTCGTCAAGCGGCTATCACCAAGGAAATACTTGAGATTGTAGGTGGTGCAGATGCTCTGAAGAACGGTTAAGCCTGATAAAATACTTAATGTTTAAAGCCCATTTATGGGCTTTTTTTATGTACTTGGCTCGGTGATTTTCAAAGTATATCGCTTATTCCAGGCACTTTCGCTGGACATTGCTGTCGGTGCTGTCATCCTCAGCACAGCCATGGCCAAATACTATGGCGTTTCACTCACATGGCCCGTCCAGCTCTGCTTGTTCATTGCAGTATGGTTGATCTACACCTTTGATCACTTGATGGATGGGGAAAGGGCCCTTCAAGATCAACTTTCCTATAGGCACTTAATCCATCGTTGCTACCGCAAACAGATTGTCTATTCAAGCATTATGTCAATCCTGGTAGGTACCGGCAGCATTTTTCTGCTTCCTACTCAGGTCATACTATGGGGAGTAACAGCAGCTGCCTTCATTGTTATCTATTTCATATTGGTGAGGTTCACGGTCTTTTGGGCTAAGGAAGTGTTTGTTGCACTTGGTTATACTGCCGGGGTTTTTTTAGCTCCCATGGCGTTGTTACCACAATGGCCAAACACCGGTGAGTTGTGGTTGGTCGTGGGTGTTTTTTTGGTTGCTTTGGTCAACCTGCTACTTTTTTCTCTCTATGACTATCAGCTTGATAAGCAAAACGGATTTCACTCGCTTGCCATCCAGCTGGGCGCAGAGACTACCAAAGGGGTCATTGGCATACTGTTGACCATCACCTCGTTACTAATTGGGTGGATGCTCATCAACCACCCTTCTGACCTCATGTTCTGGATATTGCTGATGATGACCACATCTTTGGTGGCAATTCATCTTCGCCCTACTGTTTTTCAGCGGAGAGACAACTATAGGATTCTAGGAGATGGCATCTTTTTTTTACCGCTGTTTTACTTGATTTATGCCTAGCGGCTATGATCGTATTGCTGGCTACTACGATTCACTGGCCAGGGTTGTTTTTGGAAAATCTATTGCGCTAGCTCAGCGGCATGGCCTACCGGAAATCACCCCAGGAAGTCACATACTCATTGTCGGTGGAGGCACAGGACAAGTACTTGAGTACTTGGCAGAATGCCGGCTCAGTGAACTGAAGGTTGATTACGTGGAAGCCTCTGAAGCCATGATTAATTCAGCTAAGCACAGAACGCTGAACAATGTATCCGTAGACTTCATCCATCAACCTGTCGATCAGCTCAGTCAGAAAAAGACATATGACGTGATTATCACTCAGTTCTTTCTTGATTCTTTTGAAGGATCAGATTTAGAGAATGTATTCTCATTGCTTCACAATCGACTTAAAGAAGGAGGAATTTGGATCATTGCGGATTTTCAGATCATCAATGACTGGAGAAAGATTTGGCAAAAATTCCTACTTTCGATCATGTACCTATTTTTTACTGTTACAGTAGGGCTTAAAGCAAGCAGACTTGAGGACTTCAGCACGCACTTCATGCGATTGGGGTACCATCTCAATACTAGCCAATCCTACTACGCCTCGTTCATTTTTGCTTCCACTTACCAGAAAAGCGAATAAAAATGAGCTCAATGGAAACCTTGACCATGGCGCTATGTCTTTAGACCAAAATCAAGATAATTTGGATTCGGGACAACAAACGATCCACAAGTATTTGGTCATCAAGAGTAAGGAGGGTGACCGCAGAGCGCAAAGTGAGCTGTACGGGCTATATGCAAAAGCTATGTACAATATCTGCAGGCGTCTGATGGGTGATGAGGATGAAGCAAAGGATGCGTTACAAGACGCTTTTGTAGATGCCTTTTTGAAGATTCATACTTTGGAAAATGAGAGCCTTTTCAGTGCGTGGATCAAGCGAATTGTGGTTAATAAGTGTATCAACATACTGAGGAAGAAGAAGCTCAACATGGTGCAAATAGATGAAAGGACGGATTATATAGAAGAGGCGGAGGACACGGACTTTCAGCGATATGAAGCGAAGCGTATTATGAGAGCCATAGACCAGATATCAGAAGGCTGTCGCACAGTGCTGAACTTATACCTCTTTGAGGGATATGATCATAAAGAGATTGGTACAATACTAGGCGTGACAGAGTCTGCTTCTAAAGCGCAGTATAGCAAGGCGAAAGCCAAAATAAGGAAATTATTGACGGATGATAATAGCATAAGCTATGGGTGATGAATTGAAAAAATATGTAGACGACAAGCGAGAGAGCTTCGATGTTTACGATGAAGACTTGTCAGGTCTTTGGGACGGTATTGATCAGCGTCTTGATCAGGACAGTAAGAGGATAAAGAAGAGTCCCTTCAGATATGTCTGGAGGGCTGCTGCCATACTACTGCTCGTCTCAGCCACAGCGCTAGCGGTACTGATGCAGTCTCGTACTGGAGGGAGTGAGGAAATGATGCTTTATAGAATTTCACCTGAACTTGCAGAGGCAGAAGCTTTTTATAATGACCTCATTGCTGAGAAGCTGTCAATCATACAGACAAGTGTACCAGACAATGACTTTTATCAAGCTGATATTGAGATGCTCAATGAGGCTTACAGCGAACTGAAAAAGGATCTGAAAGATAATGCGGACAATCAGGAGGTAGTGGAGGCAATGATTGCCAACTACAAAATTCGATTGACCATGCTAGAGAGAATATTACAAGAAATAGACAAAGGGAAAGATGAAGAAGCTGACAAGCATATTAATCTTTAGCCTCTATCTACATGGAGTCGGCTGGGCTGGCATCCTTGGCAACAAAGATAGAGATGATGATACCCGTTTGACCAAAGTGATCGAGCGTGGGTTTGAGGTGAAGAGTAATGTGACAATTGACCTCAGCAGTAAGTATGGTCAAGTGACACTCAACTCCTGGGACAGGGATAGTGTAGCCATCAAGATTCAGATTACTGCCTATGGCAAAAATGATGATGCGGTGGAGAAGTTGATGGATCGGGTTGATTTTGACTTTAACAATACAGCGAATTTTTTAACTATTGAGACAGTGTTTGATCGCAACTCTGGCGTGTTCAGGGACTTATGGAACAGTGTCTCGGATGCTTCCAAATCACTCATTAGCAAAAGTCGTATCACAGTTGACTATGAGATATTTGTGCCTAGCAAATCTACCGTTGAATTAGTCAATAGATTTGGTAATATCTATGTGAATCAGCACGGTGGCAAGCTGATTGTAGACTTGAGCCACGGAGATTTTAGAGCGAGCAGCCTTGAAGCGCCACTGGACCTAACGTTAGGCTATGGCCGTGCCAACATACGCACGATCAGGGAAGCAAGGATCAACCTCAAAGGAGGCGAACTCGACATCAACCGTGCCTCTCAGATAGACTTAGAGAGCACTTCATCAGAGGTGTATATTCAAGATGTGAGTAGCCTCAGGTTGGACTCACGCAATGATCAAATGAGACTAGATGAGGTCGGTTATATCGCCGGAAAGGCCAATTTCTCAGACATCCAGATCGGCCTACTCTTCGAGAGCACAGATATTGATCTACTCTACGGCGAGCTCGATATCAACACTGTGATGGCCAGTTTTTCTCGTATCCGAATCAATGGACGAACAGCTGATGTCCAACTCAACTTTGACCCCTTGTCCAACTTCAGAATGGATCTCTTTGGACGAGAGGAGCGCATTATTCTTCCTACCGCAATGGCTGAATTCCGTTCTACGGAAGATGAAGATGATAACAAGAACGTCCGTATCTCAGGTGTATATGGACAAGGTGCTGGATCGAAAACTGTAGACATAGAAATCGATAATGGTGATTTGATTATCACACTGGAGGAGCCAGTTCCCTATACGACCAAACAAAGAAAAAACTAAGATGAAGAGTATCGTGCTAACAATGGTAGGGCTATGCTTTGCGATAGCGAGTATGGCGCAGCAGTATGAGCAATCAGCCGGTTTAAGACTGGGTCATTCTGCTGGACTGACATACAAGAAGTTTATTAAAGATGAGCATGCTGTTGAGTTTATGCTTACAGGTAGAAATGATGGTGTACAGGTCAGTGGTCTTTATGTGCATCATACGCCATTGCAGTTTAGTTTCAACAATCAATTTTTCCTTTACTATGGTGCGGGTGCTCATCTTGGCTATGAGAAGTATTTTGGCTATCGCAAGGCCTTAGACCCTCAGAATCCAGATCGGTTCTTTTATACCAACAAGAGCTTTTATGCCATGGGCATTGATAGCCTGATTGGTCTTGAGTATAGAATTTTGAGTGTTCCGATGACCGCAAGTTTCGACCTTAAACCGTATTTCAATTTCTTTGGAATGCGCTATACCAAGACAAGGTTTTGGGATGCAGCAATTACGGTGAAGTACATTTTCTGATCAGTCATATGAAGAGTTTGTACATCAGCCTAATAGTCGTTTTAATACTATCATGCAGTATTTCAGAGTCGATTTTTGCTCAGAAGTATGTGGACAAGGAGAATGTCTCTGAAGTCAGATCACTACTCAATCGTAACAATGACCTTGGCGGTTTCGGCTCTATTGACTTTAAGGTTACCGAGATGGCAGATGCCAGAACGATGCTTCTGGGTGCCAGAGCGGGTTTGGTAGTGAATAAGAGATTCCTCTTCGGGCTCGGGGGCTATGGTATAGCCACGAATACGGAGTTTGACGGAGATCCTTCCGCTGGCCGCATTCGACCTTTGCAGCTCTATGGTGGTTATGCAGGAATGTTGATTGGTGGTATGATCGCTCCTGAGAAGATGGTTCATCTGAGTGTACCTGTTCTATTAGGTGCGGGAGGCGTGGAAGTATCTGATGAGAACTTTTTTCCAACAACTTCGGATAGTGATTATTCAATTGATCGTTCAGCTTTCTTTGTGGTTGAGCCAGGTCTTGAGCTTGAGGTCAATATTACCCAAGTCCTTAGGTTAGGTCTGGGTGCCTCGTATCGCTGGGTAAGCGGCAGTGACCTCACCACTTTGACTGATGACGACCTCACCAACTGGTCAGGTAACTTCAGCATTCGATTTGGAGGTTTTTGAATAGAGGTCTTCTTGACAATTCAAATCCGCATAGTATATATGCAGCATTCCTCATCATATTATAGCGACGTTGAGTCCAGTAGATTACTGATAAGTTACGCTGTTTGATATCACTATCACGTTATAAAAACGTTGCATTAGTTTCGGTATTCTCGTACTTTCAGTACATCGCAAATCACTCGTTTTTTGTTATGTATAAGTACCTCGCTTGCCTCATCATTTTCCTATGGATTTTTTCCTCGTGCCAATCAGATAAATCAGGTTCAGCATCCGAGAGCAGCTACGATCCTCGCTTTTCTCAATATGTATCAGCCTTTACCAGCGGCACTGTTTCCAGAAGAGATGATGTACGCATACGGTTTGATGAAGGTGTCACCGTTCCAGATGACCTTACGGTAGAGGAATTACTGGAAGTATCTCCGGATATTGAGGGCACATTGGTGAAAACAGGTCCACATGAAGTCACTTTCTCACCAGACGAAGAACTACAGTCGGGTCAGGCTTATGCATTTGAACTACAGCTAAGCCACCTGGCCGAGGTGCCAGATGACCTTAGTGTTTTCGAATTTAGCATTCAGGTGATCAAACAAGATTTTGATGTAAGCCTGTCAGCTGTGGAGGTAACTGATCCTAGCCAGCCCGATCAGCTGACAGTATCTGGACAAATTAGCCTTGCCGACTATGCTGATAATGAATCTATAGAGGATATGATCTCTCTGCCGAGCGGCTTGTCCGTGAGTTGGCAGCATACCAGTACTACCGATCATAGGTTTGATATTACAGGCATCAAGCGGTCTGAGACCATAAGCACTCTTCTCGTAGAAGTATCGGGACAGCCGATTGAAGTTAATCGTAATTCAACTTTGACTGTAGAAGTCCCCTCGACGCAGCTCTTTTCCGTGCTATCGACCCGCGTCAACATCAGCTCAAATCCTTTTGTCTCAGTGTTTTTCACCGATCCCCTCGACGATGACCAAGCACTAGAAGGACTCGTTCAAATCGAAGGAGTAACGTCTCCTAGCTTGGTAGTGAAGGGCAATGAATTGCAGATTTATGTGCCAAATAACCTCAGCGGTACACGTAAACTCGAGATATCTGAAGGTGTGCGAAATGCGCAAGGCAAGACGTTAGCCACCAATACCATCAACTATATCGCCTTTGAACCAGAAAAGCCCCAGGTAAGATTGACCAGTGCTGGTACCATCTTACCCTCGACAGACGGTCTGGTCCTGCCATTCGAGGCGGTCAACCTCAAAGCTGTCCGTGTCAGTGTTGTCAGGGTTTTTGCAGACAACCTGCCCCAGTTTTTTCAGGTGAATGACTATTCCGGTAGTGACGAGCTTCTCAGAGTAGGTCAAAAGGTCATTGAGCGCAGGATACAGTTGGAAGGGCAAGCCTCTGACCTCTCCACTTGGAACCGGTTTACGCTGGAGCTTTCCAGCCTGTTCGAAGCAGAGATGGGAGCACTCTATCAGGTGCAGATAGGCTTTTTGCCGCAAGACTCTAACTATCCGTGTGATGACTTACCAGAAAGCAGTGAACTCACCGATGATGCGGACTGGAGTATCTACGACGATGATGGCTTCTACGGATGGGGGAGTCCATGGGGCAACAGCTATCCTCAAGGCTATGATTGGCAAGAGAGGGACAATCCTTGTCACGTTTCCTACTACCGCACTAATCGATTTGCTTTGACCAGCCTAATGGCAAGCGATATTGGCCTTATTGCCAAGATTGGTGCTGATAACTCGATGAGCATCATCGCGACCGATATGAAGACCGCTCAGCCTGTACCTGCTAGTATTCGGGTATTGGATTTTCAGTTACAGGAGTTAGCTACCGCAAATGCGGATGCTACGGGTATGATCAGCCTGATGCCAGAGAGAAGGCCATTTCTAGTCATTGCGGAGCATCAGGGCCAGAGCGCTTACCTGCGACTGAATGACAATAGCTCCCTTTCCATGAGCAACTTTGATGTATCAGGTACCCGCGTAAAAGGAGGCCTCAAAGGCTTCATCTATGGTGAGCGAGGTGTCTGGAGACCGGGGGATGATATCTATCTAAGTTTTATGCTTGAAGATGCGGCAGACAAGATACCAGCGAATCATCCAGTGACGATGGAACTGCGCGACCCCAGAGGTACAGTTCAGGACAAACAAGTACTATCCAATGGGGTGAACGGCTTGTATACTTTTCTTACTAGGACAGCACCAGATGCGGTCACAGGCAACTGGCAAGCCAAGGTCAATGTAGGTAACAACCAATTCAATAAAACCGTCAAGATTGAAACCATCAAACCCAATCGCCTAAAAATAAATCTCGAGATGGCAGACGAACGTATCGCATACGCTGACCGCAATCTGACAGGCCGGATGGAGGTGAACTGGTTGACTGGACTCAAGGGTAGCAACCTGGATGTAGAAACAGAACTGCGATTGACAGAGGTGAACACTTCCTTCGATGGCTTTGGACAATATGAATTTGATGACGAAGGCAAGAGCTTCTATGAGAGCCCAAAAGTGGTGTATACAGGTCAACTGGATGAGGAGGGCAAGACCAACCTTGAAGTAGAGCTACCATCTAAGCCTGAGTCACCAGGCGCGATCCGAGCGACGTTCAACACCAAAGCTTTCGAGCCCGGAGGTGGCTTTAGCATCAATGCTAAGTCGTACACTTATTTCCCCTATGAGACTTTTGTCGGAATCAACCTCACCTCGGCTGAAAACGGTAGCCGGATCAAGCGAGATGAACCGCAGAATCTGGCTGTAGTAACCGTGAATGCTGATGGAGAGCTGGTATCAAAGTCAGGGCTTGATTTCAAGGTTTATCGACTCAACTGGCGCTGGTGGTGGGACGAATCCTCGGATAACACCACCAACTACATTTCATCAGGATATGCCACCCTGGTCAAGTCTGAGAAGTTTGATACCCAGGGAGGCAAGGCCAACCTCAATTTTGAAATTAGTAGTCCGAGCTGGGGTAGGTTCATTGCTGTAGTGAAAGACCCTGTGTCGGGCCACTCCGCAAGCCAGGTCTTCTATACGTCGTGGTATGGAGGGGAAGAGGGCAGTAGCCTAGGTGCCACTTCACTGGAGGTGAGTACTGACAAATCGGAATACGCTGTTGGTGAGACGATCAAGGTGATGATGCGAGGTAGTCTCGAGGGCAATGCCTTGGTTAGTATAGAGAATGGTAGTCAGGTCCTGGAAAACTTTTGGGTTAAGACTGAGAAGGAATGGACTTCTTTTGAGATACCCGCGGCTGCAGCTATGGCTCCCAACGTATATCTCCATGTTACACTTCTACAGCCACATGGACAGACTGTCAATGATTTGCCGATTCGGCTTTACGGTATTGCACCCATCAAGGTTTTCGATCCGCTTACTAAATTAAGCCCTGTGATTACCATGCAGGATGAAATCGAACCAGGCGAGTTAGTCGAGTTTGAGGTGTCAGAAGACAATGATCAGCCCATGTCGTACACCATTGCCGTAGTGGATGAAGGCCTGCTCGACATCACCAATTTCAACACTCCTCAGCCCTGGGATCATTTTTATAGCAAGGAAGCCATAGGGGTGAAGACCTGGGATCTTTATGATGACGTCATTGGTGCTTATGGCGGTAAGCTGGAGCGACTGCTGGCTGTCGGTGGTGGTGAAGGAGGCTTGAATGAGAATGAGAATATGCAGGAAAATCGGTTTAAGCCTGTGGTCAAAT
This sequence comes from Cyclobacteriaceae bacterium, assembly GCA_040222235.1. Lineage (GTDB taxonomy): Bacteria > Bacteroidota > Bacteroidia > Cytophagales > Cyclobacteriaceae > UBA6059. Next base: position 10,667 of record JAVKDO010000134.1, read on the forward strand.
TCATGGGCCCCTACTATCTGGCACCCGGCGAGACCGCTGACCATAGCTATGTCATGCCAGAGTATATTGGCTCTGTCAAGACGATGCTCGTGGCGGGACTGGATCAGACTTACGGTAGTGCTGATGTTACCACACCAGTCGTCAAGCCACTCATGGTACAAGGCACCATGCCGCGGGTCGTAGGGCCTGGTGAGCGCATGAGCCTACCGGTAAATGTATTTCGCTATGTAGATCAGATCGAATCAGCTGACATAGAAGTCAAGGTTGATGGTGTACTAAAGCTATCCGGTGACAGTAAGCAATCCATCAAGCTGGATAAGGAAAGTGGCACACTGTATTTTGATCTACAAGTGGCCGAGCGGATTGGCAAAGGTCAGATCATCATTTCCGGTAGGTCTGGAAGAGAAACTGCCGAGCATAAGATCAATATTGTTTCTCGAGCACCCAACACCCCGCAGACTATCGTAAAGGTGATGCAGATCCATAAGGGAGAAAGCGAGGAGCTGGATATCGACCTGCTTGGTATGGAAGGAACCAACGAGGTTTCGTTAGAAGTGGCGTCTATCCCCTCTATCAACATTGAGCAGCGTCTCAACTACCTTATGCGGTATCCTCATGGATGTATCGAGCAGACGGTATCTGCCGTATTTCCACAATTATTCTTAGGACAAGTCACCGAGCTCACCAACGAGCAAAGGGTTAAAACAGAATCCAACGTCCAGGCAGCAATCAAGCAATTAGCCCGATTCCAGACTTCCGGAGGTGGTATGAGTTATTGGCCCGGGTCGACTTATACCAACAGCTGGGGCTCAAGCTACGCCTATCATTTCCTCATTGAAGCACAAAAAATGGGCTATACTGTACCCTCCGATCTCGTCAATGGGCTCAGGAAGTTTCAGAAGAGTAAAGCCAGCCAATGGACTAAATCGACAGATCATTGGGACAGTGATTTGATACAATCGTACCGACTATTCACATTGGCGATAGCTGGATACCCTGAGCTTGGCGCAATGAACAGACTGAGGAGTAGCTCTGGTAATTCATATGAGTCGCTGTGTAAGCTGGCGGCTGCTTATGCTGCCATAGGGCGAAAAGATGCTGCTCGAGCGTTGATTTCCAGCTCTGACAAAAAACTCGTAAAGAAGTCCTACACTGATTATTACTATAGCTACGGCTCGTATCATCGGGACTTGGCTATACTATTAGAAACTTACGTCTATCTGGAGGACAATGAGGAAGCCTTCAAGGTGATCCAGCAGCTTTCGGATCAGTTGTCGAGTGGCGAGTGGATGAGTACACAGGAGACGGCTTATTCGCTACTTGCGATTGGCAAGTATGTTGCCTCAAACGACGCTGATAGACCACTTGAAGCAGATATCAGTTATGGCACTACAAGTACCAGTTGGCAGGCAGAAAAGGCCATCTACCGGTCAGCCATTGATGTAGCAGATGGAGATAAGCTGAGTATCACCAATAAAGGAGAGGCTACCCTATTTGCCACGCTGACGGTAACTGGGACACCCAAGCCAGGTGCCGAAGTAGTGGATCAATCAGATCTTGGCATCAAGGTTAGGTATGTGACGCCTGTGGGCCGCCCAGTGCAGATTGATTCCCTACCGATGGGTGAGAGCTTTGATGTGCTGGTGACAGTGAGCAATGAGTACCAATATGGAGCAGTGAGGGACATAGCACTCTCGCATATTCTGCCCTCGGGTTGGGAGATCCAAAATGATCGACTCAATGATCAGATGACGGATGAGTACGATACCTACGACTATCAGGATGTGCGGGATGATCGTGTTTACACTTACTTCCACTTGCAGTCAAAGGAGAGCAAGACCTTCAAGGTGAGCGTTACGGCGGCTTATCCCGGTAGGTACTACCTGCCAGGCCCCTACGCAGAGGCCATGTACAAAGCATCTATCCACGCTAAGGATGCCGGTAAGTGGGTGACTGTTTATGAGTAATCTAGTTTGAGGCTATCGCAAAAAATAGGGAAAAGGTGGAAGCAGCTCATTTGGGGCCTGCCACTACTATTTTGCCTCATCTTCATTGCCATCCCGCCTGAGGAGGAGCCCGATCCGCTATCTACGGTGCTCAATGATAGCCAAGGCAACTTACTAAGCGCTTCCATAGCTGCGGATGAGCAGTGGCGGTTTCCAAAGCCGGATTCTGTCCCTTCGAAGTTGCGCATATCCATGCTGCTTTTTGAAGATGAATACTTCTACCGTCACCCTGGGATCAACCCATTTGCGATAGCGAGAGCCACTTACCAGAATGTGTCCGCTGGACGAGTAGTGAGCGGGGCGAGTACAATCACCATGCAGGTGGCGCGGATGATAGAGCGAAGGGAGCGTACGCCAATCCAGAAGCTGAAGGAGATCGCAATGGCCATCCGATTGGAGCTTCATTGGTCGAAGGACGAAATCCTGAAGAGGTACGCTTCCATGGCTCCTTTCGGAGGCAATGTAGTGGGAGTGGAAGCCGCTTCCTGGCGGTACTTCCGGCGCGCACCCCACCTGCTGTCATGGGCCGAAAGTACCTCCTTGGCCGTCCTGCCCAACCAGCCAGGGGATATTTATCCAGGGACTGGCCAAGAGGCATTGCGTAGAAAAAGAGATTTTTTACTGCGTAAGATTCATAGCAGAGGGTACATTGATAGCCTGGAGTTGGAGCTGAGTCTCGAGGAGCCCCTACCGGGAACACCCTACGATATCCCGCAAAAAGCGCCACATCTGCTCACCACGATCCGAGAAGTCAAAAACGGTGAACCTACGCATACCACCATTGACCCTTTTTGGCAGGAGCGCGTCACGGAAGTAGTTGAGCGAAAGCACCAGATATTGAAAGGCAATGGGATAGATAATCTGGCCGTGCTCGTCGTAGACTTGGATAACGGTCAGGTGCTGTCCTATGTCGGGAATACGAGTGATCGAGGTGCAGACGGTCATCAGGTAGACGTGATACAAAAAGCTAGAAGTAGTGGGAGTATTCTGAAACCATTCCTGTATGCCGCCGCACTTTCTGATGGACAGATACTTCCTGCGACACTACTGACTGATATTCCCTCTTTTTTTGGGGGCTACAGTCCTAAAAACTTCAGTCGCGGCTATCAGGGTATGGTCAGCGCCGATCAGGCATTGGCTATGTCCTTAAACATTCCTTTTGCTCATCTGCTCAAGGACTATAGCTATGAGCGCTTCCATCACAAGTTGGGTGGATTGGGTATCAGTACCCTGAATGAGCCACCGGGTCATTATGGCCTCACGATGATCCTCGGTGGGGCGGAAGTGAAGCTCTGGGAGCTGGCACAAGCCTACTTCAGTATGTACCGAAAGTTGGCCAACGAATACAACCTCAGTATTTCCTATGACTTTACAAAAGAACGTCGACCGGACGTTGACTTGGAAGAAATCAGTATCTGGCATACTTTCAATGCGATGACCGAACTCAAGCGACCAGGTTCAGATGAGCACTGGCAAAATTTTAATTCCAGTCAGGTGCTGGCTTGGAAGACCGGTACCAGCTTCGGATTTCGGGACGCCTGGGCTGTTGGGCTCAATGGTGAGGTGCTGGTGGCCGTATGGGTAGGCAATGCAGATGGAGAGGGACGAGCCGGCATGACGGGAGCCACGGCTGCCGGTCCTATTTTGAACGAGCTGATCCGACTTTCACCACACGATCCCAGTTGGTTAGTAGGGTTGGAGCCTTTTTCTATTTCGAAGGAGGTTTGTGTAGTCTCAGGAAGTCTAGCAGGTCCCAACTGTCCCGAGGTGAAGGCAATGAAGCTTGGCCAAAAAGCGGAAAATTCAGGAGTCTGTGCATATCATGTGCCGCTCTGGCTGGATCAGACAGGTACCTACCAGGTCAATAGAGATTGCTACCCTTCTGCTAAGGCGATTGAGAAATCTGTATTCATACTCCCCTCGACGCAGGGATACTATTACGGTCAACATCATTCTGGTTATCAGGGTAAGCCGTCACCACTGGAGGGTTGTGGCATGGAGCTTACGGATGTACTGGCAATCAATTATCCCAAGCCCGGTTCCAAGATTTTCATTCCTCGGAAACTGGCCGGGGAGACGAGCCAGGTGGTGATAGAAGCCTCACATCAGGATAGGTCTGCCGAGCTCTTCTGGCACCTCAACGATGAGTACATCGGATCTACGCAGCAAGATCATAAGCAGTCCATGGCACTCCCCATGGGTGAGTACCGCGTGACGATAGTTGATGCTATGGGCAATAGCTCGACTAGAAGGTTTGAGGTGGTGTCGGACTTGCGTAGCGGTTCTTGAAGACTGACGAATTAGATGGCCTTTATTGATGTAGCAAAGCGTTGAAACGGTTCATGCCCTTGCATTTACCCTCAATCCGTTACAAGACTCATGAATATTTACCCTGAATCTGTTACAATATTTCCATATATTTACCCCTAATCTATTACATAATTACTAAATATTTACCCTGAATATGTTACAATGATTTCTCGAAGTGCTATTGGAGAACTACTAAATTGGAAGGCTAGAGTAGGACATAAACCCCTGATAATCAGAGGTGCAAGACAGGTTGGAAAAACTACATTGATCGATCAGTTTGCCAAATATTATGATCAATACATTTATCTCAATCTAGAGCGAACAAAAGACAGTCGTTTTTTTGAAGATGATCGGTTGGATACAGCGCTACAAGCCCTGCTCTTGGACAAAGGGGTAAGTATCTCTCGTGGTAGCACGTTATTGTTTATTGATGAAATCCAGCAGGTGCCCAAAGTGATTGGATGGTTAAGATATATCAATGAAGACTATCCTGATTTAGATTTGATAGCCGCGGGCTCTCTTTTAGAGCATGCACTAGCCGAGGTGCCAAGCTTTCCGGTAGGTAGAGTGGAGTACCTGAGCTTGGGACCCCTGGAGTTCGAAGAATACTTGGGAGCCAAAGGAGAGGAGCAGGCCTTGCAGCTACTTCGAACCTTACCGATAGCAGATTATGCTCATGAAAAGTTGCTTCGGCTTTTCAATGAATTTTCGATAGTGGGTGGGATGCCGGATATCGTAGCACGATTCGCGAATCATCAAGATTACGGACAGCTTCAACCCTATTATAGCGGATTGATTAAGTCTTACAGTGATGATGTCGTCAAGTATGCTCGCAATGCGACTGAGCAAAAGATCATTAGACACATCATTCGTACAGCACCTAAGGTAGCTGATCAACGCATTGTTTTTCAAAATTTCGGAGGGTCGAACTACAGATCCAGAGAGGTCGGTGAGGCGATGCATGCTTTGCAGCAGGCACGCATCATACAACTGATCTATCCTACCACAGAGGCTTCCGTTCCGGCTATGGAGGATATCAAGAAAGCCCCTCGTTTACAATACCTTGATACAGGGCTACTCAACTATGCCCTTGGTATACAAAAGGAGCTGATTGGCTTGCAAGACCTCAATGGTATATACCGAGGTAAGGTCATCCAACATATGGTGACGCAGCAGTTGATGTCTATCCATTATGATCCGCTGTTTCAACCCATGTTTTGGGTGCGTCAAAAGTCTGGTGCACAGTCGGAGCTGGATCTGGTGCTGCTTCATGGCCAGTACCTCATGCCAATAGAGGTGAAGTCCGGGCCATTTGGAAAGCTGAGATCGCTACATCAATTTATGGAAGTAGCCGATCACCATTATGCGATCAGACTGTATGCTGGGAAATTGCACGTACAGAATGTGAAGACCCCTGCCGGGCGCTCATTTATTTTACTTAATCTTCCTTATTATCTCATCACAAGAATCAGGGAGTATATTGATTGGTTTGTCGCGGAGTATTAGACGGGGTTTCTCAACCCCTTGGGAGATGGAAGTGATCAGTTCAGCCTCTTTAGAATATCTTTTAGCCGCTCCATAATTTGATCCTCTCGATATTGGATGTTTTTCAATTCTTCATTGAAAGCTAGAAGCGCTTTTTGAGTGTTTTCCCGATCTCTTTTCGCATCCACCTGCATCTCCGCGATTTCCGAAATTAGTGTTTTGATAACTTCATCCATACCTTAAAAATATACCCAAACTACCCATAAAATCAATTGTTGGTGCCTAAAGAAGTATCAAACAATCCCTCATCCAAGTCTGGGATCACTTTCAGTGCATTCTTGCAGTACAGCTTCTGCAAGATACTATCGGGTTAGGCCATGCATTTTCCGATAGGGTGTGACGTGTGTAGCAAGTAGTAGTCACACAGTGATCATCTGTGACCTCTAGTACCCTGAAATGGTAATACGTCTCTGGTAGATCAAGTAGACCTGAAAGTTCGCTGATCTCTGTGAGGTCTGAGCTTATCGATGACGAATGATCACTTTCATGCCTACCAGGCCTTCCTGTCTGATAGTATACCCAGGATTATCTGTGTTGAATCCTCGGTCAATAACTTCGTGATCATAACCTCTTTGTAGGATGTGGTAGGTATTGTAGCTGTCGCCGAGCTCTTGAAATACGGTATTATCATGGCCTAGTTGCAGGATAGTAGCAGAGATAAAGTCGCCCTTTTCACTAATGTCACTTTGATTGCCTATACCAAATTGATTGACAAGTATGGTATTGGCCACACCTTGTTGAGTGGCTCGAATTTCATTGAGTTGCCCTTGTTGGATGAGCTGAGTAAGATTGGGGTATTGGGGTACTGAGTATACTGGAAGGCTTTTTGAGTCTATCTGTGGTGGAAAAACCTCTTCATTTTGATTGTTCAAAACCTGTTCCCAAACATCAATTGACTTCACCTCTTGCTCAGAAGTTGAGATTTGAGCTTCAACAGATGAGATCAGGAGGATCGGGAAGAGAGTCAATATTTTTAATAGCTTGTTCATTTTGAAAGTGGAGACCATTCTAGAGGAATGGTCTCCTTGCTATAGAAAAATTCCTACCTAATTGGATTGGAATATATGTGAGACGTTGCTCATACCAGTTTGAATAGTATTGGCGCTATTGCCTAGACCACTCTGCATGTGAAGTGAGAAATTATCAGTTCCAGTTTGCAGTTGCAAGCTCTCATTGAAATGTCCCAGCTGAGTAGTAATGGCAGTATTGTCTTCACCAAACTGTAGTTGTGCAGCACAGTTGTCAGTTCCAAGTTGGAAGATACCAGCTACGTTAGTTCCCATTTGACCTTGGAGTGCAGTATTATCTGCGCCCATTTGAGCAATACCGGCCAAGTTATCGTCACCGAGTTGACCTTGTAGAGCGATGTTACCCTTGCCAACTTGCGCAATACCTGCGAGGTTATCATTACCAAGCTGCAGCTGAGCTGCAAGATTGTAATCATCCTCTCCGCTTCCGGTACCTACCTGTAGTATATAAGCGTCGTTTTCATCACCTAGCTGGATTTGCAATGCTTTGCTATAATCACCAGACTGGTTAGTTCTTGCAAGGTTGGCTTCTCCTTTTTGAATTTCAACCGCGCGGTTAAGGTCGCCCACTTGCTTAATTTGAGCATCATTGAAATCACCTTCCTGATAGATTACGCCTATATTTTCATCACCATCTTGGAATATACCAGGGTCACCAGAGTAACTTGGGTTAAATCCCGCCTTGTTACTTTCACCATCCTGCACAATGACTGCCTTGTTTTCATCTCCTCCTGCAGCTACTTCCGCTGTGGCGATGTTGTAATTGCCGTTCTGGTCAACCAAAAACTCATTGAGATTACCATTGACGGTTCTTAGATATGAGTAGTTTTCATTGCCTTCTTGTTCGACATTTGAAACGTTCTCATCACCAGCAAGTTTTACCATACTGTAGTTGCTATTACCTTTCTGCAGCTGTCTTGAAAAGTTGTCTGAGTTGTACGCGTAGGCTTCAGCATAATTACTCTTGCCCTCTTGATCCTGGCCAAAATCATTGCGATCCTTCCTTTGACTGATCAAGGCATGGTTACCTGTACCTCTTTGAGTTTGGCTTGCTCTATTGAAGGTGGGGTATGGTAGACCCCAAGCAGTGTACTCGTCCTGATAGATAAATGCTTCATTGAATGAGGTGAAAAAGCCAGTTTGATCTTGAGAGGACCAGTTAGACTCACCCTTCTGACTGGAGAGTGCGTAGTTTCCCATAGAGATCATACTACCCTGTCGCTGAGTGGCACTATTTGATACACCTGTCTGATAGATGTATGCATCCTGTGACAATCCAGTTTGGACTTGTAGTCCTGTGTTGAGCGAACCATCTTGTGTTGTTAGCGCAAAATGATCAACTCCTGTTTGATTTACGTCGGAATCATTGCCATCCTGTCCATAACCAACAGAGGTTACCAGAAGGAACAAACCAATTAACAGTAGATTTTTCATGTTAATAGAATTAATCGTTGAACATTTTTTGAAGTATCCTTTGACTATCGAGACTACTCTTTTTGGCCATTAGATACGTCATCAATGTACTTAGAGCATAAATGAAAAAGGGTCATTTTGCTGTTCGATGGATCAAGTGGCTTTTTGATATCTATCAACTCCTGAATTGATAAAATGAATCGGCAGTATCACTTCACCCTTACATTGGGATATGAGTCTTTCTACTGTAGAGTGACGGTGCTTCAATGAGAGAAGATAACTGACGGCTCTTGGAGTCGCTACCCTGTTTGGCTAATCATGCTTAGCCTTTTTGGATCTAGGATGCTGATAAGATGATTAGACTCTTTGATGATCCCGTCAGACTTGAGCTCTTTGAAAACCCTCGATATACTCTCCTTCGATGTGCCAAGTATTTCTGCTAAGTCGGTTTTATGTAGCGTAAGAAAAAATGGGTTAGACTCATAAATGGTCTCTTTCAAATAGATTAGAAGTCCAGCCAATCTGCCATGAATATTTTTAGTTGAAAAGGAGTGCAATCTTTCAAGCATTTCTACCATATCCTTATTGATATAGTAGATCATTTCGGATGCGAAAGCTGTGTTTTCCGATATCAACTTCTTGAAAATGGAAATATCTATCAGACAGGCTTCTGTTTCTGATAGGGCCTCTGAGGAGAAATGATAGACCCCCTTGCCATAGAGAGATTGTAACCCTATGATGTCACCCTTCTTTTTGAGTAGGAGAGTGGTAGAGGACTGGGTGTCCTTCTTAAAAATTTTAACCAGTCCGGAGCGGATGCAGATGACACTAGAAGCAAATGAACCCTCCTTACATATACTTTCCCCGCGACTATACATCAGCTCTATGCGATGCGCGTCTAGTTGACAAGACTGGCGCTCAGTCAGCAGGTGATCATGTACCTTTCTCAAGGTATACCCCGGGCATTGGTCGGTTACGCAACAGCAGCTACTTATCATTTCCAATTGGGCATATCTGCATTCTCGAAGAGGATCCGTCTATCCCTGCCATCCACTCCCATTACCATAATCGTCGGGCTGCCACTACCATCGTTGAGTACGTTGGTAAATATTATTTCTGACCCGAAAGGCGAGAAGCGTGGTTTTAGATCGTTCGTACCCGAAGGTTTATTGTTGGATACATTGGTCGAAACCCCAGTTCTAATGTTGAGAAGAAAGATATCGGCATCAAGCTGTCGGCCTTCTTCCGACTCAAATCCGGAGACGTCCCGCGTATACATGACTTGCCTGCCATCAATCGAAAAAGTGGGATTCTCAACGATTCCTGGTAAGTCATCCAAGATCTGTTCCACATCTGTTCCATCAGCATTCATAAGATAGAGCTCTCCAGCGCTCTTAGATACACCAACAGTTTGTACTACGATTTTATCCGTGGTTTGTGAGTAGTCGCTGTTGCCAAAGTTCATATCTGAAGGGGCATTAGCAATGGTCTTGAGATTGGCACCATGTCTGTCTATGCTGTACAATTGGTTGTAGTGACTGTAGATAAAGCCACCATTATCTGGCCACCAGCAAAACTCAGAACCGTCGCTATGAAAGCCTGCTATAGGAACGGAGGTTACTTTTTTAGGATTTTGGCCTCTGTAGTCCATAATAAAAACATGGTAGTCTAGGTCCTGATTGGCGCTGTAGGCAATTTCCTTTCGGTCAGTGCTAAACATTGGACTCAAGCTATTGTATGGTGTGCGGGTGATTTGGATTTTCTGTGTTGAGCTATCATTGGAGGAGTGCACCTGATAGTTGCCATCAATGTTGGAAGTGAACACAAAGCGATTGTCGGGAAAGTCGAGGACGGTAAAGTTCCATAGACTGCTTTTGGCCTCACCACCGCTAAGTGATCTGGTGGTGACTTGCCAGAAGTAAGTGGTCTCATACCTTAGACCCAGCACCTCCGCTACCGTGTCAGGGCTGTCAACCAATGAGAATACGGCAGTGTCTACGTTTGACTCATAAATGTGAAGATCGTAAATGAGACTGTCGTTTAATAGCGGTGTTGTATTCCAAGTCAAGGACAGGTTTCTCGGCTGCTGGTTAGCACCTGTTGCTGGTACCGGATTGTAGGCTGCCTCAGGCACAGCAGTTGTTCTGTCCATACGGATAGTGACCTCCGTGGACACTTGTCTGGCGATGCTGGCATTGACAAAAGCCCTGGCATAACCAATGAGCTGGGCGTTAAAAGCATATTCCCCTACGACTATTTCGTTGATGGAAAAGCGACCCAGACTATCGGAGAAAACCACACTGGAGCTTGGGTTAGTATTGATTTCAACGTTCGCGAGCGGTTGGTCATCAAAGCTATCAATTACAGTTCCTGAAAGGGAGCCATATTCCCGAATAAGAATTTTGTCTTCGGTGCAAGCATTGAGTAGAAATGAGACCGAGAACAACAAAATCAATTTTATGAGTTGGGTGCGCAATAGATCCATGGTCGTATCATTTATTCTTTCTTGTTTCTGGCTCTTTGGAGATAGTAGTTGAGTCCAACTTTCCATTCCCATAGAGCATCATTGTAATTGCCTTGCTCTTGCCTATCCAGGTCATCTTTTAGACCATACCGATAGGTGGCTCCTGCCGTTAGGCCAAGGCGATCCTTTAGTAGATATTCATAACCAAGCTCCGCTACCGCAAAGGGATAAGTCTTGCTAAAAGTGGTCGCAGATTGCTCTCCATCAAGGTTGTTCTTGATCTCAAAAGCGCTTCCTAGCCCCAGCCTCAGATAGGGGGTAGATTGGAGTTTTGGAAACCAACGATAGTTGGCTGTGATTTCAGAAAGGAGAAGGTCTGCCTGATAGCTGTCTTGTGTGCCGACAGTACCGTAACCAACAGACAGGTTAAGTGCTATCGGACGATTGGAATACAGCTGTACGCTGGCACCACCTCCCGGGAACAGCTTCGAACCCTCATAGTCTCCGGCATAGTACCAGCCACCGGCGTGAAGCCCGAGGGAGAGATTTGTGCGACGTGGCTCAGCACTTGCACCAAATACATCAGTGATGACATTTTGCTTTTTCTCAGCTTGGTAAGTTGAGACCACCTCATGATTGAGATCCTCTGGATTCTTGAACTTCCACAGGCCATCAATGGCACCTTCGATAACGAGGCTGATGACCGCTTTTTCAATCGCTTCCCTGACGGCCATTTCGCTAGGTTCATTGTACGTAAAACCTGTTTCTGCTTCTAATAATCTCTGAAAGTCGACAAACTTGAAAATACCTACGTCCACTTGCTGGGACAAAATGGTCTTTGAGGTGTAGACCGTTTTGAGTATCCTGCCGTTACTCGTAGAAATCGCCCTGAGATAAATCGTAATGCGATCTACCCGATATTGTCCGGATGCTCCTGTACCAAAATATCTGGCCCCAGCACCACCGGTCATCAGGTTCGAATCAAATGAGATCACCCCGCCCTCCAACAGGATACCGCCAAATAATAGTGGAGGAATGAGCGGCTGGTTATCTTCGTTAGCCTCATAACCACTCCTGCTTGATCGAATGATTTTTCGCTCGTTGAGGAGATTGTTGAGTCCCTCTCTTTCGATGGGAACAAACCAATTCGACTCCTCTAGTGCCCTGAGTAGGATAGACGTTGCTCCTTGAGTAACAGCTGTTGACCAGCTAGTACCTAATTCCGTATCCTTGTATTGCCCTGTTTGGTCTTTGAATTTGTAAACCGCTACCACGATTTGTTCTTCAGGTTCAGGCAAAGATCTAAGGGTCTTGTGTTGTAGTGATTCTGCACCCAACCTTGACTGTGAAGTGCGCATAGGTTGGTAGAAGTACTGGCTGCACCCTGTGAGGATCAGTGTGATGAGAATGATTTGGAGGGGCTTCATCAGTATGAGGGGACAGTTACGGTAGTAGTCGATCCCGTCAGCACGTCCAAAATGCCAATGTTGACTCCATCAATACCATTGATAATCTCAATCTGATAATTTCCGATTTCAAAAACACCTTCATTGAGTTCTCCATTTTCTCCGAACAGGTCGCTGATCAAGGACCTGCTCAACTGACTAAGTATCTGCCTGTTGAGATCATCTTGAAAATCTAACAAGGGATCAGAGTCGAAGAGCGATGCATTTGGGTCTTCGGAAAAATCGTTTTGAGCTTGTGCCTGACTTAGCAGCCAACTATAATTGAAGCTATCTCCTCCGAAAGCAGGATTGATTGGTTTGTACTTCAAGTCCTGCGCTTGTAGTGGACTGGATACCAATAGAGCAAACAGAAAGACAGCTAGATTCTTTTTTAGATTCTTCATGATTTTTGATTCAATAAATACCTGTACCAGAGCGGTCGGCTCCATCCAGGTCGCTCATGATTTGGTGATAGTTAAGGATGTATTTTGCAGTAGTCGCCTGAGTGTAGGCCGCCAGCTCCTCCAGATAGGTGTTTCGAGGCTGGAGCACTGTTTTGAACACTTCCAGATCGTTTACCTTGATTTCTATAAATGTGGTATTAGTGCGGAACGGCCGCTCTGAAATGACGATAATGAAGCTACCTTCGATATCGGGCCAGTCAAAGCCAGAGACGAAGTAATCAAAGAAGTCATTGCCATGCTTCGAGATCATCGCATTGACGATCAGCTCGCTTATCTCTAGATCATCTACATAGCTCGACTTCCTCAAGACCTCCTCTGTGGTTTCTGTAATGAGCCTGTTGAGATAAGCCGCAGTTTTTGTTTGGGTATTGCTGGAATCAGCGTCACTGCTACTGACCTGTGCAGAGCAAGGGAAGGTCGAAAAGAGAACAACTATGCCGAACATTAAAAGTCTCCCAACTCTTAATGAAGTCCTGGGCGAGTGTTGAGGGCCTTCACTTGTAAAAGCGTGTGACATTTATCAATCCTCCTCTTGAGATTATTCCTAAATGCGAATGTCCGTTGGCACTTACTATAAACAAAGCACATCCATCATAAGAGGCACTTGATTATTGTCATGTCATGCGATATCGCACATTCCTTGGGAGGTTGGCGTGACAGCCAAGACATGATCCAAAGGACTACCTTAGGAAAATTGAGGAGAGCTTTAGTCTAGCTCGTAGGAAGGTTATTCTGTCTCAAACAGACGCTCATCCAAGTCTGGTATCACTTTCAGTGCATTCTTGTAGTACAGCTTCTGTAGCACTGTATCAGGTAGGTCTAGCCCGTACATCTTCCAGTGGGCGTGACGTTTACGGTAGTAGTCGAAGTACTCATCTGTAGTCTCCAGTACCCTGAAATAAGTGTAGTACTCCTCCTTTTTGTAGGAGTCCTTACCGAAAAGCACCCTGTCCTGATAATCAACCATCCATTGTCTGGCGAAGCGCGGCTGGCGACCCAGTTCTGCGAGTACTGCACCGATTTCAGTGTAAACATTCGGCATTTCGTCCATTAGTGCGCCTAGCTTGGCCAGGTCATTGCCATACCAACCGAGATGGGCGTTGATGAAGGTCGTATTGGGATGCTTGCGAAAAATATCATGCTGCTCGGCCATGATTTCCTCAAATGGAGGGTAATCCTCATGTGCGCGATAGCGCCCGGGCTTCTGCTTCAGCTCAAGCCAGCGCTCGTTATTCTTATCTTTGGGGTTCCAGAAAGAGGCTGGTTCGCCTGTATGGATGAGAACGGGGATGCCAAGTTCAGCACACTTTTCCCAGACGGGATCAATACGCGGATCATTGACCTGGATACGATTACCTTCATTGTCAGTATCGTTTAACCCGAATTCCTTGTAGACTTTCAGACCTCTGGCACCCAAATCATAACCGGTTTGGATTTGATCCAGTACGATCTCAGGCCATCCCTCATCATCTACCAGCTCAAAGTTGATATTGACAAATAGGCTGAACCTGTCAGCGTAGTTTTCTTTGACATTGTCAAGGGACCATTCGAGTACCTTGCCGCGAAATCCGCTAAGGTTGACCATTACGCCCATGTTGAGGTCATCCATCTCTGCTACTAGCTTATCCAGGTCCTGGATCGGCATGATCCATTGATGATTATGCACATCCACGAAGGGATACTTGGCCCGAGTAACAGGATTTTCGGGTACGACGAGTGTAGAGACTGGCTCGTACTCCTCCACATCCATTACATTGAGACGATACTGAATCAAACCAATGATGTAGTACACCAGTCCTAAGAAGACCAGTGTACCAATCATAATGCCGAGTGCCTTAAGTACTCGCAATACTATTGGGCGGCTACAGGTACGACCACCTTGGTATTGTCCCAAGAGAACTCTAATCCCATGCCAGCTCCTGCGGTCATTAGTTGAATGGTAAATTGCTCTACCTCATCACCACTTTGACTTGTTGGAGCATCTATGCTCACCACATCCATCTCTTTATTCGGATCGAAATAGCCGAATTCACCGAGCTCTGAGTTTAGTGTGATTTTCCAGCTGTCAGCATCCGGTACGGCATACATTCTATACCGACCAGCATCGACGGCTTGTCCTCCGAAGGTGACCGGCTTGCTGAAAGTGATTTCCGTCGCATCATTCGCACCCAATCTCCAATACTTGCCATGCGGTACGAGGGCATCATCGGCTTCATCACCAAATATTAAACGTCCCTTCTTGTAAGGGCGACAGTAACTCACCGAGACATCTAGTCCATTGGCTGATCCGCTTACTTCTTCTAGTGGGCTGTGTGACCGAGTGGTCAGCACCGAATAGGCCATGAAACCTACTACGATGACAAAAAATGCCAAAAACCCTAAAAAAATCTTCTTCTTCATGATAAGGATTATTATTTGTTGCTACCTAAAGTTACTGAACACTGCCATCAAATGGATAAAGCTTGTCGATCGGCGCATATTGATAGTCTAGCGCATCGAGACGAATAGTGCCAAACCAGTCACCTGGAGCGTCCACCACAATCACTTCTTTTGCATAGCCTGTCTCATCAAAACCTCGTCTGAAGTGTACTCGTGATTTCACAACAAACACCTGGTAGTCGTCAGGGTTAATTCCACCTACACGCATTTGTTCAGGATAGAGCAGCTGCTCATAGGTCGGTGTGATGAAGAGTGCATTGCCATCTCCAAACTCGACGATAGCAGTTTTGTCATACCCTCGGAAAGGACCGAAGTATTTGAGTTTGCCTTGAATTCTGACCTTCCCCCCGGCTTGATCGCCGGTATAGCCGCCTACCATCATGTCAAAGTCGTCTCCGGGTTGAGCTTCGGATACTTCGAGTTGCTCTAGTACATTGGCATCTGTGAGCGCACCATAGAGCACTCCCGATACTTCCTGTTTGATTAGCTCGTCGAGTATCCAGGTGGCGTCTCCCGGCCTATCGGAATAGTCCCCCAATACGACTGGCGTGCGACCAGCGTCGATAGCCGTTTTGACCTGGGCCACAGCCTCCTTCGGCATGGGATATTGACCTAAAGCAAAGTCCTCTCGTACCCGCCAAATGAATTCTTCCATATCATTGGCGATAGAGTCAGCTAAGTCTTGATCGCCATTAGTCATGACGTGCACAGTAGCTCCTACGTCTGGTACATCCGACCATGGAAAACCATAGAAAACGCTGACGAACACATCAGGCAGACGTGCTTCCCACCTTCTGCCACGCTCCATGATGTCCATAGAGGGTGACTGTCCCGTCCACTGCAGCACCGTACCCGTAATGACTGGCGGTTTGCGACTTGCGGTAGTAGAGATATACCTACCCTGTATCATTTCTCTGATGAAGTAGGCAGCTCGCTCTCCCTGTAGATAGGAGTCGTAGTGCGGATATCGTTTTGTAACGAACGCCCCGTTGGCATACGCCAAAAAGTCACCATCCTCATTGCCATGCAAATCGAAGGTGCCGACAATAGGTATATCTGGACCCACCAACTCTCTGACCCGCTTGGCGATCTCGGCCTCTGGCTTTGGTATATCCCGCACTGCCATCGCCCCATGTAGTGCAAGATAGACTCCATCCAGTGGCATATTGGCCTTGAGTTCCTCTATGATCTTACCCATGAAATGCTCGAAGCTCTCTTTACTATTCCAGCTTCTAGAGCTACCGCCAAAAACATCGACTGGGGAGGTGATGCCAATGAGCTCAATATCAGGATAGCTCCTGGCGCGATTGACAAAGCCTCGAATATAGTTGCCAGATTTGAGCAACTCCTCGCCACTCAGAGGAGGCCCGAGCTTAGTCCAATCTGCTATTTCTGTATCGCCACCTGGACAAAATGTACAGGTCTCATGTTGATATTTGATGACTGCCACTTTCAATTTTGCGGCAGTTTGCTGTTCGGTAGTCGTACTGCAGGAGAAAAAGACCAGAGCAGAGAGTAGGAGTGTAAGTGATTTCATATTTATCGGATTGACAGGCAAAAACGGATAAAATGATGACTTTATCAATAATGAGCGTAGTTATTACTTACTGGTCAAGGGAGTCGATCAGATAGGGCTCACTGATTGTATCCAGATCTGAGTTAAGCAAGACCTTGAATCCATAACCTTTTCTGACGTGGCATGACTATCAGAGTGCTAGACCTACGAGGTTTCACCGGGATGAATGAACGTTGGTAAAGCCCATATCTTTTGTTGTTAGTGATTTGGGCACTAAAGCCTCGTAGGTTTGAAAATACAAGGTAATAACCTGAGTTCGATTAATCAAACCTTTAAAAACACTCCAAAATTGTCTTTTCGACGATAGGAGAAACCTTATTAATGCTTAAAACTGAAATGAGAATATAGTTCTTTCCTCCTTTTTAAGAAGATATCTCCGCTACACTGCGATATGACAATTTTGGAGTGTTTTTAAAGTCGAACTCAGGGTAATATGAAGATCCTACCTCGGTCTATTGTAGATGTCGATGGTCTCGTAGAGTATTCGTCGCTTTGGCTTTTGCGCTAGCGTCACTGGGATGAGGCTCAGTAGTGAGACGGATACTAGCACCATAGGTGACCGAAAATCTTCTTGTTGGATGGCCGTAATAGCAGCGAAAGTACCTATCACCCCCGAAGCAAATTGTATCCACCTGTACTTGTTTGCCTTTCTAAGGTGAGACAGACTTTCCTGGTCATCATAGATGGCCCACTTAAGGTGATTGTAGGTAATGACTTTGAAGAGGTCTTCATCTTTTTCGAAGAAGTATTCGACCTTATTGCTTTCACGATTTTTGAAAGGGGACCGCTTGACCTTCTTATATTCCTGTCTGTAGATGTCCATTCTAGAACCGTCTAGAGTTCTTTTTTGATATTGAATGTTCCCTTTAAAAAGGCCAGATAGACGATACCTCAGCGTATCATACTCGATGTATTTGATTGAGGGTAGTTCGACGATATATTGGTCGTCAAATTTGAAGTAAGCCATACCTTTTTTGGGATTGGAAAAGGAGGTGTAGTTCGGGGTGATGACCGTGCCATTGAACAGTATGTACGACTGACTTTGCGCGACCAATGTGGCATTGCCCGCGAAAACGAGGACAAGCAAGAAGATAAACCTTTTGCCGAGAGGATTGGGGGTGATCTTTAATGGAAAGCGATGCAATATTAACTTAGAATCCTGCGAGCAAGACATTTGTTTTATCAGCCAAGGAATATAGGCAAGAACAATAAAAAAGGGCTCCTTATAGAGCCCTTTTGTCGTGATTCATTCATTTCCGATAGGATTAATACCTGCCGCGATGCGATCGCTGCTGATGTCTCACCGGCCTTCCGATAGGAATCATGGCTTCTCTGCTGAGTACTAATGGACTTCTGCGACCATTGGAGAATACGGCATATTCTGTGCGGTAGCCGGGCCTTATGTGAATTACCTGCTTGGTATATTTGGTTTGTCTTGGACCATAGGCTTTGACACCTATCACATAGCGACCTGGTGCCAAACTCCCGAGATCGACCCATTCGCCGGGACGCCTGTTGACAAGATATCCGTCTATCGATACCTGGATGTCAAAGGGGCCATCTGCATAAATCCTGGCTGTGGCATAGCCTCTATTACTACGGTGGTTAGGGTGATGCGCCTGAGCCGCCAACGCGGCACTTAGTACGAGAATGATTAATGCTACACGTTTCATATCGCTAATCTTTATGACCCTCGGGCAAGTTGCCTTTGCGTCGGTTTCACATAGCAGTGTACTTCCAAGCATCGTGCCAGAAGCTAGATTCTTATGATCCCGCTACCGCAATCTCCTAGTGCATCAGCCGAATTTTTTTGATAAAAGAGAAGAAACCTCTCTTTCAAACTTCATCCTTGAACGGTCGAAGGGACTTGAAAACCCGGTGGACCAGAGTGCAACAGTGGCGATTATTGAAGTGAAAATAGAGGGGAATGTGCCATCAACTCTTAGCTGATCATTTTGGGCTGTGATCTGCACACCAACAAAACTAGACTTTCGAACCACGATGGTCTTGGTGCTACCCAGGCCTTGCTGCAGCCGTACTCGTTTAGCCGGGAACTCGGCTTTTAGTATTCGATATAAGTCTGAGAGCTTAGGAAGATGCTTTGATGTTGAGATAATCATGGACGCTAACTTTGTAATCACTAACTCTAAAGATAGCACTCTTTGAGAAGGTAATTTTCGGTTGTGAGTCGTTATAGCCTTTGGAAAAGCCATACATCCCTAGTACATTTTTTCCCACCAACGAGATTCATTTTTGTCAGCGAAACCAAACTGCTCACCAATTTGAGGTGTAAGTATGTCGAGCTTTTTGGAATTGGCCTCTGTCGTAAATCGCTCAATCGGGTCTTTCCATGTATGTTGCGCTAGCGCAAATCCTGCCCAGTGCACCGCCATAGCCTTCTTGACACTAGCGTCTAAAGCCGCCTGTACTGCTTCTTCAGGATACATATGGATTTGATGCCAGTTCTCATCATACTGTCCGCACTCCATCATACCAAAATCAAAAGGGCCGAGCTTATCACCTACCTCCTTGAAGTGATCCCCATAGCCCCCGTCTCCACTCCAGTAGATACTTTCCTTGGCAGTCTTGAATACCCATCCACCCCAAAGTGACTTGGCTCGGTCGGTGAGTCCCCTACCGGAAAAATGTCTGCTTGGGGTGAAGGTGATATCAATTCCTTCGAAGCTTTGATTATCCCACCAGTCAAATTCTGTGATCTTGCTCTCCTCAACACCCCAGCTGATCAAATGGCGGGCTGTACCCAAAGCCACAAAATACTTGTTGACCTTCGGAATGAGCTTCTTGATACTATCCAGATCCAAATGATCGTAGTGATCATGCGTGAGTAGCATCAGGTCAATAGTAGGGAAGTCATCAATCAGGTCGAGCGTATTCTCGGAATAGCGCTTGGTCGCAAAAGGCGCAATCGGCGAAGCGTTCGGACCCAGCATGGGATCAATGAGCAAGGTTTTATTGTTCATTCGCATTAACACGGCAGAGTGCCCGTACCAGATAACCTTAGTCTTATCCGATGGTGCAAGAAAGCCCTCCTTATCAAATGGTACTATCGGAATAGGCTGCTTGGGCTCTCGTGCCTTCCGCTCACAAAACTGCTTATACAGCAGCTTGGGGATTGTCTGAAAACTGATCGACATGGTAGTCTCCGCCAGGTTTTGAAACTTCCCATCCCTCCAGTTGGGAGATTGCGAATAACGATTGACGAGTATTTTGCTAGCTTTTGCTCCGAATTGCTTCATGCTGAATTTAACTGTTAAGCCAATGTAAGTGGCATATCTCTCAGTCTTTGACCTGTTATCCTAAAGACCGCATTTGCGATAGCTGCACCAATAGGTCCTAATGGAGGCTCTCCCACAGCGCCAGGTTTACCTGTACCATTGATGATTTCAACATTGATTTCCTTTGGAGCATCTTTCATGAGCGCCATCTTATAAGGGCCATAAATAGTAGGCCGCAATTGGTTGTCGTCAACAAACATTCGCTCAAACATGGAGGCGCTGATACCCATGATAATACATCCTTCTGACTGTGCTTTCACTTGATCTGGATTGACGGCATAGCCCGGATCAATAGTGCAAGTGACCTTGTTCACTTTGATTTCCTTACCCTCGACAGTCACTTCGGCGACATGAGCGCACGGTGTACCCGCATCAGTAGAGCACGCAAAACCCATGGCCTTGTTGCCATTGGCTGTGTCTTGATAGTCAGCCAGATCTCTAGCCTTTTCTATCACTGTCTTGAGCCTGCGTCCAGCTTCATCATCTTGAATATGATCGAGCCTAAACTGAATCGGATCCTTACTGGCTTGGATGGCCAACTCATCCATGAAGCTCTCGATAGCAAAGGTATTTGCCAATAGGCCCAGACTTCTCCACCAACTTGTGGCAAAGGGTAAACTCACATGCCATGATACCGCTCTGTGATTAGGGATAGCTCCGTATTGGATTCTCCCGCCTCTAGTCGCACCTATATCAGCTCCCAGTATCGTACCCGCAATAGCTGGCACCATTGCCGAGTTGAACATGACATCACCTGAAGCAAAGCTGTGCTCAATGGCCTCAATCATGCCGTTACCGTCGAGCTTCCCTTTGAGCTGGTGATGCGTAGGCGGCCGGAAAGTGTCTTGCTGGAATTCCTCTTTTCGATTGAAGTAGCATTTCACCGGTTTGCCAACGGCTTTAGATAGCACTGCTGCCTGTACAGCATTAGGTGTATGAAGTCTGCGCCCAAACCCACCACCGAGGTAGGTAGGAACCAGATTCACCTTTTCTTCATCAAGCCCGACCCTTTTGGCAACTTCACTTCTAGTGAGTTGTATCACCTGTGTCGACATCATAATAGTCGCCTTGTCAGCCTCCACATAGGCCAAGGCGCCATTGGGCTCTAGCTGGGCATGTGCTCCTATGGGAGATTTATACTCTGCAGTGATGACTCCTTCTTGATCATCCTTGAGCACACCACCAGCATCCCCTTCTTTTTGGATGATCATAGACTCTCCCTTTCCCACTTTGATAGCCGCTTCTATATCACTGGTTTGCCATTTTCGATCTATCTGCCATTCGGCTTTGATGGCTTTCTTGGCGTTTTCCGCTTCGACCATTGAGTTGGCAACTACTCCAACAAAGTCTGACTCTTGTACAATTTTTACTACTCCAGGCATGCCTTGCGCTTTGCTGATGTCTGAGCTTTTGTATTTCGCACCAATCCGATCTGGTCTGACGATAGCACCGTAGAGCATCCCTGGCATAGTAGCGTCCATACCGAACATTGGGGTACCAATCACCTTATCTATAAGATCTACGCGAGGGACAGGTTGGCCAATAAATTTGAAGTCTTTTGGTTCTTTCAGTGCAGGAGTTTCTGGGATTTCCCAATTAGCAACACCATCTACAATTTCCCCATAAGTTAGTGTTTTTCCGCCACCTGAGATTGTGCCTTTTGCAACAGTGACCGTGCTTACATCAACGCCAAGCTTTTTAGCACCTTCGGATTTTAGCATTTCTCGCATAGTCGCCGAGAGCTCCCTGAGAGGCTGCCAAAAACCTGCGATGGTCGTACTTCCTCCGGTACTCATACCATCAATGTTGCCGGTGGAAGTTTCCGCATGCACTATCGAAATCTGACTGATGTCCATCTCTAACTCTTCGGCAGCCATCTGCACCATACTGGTGAAGCTACCCTGTCCCATTTCGACCTTCGGGCTATGGAGTACCACCCTGTTGTCATTGGAGATTTCAAACCACATCAATGGGTTGCTGGTGTCACCCATGTAGGATAGCATATTCGGATCGTCCATCAGATCATAAATGGATCTCCTAATCGAATTTCTGCCCAAATAGGCGGCTCCAAGCATAACTCCTGTTCCACCGAGGAGTGTGCGTACTACGAATTTCCTTCTAGATATTCCCATGGTGCTAAGAGTTAGTGGTTGTGGATGCGTTGATTTCTGCTGCTTTTTTAATCGCCTTTCTCATACGATAGTAGGTGCCACATCGACAGACATTGATAATGTTTTTGTCAATGTCCTCATCAGTGGGGTTTGGATTTTTATTGAGTAGCGCCGCAGTGGCCATCATAAACCCTGGCTGGCAGTAGCCACATTGGGGTACCACCTCGTCGATCCACGCCTGCTGGACAGGATGAGGATTGTCAGCAGTACCAAGCCCTTCTATCGTAGTGATGGACTTGCCCTCGGCATACTTGACGGCATAAGAGCATGAGCGTACAGCTTCACCATCTACATGGATGGTGCAAGCACCACAGGCGGCTTTGCCACAGCCAAACTTGGTGCCTTTCATGTCGAGCAAATCTCTAATTACCCAGAGTAGTGGCGTGTCACCTTCTACATCTACCATCTGGGCTTTTCCATTTATAGTGAATGATATCATAATGTCTTTTTTAATGGGTTCAATTATTCCGTAGGGATTACTGCGCCTAACTCAATCCAGGTTTTTACTGCCTCTATGTACTCATCGACAGGTACTGGAGGTAGCTCTCTAGGGATACCTTCAGCATCGACTCCAGGCTCCCATGCCCACAAGACAAGCTCATGCTCTGTCAGGTGATGCATGACGTCTTCAGGGGTGCGACTGCCATTATTCTCAGGATTCATCATCGATTGAGCGATCTCAATTCTTGAGAGACCCTCCCAATACATTTTTTCGGGGGCCAGTGACCATTCCGGTGCTCCGGGCACTCCAGAGTAGTCATTATTGGAAGCCTGGTGACAGGTGTTGCAGTTGGTCGCATTCATGCTATTGACCCTGGTAATATCAAACCTGTGCGGATGGCTATCCTCACCCTGCTTGGGCACATTGTCAGAGGGATGGCAGTTCATACATCGCTGATGGGTCAGGACATCCATCATTTTGTTAAAAGCAATTTCGCTTTCTTCTTCGGTGCTCGTGACTTCACTAGATTCTTTTGTGACCTCAGGGGGTAAATCTTCATTAGGGCTGTATCTCGCGGTAACCAGCGAAATGCTAGCCAGCATGATGCACACGGAAATGGCTAGAAATAGTGTTTTTTTCATATTGTCTTAGTTATGGTCAGGTCATTTTTCATTGATAATGCTTCGCCATGTCATCTCGAAAAATTCATCGAGAAGCTTGTCGTTCATGACGAGTTCCTTATTAAGCGTTATTTGCGTTGCTGTTATGATCGAGTTGTAAATCCATCTCCCGAGAACAACCGGGTGATCATTTATATAGAGCCCTTTTTCAATACCTTCTGCAATAAGGTCGATGGACGCTTGATAATATTTTGATCCCTCATCCTTTAGCTCTTGTGAGACCAATGGTGAGTAGTTTAGCGTATCCTTGAAGAAAAAATAGTTGGGGTGGTCGATGAAAAATGTATAGGCCCTTACCCATACCAATCTAAACCGCTCCTTAAATGAAAGACTGGTTTCGTCCTCACTGATAGTCGTGGCTGCCCCAAACTTCTCTGTGACATAGAGATAGGTCTGCTCGATCAACTCATCCTTGCCTTTGAAGTAGTGGTACATTGTACCTATGGCGATTCCAGAGGACCTGGACAGTTGGGCCATTGAGGTCTGCTGAAAACCCTGAGTTACGAAAAGGGTAATCGCACTTTCCATAATCTGAATGCGCTTATCAGCAGAATTTTCAGGACTCGACCGAACGTTCATTCGGTTAATGTAGAAAAGTCTTTAGCAGATTCCAAATGCAGCCAGCCTTAACACTGTCTGAGATCAACTACCGTTTAAAAAGCAACTTGCTTGTGTAGTTTACCATGTCATGACTTTTGTCTTTATTTGAAATACTCAGTGGTTAGAACATGAATAAGACCCCATCCAAGTTAATCGGCCTGATAGCAGGCCCAGCATCATTCTTGCTGATATTGCTGCTTTTCCGTCCCGAGGGGATGCCTCCTGCGGCCAACGCCGTATTAGCAACCACTGTTTGGATTGGCATATGGTGGATTACGGAGGTTATCCCGATAGCAGCCACGGCATTGTTGCCGATCATCCTGTTTCCATTGACAGAGGGACTGACCGTCAAGGCTACCACCGCCGCTTATGGGCATAGATATATTTTCTTGTACATGGGTGGGTTTATCATTGCGATAGCGATCGAAAAGTATAATCTCCACCGCCGTATCGCCCTATCGGTAATCAATGCGGTAGGATCTAAGCTCAGTAATATCATCCTGGGCTTCATGATTGCTACGGCTTTTCTCTCCATGTGGATATCCAACACTGCTACCGCTGTGATGATGCTTCCTATCGGAATGGCGATCATCTCGACCTTCAAAGATCATAAGCTTTCGACAGACGAGGAGGGTGATCGATTTGGAAAAGCATTACTCTTGGCGATAGCTTACAGTGCATCGATAGGTGGTCTCGGTACTCTGATAGGTACTCCTCCGAATCTTGTCCTAGCCGGAATCTTTACAGAGATGTATGGAGAGGAAATCACCTTCCTGGACTGGTTAAAAATAGGCCTGCCCGTATCATTTACCCTACTCACTATTTGCTGGTTGTTTCTTACCAGAAGTGCCTTCAAGATTACTAATCGTTCGTTTCCTGGCGGCTTAACTGAAATCAAAGATCAACTCACTGCTTTGGGTAAGCTGGGATATGAAGAAAAGAGGATACTAGTGGTATTTGTATTAACTGCTTTGGCCTGGATCAGCAGGAGCTATCTGATTACACCATATTTGCCTGGAGTAGATGATACAGTTATTGCACTGACCGGAGCGATGCTCCTCTTTCTGATACCGTCTTCTGTGGATCGTAAGCCCCTGATGAACTGGGGAGATACGGTCAAGCTACCCTGGGGCATTATTATCTTGTTCGGCGGAGGTATGGCGATAGCCCAAGGTTTTCAGTCCAGTGGATTAGCAGAGTATCTGGGTAATCAGCTGAATGTGATAGATGGATTTCCTACCCTCGCCATTATCTTCATTATTGTGCTGTCGATGAACTTCCTAACGGAAATCACCTCTAACCTTGCTACCACAGCCATGATTCTACCCATCTTGGCGCCAATGGCCAGTTCGTTCGGACTTCATCCTTTGATACTCATGGTGCCAGCTACGTTGGCAGCATCCTGTGCTTTTATGCTGCCAGTGGCCACACCACCCAATGCGGTTGTCTTTGGCGCTGGTATTTTGAGGATTCCAGATATGATGAGGGCTGGATTTTGGCTCAATATACTTTCGATCATCTTGATCACATTTGTCAGCTATTACCTTATTGAGGTGATCTGGGATCTGTCCTAGCGACGCAATGTGAGAGTGCTTACACATAACTGTAACCTCCAATACAAACCACTCCCTGAGCAGTCTAGATTTCAATCATTGACTCCTCAGTACTGAAAGTCGAAAAGGAACATAGCGTCTCTGTTTAGGGCTAATCATGTTGGGGTTTTAATATGAAGGGCTAGCGACTAGCGCAGACTTTAAACCTCTTCAGTAGAAGTATTTTGTCAATTTCTCAAAACAACTCAACCTTTTCCCGGCAAATTAATAATCTCCTAAAATTTGACCCCATTTGTCCATGATTTTGAATTTTCTGTCCATTAAACTAGCGTCAGGTTTGCTCTACATTGGCTGGAAAGTTATTTCACTTAAAACAAGTTTCACATGAAAACAACATTACTAACTAAAAAGGCTGGACATGGAAAGGCTTAAACTTTTGATTGCAACATTGTGCATGGGGTTATCTCTGACCCTATCGGCACAGACCGGTACAATATCCGGTGAGGTGTTAGATGATCTTGGCGATCCGATTCCAGGAGCTACGGTCGTTTTCAAAGGAACGCAGATCGGAACCATTACGGATGTAACCGGGAAGTTTATCCTTTCTCCTAATGGTGAAAGCAATACTTTGATCGTTTCCTATATTGGATTTGAATCACGAGAGATCCCAATAACCGGAGCTTCTGATTATAGCGTACAGTTGACAACTTCCATCACGCGTTTGAATGAGGTGGTCATTATAGGATACGGTTCGGTAAAGAAGAGTGACCTTACTGGGGCGGTCGCCTCGGTGAGTAACGAAACGATAACCGAACAGCGAAAAACGGATATCGGCCAGGCACTACAAGGTAGGATAGCAGGCGTAGATGTCAGAACCCTCAACTCTAAGCCAGGTGCACCGATTAATATCCAAATCAGGGGTAACACGGTGATCACCGCCAATCAAGGTGGAGAACGAGACGGGGTAAGTGATGACATTAGTCGTGATCCTGATCAACCGCTGTATGTCGTTGATGGTATCTTCTTTGAAGACATCAACGTCCTCAACCCCGCGGATATTGATCAAATCGACATTCTCAAGGATGCTTCTGCTACGGCTATCTATGGTTCCAGGGGGGCCAATGGTGTCGTTATCATCACAACTAAAAGTGGTATCGAGGGCAAGACTGTGTTTTCCTATGATGCTACTTTTGGTGTCAGGTCAGCCACCAATGTTCCCGATATGTTTTCTGGTGATGAGTATGTGGCTTCTGTAGATGAGGTACTTCGCACAGAAGCCTGGCTGGGTACGTCACTCACTTTGGCTGATTACAACAACGTCAACATTGATCGGTCACAAGAGTTTGTGTCTGCCGAAGAACTAGATAATGTAGCTAATAGGAGGTACACTGATTGGATGGATTTGTACCAGCAAACAGGTATCCAAACTAGCCATACCCTTGGTATGTCTGGGGGTAGTGATGGTCTGGTTTACAACGGGTCTATTGGCTACTTACATGATGAGGGTGTCATGGGGATTGAGCAATTTGACAGGTACAATCTGAGTGCCGCCATCTCTAAGAAGATTACGGACCAGTTCACGGTAGGAGCAAAAACCTATCTGGCCATTTCGGAGCGAGAGCAAGGTAGCCGCGAGTTGTTTAGAAGTACTTTTCGCTTGGCTCCTACAGTGAATCCATTCGATGATAACGGAGAACCTATTTTATTTCCGGATGCACAAGATCTTCGCTTTCCTCACCCTATATATGAAGAGCAAGGTGACTGGATCCTAAATAACCGTTCTGTAGATGTCATTGCCAATGTGTTTTTGACTTACAAACCAGCTGACTGGATCAATTTTAAAACACAGTTTGCACCCAACATTAGTTCGAAACGGTTTGGTGAGTTTCGCGGGTTGTTGACCAAGTCATCACGTAATGATCCTAGTCGTATACAATCCTACTACCAGTCTGATTTGAACACTTCCTACACTTGGGACAATATCATCGATCTGGATTTTGACCTTATGCCAGGGCACAACCTTAAGGCTACCTTGATACAGTCAATTTATTACAATAACCTCGAGGGTAGTGACATACAGGTTCGAGATTTTGATACCGATGCGTATTCTTTTTTCAATACGGAGGGAGGAACTGATATCAGAGACTTTGACAGCTTCTTTTCAAAGGAAACATTGGCCTCTTTTGCAGCACGATTGAACTATAACATTAATGAAAAGTATTTATTCACTGTCACAGGTCGATATGATGGATATTCCAAGTTAGCTACCGGCAACAAGTGGGACTTTTTTCCCTCTGCGGCATTCGCTTGGCGCGCAAGCGAAGAGCCGTTTTTACAAGATGTCGATTGGTTGAGCAACCTAAAATTGAGACTCAGCTATGGTGAGGCAGGAAATGCGGAGCTTGTAAATCCTTATAATTCACTAGCACTGCTAGCCCAGTCCAACTATTTATTTGGGGATAATGGAGGGCTCGGAAAAATCGTCCAGTCGCTCTCTAATACAGACTTGACATGGGAGGTATCCAAGGAATATAACTTTGGCTTAGATTTTGGGATTTTGAATAATAGGGTCAGTGCTGGCTTTGAATATTATAACAAAACTACGGAAGGAAGTATCCTGGCCCGACAACTGTCTTTCATCACCGGAATAGGAGATGATCCCATAGATGATGTGCCATCTGCCATTGGCAATTTTGGTTCGGTTCGAAACAGTGGTGTAGAACTCACCCTTAACTCAGTCAACGTCCGCACCGGCGACTTTACTTGGCGTACCAGCCTCAACTACACTAGAAATAACAATGAAATTTTGGAATTGTATGATGGTGTAGATCAGATCTTAGTAGGTACTGACTCTCGACTCAACGGGGTACTACAGGTAGGTGCACCGATTGATGCCGTATTTGACTATGAAGTAGACGGTATTTGGCAGCTCGATGAAGTAGATGAGGCGCAAGCCTTGGGCTTCCTACCTGGCAATTACAAGTATGTAGATCAAAATGGCGATGGGGTTATCAATCAGGAAGACAAGGTGGTCTTAGGTGCTCAGTCCCCTGACTGGATCGCGGGTATGACTAACACATTCAACTATAAGAACTTTGAATTCAACGTTCAGATCAATGCTCGACAGGGTGTTTTCGGTCATTCCGAGTTTTTGCAAAACTTTATAGGAACTGGGGATGCCGCGGTATTCAATAGTCTGGACTTAAACTATTGGAGCCCGACGAATCCTAGTGGGGAGTACCCATCTGTGGCTGGCTATGGTATTAATGGGGGTTCCAGTGGTTTCCCATGGTACTATGAGGATATGTCTTTTGTACGTGTTGGCAACATCGGATTGGCTTATGAACTGCCTCAGGAAATGTTGGATCGCTGGAAGCTATCTAATCTACGTCTTTCGGTAGATGTCCAGAACCCATTCACATTTACGGACTATATGGGTCCGGATCCAGAAACTGGTCTCCAGAATTCTTACAACATGGGATACGCGGTTCAAACCGTGCTATTCGGGCTCAAACTAACATATTAATCTAGGGTACAATGAAACTATTTAGAAATATAAGACAGCTTGGTTTCATACTAATTGGTATGATGACCCTCAATTCATGTGAAGAATATCTCGAGGAAGATATATTTTCAGATATCACTAGCGAAAATTTCATATCGCAAGACAATGCCGATCAGTTGGTAGTGGGTATTTACAGTAGCTTACGTTTGGTATATCAAGACTATACCTTTCAGCTCGATGGTACTGATATATTCGCCAATCAGGGTGAATTGGCTTCACTGACACCAACGAATGACTATTTCAACCTGAACTCAGGTATAGGGACGTCTATATGGGCGTACAACTACAGCGTTATTAGTAAGGCCAATACAGCAATTAACAGATATGAAAATCAAATTGCATGGAGTGAATCTAACTTTGACGCTAGGGATTATGGCATAGCCCAAGCCAGAGCGCTTAGGGCATTGGCCTTCTTTAATCTGGTACAGCAGTATGGTGGCGTGGTATTGGAGCTTGACGAATCTTTAGTCATAAGACAGGATTATGCCAGATCGACTGAGGAAGAGACTTATGCGCAGATTATTGCTGATTTGGAAGCAGCCATTCCGGACTTACTAGACAGTCCTGAAACCGGACGCATTTCTAAAAGAGCTGCTCAGCATTTGCTGGCAGAAGTCTATCTGACGAAGGGTTATGCTTCTTTCGGATCGACTGCAGACTTTACTCAGGCGGCTTCACTGGCTGAACAGGCGATTGGTGCTTATGATATCAGAAGTCAGTCCTTTAGCGATGTGTTTGATTATGATAATCAAGTAAACGACGAAGTGCTTTTTGCGATACAGTGGGGTACAGCTGGTCTTGCGACTGATAAGCAAAACAATAAGCACTCTATTTTGATGAATCAAGTATTCAATTACCCGGGGATTGAGCGAACAACTACATCATATGGTGTGAGCAGCGGTAGTATTATGCCTACACCCTACTTCTACTCATTGTTTGCAGACAATGACATGCGCGAGGAAGCTACCATGCACCGTGTGCTCTATGCAGACTCTGAAGATCAGTATGATGCCGATGGAGACGGCCCACTTCCGAATGACATGATTTTACCAGGAGATACCGTCGTTTATTACCCTAAGAATACACTTGATGCATCTGAGCTTGCCGATAAATTGAACAGATACTATGTATATCAGCCTGATCAGTACTTGTTTGGATTGCCGGATAATATCTCAGGAGCCACCTACCAGTATTCAGCAAATATCCTGCGCACCAACTTCCCGATATTTAAGAAGTTTGATGACGAGGATTTTAATGAAACAACTGATGGTGCGCGCGATACCTATATTTTCAGGGTTGCTGGTTCGCATCTAATTGCTGCGGAAGCTTACTTAGGAGCTGGAAACGCTGCAAGTGCATTAGAGCATATCAATATTGTGAGGGAGCGCGCCACGGGAATAGCCAATTTCTATAGCAACATTGACATTGATGTCATTTTGGATGAACGTGCATTAGAGTTGGCTGGAGAATCCAATAGATGGGCAGTACTAAAGCGTACTGGCAAATTAGAAGAGCGTATAAATTTATACAACCCACAGGTCATAGACCATGGAGCCTTTTCAGCAAGTATACACCTGCTACGTCCGATACCTGCTGCTGAATTGCAACTTTCAGATGGGTCTTTGGTACAAAACACGGGTTACTAGTCGACTCAAGTAACATATTTTAGAAATGGAGGAGTCGATCCTCCATTTCTTTCATTTTCGATTCACACAAACAAAGTAGCTAAGTACGACCGCTGCGTTTTTATGAGTAGAACTATACTATTCACTCTTCTTCTCGCTTCTTTATCCCTCTTTTTTCTCCGTAGTGAATTTATCCCATACGAGGATAAAAAAGAGTCTCAGCCACTCTCAGAGATGGTCTATCCATTTCTTGATGCGGCCAATTCTCGTTGGTTTTTCTTTTCCTCGGCTTCCAGGCCATTCGGGATGGTCAACCTCAGTCCTGATATGAGCATAGATGGAGCTTGGAACTCTGGATATCGGTACAATGAGGATACTATTCGGTTTTTCAGTCATATTCATGCCTGGCAGCTGTCCGGTGTTCCTGTGATGCCCACTACAGGTAATTTCAAAGGGCATCTTGGGAGCAGCGCCTATAGTTCATCTTATTCTCATGATGAGGAGAAAGCATTACCTGGCTATCATCAAGTCAGATTAAAAGATTACGATATTAATGTAGAATTGACCTCAACCCTTCGTGTAGGATTTCATCGCTATACCTTTAACAAAAGTGAACAAAACTCCATCCTGATTGACCTAGGTACCGTGCTGGGCCCATCCGCCACAAAGTATGCGAGCGTTCATCAGTTTTCCGATAGGGCTATAAGTGGCTACACCTTGATGGCGGCTACTAACCGCAGGCCAAAGGATACGCGCATTTACTTTCATATCGAACTGGAAAAACCTTTCAAAAGCCTTGAAGCATGGCAAAATGAAACACTGTTAGGTGAGACGGAGCAGTTTCAAGGAGCGAACGGAGGAGTATATTTTACCTTGAGTGAGACATCCGAACCTGTTTTGATGAAAGTGGCCATTTCCTATGTCAGTGAAGAACAGGCCAGGCTCAATATGAAAATGGAACTCAACCATTGGAATTTCGACAATGTGGTGGAAGCATCTAAAAAAGAATGGAATGACAAGCTGGGTCGGATAGAAATAACTGGAACTGATGAAAAGCAACAGCGAAGATTCTACACCGACTTATGGAAAGCACTTCAGGGTAGGCGAATTATCAGTGACGCCAATGGCATGTATTGTGATATGACGGGCGATCAACCCAGAATAGGTCAAATACCTTTGGATGAGAACGCAAAACCACAATTCAATCATTATAACTCGGATTCCTTTTGGGGTGCGCAGTGGACCATTACGGCACTGTGGGATTTGGTCTATCCTGAGATAGCAGAAGAGTTCATTCAATCCATGCTGTTGATGTATGATGATGGTGGACTCATCCCCAGAGGCCCATCTGGTGGCAACTATACCTATGTCATGACCGGAGCATCTTCTACACCTTTTATTGTATCAGCTTACATGAAAGGGGTTAGAGGTTTTGATATAGAAAAGGCCTATCAAGGTTTACGAAAAAATCATTTGCAAGGTGGCATGATGTGTAAAGCAGGCTATGAACACACAACCAATAAAGGGGGCGGCTTGGAGTACTATATAGAGGATGGATATATTCCATTTCCACTAGACAGTATAAAATGGGGTGGCCATCAGGACGGGGCGGGACAAACTCTCGAATATGCCTATCAGGATTGGTGCATCGCACAAATGGCCAAAGCGCTAGGAAAAGCAGATGACCATGAGATGTTTATGAAGCGGTCAGCCAATTGGAAAAATCTATTTGATCCGAACACCAACTGGATGCGACCTAGAGGGCAGGACGGTAGCTGGAATGAACCCTACGATCCTTACGCTTACGAACAGGGATTCGTAGAAGCCAACGCAGCGCAATCTACGTGGTATGTTCCTCATGACTTAGACGGTCTTAGTGCATTGATGGGTGGAAAAGAACGAGCTGCCGAAAAATTGAATGCGTCCTTCCTGACTGCTGCCACTCAAGACTTTACCGCAGGCAAGTCGCATAATGAAGAAAAACAGGAGAAAAACAGGCGGATCCCTATTAACTACGGTAACCAGCCATCTATTCATACAGCATTTGTTTTCAACCACCTGGATCAACCATGGTTGACTCAGTATTGGTCGCGCGAAATTATAAACCACGTATTTAGCGATCTATCACCCGAGAGAGGCTACAGTGGGGACGAAGATCAAGGATTGATGGGTTCCTTGGCCGTGCTAATGAAAATAGGTCTGTTCGAAGTAAAATCAGGGGCAGAACAAACACCGAAAATGGATCTTGGAAGCACGATATTTGACAAAGTGGTGATCCACCTGCACCCGGACTATTATTCGGGAGAAAAGATTGAGATTTTGGCGAACGACAATAGTGACCAAAACCGATACATACAATCTGCCAAATGGAATGATAAAGAGCTGCTCCATCCTGAAATAGCCCACCGTGAGTTGACCAAAGGAGGAGTTTTAACATTGGAAATGACCGCTAAACGAGGAGATCAAGAGAATTAATGAAGCACTTTTTTTTCAACGTAAGAACCCTGTTTATCCTTGGGTGTGCCTTTCTCGGAAGCATCATTTTTTCAGGATGCGATAAAACCAAAAAGTACGTGATCTATTACGGTAGCGAAAAATCGGATGCAGAGTATCTCGCTTGCCTCGATCTCAAGGACTACTTGGAAAAGGCTACAGGAGAGGAAGTAATATTGAGTGACGAATCAGAGGAAGTACCGGCTTCTTATCAGGTGTTAGTGGGATCTCCTGAAAGCAGCAGCTTGATCAGAGAACTCAATGGTAATCAATCAATTCAGTTGACCGAAGTGTACCCTGGTCCCCGAGGAGGAATTCATCAGATAGTCACGCATGATGGTGAGAAGCTGCTGGTGCTGGGAGGGAGTGATATTCAAGGAACCCAGTACGCAGTATACGATTACTCCCGTGATGTGCTGAAAGTAGATCCGCTACATGAGTGGACGGGCATGGAGATCAGAAAGTTGGAAGGTTTTGATCCCTACGTGCTACCGATGAAAGTTATCGCTCCGCCCAAAGTGGGGATTTTGAGCTATTTCGAAAACGATGTGGACGAACTCGCGAACTTAAAAGAACCTTTGCTCCAATACGATATGCCCACCTATAGGTCATTGATTGATGCGTTGGTAAAAATGCGGTACAACGCTATTCAGCTCTTCGACCAGCTGGGTAGGAAGGAGTTTTTTCAGCGGGCAGCTTATAAAAAAATAAGCCCCGACTATCAAGTAGACCTGGATCTGGTAGATAGCTTAATCGATTACACTCACCAAAAGGGAATGATGGTTCAGGTAAATCTGGGCTTGGGTTTTCAAATGAAATCCGTCTCCGATGAGGCGGCCACCTGCTGGATCGACTACAAGAAGGATTGGATCGATACCTGGGTTTATCTCTTAACAGAAACACCCTTGGCTAAAGTGGATATCTATTCGCTCAGGCCAAGAAATCAGGTGTGGGATTGGGAGTATAAAAGCACTTGTGGTGAGGATAAAGCCACTGTTTTCAATGAAGTGTACAGTACAATGGACAGCCTTTTGCAGGTGTATAGACCTGATGCCCTCAAAGTAGCTGTACTTTATGATGACGGTATGGAGATTTTCAACGAAGAATTTGAACCTCCCAAAGATTGGATAATGGTATGGTCTGATGATGGGTTTAGCGGCTTCAAATACCTGCCTGAGGATACCAAGGGATATGACTTTGGGACCTATATGCATGCGGGGTTTTGGAGGAACCATACGGTGCATGATCCTTTTCCTCATAAGATTGATTCTGTCATGAATATGATGTTCAATGAATATGGCGCGGATAAGTATTGTCAGGTGAACGGCCAGACCTTCCGCCCATTCATGTTTAACCTGGAAGTATTTTCCGAAGTATGTCGGGATCCTGAAGCATTTGATCCAGACCAATTCTATCAAAACTGGACGTCTCGCTATTTCAATGAAGCAGCCGGGTCCATGGCCATACAGGCCATGAAGCAGCTGCACGAAGCACATCAGGAGAACCGTGGATATGTCAACAACCTATGGGAGATTAAAAAACTCATCGCTTACCTTCAGGATCAACCTGTCATTACGGAAAGAACCACGTTTGAAGTGCCGTTCAGTGATGCTCAAGTATCAGGACTTGCTGATTGGAATGAACGAATTTTCAAAGCCCTTGCAACAGCTGAGGAAGGATTGAAACTGGTGAGCACTACTGAGGATTTTTATCATGACTATGTGTATTTTCCTGTCCTCATCTACAGCCAATTGCTTGCTTTTGAAAATAGCCTGATGAAAGCTGCTGAATACAAAAATGCAGGTGAGAACGATCTGCTGTTGGACACGCTCAGGAAGGCGAAGGAACAGTTGACTGAAATTGAAAAAACCCGTGAAAAAGGGGACAGGAATCCCCGCTGGTCAGGCTGGTATGATTTGGCAAAAAGGAGACCCAATAATGGTTTTCCTACACAAGAAATGATGAATAGAGCCTTGCGTAATGCTGAGTCTCTTTAATCAGTAAACCCAAACCAATATGAGCGATAAGCACGTTGTTGTGAGTATTGATAAAGCAAGAACCTTCCTATCCAAGGTCTGGAGCCTCACAGACCATTTATTTCTCCAGTTCGTAGGGACTCCAAATCCAGGACATACATTGGGTATCGTCCTCTTCTTCATGTTTTTGTTTTCTTGTGCGGATCAGGAGCCCAATATTCCGTCATCTACCGGTTTGTTGACAGAGCTACTTCGAGAGCCGGAAAAGGCGGTGATCACTGATAGCCTTCCTGAATTCAGTTGGGTATTCCCTTCCGAAGGAAAATACCAGCAGGCATTCAGGATACTGGTCGCCACATCGGAAGAATTATTGGAAGAAGGCAAAGCCGACATGTGGGATTCGAAGCAAGAGTATTCGGCAAAATCTGTAGATGTGAGCTATGAAGGTGAAAGCCTGACGGAACAATCTACGTACTTCTGGAAAGTCAAAGTTTGGGGATTAGAGAATACGCAAAGCGGCTACAGCGAATCACAGCAGTTTAACACCGGAATCTTTCAAAACCGTGAGCAGGAGTGGCCGGGGCAAAGTCATTTTGTGTCACTAGCAGCAGGTAAAGATCAATGGGTTTCGGAAGACCGACAGACGGCAACCTTTCATGCGATAGTACCAATAGTATTCAAAGCAACAGCATCGGGTAGCTACTTTGCCGATTTCGGAAAGGCAGCATTCGGAACCCTTGAATTCACTGCGATATCACAAGTGGAGGGTGCGGAAATAGCCATTTACCTAGGGGAACGACAAAATCAGGATAGCGCTACGGTCAATAAAATGCCAGGTGAGTCCAACATTGGGTTTGAAAAATTGCTGGTCAACCTCAAAGAAGGTACGCACGACTATAGAGTTGACATTCCTGCTCACCATTCTAGGTCGCCACATACCCAAAAATTAGCTCCGTTTTACCCTGAGGTATTACCCTACCGATTTGTGGAGATAATAGGAGACTCAGGAGTATTCGAAATAATAAGTGTCACTCAGCGGGCGTTGTTTTATCCTTTTGATGAGGAAGCTTCCAGTTTTAGCACTGATAATGAAAACCTGAATCAAGTGCTGGAATTGTGCAAGTACACGCTAAAAGCTACGCCTTTTCTAGGCTTGTATGCGGACGGCAATCGGGAGCGGATGCCCTACGAGGCGGATGCCTACATACAGCAATTGGGGCATTACGCAGTAGATCGCGAATTCAGCATAGCGCGCTACACTAATAACTTTTTATTGCATCACGCCTCCTGGCCTACAGAGTGGCAAACGCATACTTTATTCATGGCATGGGAAGACTACATGAATACTGGGAATACAGAATTCATCCGCACTTATTACGATGATTTAAGGGCTAAGACCCTGA
This sequence comes from Cyclobacteriaceae bacterium, assembly GCA_040222235.1. Taxonomy (GTDB): domain Bacteria; phylum Bacteroidota; class Bacteroidia; order Cytophagales; family Cyclobacteriaceae; genus UBA6059. Next base: position 47,161 of record JAVKDO010000134.1, read on the forward strand.
TGGCTTTGCGAATGGAAGATGGACTTATTAGTTCCAAAACGGATAAGGTTACACCGGATTTTAGGGCCAGTCTCCACTATGATGGCAACAAGTTTCGTGATATTGTAGACTGGCCGCAAGGCACACCAGAAGGTGAAAAACAGGAAAGAAACGCAGGCCCAACTCCAGAGGGCGAACGAGATGGTTACCAATTTGTAGACTACAATACGGTGGTGAATGCCTTTTACTATCAGGGGCTAGTATGTATGTCAGATATGGCAAAGGCGGTGGGCAAACTGGAGGATGCCATTATATTTGAAAATGAGGCGGCCAAAGTAAAGCAAGCATTTCAGCGGGCATTTTTCGACGCTGAGAGAGGTGTTTTTCTGGACGGGGAAGGAGCGACACACGCTTCATTGCATGCCAATATGTTTTCGCTGGCTTTTGGACTGGTAGAAACAGAGCAATTGCCAACAGTAATTAATTTTATCAAAAGTAAAGGCATGGCTTGTAGTGTCTACGGTGCGCAATATTTGCTCGATGGACTTTTCGATGCAGGTGAGGCTGCATATGCACTCAGCTTGATGACGTCTGATGGCCAGAGGAGCTGGATGAATATGATCAGAGTAGGTTCCACGATGACCACAGAGGCGTGGGATGAATATTACAAGCCCAACCTCACCTGGAACCACGCATGGGGCGCTGCACCTGTCAATGTAATGGTGAGGAAAGTACTCGGCATTCAAGCTACAAGTCCAGGTTATGAAACCTTCCACATCCGTCCAAAACCGGGAGAGTTGAAAAAAATCCAGATAAAAACACCGACAGTGAGAGGTACCATCGCCTGTAATCTTGAAGTACAGGAATCAGGCTGGGAAATGATGATTACCATACCCGGAAATTCAACCGCCACCTTGAGCCTGCCCGAGCGCTTTGATTCGATTACGATTGATGGCAAGGCGGTGGGTCATACCAGTGCTATCGACCCAAATGGAGAGAGTTACAACGCGATAATACTGGAACCTGGAACAGCGAAAATAAATGCTTATGAATAAGAACACACCTATAAGAGGTCTGCTTACCACTACTCCTTTTTTTAAACTGGGTTCTGTTTTCATTTTAGCACTTTTTCTGATAAGTCTGCCTGCTTCAGCCCAGCTTAGAAATGATCCGGCACTTGAAGAGAAATTCATGGATATGGGCTTTGGTATCTTCATTCATTGGAGTGTCGATTCCCAACTGGGCAGTGTCATCAGCCATTCTATGGTCGGTGCTTCCGAAGACTATTTGAAAAAGTATATGAATGAGCTACCCAAGACCTTCTATCCCGATAAGTTTGATGCGGATGAATGGGCCAGGCTTTTCAAGCTCTCCGGTGCAGAGTATGTGGTGTTCACCACTAAGCATCACAACGGGTTTTGTATGTGGGATACGAAGACCACAGGTTTTAATATCATGAATACGCCATATGGCAAGGACATTACGGGCCAACTGTTCCAAGCCTTACGCAGGTACGATCTCAAGGTAGGAGTCTATTTTTCGCCCGAAGATTTTAGCTTTTTACATCAGCAAGGTACTCTCATATCACGAACGAGAGCCATGAGCCAGGTTACCGAAAATGCGGGACTATTGGCCTATGACAAACAGCAACTCGATGAGTTGATCGACAATTACGGCCCTGTCGATATGATATTTTTGGATGCTTTTGAGAATGATCCGCTGGTACAGTACATCCACCAAAAAGATCCCAAAATCCTGATTACCCGAGGAGAAATGAAAACACCCGAGCAGGAGATACCGGATACACCCATACCGGGCCCTTGGGAGACTTGCATGACGATGGGCACGCAGTGGCAGTACAAGCCTACTAACGAGCAATACAAATCGGGTGGGGAGTTGATCGACAAGCTCATTGAAATTCGTGCCAAGGGGGGGAACTTCCTATTGAATATAGGACCAAAACCCAACGGTGAAATCCCTATTGAGCAGGAAGAACGCTTGCGAGAGATGGCCTTGTGGATGTTTGTGAATGATGACGCCATCAAAGGTATTCGCCCACTGCCCAAAACCATCAAAGACGGATATGCCTGGTTTACACAAAAGGAAGATCAAAATGCAGTTTATGTGTTCATCACGGGCCAAACAGACTGGTTTAAGGGAAGGCGAAGGAGCTTTTTAGTAAAGAATTTAAGAGCCACTGATAAAACCACCATCTCCGTATTAGGACAAAATGACAAAGTGGTGGAGTATTGGCCTGAGAACATCCCTGAGTCAAGGATCGTACAACACGAGGAGCTGCTGGAGATTTCTATTTCACGTGCGCAACGGCTGTACAACGATAAAATATGGCCGAACCCGATAGTCGTAAAACTCACGGACGTTGAGATTATAAAATAAAAACAAGCCATGAGGATTAGTCGCTTTGTTGTTGGGTTTCAATTGTTGCTTTCCATCTCCGTGGTGGCACAGCCAGAGTATTCTTTCCAAGACCCAAATCTGTCTACAGAAAAAAGGGTAGCTGACCTCCTTGACCAACTGACTATTGAAGAAAAGATAGGGCTCTTGCAAACCACGTCTAGCGCCATACCTCGATTGGGGATCAACAAGTATTATCATGGTAATGAAGGCCTGCATGGGGTGGTCAAAGGAGGCAGATTTACCGTCTTCCCACAGGCCATAGCCTTAGCGGCTACCTGGAATCCAGATCTTATTCATGAAGTAGCCAGCGTTATTTCCGATGAGGCTCGCGCCAAGTGGAATTTTTACGATCAAGGCAAAGATCAGACAGACCTCTACAGTGACATGCTCACTTTTTGGTCGCCTACCGTCAATATGGCACGAGATCCTCGATGGGGAAGGACACCCGAGACCTATGGTGAAGACCCATTTTTGACGAGTAAGATGGGTGTTTCGTTCGTGAAAGGGTTGCAGGGTGATGACGACAGATACCTGAAGGTAATAGCTACTCCAAAACACTTTGTGGCCAATAATCAGGAAGAAAATCGCTTTGCCTACAACGCCACAGTTTCAGAAAAGGCACTTCGGGAATATTATTTTCCGGCCTATAAAGCCTGCATCACCGAAGGCAATGCACAATCCGTGATGAGTGCTTATAACGCTCTCAATGATGTGCCTAGCACAGCCAATTCTTGGCTTTTGAATACCGTATTAAGAGAAGAATGGGGCTTTCCTGGTTATGTGGTCAGTGATTGCGGAGCGGTGACCTACCTCAAAAAATCTCATGAATATGTGGAAAATGAACCACAAGCGGCTAAGGCCGCCATTGAAGCTGGGTTGGACTTGGAATGCGGAGATAACATTTATACGAACCACTTGCTGCCGGCCTATGAGCAAGGGCTCGTAAGCAAGGCAGCTATTGATCAAGCAGCTGGCAGGGTATTAAGGGCGCGCTTCCAATTGGGCATTTTTGATCCTGTTGAGAATAACCCATACACGAAGATTTCGCCAGAAGTGATTGGCTCTAAAAAACATCAACAACTCGCCATAGAAACCTCCAGACAATCCATTGTATTGCTGAAAAATGAGAATAACCTCTTGCCTTTGGATAGGGCTCAGATCAAGAAAATAGCCGTAGTAGGCTTCAATGCAAACAATGTAGTTTTTGGGGATTATAGCGGCTTACCTGTCATTAAGCCCATTTCCCCGCTACAGGGTATCCTTGACAAAGTGGGGGATGAGATCGAGATTATCCATGTTCCATGGAAAACAGCTGCTAGGAACCTTAACCTCCTAGAAGCAGAATATCTTTTTAATGAAAACGGGACAAATGGATTATCTGCTGAATATTTTGATAATAAACTGTTGGATGGTTTACCAAGGACGCGAGTGGATGCGGTAGTCAATTTTGATCCTGTCAACCAACCGCCTGATCCTTATACCTCTGCGCAGAAGTTATCCATTCGATGGACCGGCTTTATCAAGCCCAACGTAAGTGGAACCTATAAGATTGGGGTCAACTCTGATGATGGAGTACGTCTTTGGATCGAGGATAAATTGGTCGTAGATGAATGGCACAACCGTGGCGCAACTACGGATCAGGTGGAAGTAGAAATGATAGCAGAAAAGCAATATGCAATTAGATTGGAGTACTTCGACAATGGGGGTGATGCGACCTGTCAGTTGCTATGGAAAGTGCCAGGCACCAACGAGGATTTGTATGAACAAGACAGGAATGCAGTGAGGAAGAGCGATTATGTGATAGCCGTGATGGGCATCAACAAAACGATTGAAAAAGAAGGTAGGGATCGGTCTTCTTTAGATCTCCCCGAAGACCAGGTAGCCTACTTGCAGGAGTTATATGCCTTAAATAAAAATATGATCGTCGTGTTGGTTGCTGGGAGTTCATTGGCCATCAATTGGATCGATAAAAATGTTCCTGCCATAGTGGACGCCTGGTATCCTGGGGAGGGTGGTGGTGTGGCCATAGCGGAAGTGCTATTTGGTGATTACAATCCCGGCGGCAGACTCCCATTCACTTTTTACAAATCTACTGATGACCTCCCTCCAATGGATGACTATGAAGTGGCCAACGGCCGCACGTACATGTATTTTGAAGGAGATCCACTTTACCCATTTGGGTATGGGCTTAGCTACACGCAATTTGACTACAGTGAGCTAAAGGTAAAAGAGGAAAGAACGACTCTATCGATCACAGCAAAGCTGAAAAATAGTGGAAATCGAGATGGAGATGAGGTGGTACAATTGTATTATAGGGTAAAAAATGCCACAGACAGGCGGCCTGTTAAAAAGCTCATTGGCTTTGAAAGAAGTACTTTGGAAAAGGATGAATCAATGACAGTTCAGTTTGAAGTCCCGAAGAGTGATTTGAGGTATTGGGATGATGATGCCAAACAGTGGCGATTCGAAGACAGAGAATATGAGTTTATGCTCGGTGCGTCTTCAGCAGATATTCGATTGAAAAAATCTCTTTCCTTGACCATGCCAGACTAAACAAATGAGATACTTCAATTATAGCCTGCTGTTCTTCCTATTGACACCTTCTTTGAGCTTTAGCCAGGAGGCTCCTATGGATACCATACGTGTCTTTTTTCTTGCCGGACAATCCAATATGGATGGGTATGGCTATACCGAAGACTTACCTGAGTATCTGAATCGACCCAGCGAAACGACCTGGATATTTCATGGTAACTCGGCTGATGATGATATGGAAGGCGGAGGGGTCGGGATTTGGGAAACGCTAAAACAGGGTCATGGCGCTGGCTTTGCTTCGGATGGATCGACGAATCAACTGTCAGATCGGTTTGGTATCGAATTATCGTTAGCGCACACATTGAGCGAATTGTATTCAGATGATAAAATTGCCTTCGTCAAATACGCCAACGGAGGAACCTCTCTGGATACTATAGTGACGAGAAGATCAGGTACCTGGGAAGTAAATTATAAGGGAAAAACCGGAATCAATCAATACGATCATTTTCGAAGCACCATTGACAATGCATTTTCTGTTAAGGACATAAATCAGGACGGCAGAGAAGATTATTTACTCCCTTCAGGAATCTTTTGGATGCAGGGGGAAAGCGATGGTCATTCAAAGGAGGCAGCTGACAATTACTATCCCAATCTAAAAAGACTTCTGGCTGCTATGCGCTCAGATTTACGCGACGATCATTTGGCGATAGTGATGGGTAAAATCTCAGATTCTGGTAATGAAGCTGACGGAATGGTCTGGGACTATAGCCACTTGGTACAGAAAGCGCAGGAAAAATTAGCTAAAACAGAGAGTAATGCCGCAATAGTAAGAAGTACGATCTACTACAACTACTCGGATAAATTCCATTACGATAGTGAGGCCTATATTGACTTGGGAGTACGCTTTGCTGAGGCGATAGATCAGTTAGGGTCGCACCATAATCAGCAAGTGAGAGAGGTCATTCACTTGTGGCCAGATAAAGTGCCTGGAGAAAGCGAAGCAAAGCACCCTCCCGTGAAAAGCACCAATACAAGTGGTAATGTGCTTAGGATAATCGACATCACCGATCCGGCACTTATCGTTTACGAACCAAAGGAGCCGAATAATTCTAGAGCAGGCATCATTATTTCCCCAGGAGGCGGATATGGCATACTGGCCGTAGATAAAGAAGGGTACGAAGTAGCCGAGTGGTTAAATTCATTGGGGTACACGGCGTTTGTCCTGCAATACCGGGTACCGAATAAGCGACAGGGTGCCTTGAACGATATTCAGCGTGCTATCCGCCTTGTGAGAAGCCGATCCGATGAGTACAGCTTGAATGTCAATAAAATTGGTGTGCTGGGATTTTCCGCAGGAGCCCATTTATCGGCCAGGGCGGCTACTGGATTCAGGTTAGGTACTTACCAGAAAGAAGGCGCTATTGATCAACTATCCTGTCGGCCTAATTTTACCATGCTTATCTATCCAGCCTTCCTTGATTCCGGGAAAGATTTCACCTTAGATCCTGACCTCACGATTGACCAATACACCTCACCGTCTTTCATTTTTGGAACAGCCGATGACAAATATGGGAACAGCTCGCTGGTGATGGCGCAAGAGCTTAGAGATGGTGGAGTTCCTGTTGAATTGCACATGCTACCTAAGGGTGGACACGGGTACGGCCTAAGGTCTGATAATCAGGCTGCAGAAACCTGGCCTTCGTTGGCGGAGGCTTGGTTAGAAAATTGGGTGGGCACGCATGAAATTGCCAAATATGAACGCACGCTTTACTTCCCCAAGGTCATCAACTATCCCAAAAAGCTTCCTAATAAAAAGAAAGTTTGGGCATTCTTGTTGGCAGGTCAATCCAACATGGCTGGACGCGGATCGGTAGCACCTCAGGATACGATTTCTTCGGAGCGGATTTTGACTTTAAATGCGCAGAACGAGATTGTTTTGGCCAAAGAACCACTTCATTTCTACGAGCCTGGGTTGAGTGGTTTGGACTGTGGACTCTCTTTTGGGAAAACCTTGCTATCGGTCGTGCCAGATGATGTTTCCATACTGCTCATTCCTACTGCTGTGGGCGGTAGTGCGATCAACCAATGGCTGGGGGATTCGCTGCACCGAGATGTGAAACTGCTATCCAACTTTCAAGAAATGATGGAATTAGGCAAGAAATATGGTACGCTCAAGGGCATACTTTGGCATCAGGGAGAAAGTGATACTGACTCTCTGAAACTGTCCCAGTATGCACTAAGGCTACCGCAATTGATGAAGACGTTCAGGAAAATGGCGAAAGATGAGCATCTGTCTATCCTCGTCGGGCAACTGGGAGCCTACTCTAGAAATGAGAAGTCTTGGGATATCATCAATCAGACCATTGAAAATTATGTGGATAAAGACCCTAATACTCAACTTATTCGCACTTCAGACCTGCACGATCGGGGAGATAGATTGCATTTTGATGCGGCAAGTCAAAGACTATTAGGTGAACGATTTGTCAACGCCTTTATTCAAACTTCTAACGAATGAATCTACCGTAATGACTCTAAAAACTACCTCAGCATTTGTTTTTATCGTGATGACTGTTGGCTTGGTGAGCACTATCCAGAAAGACTTACGCTTGAACGATCTTCAGGTCATTGGTAGTCACAACAGTTATAAAATAGCAATAGAGGAGCCATTGTTTAGGATACTATCCACAATGGATTCTGCACGAATGGCTGCTTTGGCATACGACCATCCACCATTGACGGATCAGTTGGGCATGGGTTTGCGAAATCTGGAACTGGATGTTTTTCACGACCCTCACGGTGGTCGGTACATGGATCCCAAAGGGTTAGGCATGGTCAAAAGCACGGGGAGTGTGCCTTTAGATTTTGATATGGAAAACAAGCTCAGCCAACCAGGATTGAAGCTATTTCATATCCAAGACATTGACTTTAGAAGCCACGATTTACTTTTTAAAGAAGGACTGGAGACGCTCAAGAATTGGTCGGTGGAGAATCCTGATCATACCCCCATTTTTATTTTGATCAATGCCAAAGACAGCAAAGTAGAAGGAACCAGAGATCCACTAACGTTTACCGCGCAAGCATTGGATAGCATTGATTTGGAGATCAGAAGTGTTTTTGATGACGCCCAGCTTATAACGCCCGACCTGGTGAGAGGTGAGTTTGCCACACTGGAAGAAGCAATTCTTAATGAAGGTTGGCCAAAGCTGAGCGATATGAAAGGCAGGTTTCTATTTGTGCTGGATGAGAAGGAGGCAAAGTATAGTCGCTATCTGGAAAAGCACCCCGGATTAAGAAAGGCCGTGCTGTTCGTGAATGAAACAGAGGGCAACCCAAATGCTGCCTTTAGAGTCATCAACGATCCCATTAAAGACTTTGACCACATCAGCTCCTTAGTGGATAAAGGCTATATCGTGCGAACAAGAGCAGATGCTGGTACGAAGGAAGCGCGAAGTAATGATTACCACCGCTTCGAAAAGGCCAAAGCATCGGGTGCCCAGATCATCTCTACTGATTATTACATTCGCTCACAGTTATTCCCTTCTTCCTTGGAGATCAACTTTGGTAGCGGAAAGTACGAACGGATCCAAAACTAATAGTGTATGAGAAGCAGATCATTCATTATTTTCATTATTAGTTTGATAGTATTTCATCCGGGTTTTGCACAGCCTAACGGGGAAACATTTCCTATCGTTTCCAATGGCCGGACTACTGCGATCCTCATTGATAAGCGTGACGCGAAGGTCGTGCATATCGCATCCAATCTACTTGCAGATGATATAGAGAAAATTAGCGATCAGTCGATGCAAGTTCAACAAAAACCCAAAACCGTATCTCACCTCATTATAGCCGGTACACTGGGTAAAAACCAGTGGATAGACGCAATGGTCAAAAGTGAAAAGTTGACCGTTTCTAGTCTAAAAGGACAGTGGGAGCAGTTTTCTATTCAACTCATTGACAGTCCGATGAAAGGTATCGGGAAGGCTCTGGTAGTCGTGGGTAGTGACCGTAGAGGTACGGCCTACGGTATTTTGGAGCTATCGCGAATGATGGGTGTATCGCCCTGGGAATGGTGGGCAGATGTGACTCCAGAAAAACGAGAGGGTATCACGCTTGATATCGAAAAACGAACTTACGGCTCACCATCGGTCAAATACCGAGGCATTTTCCTCAACGATGAAGACTAGGGATTGCAGCGCTGGGCTGCCCTCAATTACGAAACCGAAACGGGAGACATTGGGCCAAAAACCTATGCCAAAGTATTCGAATTGTTGCTTCGATTGCGTGCAAACACTATCTGGCCAGCCATGCATTCTAGTACCAAGGCTTTTTATTTCTATCCAGAAAACAAAGTCGTAGCAGATGACTATGCCATTGTCATTGGGACCTCCCATGCCGAACCTATGCTGAGCAACATCAATACCGAATGGGATCATGCCACCATGGGAGATTACAGGTATGATACCAATGCAGAGACCATCAAAGGCCTTTTTACGAAACGGGTGAAAGAAACTGCCAAATATGAGGGTATCTATACGACGGGCATGCGCGGGGAGCACGATTCTCCTATGATCGTAGGCGAGGATGATACAGACTCACAAGTGAAGCTGTTGGAGCAAGTCATTACCGATCAGCGCAATATTCTGGAGCGCGAAACGGGTAAAAATCCAGCAGGCGTTCCGCAAGCCTTCGTGCCGTATAAAGAAGTGCTCAAATATTATCAGAGCGGTCTCAATCTCCCCGATGATATCACCCTAGTCTGGACAGACGACAACTATGGCTACATCCGTCAGCTCAATTCACCTGAAGAGCAAAAGCGGTCGGGAGGTGCCGGAGTTTACTATCACACGTCTTACTGGGGTCGTCCACACGATTATCAATGGCTCAACTCCACCAGTCCGGTGCTAATGTGGGAGGAAATGTCCAAGGCCTTCGAACTGCAGTCACGCAACATTTGGATACTCAACTGCGGAGATATTAAGCCTCATGAATACAACATCGAACTCTTTCTTGATATGGCTTGGAATATGGAGGAGTTCGGTGATGGAAGCTCCGTGAAGCGACACATGACCAATTGGGCAAGTCGTGAGTTTGGTACTGACCTATCGGAGAACATTGTGAATCTTCTTTCTGAAAACAATCACCTGGCTTATATCAGAAGACCTGAATTTATGGCTTGGAGCCAGGTAGAGCCAGTCACCAAGCCGGGTGAAACCGAAATGACCCAAATCCATTATGGTGATGAAGTGAGTAGGCGCATTGCTGATTATGAAAAGCTGCTGGAGCGTGCTGAAGAGGCCAAAAAAAATATACCTACTCATAGGCAAGACGCCTACTACGAGCTGGTCTATTATCCTATCATGGGAGCAGGTAACCTCAACCTAAAGTGGCTGTATCATTACAGAAATAAGTTCACAGCTAAACAAGGTCGCTTGAGCGCCGGCTACTTCGGAGCAAAATCAAAACAAGCATATCAGGATATTCAAGATCTGACCGCTTATTATAATACTGCCATCCAAAATGGAAAATGGAGTCACATTATGAGCAGTTCGCCTCGGTTTTTGCCAGTTTTTTCAGAGCCGACGATTGCGAGCCCACTTTCCCTAGGCCAGCAGGCAGAACTAGGTTTGGCACTGGAAGGCTATGAAATGGAAGTAAATCATGAGGTAGTAAACAGCCACGCCGACGTACTTCCAGTTTTCAATGCCTATACCCAAAGCAAGTACTACATTGACGTTTTTCTGAAAGGAGAAGGGACGGTCGACTGGAAGGCTATTCCCAAGGCAGATTGGATTCAGCTATCGCAATCTGAGGGTACGCTTAGCGGCAGTTCGGATAGACAAGAGCAGCGATTATGGGTAACGATTAATTGGGAGAAAGTACCCCAAGGCGAGAGTAAAAAGGAAGCACCACTGGGTCATGATTTTCAATTGATCCCACCCAGCTACAAGGTGAACAGTGCCATCGATTTTGTATGGGCTGATTCTACGGTAAGCCTAGGGGTCTCTGTTTTTAATCCAAAAAATGAAGCCGCCTACCAAACTGATTTTATTGAAGACAGAGGCTTTGTATCCATCAATGCAGCTGATTTTAGCCGAAAGAGCAAAGGTGAAGTTGCCGATTGGCAAAGCGTTGAAGGGCTGGGGTATGCTGGTTCGGTCATCACATCCTTGCCCAGAACTGCTTCTGTCAATGTAAAGGCAGCAGAGATAATGGCGACTAGTCCTATGCTGGAATATGACTTTTATGCATTCAATTTTGGAACAGTCAATGTACACCTCCAAATCGTGCCTACCCACCCGTCACATGCTGGTATCGGGGTTCGTTATGCGGTAGCTATCGATGATGCAACACCTGTTATCGTAGATTTTCAGACTTTTGGAAGAAGCGAGGAATGGAAGCAAAATGTACTCAAAAATGCAGCTGTAAAATCAGCTCAGCAGATCGTCAACCGTGCAGGAAAACATACGCTGAAAGTATGGATGGTAGATCCTGGCATCATGCTGGACCAAATCCTAATTGACCTTGGAGGGTGGAAAAGCAGTTATGCGTTTCCACCTGCTACAAAGCGATAAGTATTTCCAAATGAACAAACCACTGGCGTACATATCAGTTATTCTTCTTTTACCACTGCTTGCATGTACTGAAACTCGAACTGCAGACCAAAACCCAGTTCAAATTGCCTTTATGGCTGATGTACACCTTCAGGACATCTATGGTGAGTTTACGGATACTGATTATCGCGGTGTGCTAAATCCAAAGACAGGAAGACACAACACCATACGCACAATGGAAGCTCAGCTCAAATCCACGCGGCTGTTCAATGAAAACTATTTTGCTTTCTTAGCCGCCCTTGACGATGTGGTCAAGCGAAATATAAAGCTGGTAGTACTGCCGGGCGACTTTAGTGACGATGGCCAACCATTGAATATCCGGGCACTTAGAAAGATTTTGGATCAATACTCCAAACAACATGGCATTACCTTTTTAGCCACCACAGGTAATCATGACCCGGTTAGGCCCTTTACCAAGGAAGCTGGAAAAAAGGATTTTCTAGGGATCAAAGGCATGCCACAAGCCATCATAAGTAAGGCGGGACTTTATGAATTAGGTGCCGACCAACTATCACCTATCATTTCTACAGACATTAAAAACTGGGGATATGCCGAAATCCTGCAAGAACTTCGAGCTTTTGGATTCTTTCCACAAGAAGATTTTCTGTACTGGGAAACACCTTTTAGTAAGTATAATGACACCTATAGTTTTGAAGCGGCACAGGAGGCCTCATTACTCGAAAATCGAAAATATGCGAATGGAGAAGCTGGACTGCTGGTTCCTGACGTCAGTTATCTGATAGAGCCTGTGGAAGATGTCTGGCTACTTGCCTTGGATGCCAACGTGTATCTTCCTAAGGATCGCCTATCGGGAATCAACGGCAACCCCGATGATTTCGGTGGCGCCAGTGTGGGGTACAACAACGTACTGACCCATAAAAAATATCTCATCTCTTGGGCGAAGAACGTGTCGCAGCGAGCAAAAAAACAAGGTAAAACCCTGATTGCTTTCAGTCATTACCCGATGGTGGACTTTAATGATGATGCATCTGGCATGATGGAAAATCTCTTAGGTGAAGGCAAAATGCAACTACAGCGTGTGCCACGAGAGGAGGTGGCTACTGCTTTTGCGGATGCGGGTATCCAAATTCACGTAGGTGGACATGTGCACATCAATGATACTGGCATTCGGACGACAGAAAACGGAAATACCCTGTTTAATATTCAAGTGCCTTCACTTGCTGCATATATGCCAGGATATAAAATACTTACCATTCACTCAGAAAAAGAAATAGAGGTAGAAACGGTTGTTATGGATGAAGTCATGGGGTTCGATGAACTGTTTCCCTTGTACCAAATGGAATGGGACTACCTAAAGCAAATTTGGAAGAGAGATATTCTGAAGGTTAATAACTACGGGGAGTTCACGGAATGGCATTTAAAGGAACTCGTGCGGATGCGTTTTATTCCGCAAGACTGGAATTCAGATTTTGCAAAAGCGCTACTCCATTCCACGGGAAAAGAACTGCTGCTGAGAGGCCGGAAGGATAGTCAAAAGTCAATGGCACAAGAATTACCTGGCGACAGTTTGAACCTAAAATCTTTTGAAGAATGGACAGGCTTTGACATGCTAATTGACTTTTATCGGCTCAGAAATGCCGATGAACTTGCATTGAAGGACATTGATGAGAATCGGATGGATCAATACATACGGTTAGCTACCCATATGTCAGGTATAGAAGACGTTTCTTTTAACACATGGGGACAGCTATTTCTAAAAACACTTCAAGGCCAGCCAGCAGATCATTTTCGTATTGCTTTGGATGCAGGAACAATCGAGAGGCTTAGCCCAATTCAGTAGATTTGAGTTATAGAACAGATATCAACAGAACACTTGCAATATTTTGATATACCGTCTTAGTATCATTTTAGCATTGCTTTTTACTGCTCAGGTGAGTGCCCAAAGTATCAAGTTTGAGCATTACAACGAGAGTAGCGGCCTTTCGCATAATTCTGTAAGACACATCGTACAGGATCAGCACGGGTTTCTTTGGTTGGGGACGTTTTCAGGGCTCAATCGGTTCGATGGGTATCAGTTTAAGACCTACATGAGTTCCTCCTCTGGCACGAATAAAATGCATAATGATGATATTACGGCATTGGAGCTTGATCAGTCAGCTAATAGCCTGTGGATAGGAACACGCAGCGGCCTGACTCATTTCGACTTGCAGACGCAAACCCTTACCACCTTTCTTCCAAATGAGGATGACCCCAATAGCCTACCGGATGAGGAAGTGAGGGCTGTTTATCCCGACAAGTATGGAACTATTTGGGTAGGCACTAAAAATAAGGGTCTCTATCGGTTTTCACCTGAAGAAGAGAGTTTCTATAAAGTAGAGATTAAAGGTTTTGATTACATCAAAGAGATATTCAAAGATAATGTTGGTAATATCTGGATAGGAAGTTATGAGACAGGATCGGTGGCTAAAGTGAGTTTGGACAGTGAAGGTGAGGTTACGCAGATCATTACCTATACACTAGATATTCCCAATTCGAAAGACAAAAACCCGTATGTCAATTTTATTTATGAAGATGACAAGTCCAACATATTTGTGGGTACCCGGGCAGGCTTGTACAAACTGGATGTTTTACAGGATAAATTTGTCAACCTCTACATCGAAGATGAGGCGGTAAGGGACAATTTGGGGCCCTATTTCTTGTCGGTAGCGCGCGCGGCTAACGGTCAGTATTGGGTGGGAACCTTGGGAGGGGTATTGGTTTGTGATCAGCTGGAAGACATAGCCAAGGGAGATTTTGGCTGGTACTATGCCATATTATCCGATGACGCCTCATTGGTAGATAACTTGATCTCCGCTTTGTATTTTGACCCCTCAGGGGTGCTATGGATTGGGACTGAGGATGGATTGGATAAGTATGATCCTTATCAAAATCAATTCAAGCTCAACAAGGACATTTCATCTTATATCGGCAACAAAGCACCGAGGATCAGGGGGTTTGCCAAGACCAATGATGAAAGAACCATAGTGGCCACCCGGTATAACGGGCTTTTTATTTCGAGTGACGATGGTTTTGAGCCGCTGTATGGTTCTGAAAACGACATTGCCAGCATCCATTCCGATGATGGCGTTTTGTTCTATTGCGGGCTATGGAATGGAGAAGTGTTGGTCTACAATTATCTGTCTAGAAGTTCCCAAGTTATTACCATTGGTTTCGAGGAAGCACCCGTTTTCGCATTCCGAAAGATTAGTGATGACCTCTTGATGATAGGGTCTTTTGGAGAAGGAGCAAGGGTGCTTGATACTAAGGCTGATCAGATAGATGAGCAAATAGGTACGCTATTTCCGGGATACCAAATCAATAAAATCACCTTAGACCCAGTCCAAGAGCAGATATGGATTGCTACTGAAACAGGCTTAGTCAAGTACGATCTGGAAAGTAAGGCCTTGCAAAAATACCGGGCCAACGCTCGAAGCGATCAGGGGCTACCACATGATAATGTGAGTGATGTGATTGTTGATAATGACGGAAAAATCTGGGCCACTACCCGATTGGGGTTGTGTGTGTACGATTCTTTGACAAACAACTTTACTGCCGTAATGTCCTCGGCTGATTTGACTGGAAAGTGGATCACCGATATCATAATGGACAACCGAGGGAATCTTTGGCTCAATGCCAACAACAATAATGTCATCCGGTACACACCTAACAGGAGTGAAGTCAATATTTATGCCGTCAACAGCGGAAACAGACTAGATGTATTCAGCTCCAGCGGATTTTTTTATGATGGCAAGGAGATATTTCTGGGTGGAAAAAATGGTATAATTCATTTTCCCCCACACAGCATAAATGCTAATAGCTGGTCCCCCCTACCTTTTATTACGGAATTCAAAATTGAGAATAAAGAAGTGTTTCCAGGATTAGAGTTTGATGGTGAGACACCTTTACTCACCGATTTGAATTATGGGAAGCTGGCAGAGCTTCCGTACTCGAAAAACAATTTCTCTATCCAGTTTTCTACTGCTTGTTACGCCAATGAACGACAAAATCGCTTTGAATATCGTCTAGAGGGTTTCGATGAGGACTGGATATCGGCAGGAAGCAACTCACGAACAGTGCAGTACACTAATCTTAGCCCAAGTAACTATGAATTCAAGGTAAGATCGAGTAACAGCGATGGTATCTGGAGCGAGCCAGTTTCCTATCAGATCAGGGTGCTTCCACCATTCTGGCTCACATGGCAAGCACTTTTGTTGACTGTAATTGTAATAGCAATTGTGTTTTGGCTGATTCGAAGGGAAGTAAAAGATCGCATCCGCTTACGGCAAGAGTTACTCTTTGAAAAACTTCAACACGAGAGGGACATCAACCTCAACAATGAAAAACTCCGCTTTTTCACTAATATTTCGCATGAACTGCGAACACCGTTAACGTTGGTACTGGGTCCTGCCAAGCAATTGATTTCGGAATCGAAGCTTGCTGGAAATGATCATCAGCTAAGCAGGCTGAATTTGATTCATGAAAATGCCAGCCGGCTGCTTAAATTGGTTAATCAAATATTGGATTTCCGCAAGGCTAAATCAGGTGAACTAAAGCTGAAAGTAGCCAAAACCGATATTCTTTCAGTGACTAAAAGCACCTTTGAGTTTTTTGAGGAGCTTGCTAAGAACAAACATATCAGCTTTACTTTCAACTGTGAAGAAGAGGGACTCTCTGGCTGGATAGACAAAGACAGTTACGATAAAGTACTGTACAACTTGTTATCCAATGCGCTAAAGTTTACTCGGAAAAATGGCCATGTAGAGGTCTTTCTGGGGAAATCAGAAGATAAAGCGGGAAATCTGGTAGTAGAGGTGAGTGATGATGGAATTGGGATTCCTTACCATAGTCAGAAGAAGATATTCACCCGTTTTTATCAGGCTGATAATAGCCGAGAGAATAATACTGGTTCAGGCATAGGATTGTCATTGACTAAGTCAATAGTAAAACTGCATAAAGGAGACATCAGGGTAAAAAGCACATTAAACAAAGGGAGTATTTTCACTTTCGAAATACCAATCGAAAAAGGCCATTATTCAGAAGAGCAAATTTTCGAATATACAGCAAAGCCCAAGGAGATAAGAGTGGAAACGACGGTTGACCGAAAGCCCATTCCGAGTACTCAGTTGAGAGAAAAAGTATTAGTCATAGAGGACAATCATGAGCTTCGGGCTTATTTGGCTAAGTACCTTTCAGATCATTACAAAGTTTACACGGCTGAAAACGGACAGCAAGGATTGGAGCTATGCAAGCAGGTAAAGCCAGCCGTATGCGTCGTGGATGTGATGATGCCTGTGATGGATGGATTACAGTTTTGCGAGGAGCTGAAAACAGATGAGTTTACAAGCCACACCCCGGTGATCATGTTGACGGCCCTCTCTGAAAGTGATGATAAGATAAATGCCTATGATCGGGGCGCGGATGCTTATCTAGTTAAGCCTTTTGATCCTTCACTACTGCATACGCGAATAGAAAACATTATCAAATCGCGACTGGAATTAAAGAGTAAATTCTCTGGGGAGGCAGAGAGTCCGGTGAGTTTGCTGGCTCATTCTCCAATAGATGAAATCTTGATGACAGACCTGACAGGGTTGATCGAAAATAACCTGAGTGAAGCACACCTGACTACTGCCTTCTTATGCAAAGAGTTGGGGCTTAGTTCTTCAAAACTCTATCGTAAGATCAAAGATCTTACTGACCTGTCTCCCAATGAATTTATCAGAACCGTGAGGCTCAAAAAATCTGCCCATCTACTCAAGAGCAGAAAATACAACGTATCTGAGGTGACTAACTTAATTGGGTTCAACGATCCACTTTATTTCAGTAGATGCTTCAAAAAGCAATTCGGATATCCTCCCAGTCAGTTGATCAAGTAGATTTTTGATAATCGATCTATCCATGTATTTGATATTTCCGTCCATTTCATTTTTTTATAAAAATCACAACTTTACACCGGTTAAATTATCATATTGACTTTATGTCATTCTTTATGAAAACTGAAAATGCAAAGTTGTTTATTTCTAAAGGTTATTAAGTAGATGAAAGAAAACCAAAATAATGAACTGAACCCGATGGGCAATATTGATGATTGGGAGGACAACCTACTTGAAAGATACCCAAACCCTGAGGAGAATACGAACGAAAATAAGAAGACAAAAGAAGAGTTTAGAGTCTATGATGGCGATCATAATAGACTAGATACGGTAAGGGAATTTTATAGACTCAATCACCTTTACCAATCCTATGATTTTGTATCCGAAAAGGAGAAAGAATTTCTCAAGTTCGATAGAAGACAGATGTCCCTATGGGAAGCCGTAGATTTCTTAAACACCCTCGTTGATGACAGTGATCCGGATATAGAACTGGACCAGTTGCAACACCTGCTTCAAACTTCCGAGGCGATACGCGCCGATGGTCATCCTGACTGGTTTGTATTGACTGGATTTTTGCATGACATGGGCAAAGTCCTTTGTCTGTTTGGAGAGCCGCAGTGGGCGGTCGTCGGAGACACCTTTCCGGTAGGATGTGCCTTTTCTGAAAAGATTGTCTACTCGGAGTTTTTTAAAGATAACCCTGACTACAAGGATGAGCGCTACAACACTAGATACGGTGTATACAAGGATCGTTGTGGGCTCGATAATGTGAAAATGAGCTGGGGCCATGATGAATACCTCTACCACATCATGAAAGACCATCTTCCTGAGCCAGCATTGTATATGATCCGGTATCATTCCTTTTACGGTCAGCATCGCGAGGAAGCGTATGACCACTTGATGAATGACAATGATCTGAAAATGTTTGACTGGGTACGCAAATTCAACCAATACGACTTATACTCCAAAGCGCCTGTTCCGCCTGACGCCAAAGCATTGCGACCTTACTATGAAGACTTGGTGTCAAAGTATCTCCCAGAGACCCTGTCATTTTGAGTCGCTCATCAACAGGATTTTCATAGATGCCATCTAGCTACATTGGTTTTTTTGGGTTTACCCTTTTCGTCATTGTTTATACAGCGTATAAGCTACGAAAGGATAATTTCAAGACAGCCAAGGGCTTCTTTTTAGCAGGCAAAAGTCTGACTGGCCCGATCATAGCAGGGTCGATGATATTGACCAATATCTCGACGGAGCATCTGATCGGTATGAATGGCAATGCCTACCAAAATGGTATTATCATTATCGCTTGGGAGGTTACCTCAGCCATCGCTTTGGTTATAGCGGCTATCTTCTTCCTGCCTCGTTTTTTAAGAATGGGGCTGACTACCATTCCTGAGTTCTTAGAGCGGCGGTTTGATGGCATTACCCGCGTGGTAGTGGCGGCATTGCTCATGCTTTCATTTGTGGTAACCCTGCTTCCTATCGTGCTCTACTCAGGGGCCATCAATATCGAGAGTGTTTTTGACTTCTCACAGTTGTTTGATATCTCCAAAGATCGGGCCTTGCTCTTTACTGTACTGGTTATTGGTGTGATCGGTTCTATGTACGCGATTTTCGGAGGCCTAAAGGCCGTGGCGTATTCAGATACGCTCAACGGTGTAGGGTTGATGATCGGAGGCCTGCTCGTACCCGCAATAGCACTATATCAGATAGGTAAAGGTGATATGATTGACGGCCTTCAAACCGTCTACGATTTTGCGCCTGATAAATTCGACATCATAGGCAAGCCAGATTCTGTCTTGCCATTTTCTGTTTTGTTTACTGGCCTTATGATCAACCAGTTGTACTTCTGGGGGATGAACCAGGCGATTATCCAACGGGCTTTTGGTGCTAAGAATTTGGTAGAAGCACAAAAGGGCTTGATCTACACAGGCGTATTGAAGCTTTTGGTACCATTGATCATTGTGCTACCTGGCCTGATTGCGTTCTACTACTTTGAAGATGATTATTATGCCACTCCCGACTTGATCTATCCGATGTTGGTAAAGAAAGTACTCCCAACCTATCTCTATGGCTTTTTTGCTGCCGTCATACTTGGGGCGGTGCTGAGTACCTTCAACAGCGTATTGAATTCCGCTAGTACTGTTTTCTGCTACGATATTTATAAAAAGGTGATCAACCCGGATGTGTCTGATGAGAAGCTTGTCTACTATGGAAAGCTGACCTCTGTGCTGTTGGCTGTGATCGCCATTGCTGTAGCACCGATGGTGGCTTTTGCCCCAGACGGACTCTACAATCTGTTGCAGGAGTTAAATGGCATATTCTTTATTCCTATTTCCTCGGTCATTATTGCAGGCATTTTTGTGAAGCAGATCAATGCCACAGGCGCCAAGGTCGGACTCTTTTTTGGCTTCACATTTTATATCCTTACGACCTTTATTTTAGATGTGGGCATCCACTTTGTTCACCTATGGGGCATTGAATTTGTGCTCAACTTCGTGATCATGTGGGTAGTCTCGAAAATGTATGCGACGGCAGATTACGAGGAAAGAGAAGATCGCTCTACCGAACCGCAATGGTCACATGTCAGACTGGCGGGAATCATCCTAGTGGTACTCACGATTACTATTTACATACTGTTGTCCTAAACCAACCCTTCACTAGATTGAAAACTATGAACAGCATCAATAAAAGATATTTTAGCCATTTGATCCTTTGTGCAGTTGGCATGCTAATATTGGCGAGTTGCAGCACTCCCGAAAAAGACGACACGCCGTGGGTTTCTCTCTTTGATGGGAAGACGCTCTCTGGCTGGACACAGATAGGAGGGGAAGCAAAATACCAGGTGAGAGACGAAAGCATAGTGGGCATTACTGTGCACAATACGCCTAATAGCTTCTTGACCACTGATAAAATGTATGGGGATTTCATCATGGAACTTGAGTACAAAGTGGATTCGAGCATGAACTCCGGGATACAAATCAGAAGCAACAGTTTTCCCTACTACCGTGATGGTAGGGTTCATGGTTATCAAATAGAAATTGACCCTTCGGATAGGGCCTGGAGCGCGGGCATATACGACGAGTCCAGACGCGGTTGGCTCAACACAATGACTGACAATCCAGCAGCCCAAAAAGCATTCAAGCAAAACGAGTGGAATCATTACAGGATAGAAGCCATTGGAGATACCTTGAAAACCTGGATCAATGGTGTGCCTGCATCTTATCTTATAGACGGTAAAACGGCCAGTGGATTTATCGCACTACAAGTCCACAGCATTCACGCCGATAAAAATGATGGTACGGAAATCATATGGAGGAATATCAATATCCTCACAGAAGGACTTGAGAAATATAGCCGAAAGTCGCCACTCGAGCCTATTGTCACTGACAACAAGCTGACCATCGACGAAGTGAAAAATGGCTGGAAATTACTTTGGGATGGCGTTTCTTCTAACGGCTGGCGTGGCGCAAAATTGGATCAATTTCCTGAGCAAGGCTGGGTGATAGAAAGCGGAGAGCTGACCGTACTTTCATCTGGTGGTGCTGAGTCGGCTGCAGGTGGGGATATTGTCACTACAGAAAAATACAGCGACTTTGAATTGCAAGTTGATTTTAAGTTAACAGAAGGAGCGAACAGCGGCATTAAGTATTATGTAGATACCGAACTGAATAAGGGAGCTGGTTCCTCCATCGGTCTGGAGTATCAGATTTTGGACGATGCACGCCATCCAGATGCTAAACTAGGTAATCACGAAGGGAGTAGGACCATCGCATCATTGTATGACCTGATCCAAGCGGACCCTGATAAGCCCGTTAACCCTATCGGACAATGGAACTCTGCCTACATCATATCTAAAGACAGCCTCGTGGAGCACTGGCTCAACGGCGCTAAGGTGCTAAGCTATAAACGCAAAAGCCCTGAATATCGTCAGCTCGTTGCTGAGAGCAAATATGTCGACTGGCTGAACTTCGGCGAAGGAGATAGCGGGCAGATACTGCTGCAAGACCATGGAGATCTTGTAAGCTTCAAAAATATCAAGATCAAACCCTTACTTAAATAATAAAGACATGACATCAAGAAGAACGTTCATCAAGGCAAGTTCGACCGCAACACTTGGAGGTCTGGTATTGCCAAGTTTTGGGTACAGCAGAATTTTAGGAGCAAATGACCATATCAACTGTGCGGTTATCGGGGTTCGCAGCAGGGCCAAAGCTCACGTACTGGCGATCCACCAAGACAAAAACGCCAAGATTTTATACAGCTGTGATGTAGATGATATCATCATAGAAGAGCACAATACCTGGTGCCAGGAGAACATTGGCTATATCCCGAAAGTAGAAAAAGACTTCCGCAAGGTACTTGAGGATAAGGATGTGGATGCGGTTTTCATTGCCACTCCGGAGCATTGGCATGCGCCTATGACCATCATGGCCTTGCAGGCTGGTAAGCATGTCTATATCGAAAAGCCATGTAGCCACAACCCACACGAAAATGAACTGATCGTAGCGGCACAGAAGAAATATGGGAAGAAGGTACAAATGGGCAACCAGCAGAGATCGGCAAAAACCTCTATCTCAGCGGTAAAGGAAATACGCGAAGGGATCATTGGCGAGGTGTACAAAGGGGAAGCTTATTACTCTAGCAATAGAAATACGATAGGTAAAGGAAAGGAAATAGAGGTTCCCAAAACGCTTGACTGGGACTTGTGGCAAGGGCCGGCCCCACGTGAAGAATACCGGGACAATATACATCCATATAACTGGCACTGGTTCCGTGCTTGGGGTACCGGAGAAATTCACAACAACGGCACACACGAGATAGACATTTGCCGTTGGGCGCTGGGCGTAGACCTACCGGAAACCGTCACCTCCTTTGGTGGTAAATACACCTATCAGGACGACTGGGAGTTTGTAGACAATCAGCAAGTGACTTACACCTTTCCCAATAACAAGTTTCTGACCTGGACGGGCCACAGCCGTGGACTGATACGACCAGAGCAGCCAGGTAGAGGAGCGACTATCTATGGAAGCAAAGGAGTCATTACGTTGAGCCGTAACGCTTATGAGCTTTTTGACTTGGGTGGAAACTTGATAAAAACGGAGAATGAAGAAGGCCTTAGTGAAACCATGAATACACAAGGCGTGGGAGCATTGGACATCTCTCATGTATCTAATTTCTTTGATGGTATTCGAGAAGATAAGTCACTGTATGCGGACATCAAGGACGCTAGTATATCCACAATGATCTGCCACCTTGGCAACATGGCACAAGATGCTGGAGAAACGCTTAAGGTGGATACATCTACCGGCAAAGTGCTCAACAATGATAAGGCGATGAAAAACTGGAAACGTGAGTATCAGGAAGGTTGGGAGCCGAAGTTGTAGTAACCAGAATTCTTCGGATGTACAATATCTCTGAGACATCTTGATGATCCAGGCATTCTAGGAGTACTCCTAGAATGCTATGCCTGAAGCTCCTGTTATGATTATTTAAGTACAATTTCATGAGTTAGTGATTTAAGAAATTTGATTCATTTTTGGATTGTCATTCCAAACGTTATGTTTGAGCTGTCAAAGATCCGTTTGGTGCAATAAAATTCAATTATGATCTCTATCTATATACTGGAAGATGAGCTACTACTAGCGGAAGATCTCAAATCGAAACTTGAAAGTCTCCGGTATAAAATAATAGGCACGGGTACCTCTGGAGAAGAAGCCATTGGCTTTATGAATAAAACCACCCCTGATATAGCTCTACTCGATATCGATATAGAGGGAGAAATGGACGGTATCGAGGTAGGATCGTACTTGAAAAAAGTGTTGAATATTCCAGTTATCTATTTAACTCAGTTTAAGGATTTGCAGACCTTTGACAAGGCGAAGTTGGTCGGGCCGAGCTCGTATCTGACTAAGCCCGTCAATATTTGGGATCTTGTCCGTGCTATTGAGCTTAGTATAACGAATGCATCGATTGCAGCATTGCCTAACAATCGTGGGTATCTACTCGAAAGAGCATTCTACCTTCGAAGCGATCAGCACACGTTTGAGAAAGTTGAGACTGAAGAGATACTGTACTTAAAGGCATCTGGCGCATACACCGAAATCTTTACTAGCCAGAAAGTATTTCTGTTCTCAGATAATCTGAGCTATTTCGAAAGGCGATTACTCTCTCCAAAGTTGCTCAGGGTGCATCGGAGCTACATTATCAATATTGAGAGAGTGGATAGAATAGAAGACATGAGTTTGGTTATAAATGATGTTAGCATTCCAATTGGGAAGACCTACCGTAAGCTATTGAAAGAGCATTTCAGGATGATTTGATTGGGACAGAAAGCTCAAATTTTGTCTCATCGGAATTAGAAATCGCATTGATGGTTCCTCTAATTTGCTTAGTAAGAATGTGAACCAAGTTGAGCCCAAATGACTGATCAACGCCATGTTTTACAGTATCAGGTCCATTATCTGAAATGCTCAGCTTGATATGACTTTGATGCTTACTCAGATGTACTTTCCATAATGGATGCTGCGGATGACCTCCATGCTTAAAAGCATTCATCAGCAACTCTGTAAGTATAAGAGAAAGCGGGATAGCAATATTCACGTCAATTTCTACTTCATCAGTTTCCACTTTGATAGCCGTCAAATCTGGCCCCTTGAATAACCCGTACAAATGAGGCACTAAATTGATGACATAAGTATCCAGCCTGATAACAATGCACGCTTCATCCCAGTAAAGCTCTTTATGGAGCAGGTTCATAGCATTGAGTCTGTTTTCACCATCTCTTGCAACATTTCTCGCTTCTTCGCTCACAGAGTTTTGAGCTGCTAGGCTGAGTACGCTAGCCAGTACTGAGATGTTGTTTTCTATTCTATGGTGCTGCTCTCGCATGCGCAGGTTGGCTTCATCTTTGGCACGTCTATTAATTACGTAGATACGATATAGCAGAAACCCGGCAATGGCGAGCAACACAACAGCACATATAAGCGACCAAATAGCAATACTTTGAAATTCAAGCAGTGCTTTCTGAGTTTTGCTCCTTTCTTGACTTTCTAACAGTGCTTTTTCTTTTTGGGCTGTTTCAAAGCGAACCCGCATCTCGCTAATGGCGCGAGTCTTCTCTTTGTTGAGTAGACTGTCTTGATAGCGGTCATACTCCCTGTAGGCGTCAAGTGATTGCTCATATAGGCCTAGGTGCTGGTAGTATGAAGACCAGAGCTGATAATTCTTAGCCAGTTGTTCTAAAAACCCATGTTCTTCAGAAATGCTTTGGGCTGCTTCGAGGTGGCTTTCGGCCTTTGTTAGCTTGTTTTTGGTCAGATATATCTCGACAAGGTTGTTGTGCAGAATGGCCAGACCTGTTTTTTGATCAAGCACCTCCTTGATGGCCAGCGACTTCATGTAGTAGTATTCGGCACTATCCAATTGATTCTGCAATCGATAGTTTTCTCCAAGATTAAGTAAGGCTATAGAGATTTTCAGTGAATCTGACATACGCATGGCTAAGTTGAGTGAGGCGCTAAAATCAGAATGGGCCTTTTCATGCTGGTATTGGGCTAATTTTACGAGACCTATGTTATTTAATGCCGTGATCAACCTGACCGTATCATCGAGTGAAGAGCTTAGTGCAATGGCTTCTTGATAATAACTGTGTGCCAATTGATAGCGCCCTGTCAACCTGTAAATGTTTCCTATGGAATTACTGCTTATAGCTAAAGGCAGATTGTTCTCCAATCCTTGATAAATTAGATGGCATTGCAAAAAATGCTCAAGAGCAAGATCATAAATACCTAAATCTAAATAGCACCATCCCATATTATGATGTAACGCCGCTAAATAGTCATTCTTTGGCAAAGCAGTCTGCAATTGGACTAGACTGTCTGACAAATTTAAAGATTGAGAATAATCACCTTGATGTCTTAGCTGCCTTACCAAACTGAGGTTTTTTGTATTATCTGAAGGTCTCGAAAATGCAGTTGTAGAAATGATTAATAAGAATAAACAGAAAGGAGCCAACAAGTGGCTCCTCCTTCTGATACAAAGATTATGAATGCTGGAGTTAATCATTGCATGAAGTGCAAGGGGGATCGTCATTGCCCCCTTCCCCAGTAGCAACAGCCTCCTTCTGAAATGGTGAAATAGAATCATCGTACTCACTACAGGAAGATAGAGTTGATACTCCCACTAAGGCAAGTAAAGTCAATAACAATGCAGTACTATTTTTTACAGTTTTCATTTTTCTAAGATTTTAATTGACACAATTGATTTTTTCGGGCATAGTGGTATCAGACAGTGGCCGCCTAGCGGCACTTGGCATGATCAGCCCGAGTCATAGGAGTGGGTTTGAAAAGGACTGCCCTGCCCTCCCAAGCAGGTCTGAACTTTCCAGTTTGGCGAATCGCCGTTGATATCAACTACACAAGTTTACGGTAGGGTTAAGGACATGTGAAGACCCTTGCTGATTAGAAGCGGAGGGCGTGGGTGATTAGAAGTAAGTAGCTGATAAAGAGTAGGATGTAGAAAATATAATCACTTGTTACCATAGGTGTCTGGCGATTTAGAACCGTCCAATACGTGCTATAATCAGATCTACGAAGTTTTTAAAACTTCGTAGATCTTTGCATACCGACACTTTGGATCAGACAGATTTATGAATATTGACAGGTGCAGCCTTTCTGCTACTAGAAGTCATTCGCAGTAGGCCTACCCGACTATAGTCACTTGGTGGTTAGATCGGAGGATAGAAACGAGCGTAGTGGGTCAATAAGAGCCAGTCTAGAGCGACCATCGGATATGGCCATATAATATGTCTGGCTCCCATTCGTCACTGCCAGCCAATCACCTGAGAGTGGGGGCATTTTTACTACATAAGATGATAATGGCAGGCTGAGAGTTATGGTTTGAACTTTTCCTTCAAAGAGCAAGCCATGTCGAAAACGTGTCAGTTGTCCTGGGTCGGGCATGCGCCAAATGTTGAACCAAGGGTATTTTTTTCTGGCCAATAGAACTGTGCGATGAAACACTCTTTTTTCTGCTTTGTCAAGTTGCTGACGAGCATAACTCCATAGTGGCTGCATGAGCTGTACGTCGTACCCAAACCGCTGATCATCTTTGGAATAGAGAGCTCTTTTGATATCATTGTATCTATCCTTTAGATACTTTGGGTAGTTCGGAAAATTTTCGATCTCCGGAAACAGGTTTTCTATCTCTATGGACAATTTATCATACCACTTGGTCTGTGGTTTGATGAGTTTTCGGCCGTATTGGTCATACTCCTCCTCATAGGGTATTTTTGCTATCGCGAAAGCTCGAACGAAAAGATCATAGGCTTCCTGCCTTTGAATATGGGCACGCTTGGAGGACAATTTGATGTTCTGGTTTTTTTGAAAATTACACATATGCGCACAACACTTCTAATAAGTCTGTTGCTTTTTGAAACTTGCCATGCCAATGCGCAAGAGTTATCACAAGAGTATTTCACATGGATTAAGCAAGGCCCTTTGAATGTAATGGTACGATCTGTAGAGGTGAATCAGGAGCGGAATATATTGACCATGTGGGCCGATACGACTACCCTTATTGATCCAGTAGAGGTTCGTCGGCTCTACACTACCTGGGATAGTCTGTCTCGTGCTCAGGAGGAACTGGGCGTACAACTCGCCGACCAGCTGCTATTAAAGTTCTCTCAGTTGGCTCTTAGACCTGCTGAAGGATTGTCGATTAGATTGCTGTCGGTGATCCCTGCGTTATTTTCGGTAGAGATTAGCATGGTCAATAACCAAGTTACCGCCAATGTGTCCTTCGTCGGTGGTAAGGGGGAGGAGCCACCACCCATTGAGTTGGATAGGGATTATTTTGACCCGAGCGAGCATTTTCTTATCCGTCAGCCTTTTGATCAGGCCAAAAAGACCGTCATTAATGTCATCACAGAGTATCTCAGTGAGACATATGGATTGCGGAATAAGGAATTGACCGTTATGACTACCAATAGATACAACACGCAAGTCAATATTGAGAAAAGACTCATCTTAACGGAGAGATATTCTGAAAGAATAGAAATCAATATTTTTTGGTTTCCAATAGGCGATACGGAAACAGAGATGAGCTATGAAATCCATGCCGAATATGCGGCTGGGCTGATGAAAGTAGGAGAATTCAGAGATTTGAAGAATGAGTATTTTCTAGAGCTTATTGCTTTTAATCAGTTGCTCAAAGAAGAGGTCTATAAGGTCAACTAGTAATGAGAATATGAGGGATACCAAACTGTTGAATACAATAAGTGTGGTTTCGCTTCTGGGCAGAGGAGTGCTGTTTCTAGCGATTTTCATGTTATGGCGGCTGGGTGGCTTCCGTTCTGACGAGATCATGCAGCTGGCATTGGTCGTCACGCCACTGACTTTAGTGTTGGCAAGTGCTTTCATCCGATACGTCATCGAATTCCCCTATCCTATTAGCACCGGGTCTCACAGCTTACGGATAGGTTTATTTGGCACGATAGCCCCTAGTGCCTTGTACCTGATCTATGTCATCATGATATGCGCGACGGCCCTAGATCGCAGCTTAGTATCTTTCGATGCGCTGACCCAGTTTTTATTAATAGGTGAAGGGGGATGCGCCATCTACTGTGGGGTGTTTTTAGGGCGTCTGTTTGACTTCCGATGACGAGTTTTATTGCAGTTTTACTTGTGCAATAGGTAGCTGAAGGTTGACTTTACCACCTATCGTAGGTGTTTGTCTATGTCGATATTTTTCCCAAGCTACGGTCTTGACATTGTCTTTGACATAGTCAAATAACTCTAAAACGGCGACTACAAGATTATTATCCGTATCGCAAGCATCGATATTGTGCACTAAAGCATCGGTCAGGTAGTAGCTGAAAAGCCCCCTGCCGTTTTCCAGCCCAGACACTTCAATAGAGGTCTCCCCAATACCCGATGAACTGATTATCCCTATGTCTTTGTCTACCAATGAGGCTAGATGGTCAAGCAACAAGCCTTTCATCTGCGGCAATGTCCCTCCACTGTGGCAGGCATCCATCATCCAGAGCTTTTTGTCAGCTTGGCTGAGGTCGAAGATTTCTTCTATTTCTTGATGATGAATAGCAGTTTGGTCTTGATTAGGATCAAAATCATGTGGGATAAGATGCAGGGCTTTCGGTTGCCGGCTTCCGAGCAAGGCTCCATGACCTGAAAAATAGAAGACGACCATATCCTTAGGTCTTGCCTTGATAAACAAGCTGCGCATCTCTGTAAGAATGTTTTGCTTGGTGGCTTGTTCGTCTCTTAGTACTACCAGTGATCCTGAGGATACTCCGCCACCATTTTCACTTCGGTAAAATGCTTCCAGGGCGTTGACATCATTGATGGTAAAGCTGAGGTCACTGAGATTTTCATTGTTTTGATAATCGGCAATGCCCACCAAGAGGACATGTATCGCGGGTACGTTAACCTTATCAAAAACAGGCGCAGGGGGATCGTTGAGCAAACTAATGTGGAGAAAGTCTACCTCCACAGCCCCGGCAGGTGGAGCGATAAAACCTACCTCAGAACCCATCAAGCCTGGGAAGGCCATCGTATGCACCAACTCCCCGTTGAGATAATAGGTCAGCTCAGCCCCGATTTTCCTGACTCTGATATCATTGAACCCATCAATACGGATAGCTGATGAATAGGTCCATGGGACATAGTCGGTAAAGCTACCTGTAGGGTCATCAAACTTGTCAATAGAATAGTGGCCGTCACCCCTTAGCCAGACTTCATAAAATGAATTGTCAAGGCTATTACCGCCCCACTCCAGACCATAGCCTCTGGTGCCATCACCTTTGACCTGACGAATACGCAGGGTAATTTCAAAATCTTGATGATTGCGGATAAATGCCCTCTCAGTACGGCGCGAGTAGTTGTACTTTGCGTTTTTGCTCTCTAGGTAAAAAAGCCCACTGGATATTCTGGCGTTGGTTTTGGCTCTGTCGCCTAGCAGCCACAGGTTGTCGTTGTTGTCAAAGTTTTCTATGAGGAGGGAGTATCGGTCTTGACACTCGCCTAAAAAAGGTGAAAGAAGAAAGGCAGTGAACAAAAAAAAGCAAGGCCTCAAGTCTGCTTATTTGTTTCTAAAAATATCCTCTATGTGCAATTGCACGTAGATTTTTCTGAACTGAGCTCCGATTTCGTCCTCAATTTTGACTTCATGGGAGAAGTTATTTCTGGTGCCCGATAACTGCTCAACCTTGGCTTGCAGAAAGTCTCGGATGCCGTACGAACGAAGATAGGCTAACTCCTCGTTGGTCTGAATGCCCGTACTTTGCGAGATCGCAATGGTACTAATACCACCCTTATTGCTTGGTATGCTATCGTCGTAAGAATCAGTTTTTCGAAAAGTCCCTCCCAGCTTGGGTGAGAACTCACTGCGATAAGGCAAATATCCATTTATTGGTTGGCTATCTGCTGATCCTACTATCCTGATATTAACCGTACTGCCAGGTTCAAAATACTTATAGAGATGCTTTTCAACCGTTTGTTTGAGTGCGGTCATAGTGGCAAATGCCGCAGGCGACCGATCAATGAGATACTCCCCCGAAGGATAGTTAACCAGCTCCATGTTGACTTGATCGTTTAGGTCAATATCGTAGGTGAAAGTAGTGATTAGATCATAAGTTGGAAGCCCATCGCCTTCGTTACCTTCGACCAGTACTACGTTGATAGAGGGTATGATAGATTTGTCAAGGTGATCGCTCTTTTTTAGTTCTTCGAAATAAGTCTTTGCGCTTGAAAAGACTTGGTTTTTGACTTTAACCAGTTCATTCTCAGCCTTGAGCTTCAATATATGCCTTCGCTCAATTTCTCTTGCGATAGTCATCCCACTGATAGGGGTTTTTAAGCTCTCAGTGATCGTATCTATTTTGGAAGTTATATCACTTACCGCGCTGGGGTCTATTTGCTCAAGTTTATCGCGTTGGTCAACTTCAAAGAAATATGTGTCGCCATCCTTGAGGTTGACGGTGATCGGGTTGTAGTTTTTAGCTTTCTTGTCCAGCACATTTGAGACCTGTAGTATCCCTCTGGAATACACTGAGTAAACAACAGCGGACGGAATAGACTTACTCATTACTTGAGACCCGTTGAGGTACAGCTTAATTTCGCTAGATTTCTTACTAGATTCCTGATAAATAAAAATGTTAACCTTAGATAAGGTGGAGAGCTGGGCAGTCGTCGGTAGTGCAGTTACAAACAAGCAATAAATGCACGCTAGCTTGAGTATCGTTGAATTATTCACGCGTATCAACGGTCTCAATGCACGAGCCTTGGCACGCAATTCTGAATTTGAAGCTATCTCCATCTTCAGATACATCGAAATCAATAACTGATCCTTCTTCGCATCTTCCAGCTGGAAGAGAAAAAGTTTCCCCGTCAAAAGTGAATGTGTTACACGCTGTTACCTCACCTGCTTGAGGCTCGAAATCGTCATCTTCACAACTGAGAGTTATGACCAGAAGTAAGACTATAGTACAAAAGTGTTTAATTTTTATCATGGGTTATTGTTTAAAGAGACTGTCAAGCGCTTGGCTTGATACGTTGAATAAATTGTCTGCAAAGTCATTGGATGCGCCGAGTGCCAGTGTGCCTCGTGCTGGTGCCGCGGGCTTTTTATCACCAATGCTTTCTCTTTCCCCCTTGGAGAGTACTCTTTTGTCTCCACTAGAAGAGTACCATTCATTGTATACTCTGTGTAGTGAGGTGATAGGTGAATCCTTAAGTACCTTATCTTCGATATTATTGTACAGTATAACTCTTCCTTTGAGGATACCTTCGTACTGCTGAGTGTATGTAGTATAGGTGCCACTGACTGCCTTCTTTACTTTTATCACCTCTTCTTTGCCTTCTGAATTCTTAATTTTCTCTTCTCGCACAACAATCTCTTTGTTACGCTCATCCCGTGAAGTCACGATTTCTCCTGCCGAATACTGAAAGTCCGTTATTTGAATTGTAATGACAACCTCACCCTCTGAGGTCGAATTGAGAAGCAATAGCTTACTTTGATCTGCTTTCGCCTTTATGCTTTTCCAAGTAGAAGCATTAACCCTACTCAGTACTTCACTTCCTGAAGGTATATTCTGCGCCACTTCTATTGGTTCAAAAGCAACCGTATACCTGGCCATGTTGATGGCCGCAAGTCTTTTTTGATTTGTGTCTTTGTATCCGGACTTTTCGTAGTACAGAACGTTATTGAATCTGCGATAGGCCAACAAACCTGAACGCTTTGATGGAATTGATAATAGCTCGATACCTGCCTGATATTCCTCAGAGACATACTTCTCTTTATGCTCTTCAAAGACTGTGTGAGCCTGCTGAATCTCAGGATTATAGTCGATGAACAGCCCTTGATCTATATTGGTATCACTAAGTATGGGCTCGCCCAGACTCCTTATTCTTATGATGGTTTTATGGAGGGCTGTGTATTTATTAATCAGCTTTTGGGCGGACTCCACGCTGATCCTGCCATTGTACGATTTGGTGTATTTCTTGGCATTTGAGGTCTCGCTCATTACTTCTCCGTAGTAGTGCATAAAACCTGAGTTCATGGCCTCTACCAGTTTGGTGTAGTTCTTTTTCTTTAATGTACCCGACAAAGCCATTACCGACATTTTGATGGCAGTTTCGTAGCTACCAGCCTTGTAGGCCTTCTGTGCCTGGCGAAAATTATTCTTGGCCTCCTTGTCTTTTTGGGCGAGACTCTCCGGATGTTGCATCACAACCAGAAAAAGAATTAGCAACAGTTTGATGTCGTACATACTGATAATGAAAGGGTTTCAACTCGAAATTAAAGTCTTCCCTAACCGATAATGTGTGGAATTGACCGGCTCACCTAATCGGTTTATCAACGGATGGTTTTTGTTTATGAAGGGGAATAGGATTGGGTAAATACACGCCTCTTTGACCAACTGCGAATATCTTTCGAGAGCTATTATGGCTCCTTCACAAATAAGATGGATGTCTTCGTAAATCTGCTTTGGTAAGAGGGGGCTCAGTGTCCAATTTTAAGTACGGTTCTAGCTTCAAGCTGATAGCCCTGAAACTCAGATAAAACATGAACACAATTGAAAAAATAAAAAGATCAATAAGACGCTTCCATATACTGCCGCTCTTAATAAGTGCCATTTCTTGTGGTACTGACGAAGACATTGGTGACACCCAATTTGAGCTCAATGCTACGGAACTAGATTTCGGCGAAATCGAAACTATGAAAACTATTGAATTGACGAATAGAGGGTCATCAGATTTTGAATTTACGTTTACAAGTAATGATCGAGTCAGTGTGATTCCAGCCGAGGGAACTTTGGTAGCTTCTTCTGCTATTGCCGTTAACCTACGAATAGATCGGGAAGGTATGGAAAATGACTTGCTTAGGGAAGAGGTAATATTTTCGGTTAATGGTGTGGAACAAGAAGTAATAGTACTTAGCTGGTCTACGGCATTAGAAGATAAAGGGCCGTTTTTCTCAACTATAGTAATAGATGGCCAAGTCCAGTTTTTAAGTGAGGTCAGAAATGAATATTCTGATGACGTATCGGATTTTGTACATTATTGGGATTTTGGAGATGGTCTGGGGTTTAACTCAAATGAGAAAAATCCTCTTTATTCTTATCGAGCGACTGGTGAATATGAAGTTACGCTTGAATATGATTTTCTTGGGAAAGGCACAACACGAGCTCACGTAGAAGTCGGTATCCCTGATTTTCTTGGGAGTAAATGGGAACAGGAAGCAGATCCTAATTTCGAAGGAAGGATGAGGCATTCATCTTTTGTGTTTGATGACAAAATTTGGGTTCTAGGTGGTGTTGGCAACTTGAATTTGTTTAGTGACATTTGGTATTCAGAAAACGGGAAAGATTGGGTTCTAGCTACTGAAAATCCAGGATGGGATGCGAGAGCGGGGCAACAAGTAATCGTTTTTAAGAACGAGATATGGTTAATTGGTGGAGAATTTCATAATGACGTTTGGAAATCTTCTGATGGGTTTTCATGGATTGAGGTCGTTGAGGATGCCCCGTGGGGTGCTCGGTCGGGGCATGGGGTTGTCGTTTTGAATGATAACATTTTTCTTACAGGAGGCTCCCGTCCGGATGGTGCTATTATAAACGATGTTTGGATTAGTGAGGATGGAATGATTTGGAGCGAACTTACCAATGATGCGCCATGGAACGGCCGAGCCCAACATGAATTGTTGAAGTTTGAAAACCAACTATGGCTAATCGGTGGAGTAGGACTTGACTCTCATCATATATGGAAGTCTCAAGATGGGATTTCTTGGGAATCGATTCAACCTTACTTCAGGTCAACGAACATAGAGAGCACTGCTTCAATGGTTTACGATGGCAGGATTTGGCTATTTGGTGGAATAAGTCAATTCATATCAAAAAATACAGTCTTATACTCGTACAATGGCCATGATTGGGTAAAAGTAGCTCCTCTGGAACTTTGGCCTCCCAGACATTCACATTCCGTAGTTTCCTTTCTGGACAAGGTTTATGTAATTGGAGGTCGTTCCGACGGTAGCGTTAGGAATGAAGTATGGTCAACAAGCAAATGATAGTTTTAGCGACAGAACGGTCTCACCCATTTTAACCATGTTCAACCACAATTTTCGGAACATCTCAACAACTTAACTTTTTTGAGAAGAGGATTTAAATTAATTCTGAGACTCCAATTGAAACAGAAAATATCAACCTCCATAGACGGTAAACATAACCCTGACATAATAAAACGTATGAGACCACTTCTATTATTACTTATTACAATTTTTTACTTCTCACAGAATTGTTTTGCTCAAATGGATCAAAACCCAGAGGTTTCCCCTTTGAATGTAGCTGTCAAACACAACCCAAAAGCAGAAATTGTAGTATTGAATGATCTGCTAATTTTTGAAGGCAAGCGAGTGCCATCAACTACAAATAATTGGGAGTTATGGGTTTCTGATGGGACTATTGAAGGAACTTTTGAACTCTACGATATTTGGGAGGGAGAAGTAGGATCATTCATTGGAGATATGAAAGTGGTTGGTGATTTGGTATTCTTTCGCGCTGATGATGGGATTCATGGTACGGAACTGTGGGTTACTGATGGATCAGAGGCAGGAACTTTTATGCTCAAAGATATCAATCAAGGTTCAGAATCTATGTTCATTCGAAGTAGTGTTGAAGTGGATGGTCAACTAGTCTTTAGTACGTATGATGGAATTAGTGATGGAATTTGGGTCACTGATGGGTCGGTTGACGGCACACAAAAAGTAGCAACACACGATCAAGGAATATCAGATTTAGTTTATCATCAACAATCGCTATATTATTCTACTGGTTTCTCATCATCTACTCTTTGGAGACTAGAATCCCTCAATGGTTTGCCAGTACCAATTATTGAATTGAATTTCGATATCGACGAATTAACTAGTGCTGGTGATTTCCTTTTTTTTGTTGCTGACGAACTTAACAATGAAGAGGTATGGGCATCTGATGGGACGACATCAGGAACTCAGATGGTTAAGGATATAATACTGGGGAGCTCTTTGCCCAGAGATTTAACCGAACACCAAGGAGAGTTGGTCTTTACTGCTGCGGGAGTTGGTGGTAGGGAACTTTGGAAGAGTGATGGTACAGAGGCAGGGACTTCTATGGTTCTTGACATCAATTCGTCTTCCTCGGGATCTGGAATTGATAACATAAATTCTTTCGGGAGTAAAGTCATGTTAACAGCCAATGACGGCATTAATGGCAATGAACTATGGTTGATTGATATTGAAGAGCCTGAGAATGCTATTTTACTAGATTTGATACCTGGTGCCGATTGGTCTAACCCATCTTTGTTTACCAGATATAATCAAAGTATTTTCTTTCGTCATGGTAGTGATGTTTCGAACCAAGTGATAATTCAAAATTTGAATGAGGGTGAAATTTCAGCAAATAAAATATTGGAGTACAACTTGGATCAATTCGAAGCGGTATTGTCAATAATTCCAGCCGCAGGCGACTTGTATTTATCTAATGGAGAATTATTAGTATTACAAGGGGAAAAGGACTCTCAAGGCCCTACTGACATTGTTTTGTCAAACAGTAGTCTAATTGAGAATTCAGCTCAAAATCAGGCAATTGGCCAACTTTCATCAGAGGACTTAGATGAGGACGATGTACACACCTACATGGTGGTTGGTGGCGATCTAGACTTATTCTTTATAGAACAAGACTCACTCAGATCGGCCGCTTCATTCGATTACGAGATGCAAACTGAGCATAGCGTAATGATCCAGTCAACAGATCTCACTGGTCTATCATTTACCAAGGAGTTTGCGATTACCATCATCGATCTAAATGAGGTCCCCACCGGTATTCTACTAAGTAATAATGAAATCTTAGAAAATGAACCGGGGGGTACGGTCATAGGCGAGCTACAAACTGACGACCCTGATGTGAATGATACACATACCTATTCACTCATTGGAGAAAATGCCGGATTGTTCTCAGTTGTCGGGAGTGAGTTGAGAAGTAGTGCTTCCTTCAATTTTGAATCTCAGGACTCTTATGAGATTACTGTCCAAAGCGTCGATGGTGAAGGGTTGTCACTTAGTTTAGCCTTCATTATTTCGATCTTAGATGATCCTGATGAGCCATTAGGTATACCAGAAGCACCTGACCATATCCTTAGGCTATTTCCTAATCCGGTATCAAATCAGCTAAACCTTGAAGCGTCAACTGTTATTGACCTGTTCTCAATAAAGATATTCGACTTGTCTGGAAAACAGCACTCTCCTCTTATCGCGGAGAAAAATGGTCATGATACTACTTTCGATATCAACCACTTAACCCCAGGCTATTATTGCATTATGATCAAGATCGATGATAGGTTTTTTTCTAAGCGTTTCATCAAGAAATAACAAGTAGCACAACAACGGCAAGAGCTGATCTTATTGAAGATTGGCTTTTTTTGATTCTACGATGCAGTTAGGGTGTGCCGAGCACTCAATTGTCTTGCAATAGGTAAAACCCCTTAGAAGGGAGGGGAAAACTAAACCGACATTTGAGACATCCATTTATAAACCATTTTCCTCCCTTCCTAAACTTCCCTTCACAATCGTCTTATGTAGACTCAGTTTAGCTGGTAAAAACAGTTATGAAAGAACTTTGCCTAACCCTATTGTTGATCAGTTGTCTTTTATTGGAAGAAGCACACGCCTTCAAGCTTCCGACTGACTCTACTAATAACACAGAAGTATTTGGAATATACCTGGAGGCTGGGTATCGGTCTAACAAAGTAGCTAATGGTGAACTAGCCTTTGGTTATATCGATGAATCCCCCTCTCGTGACAACCTTTTTACAGATGTTGATTTAGGATCTAACAACTCGTATGATTTAGTCTTTGGTATCATCACTATGAGCAATAGAACGTCAGTGGACTTTTCAGCGAGAGGTACGATTGGACAGCTCAACGGATGGGCAGTTGACCTGGGATATGGTTATAATTTGTATCAAAAAAGGGATTTCTTCATACGTACTATGGGTTCTATCTCGTACGGCGCACTTGGAGTAAAAATAGGAAGTATCGAGAATAATGATCTATTTATTCAAGTCAATGACAAGCAATTTTATAATGAAAGAGTGGGAGTACGAGCCAGAAGTAACTATCTATCATTTCGTCCGTCTCTAGATTTTGGCTTTCCAGGAAACCGAAGCATCATATTCAAGGCCGGATACAATTTTGTTCTTACCACGGGTACGATTTTGAGGTTTTCCGGTAGCGATGTTAACGAAGGTAGTTTAAGAGCATTAGAATCACTTGATGCGGATAATGTAAGCTTTATTATTGATGGAGTCTCTTCAAGTGAGATTCCGGTAGAGTACAATGGTCTTTATTTTGGACTTGCAGTTGTATTCTAATGGCCTTGCCTTAAATGTTTGATTGGATATCATAAGACAATCGACCCTGTTAAGACTCAAAACCTTAGCAAGGTTTAAAATCAGAAACTACTTAATTGGCATCCTTTCAAACTCCACACTCCGATCGAAAAGGTAGCGATAGGTATGATGGGTCTTGCCAATCTCGCCACCAACTTGTTTGACAACCAGGATCATCTTTCGGTTGAAGTCGCCGATCCAGTTCATCTCGAGCTTTGGATAACGCTTGTAATCTTTTTGTACCATTTGGGCGGTAGCCATCACAAGTGCTCCGTCAAGGCCTTTGCCTTGGTGCTCTGGTGCTACACCGAAGACCAGACCGAGCATCTTCTTGTTGGTCTTACGCCACTTGTGCCAAACGAACTTCGCTTTGCCGATCCAGTCCAGCTTGCCGTTGACATGCTTGAAGATCTGGTTGACTTCCGGTAGGTTGATATAGAAAGCGACCGGGTCACCTTTGTAGTAAGCAAACCAGATGATCTTCTCATCGATGATCGGCTTCATGGACTTCATGATCGCCTTGGACTGCTCCTCTGACATTTGGGGTACGCCATCATGATTCGCCCATGCCTTGTTATAAACAAGCCTGAAATCTTCTGTGTACTTGGGAAGGTTCTTCAGCCTGAGGTGCTCAAAGTGGTAATCCGGATCTTTATTGAGAATGTCCGCTTTTTGCATGATCCTGGGATGGAAAGGGTCAAAAGTATTCCGAATGAAAGTAAACTGCTTAAAATAAATTTCAAACCCGTACCCTTCAAAGAGGTCGTTATAGTACGGAAAATTGTAATTACACTGATAGTTAGGCTCGATCTCAAAGCCATCTGCCAGACACCCCCACCAGCGGTCGCGATCACCAAAGTTGATAGGACCATCCATGGCTTCCATGCCACGCTCCTTCAGCCAGTCACGGGCCTGATCGAAGAGTAGATTGGCAGCAGCTTGATCGTTAATACATTCAAAGAATCCACAGCCACCAGTAGGCTGTTTGTTATCCTTTTCAGCGGTCTTCTGATTTACAAAAGCGGCTATTCGGCCAATGACTTTCCCCTTATCGTCCTCGAGTAACCATCTGGTAATCTCGCCATGTTTGAAGGTCTTGTTTTTTTCTTGGTCAAAAACGGCCTTGATGTCTTTATCAAGTGGACGAATCCAGTTGGGTTCATTTTTATAAAGTGCAACAGGGAGCGCTATAAATTGGCGCTCATGTTGGGCGTTAGATACTGCAATAAGCTTCATTAGGGTACTTTAGACAAGGCACAAGATTAGCTATTTTTTGAGAGACCGCCTATCCCTCATGACATACCTGCCACATATGCCTGACGCTCATCATAGCTTTGTGCTTCCTTATTCAAGTATTTTTGATAACTTTTGAGATTCACTTCTATTAGATGACTTCAGAATTATCAACTGCATTAAATCTTCTGGGTATTGGTATGATCACAGTCTTTGTGGTACTCACACTTGTGGTGGGTGTCGGCAAGCTGCTGATCAGGTTCGTCAATTCCCTACCGGAAGAAATTAAGAAACCCACAGTTTCCCCTGCTAAGGTGGTAAATGGTATGGATCCCAGGAAGGTGGCTGCTATCACGGCCGCTGTGGATCATGTGACCTTTGGGCAAGGGGTAATAACTAAAATAGAAAAGATAGACAACTAAGAAAATGGCGAAAGAAATAGGACTTTGTTTACTTTATCGAGATATGTGGCAGTCTTCTGGTAAGTACATGCCGCGTGTGGATCAATTGAATAGAGTAGCTCAGCCCATCGTAGATATGGGATGCTGGAGCAGGGTAGAGACAAACGGAGGAGGCTTTGAGCAGATCAACTTGCTCTATGGGGAGAACCCAAATAAGTCAGTACGTGAATGGACTCAGCCGTTTAATGATGCTGGTATCCAAACACAGATGCTTGAGCGCGGACTCAATGGCCTTCGGATGTTCCCAGTGCCCAAAGACGTGCGGAAGCTCATGTTCAAAGTGAAAAAGAAGCAAGGAACAGACATCTCCCGCTCTTTCGACGGACTTAACGACACGCGTAACCTGAAACTTTCGATCGACTATGCCAAAGAGGGTGGTATGATTGCACAGGGCGCCCTTTGTATCACACATTCCAAGATTCATACAGTCGACTACTTCGTGCGGATGGCCGGAGAACTCATAGACATGGGAGCTCAGGAGATCGCTATTAAAGATATGGCCGGTATTGGTCGACCTGTATCTGTGGGTAAGATCGTAGCAGGAGTTAAGGCTATCAATAAGGACATATTAGTACAATACCATGGCCACTCTGGCCCTGGATTCTCTGTAGCTTCTTCGCTAGAAGCCGCTCGCAATGGTGCAGATATTATCGATGTGGCTATGGAGCCATTATCCTGGGGCACAGTGCATGCCGACTTGCTGACGATTCATGAGATGCTTCGTGATGCGGGCTTTTCATTGCCTGACATTAACATGAAAGCCTACATGCAGGTGCGTTCATTGACTCAGGAATTTATCGATGACTTTTTAGGCTACTATATCAACTCTCGCAATAGGCTCATGAACTCTCTTCTCATCGCTCCGGGTTTACCTGGCGGTATGATGGGCTCATTGATGTCTGACTTAGAAAACAACCTTACTAGCCTCAACAAGTGGATGGCCAAGAATGGCAAGCCTGCTGTAACACAAGACGAACTGCTTATCGGGCTCTTCGATGAGGTAGAGGAAGTGTGGCCTATGATGGGCTATCCACCTCTAGTAACGCCCTACAGCCAGTACGTAAAAAATGCAGCACTCATCAATGTGATGCAGAAGATGAAAGGCAAGGCGAGATGGTCACTTCTCGATGATAATACCTGGGATATGATGCTTGGGAAGTCAGGTCGCGTTCCCGGAAAACTATCCGATGAGTTAGTGAGTCTGGCTAAAGATCAAGAAAGAGAATACTTCGAAGGTGACCCACAAGATCTGTATCCCGA
Organism: Cyclobacteriaceae bacterium; assembly: GCA_040222235.1. GTDB lineage: Bacteria > Bacteroidota > Bacteroidia > Cytophagales > Cyclobacteriaceae > UBA6059. The sequence goes on from JAVKDO010000134.1 coordinate 87,468, forward strand.
CGCGCTGGATAATATGCGCAAAGAGATGGCGGAGAAAGGCTGGGATACTGGTCAAGATGATGAAGAACTATTGGAGTATGCCATGCATACAGCGCAGTACGTTGATTACAAGTCAGGTAAGGCCAAAGAGAACTTTGAGGCGGATCTGGCCAAGAAAAAAGGAGTAGCCGCTTCCCCAGCACCGAGTGCTCAGCCAGCAGCTTCAGCAGCGACCCCAAGCGCTCAACCCAAGTCACTCAACATAGATGTGAACGGAGAGCAGTTTAAGGTTCACATATCCTACGGAGACGAGGCAGCTGCTGCGCCAGCGCCATCATCGAATGGCAATGCAGCTGCAACGCCAGCACCAGCGGCTGTTTCTGGAGACTTCAAGGAAATTCTAGCACCACTGGAGGGCAAGGTCTTCTTTACAAAGGATGGCGGTGAGCAAGCCAAGAAGGTTGGGGATGCCATCAAAGTAGGTGATGTGATGTGCTACATCGAGTCGATGAAGGTGATCAATGCTGTCAAATCTGATCAGTCAGGTACTATCGCAGAAGTATGCTTTGCTGATGGTGAGGAGATCCTTGATGACGATGTACTTTTCAAAGTTCAATAAGGCTTAGCGCAAAGGATGGAATTACTTAAGAAGCTGTATGACATGACAGCCATAGGTGAGTTGATAGCTCAGCCAAGCACACTCCTCATGCTATTGATTGGCGCTTTTTTGCTCTACCTCGGTATCAAGAAGCAGTATGAGCCTTTGCTGCTTGTCCCAATTGCTTTCGGGATACTTCTTGCCAACTTTCCTGGAGGTCAGATGGGAGTGGTGAAGATTTCAGATGATATGGAGTTGCTCGAGATAGCGCGGAATCACGGCATCATGAATTTCATCTATTATGCGCTAATAAAGACTGGCTTTCTACCGCCAATCATCTTCATGGGTGTGGGAGCGCTGACGGACTTTGGGCCGATGCTTAGAAACCTGCGCCTTGCCTTTTTTGGGGCTGCCGCTCAGATCGGTATATTCACCGTTCTCATTTCGGCGGTCGCTATAGGCTTCACGATGAAGGAAGCCGCTGCACTTGGTATTATAGGAGGTGCCGATGGTCCTACCGCAATTTATACTACCATCAAATTGGCGCCTCACTTGCTGGGTCCGATTGCGATAGCCGCTTATTCGTATATGGCGTTGGTGCCGGTGATTATTCCTTTGGTGGTTAGGTTCACCATGACTGAATCAGAGCTTAAGATCAACATGAAGAAGATGGACAAGCTCTATCCAGACAAGCAGCCAATTAAGAACTTGCAGACGCTTAAGATTATCTTCCCGATTGCAGTAGGTAGTATCGTGGCGATATTGGTTCCTTCATCGGTTCCACTTCTGGGCTTGTTGATGTTTGGTAATCTTGTGAAGGAGATTGGCGTTAGCACTGGGCGACTGTCTAAGGCCGCTTCAGACACTATTCTCAACACGGCTACTATCTTCCTTGGTCTTGCCGTAGGAGGTACGATGACGGCCTATGCCTTTCTCAATACGCAGACTATACTGATCATCGTAGGAGGATTTATTGCTTTTGCTATTTCTATTGCCGGGGGCATCTTTGCTGTGAAAGTTTATAACCTATTTGCGAAGAAAAAGATCAATCCTTTGATCGGCGCAACGGGACTCAGTGCTGTGCCTATGGCCTCCCGTGTCGCCAACGAAATTGCATTGAAATATGACCCAAGCAATCATTTATTGCAATATGCTATGGCCAGTAATATATCTGGAGTTATAGGTTCAGCAGTTGCAGCGGGTGTTTTGATCTCTTTTTTGGGGTAGCCATTCAAAATCCCTATCTTCATATTTGCTAACGAGTTAACATCTAGGTAACAGGTGTGAGATACCTGCAAGAATGTGCCTATATACGCAACTAAACCCGGCTAAATGAGTGATAAAATAATTGAGTTCAATGATGGACGAAAGATCGATGAGCGTGAGTTCACCGAGAAGAGAAACGGCCGTATCATTGAATTTTTCGAAAAAAGAGGCATCCCAATACAGTTGAAGGGAGAGCGCCAGAACCCCATGATCATCATTGATGAAGGACTTATCCTAAGTGCCTACATCAAGAACTTTGACTTGATCTTTGTCGACCAACCTTATCAGGGTGAGGAGATAGAGAGGGTGAAGCTTAATTACCAGAATATTAAGAATTATCCGGTCAAGGATTTGTTTGATGTGATCAAAAGTGCAGATCATCTCTGTGGGTATCGCATCAAATTGCTTGATCATGATTTGTACTTGTGCGGGTATCAGCACCGTTCCCGTGACAACAGTATGCTGTACTCTCATGACCGGTTGTATCCTGTGTTTGGTAAGATTGATCTTCACGTCTACAAAGGTGAAGAGCTAGCTCAGGACATCTTCGAGAAGGTCAGTCAGGACTATGATGTAGAGCTCAATCAGTACGAGAACAAGTACTTTATTTAGGTTTTCGAGGCTCACTTCCATTTTTGTAACGGCCTTCTGTCAGCCTGATTAGGTAGATCATCGGCTTAGATACGTTGCTTGTCGCCTTTAGCAGTTTACGACCAGCAAGATCCTATTAAAATCCATGTTTGATCGATATTTGCACTATGGAGAATAATCTTCCATTGTACAAGCGCGACTGGTTCTGGCATGCGGTTTTCTGGATCGGCTATTACGTACTCAAGGTATTTGTCGTCGAGTTTTTCCGTACGAATTTCTGGGAGGTAGCCCTAACAGAATTGATCCACCTTCCACTGAAGATGGCTGCATTGTATACACTGATCTACTTGCTGATCCCTAATTTACTGCTTCGCAAAAAGTATGTGCTTTTTACTTTGGCACTACTCGTCTCCATTGTCATTGTAGCCTTCCTAAGACGAGTGTCCGACATTTTTGTGGTATATAATATTGCCATGCTGTACGATGACAACATGGATCTTTGGAATATCCGGTTCATGTTTCGCAATCTCATCTTCATCTATCCGGTGGTGGGGCTTGGAGCGATGGCTTACTTTATTAAAGAGTGGTACCACAATTATTGGCTCACGCAAAAACTAAAGAAGGAGAAATTGGAAGCGGAGTTGAGTATGCTTAAAGCTCAGGTACACCCGCATTTTCTCTTTAATACCATCAATAACATCTATAGCTTGGCACTCGAGAAGTCCAGCCGAACGCCTAATGCTTTACTGAGACTCTCGGATCTTCTTCACTACATGCTCTATGAGTGCAACCAACCCAGACAGCCCTTGGTCAAGGAGATTGATATGATGAAAAGCTACATCGAGCTAGAGCAGCTCCGGTATGGAGACCGGCTAGACATACAGCTGCGGATCGACGATATCCCGATTGATATTAAGATTGCTCCTCTGATTCTCATCCCTTTCGTGGAGAACTGCTTTAAGCATGGTGTATCGGAGACCATCGATCAGTCATGGATAGCGATTGACCTTAGGCTTACCAGCAATCAAATGACGCTCAAAGTCGACAATAGCAAAGCAGATATTGAGGAGAAGAAAGGAGATCACAAGAATGGTATAGGGCTTAGCAATGTACGGAGGCGGCTGAATTTGGAATACCCCGATCGACACACCTTGGAAGTGATTGACCAAAAGGAAGCCTTTTTAATCAAACTTGAAGTAGCATTGGATGAAAATTAGATGCCTTGTCGTAGATGATGAGCCGCTGGCGATCAATGTCATCAAGTCCTTTGTGGAGCGACTTGACCAATTAGAACTGGTCAACACCTGCGCCAATGCCATTGAAGCATTTAACCTGCTCTCCAATGAGCAGATAGATTTGCTATTTATAGACATCCAGATGCCGCAGATGACTGGGCTTGAGTTTTTGAAGGCACTCAAGAGCCCTCCAAAAGTCATTATCACCACGGCCTATCGGGAATATGCCATGGAAGGCTATGAACTCGATGTGGTTGATTATCTCCTGAAGCCGATATCCTTCGATCGCTTTCTCAAGGCCATCAACAAGGTCACGGACCAAGCACCCAATGCAGAATCCAACGCACGTTTAGTTGTCTCTTCTGCCGAGGAGGATCCCTACATTTTCGTAAGGGAGGACAAGAAGATGCGTAAGATCGTGGTGAAGGAAATCCAATACATAGAGAGTATCAAGGACTATGTTAAGATCATCACCGACGGACATGTCTTCACCACTTATCTGCAAATCAGTTATCTCGAAAAGAAACTTCCAGAAGAAAGTTTCGTCAGGGTACATCGATCATTTATCGTAGGTATATGCCACATTAAGGCCTATTCAAGTACGGATATTGAGATCGGTGATCAGAGTATTCCGATAGGCCGACATTACAAAAATCATGTCATGAGCTTGCTTGATAAGCTCAACACAATATGAGCAAAGTGCCCATAGGATTCATGAGAGATTCAAATAATTAGGTCAACAGCTCAGTGCCTATCATGAAGAAGGCGGGCTAGGTCGCGAGGTAATTTCAAATTATATTTGATGAAACCATGCACATCATGTTTTCATTGATCTTCATCTTTATTATCGGAGTGGTTGGTTGTGATAACACCGAGCCAGAGCCTCCTGAACCAGAGCAGATTTATGCCGACATCACGGCTGTAAGCGCCTCAGGCCCTACCGGAAAATATACATTCAATGTCACTATCAGCAGTCCAGATACTGGTTGTGATCAATATGCTGATTGGTGGGAGGTGGTGGATGAAGGAGGTGGTCTCATCTATCGACGAATACTTGCCCATAGCCATGTTAATGAGCAACCATTTACTCGACAGGGTGGAACGGTGACGGTAGATGAATCAGAGAATGTATGGATACGAGCACATATGAACAATTCCGGGTACGGTGGCGTCACCTTCTTCGGAAGAGCAAAGGATGGGTTTGAGCCAAGGGAGATGGCGGAAGGGTTTGCAGCGGATGTAGAAAATGAATCACCACAGCCAACCGGCTGTGCTTTTTAGAATACTCTATGGATAGAACGGATAAACTGATTGCGATAGTAGGTGCTGGCCCAGGGATCTCACAAGCTGTTGCGCACCTTTTTGGAATGGAAGGTTATGCTATTGCCTTGATTGCCAGAAGTGAAGAGAAACTCAAGGTGCTCCAAAGCGAGCTCTTTGATACAGGCTATCGAGCCCACATATTCATTGCTGATGCTGCAAATAGAAAATCCTTGAAAACCGCTTTCAAAAAAATTGAAGATCAAATAGGTGAAGTAAGTGTGCTGCTCTACAATGCTGCACGACTCAAGAAGCTTAATATCCTTGAGGAGTCTTTTACCAATATTGCAGACGACCTGAAGATAAACCTTGGTGGTGCAATGCAAAGTGTAAAGTCAGTTATCACACCAATGAAGGTAAAGGATCATGGCACGCTACTTTTTACGGGTGGTGGACTAGCCATCCAGCCTTATCCAGACTATGGATCATTGTCTATCGGCAAGGCGGCTATTCGTAGCTATGTCCAGCAGTTGGCGCATGAGCTACGCTTTACCGACATCAAGGTAGGCACTGTGACTATTAGAGGATTTGTCACACCGGAGGATGAGAAATATAACCCTGCAGCGATTGCAAAGGAGTTTTGGAAACTGCACTGTGACAAAGAGAAGGAAAACGTAGAGATTATCTACTAGCCATGAAGAAAACGATCGCAATCACAGGTGGTACATCAGGACTTGGGCTTGCCACGGTCAATGCCCTTGCTAGCCGAGGTTGGAATGTCGTGTTGCTCGCTCGTAATATGTCAAGCGTATCTGGAATAAAAGCCGATCACCCTCAGGCTGAGATTGACTTTATCAGATGTGATTTGGCAGACTTGTCAAGCGTAGCTGATGCAGGTGTGGCCTTGAGTAAGTACCATGAAGACATTGACGTCCTTATGAATAATGCTGGCGGCTATGTTGATTCCTTTAAGAAGACGGTTGATGGTAATGAGCTGACTTTTCAGATGAATCACCTGGGGCATTTTTTGTTGACCAAGTTGGTACTTGACAAACTGAAGACACAAGAGAAGGCGCGTATCATAAATTTAAGTTCTGCAGCGCATAAACTAGGCAAACTAGACTTTTCTGATTTGATGATTGAGGCGGGCTATGGTGCATTCAAGGCCTATGGCAACAGTAAACTCTGTAATATCTACTTTACCCAGCTGCTGCACGAGCGATATTTCAGCGATGGTATTTCATCATTTGCGGCGCATCCAGGATCGGTGGGTACTGGTTTTGGTGATAATTCGACGGGCTTCTTTCGATTCTTGTGGGACCTGGGCAAGCCCTTGTTGCTGACCCCAGAGAAGGGTGCAAAAACCCAAATCTATCTGGCGACCGAAGAGGGTGTAGAGGTACATTCTGGTAAGTACTTTGTCAAAAGGAAAGTAGCCAGCATGTCGCAGCATGCGCACGATACGGAAGCGAGAGATAAGTTGTGGGAGGTAAGTGAGGAGATGGTAGCCAAATATATCCCCAAAGGCTAGGCAGCCAATGGTGAGATCCATCAGCCAAAAAGGCCGTTGATTTTCACCAACGGCCTCTTGTAAATTGATTGGATTCTATTATACCTGACTTAGTCCTCCATCTACGGCAAGTTCTACACCATTGATGAAAGAAGCGTCCGATGAGGCCAAGAATAGGACGGCCTGTGCCAGCTCCTCAGAGCTACCAAACCTACCCAAAGGGACTTGCTGAGCGAAGGATTCGCCCATCGCCTCCACTTGCTCTTGAGGCAACCCTAGCTTGCCATAGAGCGGTGTTTGGATAGGGCCGGGAGCCACGCTGACGGTTCTTATTTTCTTATCAGAAAGCTCATTAGCAAGCACTCTGGTCACTGATCTCAAGGCTGCTTTGGATGCGGAGTAGACCGCCGTACCCGGAAATCCTTTCTGGTTGACTATGGACGTATTGGTGATGATCACCGCGCCATCATTGAGCTGCGGTAGGGCTGCCTTGATGGTAAACAAAGGCCCTTTTACATTGATGTCAAAGATCTCATTATAGTGCTCAACAGTGATCTCAGAGACTGGTAAGAATGGTGCTACACCAGCATTAAGGAATAGAATATCAATCTTGCCATATTTCTGTTGGGTGAAAGCCACGAGCGCATTGCTATCTTCTATACTTGATGCCTCAGCTTTAAAAGTGGCAAATTCACCAGTCAGGGTTTGAGCTACTTCGTCGAGTGCTTCCTGTCGTCTACCGGTCAACACTACCTTCGCACCCTCCTGCAAGAACAACTTGACAGTCGCCAGTCCAATACCACTATTTGCTCCGGTTACTACGGCTACTTTGCCTTCTAATTTTTTAGTCATGATAGTCTAGGTTTATTTGAAACGTTTGTTCCATTAACGCCATATTGAAACGAACGTTTCAAATAAGAGTAAATTTTTTTATTGTAGAATTCGATCTATGATTCCCCGGAGGTAGGTTTCATCCGAGTTGAGGATACCGACCACCCTCAATCCTTGAAGCGAAGAGAAATAATAGGCCGCTAGCTCATGGGCATTTTCTTTAGTGTCGATCTGACCCAGTTCCTGCGCATCTACGATCAAATCATAGAACAACTGCTCCATGTTTTGTTGATTTTCCTGAAGCAGTTTCTTCACTTCGGGACTTTCTTTGGCCATCTCCGTTGTGCAATTGCTTATGAAGCAGCCGTTATTCTGTGGCTTGGCAATGATGTCACTAAGAATACCCTCAAACAGCAGCCTTACGGCACCTTTAGGCCCATCGGATTTTACGAGCCATTTGTTGACTATGCTTTTTTGAGTAGTCTGGTACCTTTTGATAGATAAATAGAAGAGGTTGAACTTATCACCAAAACTATTGTAGATGCTTGATCGATTCAAACCAGTAGCGTCGACCAGATCTTGCATACTGGTGGCATGATATCCCTTATCCCAAAACACCTGCATGGCATTTTGGAGTACTAGATCTTGGTCAAATTGGGTTGACTTTGGCATATTCGCTCCTACGTTAGGCTGGAACGATCATTACAAAAATAAGGTTTTGATAAGCCAGAATCAAATAGGACTATTCAGGGCATCTATACCAGCGAAAATCTATCATGTCAAAACACATGTCGCAGGTGTTCCACTCCCCTATGTAGGCATTATAACACCAGTTTTGTTTACCTGATTGATACTCTTCTGGTTTATCAGCGGTACTGTTCTTCACTAGCCGACAATCGTTCGGCAAATAGCTAGGAGTGAATATGGTTCTTATTCCTCGTCTGTTGAGATTGACTCTTGCGGTAGAAACCCCAGCGGCGTAAAACATACCCAATGCTTTATCATCTGGATTATTGATATTCGTGATGTTGCCTTGCAAAGTGGTAGGTGTAGGATCAAAGATTGTGCCCTGGCCGGTGATTTGTTGGTTTACAGACTCGAGGTAGTTATGCACTTCTGCAGATACCGCAAGCTGATAAATGTCGGTCTGATAGTAGTTGAAAGTCTTGTCATAGGTCACGGGGATGGTAGCAATCTGAAGCCCTATGCGCCCAGAGGGATTTTCTCTTGAAGATGCAGTTGGCAACTGGCTCCCATATTCGCTCACATAGCAATATTTGCAGCATCCTGGCGGGACCTCCCTTGGATGGGCTATACCAGGATTGCAGTCATTGCTCGGCTGAGCACAATAATCTTCAGGAAAAGTTTCAACCTCATACGTACCCTTGTATCTCCAAGTCAAGTATACGTCTGGGTTGTTAGTTGCTGTCTCGGCATATACATTCCATACGTGACTGGGGGCTTCATTGCCCAGCTCATTGATGACTCTGGCATTTTCGTATTCTCCATATGCGTTGGTTATTTCGGGTGAAGCATTTAGCCGCTGAGGGCTTGACGCATAGGTGGTGCCATCGGACAACTCCACCATCAATGTATACGTCTTACCGACCTGGCCAACTAGACTTTTATCTATTGGCTCGTACCGATAATCAGATTCAAAGGACTCGGTGACGGTATCTATATCCCAGAACAACTCTTCATAGTTAGAAGCATTCATATTTGGGTTGGCGTTGGCAAAGAAGTGATAATTCCTCTCAGTTACATTGGCCCCTACTTCGAACTCATAACGTGTGCCCTCCTCATCTTCGACCCATACATGGGCATCACTGATAAGCTGAGCTGTACTGCCCGACTTGCTAAATGGAACGGACTGATAAATCCTGATAGTGGGCACTTCGATATCAGTGATGCCTCCAGTAATGACAATGCGATTTGAGCCGGTACTCGTGAACTCACCTTCAAACAAGTCAACGCATTGTGTGAATAGTAGACATAAAGAGATCCAAATTATAGCTTGCTTCATCGCTGGATAGGTTTTAAGGAAAACAGTTTTTCTGAAGAATCCCCCTATTCGGGGTTAGACTGTAGACTACTCAGGACACTTGGACCAAGTTTCCTTGACGAAATCATAACATTGATCGCAGTTGTGCCAACCAGAGCCAGTAAGCGAGTTGTAATAGTTGAAGCACTGATTTTGTCTACTTGTAATGTATTCTTCAGGTGCTTCATCTGTACTATTATTGACCAATCGACAATCATTATCAAAACGAGTAGGCGTAAATTGTGCTGATATTCCTGATCGATTTAGATTTAGTTGTGTGGTAGTGACGCCAGCAGCGTGGAACATTCCTAATGCTTTTTCACCATTCGAGGGGTTGGTCATATTGCCTTCGATAGTTGCAGGTGTGGGATCGAAAATAGTTCCCTGCCCGGTGATCTGCTGATTAAGTAAGTCGAGATAGTCGTAGACTTCCTGGGAAACAGACAGCTGGTAGATTTCCAACATGTAGTAATTGGAAACTTTGTCGTAAGTGATCGGAATAGATGCGATTTGCTTTTGTATTTGATTGTTTGGGATATCCACAGAAGTTGAAGTATTGAACTCTGCACCATACTCTGTGACATAGCAATATTTGCAGCATGATGGAGGTACCTCTCTAGGATGCGCAATTCCTGGATTGCAGTCTACACTCGGTGGATCGCAATACTCTTCAGGGAAAGTTTCAATTTCGTAAATACCCCTATACCGCCAACTCAGAAATACATCTTCCTCAAAGCCAACTGGTGTCTCCACGAAGATATTCCAGTAGTGTTCGTTTTGTTCATTGCCGAGCTCATTAATACTTCGACCTTTTTCATACTCAGCGTAGGCATTTCCGATAGGAGGTGAAGCGATTAGGGTCTGTGGTGTGGATTGGTAGGAAGCGCCATCCTCAAGTTCTACATGTAACGTGTAAGTCTGTCCAATTTCTCCTCTAATCGACTTATCTATCGCTTCATATCTGAAATTTGACTTAGATGATTCGATTAGCGTGTCTATGTCCCAAAATACTTCCCAATATGCTTCTTCAGTAGTGTAGTCCTCGATCATCGGAGCAGGATCGGCAAAAAAGAGAAATTCTCTTTCTTGATTATCCTCTGTTGGTTCCATCAGGATTCTTTGTCCTTTGTCATCTTCAATCCACACACTAGCATCTCGGACGGGCTGGGGAGTTCTGCTACTTTCTCCAAAGGGTACCGATCTATAGACTCTAACTTCTGGTACTTCTAGATTAGTGATGCCCCCGGTGATGACAATCCGGTCAGAGCCTTCGCTGGTAAACTCTCCCTCGAAAATTTCGGTGCAGCTGAGAAAAAAGAAGCTAAATATGAATAGTGAATAACGCATGGTTGGTGTATTTGTACCCTCTAACATCACTATCCAAAATTGCCCTTATTCTCGAGCGGGAGGTTTTTGAGAATTTCTACTTCTGCGCTAAATCTGCATTACTGATTCTATAGTACCTATCAGCGAGGATCAAATGCTTATCAGGATCTTTCATCCATTGGGTTTTTCCGTTCCAGAAGGCCTTAACCTCGAAGAACAACAATTTCCCTTCTTGAATTTCCCACATTTCATAGTCAGGCTGATTATACACGCCTAGCGCCATTGCGGTAGAGCACCAGCCACCATATTTGGGCATGGATCTTTCTGGATCTTCTATAAATGCATCTTGGTGTTCAGCAGTGCAAAAGAGCAAAGTCAGTCCATCGTATTCTACGGCAAACTCGTCATTACCTTTAGTAGGGGCGTTTTCGAAATAACTTACGAGATCATAACCGTCAAAGGCAATCTCTTCACCGGCGCAGCTATAATTGGTTTGTGCGAATGATGCTGTATTCATTAGACACATGATTATGATCATGGCTTTCGTCAATTCTTTCATAGCGGTTAACATTTTGGTTGACTCGTATAACGCTTTACCACCATAATTGATAGTAACACTATTACCCTTTGTCGTGAGGTTGACAGAGTCCAATAAAACGAAAAAACCCAGGTAACCTGGAAGGTTGACCTGGGCCCAGAGGTTGGTGGCCTCCTATATTTAAGATACTTATGAACCTACCTCCTCTTCTTTTTTCTCTTTTGGGGCGATGTATTCAGCGCCTTTGGATTTCAGTAGCTCATTAAATGCAGGTACATCTTCATTGAGCACTTTGTCCATTGGGCCCTTTCGCTCCATCCACATTTTGTTGAGCTCTTGATATAGATCCTTTTCACCTTTGGTTACAGGAGGAGTGTTGCCGTCGATGGTGTTCATCAGATTGTGCAGCTGGTGATCTAGTTGACTTCTGAAGTTGATGACATCCTGAAAGGTCGTTTGCTTAGGAGAAATTAAAGTGCCCTCTACCTCGTCTATCTTCTCTTTCAACTGGCCACCTTGCTCCTTGATATCCTCATCGTCTTCCATGCGATCCATCCACTCAGCGACTTGGTCACGCACTTGTTGCATCTGTCCTACCCCATCATAGAGGTTGGCGATATCGTCGTAGATCTTTTTGACCATTTCCTGCTGAGCAGCTATGTCCTGTGCACTGGCCTCATCACGAGGGTCTTGCACTACCGCAAATGACTGTGTTTGCTCCAGATCACCATAGGTCAACTTAGCGGTATAGGTGCCTGGCCCTACTGTATAACCTTTCATCGAAGTGCCAGTAAAGCTCATAACATACACACCTTTTGCAGGCTCCAGGTCTTCTACTTTTAAGTCCCACTTAGCGACACTCATGCCCACTTTCTTAGCGATCATATTGGACTTGTTCTTGCTATCACTAGACATGGTTCTGATCACATTACCTGAGTTGTCCATAATTTCAAGCATCACAGGAATGCTGTCATTCTCTGGAATTTCGCTCATGTAATATTTGATACTAGCTCCGGTATATGGATTTTTACCCACGTCTGGCCTTGGGAAGAAGAAACTAAATCCATTGGTTTTCACAACATCCTTTGGCTCATATAAAAAGGCCTTACTACTGGCGACAGCATCAGTTACCTGGTGTAATGGCTTGATGTCATCCATGATCCAATAAGCACGGCCATGCGTCGCAACGAGTAGATCGTTTTGATGCACTTTCATATCTGTAATCGGCACAATAGGCAGATTAGCTTGCCACTTAGTCCACTTAGTACCTCCATCAAATGATATGTAAAGTCCTCTTTCCGTACCTGCATAGAGCAAGTCCTTACGGGAAGGATCCTCGCGCAAGACCCTGGCATATGCACCAACAGGAATATCTCTTTCGATCTGCGTCCAGCCAGTGCCGTAGTTAGTTGATTTGTAGATATAAGGCTTAAAGTCGCTCAGTTTGTAGCGCATCATGGTGATATACACCGTCCCAGGATCATGTGGTGATACTTCGATCGAGTTGATAATTCCCTCTGGGCCCGGGCTCACATTCTGCCAGGTTGCTCCACCGTCTTTAGTTACATGTACAAGTCCATCGTCTGCACCAGTATAGATTACATTTGCATCATGTGGAGATTCTGCCAGACTCATCAATGTATGATAGGTTTCACCTCCAGCACCTTCATTGGTGATGGGGCCGCCGGTTTTGCCGAGCTTCTCAGGGTCATTTCTGGTAAGGTCTTCTGAGATATCATCCCATACTACACCTCTGTTGGTCGACTTGTGAAGCACATTGCTCCCATAATAGATCACTGAGGGGTTATGCGCACTCACGATGACAGGAGGATTCCAGTTATAGCGATAGCGCATCTCATCGGTAGGCTCACCGAGATCATCTATTGGCCATGGTTTGATAGCTTTGGTTTTACCTGTCTCTTGATTGTACTCGTCCATCATACCTGTGATGTTGGAAGAGTAGAGATACTTCGGATTATCTGGATCGAAAGCGATGTGAGCTGCTTCGCCACCGCCTACGCCTCGTGTCCAGTCGTAAGGGGTAATTGCGAATCCGTCAGTACGCGATGGAATAGCTACTGTGGTGTTATCCTGCTGGCCACCGTAGATCCAGTAGGGGAATCTGTTGTCGGCGTTGATTCGATAAAACTGCGCGGTGGGCTGATTCTCTAATTGCGTCCAGGACTTACCTCCATTGAAGGTGATTGTAGCACCTCCATCATCAGAGCTCACCATATTCTTGGAATTGGTAGGATTGATCCAAAGGTCATGGTTGTCTCCGTGAGGTACCGAGATGTTGGTGAATGTCTTACCACCGTCTATCGACTTCATAAATGGCGCATTGAGCACATAGACCAAGTTCTCATTGTTCGGATCAGCGAATACGTGCATGTAATACCATGAGCGGGTGTGAAGCAGACGAGTGTTGGTCTGATGCTTCCAGTTGGCACCTCCATCATCAGAGCGGTAGAGTCCTCCATCTTTTCCTTCAGCCTCTACTATGGCATAGACTACATTCGAGTTGGCGCGAGATACAGATACCCCAATTTTACCCATCAATTCCGGTAGGCCTGATACGATCTCATTCCATGTATCGCCACCATCGGTAGATTTCCATATACCACTACCCTCACCGCCTGAGCGTACGAACCAAGGGTCACGGTCGTGATCCCAGTAAGCAGCGTAGAGGATGCGTGGGTTGTTCATATCCATCGACAGGTTGTTGACGCCTGAACTTTCATTGACAAAGTGGATACGGTCCCAACTCTTACCGCCATCCATCGTGCGATAGATACCTCTGTCTTGAGATGGGCCATAAGGATTGCCTTGAGCAGCGACATAGGCCACATCAGGATTATCTGGATGAATTCTGATTTCAGAGATCTGAGAAGTTTTATCTAGCCCCACATGCGTCCAGGTCTTGCCCGCATCGGTAGACTTGTAGACGCCATCACCATGAGAGGTCATCACACCTCTGATACAGGCTTCACCTGTACCTACGTAGATCACATTAGGATCAGACTCAGCGACGCTCAGCGCACCAATAGAGGTAGCGTTGAAATCGCCATCGGATATATTATTCCAGGTTAAACCAGCATCTTCGGTCTTCCAGACACCACCGCCAGCTGTACCCATGTAATAGGTCAATGGCTCGCCAATGACCCCAGAGCTGGTAAGCGATCTTCCACCTCTGAAGGGGCCGATATTTCGCCACTCCTGAGCATTGAAGAGTTTTTCATCATACGTCTTGCCCTCTGGGGCGGAGGATTTTTTGTTGCGCTGGGCGATTCCCGGTAGGGTGATCAAAACACACATCAGGAAGGGGAAAAGCTTGGTTATCTTCATCATGACAATGGTTATTAGGTTTTGGTAATCTATGTAAATTACAAAGTATCAGCATTAATCAAACTGATATGGTTTGATCGCTGAAAACCACAGGATGAACGGACTAACAAGACACAAATGGATACTTTAAAGACCTTAAACACCCTTTTTCAAAGAGATCTGGATAAACTAATTGTAGAATTGGAAGCTTATCAGGGTCATGAGCTTTGGGAAGTAAAGAAGGGCATCAAGAACTCAGGAGGTAATCTTGCGCTTCACCTCAATGGTAATCTTCAGCATTTTATTGGAGCAGTACTCGGTGAAACTGGTTTTGTACGTGAGCGTGATAAGGAGTTTAGTTTAAAGGATGTGCCAGTTGGTGATATTATCAAAGATGTGGAAGTGACCAAAAAAGTAATCGAAGATACATTGCTCAACAAGCTAGAGACATCCAATCTAGATGATATATATTCGGTAAAGATTCGACCTGAAGAATTTACCGTAGGGGCCTTTCTATTTCATCTCTACGGACATTTAAGCTGGCACTTGGGCCATATAAACTATTTAAGAAGGATGATAGCAGCTTAGAATTTAGGATATCATGAGGTGCGACAAACTGATTTTCGATCCAAGGAACTCGATTTCATCAGCAGTACTTAATACTTCACTTTTGGAATAGTGACCCTCAAAAATATTGGAATATACGGTTACCTCGAGCCTCTCTAAGTCAACTACCCAATATATCGGAATACTGGCTTGAGCATAAAGATTAGACTTAACCCCTAGATCATAAGCCAGCGTGGTATTTGCAACTTCGATGATATATTCAATATCTGCTGCCGTGGGGTGTGATTCAGTATAATCATCCGCTCTGAACTTAAGTATGGCGATATCCGGCTCGGGCTCTGATAGGTCATTGAGGACGATCGGGCTTTGAATACTAATATCTACAGATTCATTGAGGTATCTAGTAAGTATACGTCCCATCCGCCGTACAGCACCGGCATGCCTGCTTCCAATTGGGCTCATTTCGATTATTTCTCCATTGATTAGCTCCACATGATCACTAGACTTCAGTATGCCTACCTCGGCCATTTTGTAGTATTCTTCTCTATTGATCAGTCGCTTGGCTACCTCAATCATTTCAGTCTCTTTGTATAAAAATAGGCATTGTCTGGATAATCTACCAACCTTGCCGCTCGATAAGCCTTGTGACGTGCGCCAGATGATGATTGCCATGCCAGGCGTACATGCAGATCATCGTCCTGAGGTTTACCCATTCCTGATCACCCGGATGATAGTACTTCCGTTTTAGCTGAAGGTCATCCAAGGACTTAATTAGTACCGACCACCTTTGATGGAGCAGCTTCAACATATCCAGCGAGATCTGTACACGTGTATTGGCGCTATCCTTTAATTCTGCCCATTGTCCTTCCTCGTAGGGTCGGATAGTTGGATCTTTTTCCGTCAGTGCTATTTTCATTCTCACATAGGCGTTCATATGACTGTCGGCTACATGGTGCGCAAGCTGTCGCACTGTCCATCCTCCTGGTCTATAGGGAGTGTCAAGCTGATCATTGGTCATAAAGGTCACCGCAGCTGAGAATTTTTCCGGTAGGGATGAAATATCCTCAATGGCCTGATTGAGGGTGGATTGATCTACGGGGGACAAGGCTTTAAATTTTCCGATAGGATATTTTAGGTGTTCTAGTTCTGTCATTTTTTTTGTTTAATGGTATATATAAACTCCCCCATTCTCTCACCCCACACCTGATAAGCTAGCTCCGAAGGGTGGTAGCCGTCAGTAGCGAGATAGCCGGGCTTAGGTTTAAAATTGAGTAATAGGTAATGACATAAGTCGGTGGCCTTACAGACTTTCCTCAATGCTTTGTCAAAAAGCTTGGCGCGCTGACCGACTACCGCACGGAGTGGCTGGGGTAGTGCCGTAAAGAGGTGCGTTGGCGGTAGCTGACTGAAAATGATCGGTGCATCAGTGTGCCGCCTGATCTCAGCGATGAACTTGTGCAGACCATCTACCCAATCACTGAACTTAGTAAGTTTAGTAGTATCATTGGCTCCAATCGCTACTACTATAGCCTGCTTATCAGCCAGTAGCTTGCCTGTCAGGTAGGGCTGCAGTTCTGCGATCCGAATACCATTATGCCCAACAATGGACCACTTCACACAATAGTGCTGCTCCAGTGCTTTAATGGTATGTCCTGTTAAAGCATTTTTCATATCATAAGCCCCGACCCCTGCGATGGTTGACTCGCCGATGAAGGCCAACTTGAGAGGAGGAAAGAGCGCAGTTGTACTTCTGCCTTCTGTAGGGTCTTTGGCTTCTGGTAGCCGTGGCGTCCGCCACCGAGCGTATACTGCCTCAAGTAAAATCAGTGGAGCAGACAAAAAGAAGAGAATTCGCCAGCCAATCCTTGATAAGATCATATGAGATCAAGTTATCACAATCGTCTGAATAGTATTAACTTTTCCACTGGATTAGAACGCTCATGATGCGCAAAAAGTGGATGAAAATAGTTGGTGGAATTGCTGTAGTGATGCTGATCTTGGCATTGACGCTTATTACCACGGTTGATCGTACGCCGTATCACGAGATGCCCTACTATGCTGAGACGATGAGTTCATTGGAGCCACTCCAGCCAATCATCACATCAGGAGATACGCTGATGATAGGATGGGCCAAGGCTTCACTCGTACCCGAAAAATCTGTCCCCTTGGCGGGATACGGTAAGCGCAGGGGAGCGCACTATCAGTCAATTCATGATAGCGTTTTTGTTCGGGCTTTTGTATTTGATAATGGCACCACCAAAGCTGGCTATGTCTCTGCCGACCTACTGATCATTCCGCCTTTGGTTTATGCTAGGATATTTGAACTACTCGACGGTTCGGCTTTCAACCCACAGAACACGTTCCTCACGGCGACACACTCGCATTCCAGTATCGGAGGTTGGCAGCCTGGATTAGTTGGGTCTCTGTTTAGTGGAGATTTTGATCCTGACATGGTGGAGTTCATTGCCCAGCGGATCGCTACCGCAATGGAATTGGCCGCAGCAGATACTGACCAGGCTAGGATAGGCTACAGTGCCGTGATGGCGGCCGACCTGGTTCGCAATCGCTTGGTAGGAGACCAGGAGGGGCAGATCGACCCGTGGTTTCGGCTGATGAAGATCGTAAGAGATGATGGACAGGTAGCGCTTCTGACAAGCTTTGCTGCCCATGCCACCTGTGCAGGAGGTAGTTTTATGCAGCTTTCTGCCGATTACCCAGGCCAACTTATAAAATTATTGGAAGCTGATTCACTGATCGATTTTGCGAGCTATGGTGCTGGAGCAGTTGGCAGTATGGCACCCTTGGCACCACCGTTGGAAGACTTGGAAGAGATCGCCTACATGGCAAATCATCTAGCACCACAGATAAGGTTGATCCAGAATGCGACCCCTGTAGATTATACTACGGACCTTGGATTTATGAGGGCGGACGTTTCATTGAGAGCACCTCATTTTCGGATTAGTGAAGATCTTCGGCTGAGGCCATGGGTATTCGATCAGGTATTTGGTGAGGTTAATGCTACTATTAATGGCCTGCAGATCGGAGATCAACTACTGATGGGAACGCCAGCTGATTTTTCCGGAGAACTAGTGGAGCCACTATCAGACCTGGCCCGAAAGACCGACAAATACCTGATGGTGCATAGCTTTAACGGTAGCTATATCGGCTATATCACCAAAGATGAATGGTACGATCGGAATAAATATGAGACGCGCACAATGAACTGGTTTGGCCCGTACAACGGCGCGTACTTCAGTGAGTTGATTACCACGATGATCAATAAATTTGCGGTAGACGAATGAGAGCGTCAGTCATAAACAGATATGGAGAGCCCTCAGAGTTCACACTGTCGGAGGTACCGAAACCCCAAATAAAAGCCGGTCGAATACTAGTCAAGGTGCTCTACACATCTGTCAATCCGATTGAGCTATTGCAGCGTGCTGGCAAGTTCAAAATCCCATTAGCAAGCGGGCTACCGAGGATACTTGGGTCGGACTTTAGTGGTGTAGTATCCCAGGTTGGCGATGGCGTGACATCCTTCAAGCCCGGAGATAAAGTCTTTGGTATGCGCTCCACGTTCGAAGGCGGTGCGTATGCGGAGTATGTTTCAGTCAAACCCTGCCAACTATCCCCAATGCCCTCCAACTACAGCTTCGAAGAGGCAGCAGGCCTTCCCTTGGTTACCTTGACGACCTGGCAGTCGGTAGTAGGATTGGCAAAATTTAAAGCTGGACAGACTGTATTGGTCAACGGTGCATCAGGAGGGGTAGGTGTATATGCAGTGCAGCTGATCAAGGCACTTGGTGGACACGTCACCGCCACCTGCAGCTATCGCAATAAGGCCTTGGTCAAATCACTTGGCGCTGATGTGGTGCTGGACTACACCAAAATCAGCATTTTGGAACTGGGTCAACAGTTCGATGTGTTTTATGATGCCTATGGAAATTTCTCGCTAGGAGAGGTGGAGCACCTACTTACAAAGTCAGGGACCTATGTCAGCACGATCCCCAACCTCAAGAATTTTACAAACCATGGAATATCATTCCTGAGCAAAAAGAAGGGTAAGGTCGTGGTGGTAAGGCCTAATGCTCAGCAGCTTGAGCGAATCAAAACTATGTGTGAAGAGGGTCAAATAAAACCAATAATTGACTCTACCTTTGACCTCTCGGAAATGCCGCAAGCACATGAAAAGATTAGAACGAAACGGGCCAAAGGCAAAGTGGTCATCAAGGTTTCTGATATTTAGTACACTCATTATTTTCAGTCAGGGATTATTTGCTCAACAGCTCGAGGGCTCGATTGAGGTGATGCCTGACTCTCTATCCATCAAAGTAGGCCAGATGGTGATGATTGGACTCGGAGAGTTTCAGTTGCCCGAGGAGGCGGAAGCCATCCTACCGGAAATCAAAGCCGGCAAAGTTGGAGGTGTGGTCATCTATGAAAAGAATATTGATACCATCACGCCTTTTTCTTCACTACAGTCGATCATGCGCAGGACGCAATCAGCTTCGCCGATACCACTATTTACCTCGATAGATGAGGAAGGCGGTCGAGTGACAAGACTGAAGTCCAAGTATGGCTTTCCGACTACAAAGCAAGCAGGGGAACTAGGCCAGATGGACAACCTGGACAGCACTTATTTCTATGCTGCTCAGACGGCTAGCCTACTCGATTCATTAGGCATCAATCTCAACTATGCGCCTGATATCGATGTGGATGTCAATCCTAATAATCCTGTCATTGGTAAACTCGGCCGTACCTACGGGGCTGACCCAGCCAAAGTAGCGGCACATGGTATGGCGGTAGTGGATGCTCACAGAGACAACAATGTAGGTACTGTGCTCAAGCATTTTCCAGGTCATGGCAGCTCATCGACAGACTCACATCTTGACATGACAGATGTTACGGACTCTTGGATGTTTTACGAGTTAGCACCCTACAAGACCATGCTTGATTCCGGTAGGGTAGACGGCATCATGACGGCTCATATCATTAATCAGCACCTGGACTCTGCGATGTTACCCGCGACACTCTCTAAGTCGATCATTACCGGCATACTGAGAGACTTCATGGGCTTTGAAGGCGTAGTGTTCTCCGATGATATGCAGATGCATGCCATCAGCAAGCAGTATGGCTTGAAGAATGCGATTAAGATGGCGATCGATGCTGGGGTGGATGTGCTCATGTTTGCCAACAATGTACCCAAGACGGATAAGCGATCAGCCGATGAAATTCATGGAATGATTATGCAGCTGGTGCGTGATGGCGAGATTACTGAAGAGCGTGTGGACGCCTCCTATCAGCGGGTAATGAAAATGAAGACTGACCTTGGAGTCGTGAAAGAAAAAAAGGGAGCTGCTGAAAGCAACTAGTTTTCGATTATTCTGGTTGGGCTCATCTTAGTAAGGAAAAAATCCGCTACGTAAACGATCTCTTTTACTTCATTGATCAAATAGATAATCTTGATTTCAAGATTTGGTGTCTCACGAAAAAGTATAAACCGGAAATCTTTTGGTGTATCTCATAATAGTTCTTCCAGTCTACCACGCCTTGGATAAACCTCAAGCATCTTGACTTGTGACAATATCCTCTGGTCAATTTCTCAGCCACGTTTTGGCGAAAAGTAGTCATTCAGATAAGATAGGATTCTTTTTTGGTACCTGAGTACTGCCGGCTTTGTGAGGATTACTCGGTATTTTTTTGTTTCATCCATTGGCTATTACTATGGTGAAACTCCTCTAGAGAAATGGTCTCTCCTTTTTCAATGGCTGCTATTGATTCTTCAGCGTTGGCTTCCATTTGAGCCTTAATAATCAATTCCTCAAATCTTTTAAGGACGTCTTCATCGTTTTCATTGATGAGCCTTTCAACTAAACTGAGTTTAAGTGTTTCTTGTGCCATTTTGTAAATCTCTATTCTAAGTTCATCAAGATTGTCATCAAAGGCAAGTTCGATTGCTAGAGCATGATCTTAGCAGGCCACATATCTGAGATAATAAAAAAGGGAGCTGCTGAAAGCAACCCCCCTGAACACTGAACTTGAAATAATCTTTTCAGTCCATCCGCTTAATTGAACCGATTCCTTCGTTGTTGATCTCCTGCACTTTAGGGTCTCCTTTGTATCTAATTTTCCCTACACCGCTTACTGTGGCATTCAAGCGTTCTTCGGCATGCACGTAAAGCGATCCTACGCCACTCACTTCGGCGATTACGTTTTGTCCTATCAGGTCTTCCGCGTTGATTGATCCCGCACCGGATACTTCCAGGTCTTGTCGGTCAGCCCTGCCGGAAAGGTTGAAAGATCCCGCACCAGACATCCTTGCAACCGGTTCGTTGACATCCAGCTCCAGGTTAGCGCTCTCGGCACCATCACAGTCCAGAACTAAACGATCCGCTTTGATTGTGTTTTCAGTACTAATCTTACCAGCCCCACTTACGGATATCTCTTCTAATGATTTATAGGTAATCCAGAGATCGATTTTCGGAGCTGACTTGAATGCGCGCTTTTCTTTGTAGTCAATCCTCAGTCGATTGCCGTTGACTTCTGTAATGATATCCGAAAGCTCATAATTGTCATTTTTGAGTCTTACCTCAACTTGAGATTTATCCCCTGCAGTTAGATAAATGCTTCCAGCTCCTTCTACTTGCAAAGCGGTGAAGTCACCCAGCGCTCTGACTTCCGAACCTTGAGAGAATGCGGATGTCGAAATCACGGCAAGAGCAATGATTAGTGTAGTTAGTGTCTTCATAGTAATTGAGTTTAGGTATAAGATGCAGATTTTGGGGAAAGGTTGCGGTTATCAAAAATTATTTATGAATGATGAAGCGTGCACTAGGAATATCTATAGTGATCGCACCTTCTTTGAATATCCCACTCCCTACTAGTGCTTCCATGATCAAGCCTTCTCTAAAGACTATTGATGAGGTGATAGAAGCAGAGGTTCCGCATACACGGAGCTTATTTTCTTTAGCTATATAGTCCTTGATTTCCGTACCCGAAATAGGCGTAGTATAAGTGCTAGCCTCGGTATTAGATTCTGTCATTCCCAGTTGCTGCATGAAGAACGGATTGACTACATATAGGTCATGACCGCTACCCGTATCAAACTGAGCATTGACGTGCACCTTGTCATTAATGCAGATAGGAATAGAGATGTCTAGCGATACGTCCATGTTCCTATGAAACCCCAGCTGTCCCACCTCACCCTTTTCCGCTAGGACCATGAGGCTGTTTGGGTCTTGGAAAATCAATTTTCCGTTAGGATAGTCTATCGTAAAGGGCTTGTCCTCAAAGAACTTCATAGAGACCAGACCATCAATGCCCATGCCGTCGAGAGGAGGATAGACTCCCATTTTGAGATTCTCAACCCGCTCATTACCAATGGCGAAAGACGGCACCTGATAGATCTCACCAGAGATCTTGTCCCCGTCATGTCTGAAGCCGGTGTGATAGCCAGCGGACTTTACCTTGTCTTTGATACGTTCGTACATCTTACCAGAAAGAATCATAATACCGGCTCCTGTATCGAGAATGAAGTTGGCCGGGATAGAGTCGTTGATCGTGACACCAACTACGATGTGGCCCTCTTCCATGATGTGAATTGGATATTCCTGCGCGTAAGCGATTATTGCTGAGAGCAACAACAGGATGATTGCAATGCATTTTTTCATTTTGAGTCAGTTTAGATGATTAGGCAGCCTTATGACTACTTCAGCATCTAGATGCAGCAAATGAAAAATGGTTGCGTGTGTGCTTATCCTTTCAACTTCTCCAGCATCCCGGCCATTGCCTGTTGGATGGCCATTACGGCCTTGGCAGGTCTGACAAGCACTTCGAAGTTGATCATTTTGCCTTGATCGTTGAGTGTGATAATATCACATCCTATTGCTTTGATTTCCCCGATCTGCCCTTCAAACCTGAGCGCCCATTGTCCCTTCTCTCGGATCATTTGGGTGTAGCGAAACTGTTTCAACACCTGAGTGGCTGCTGATAAATAGAGGAACGTGATGTTCTTGCCAACTTGTGGGGTAAAGACTACTGGGCTATGGAATACCACGTCATCCGCGAGCAGCTGGCTAAGTAGTGATCCATCATGATTTTTGGTGTAGGCTATCCAGTCTTGAAATGCCTTTTCGTAGGTCGCACTTTCCATATTACTTGGGTCGGTAAATTGATTCCGCATGTTGATAAATCAGCTCTTTATCTAGCGTCATTGGCTTGAGCTGTTGATCAACAAACATACGCATTTGATCTGTGTAGTGAGGAGAGTCTGGTTTGGCCGAGGCACCATAGGCATTGATGGTTTCGATCTGTACGCCATCCTTACCGTATTGCGCTAGCATGATGTACGACTCACCCTGAAAGGCACGCACCCGACCATCATCTGTTGGCTTGGATGTCATGGTCGCTATGACATCTCGGATACCCGAAATTGGAAGGTTAACATCACCGCGTGTATGCCGCTGATACTCACCCAATGTGACCTTGAGCTTTCCAAAATTACTGATCAAGTGTTTCTGTGCACTGGCCAATGACTCAATGCACAACTCTTTACTGATCGTTTGATAAAGCGACTCATGTTGAGATTCCAGCTTTACTTTGAGATAGTCATAGAAGAGTGTGAAATGAGCAGCTCCAATATTATCAATTTCCGCACTTCGATCCCATGACTGTAAGATGCTGAGTATTCCGGTGATCTCAGGATGTTCACTTGGATTCATCTCCCAAATCACAGAAAAGTCCATCGGGTAGACCATCGTATCTAGGGGTAACTGCTGATCATATTTTATCCTCTTAAAGTTCTCGTAAGACAACTTATCATAGGAGTCGATTAGACTTCTGAAGCGCGTACTTCGATTATTTTCAAAGACCAAATAGCCCATGGTCGCATCGTGATCTGCTGGGTCTGGATTTTCCGATAGGGAAGTATTGCTGAACGCACTATTGTTGGTATTGAAGACGTACCCGGAACTGGGATTGAGTGTCTGGGGAAGATCAGCGAGTGGATGGTAGCCGCTAGAGAGAGTTGCTAATGTGTTTCCCGGTAGGGTAGTCGACCAGTCATAGGCAGGGTGACGCAGGGGGACCTTGGCATTGCTGACAAAGTAGATGTTATCCTCTCGATCAGCATAGACGATGTTGAAACCTGGAATGGCCACCATGTCCAGTGCGGATTTGAACTCTTCCCAATTGCGCGCTTTGTTCATCCTGTACCACTGCTCTGGCCCTCTGAGGTCTTCGAGCGCACCGAGATGGAAGGCATAGGCACCCTTATCATTTTTCACAACCGGGCCGTACTTGCTCCAGTAGGCCTTACGCTTCACTCCCAGTTTTATGCCGAGGAAGAGTTTCACCTTCAGTGGAACCTCTCTGACTTCTAGATCCAACCATTCTCCATCCAAGCGGTATTGATTTTCATTGGAAGGATTGATCTCGAGCTCGAATACATCTATTTTGTCGGGATAGTTGACCGTATGCGCCCAGCCGAGATACTCGTTGGTGCCATGAAAGATGGTAGCGCCACCTGGGAACAAACCACCAAGTGCATTCCAGCCTTCTTTGCTCACCAGATGTGCCTCATACCAGGAGACTGGTCCCTCCAGCGGCTGATGCGAATTGATATTTAAGAATGTCTTGCCATTGGTTGTGCGCTTTCTGCTGATGGCGAAGGCATTGGAGCCCTTGCCTTCCATATCGGGAGCACCGGGCACCCTACCGGCAAAAAGATCCTGTATGACACCATCGGCACCACTGATCACAGAAAGAGATAGCACATAGGCCGTCAATACTTCTTCTACCGATATCGGAAATGATCCTTTGACTAAGACCTCTTTGGGATGATGAAGCGCATAGGCGTTCATGCCGGCGGTGTAGCCTTTTATTACCGATAGGTACGCTGGCGATAGCGAACCCATCTCACGCTCTACTAGGTCTCTGCATCGCATAAGACCAACCACATAATCAATAGGTGCGCCGGCTTTGCCAAGATGTCTACCAAGCATCTGCTTGCCAGACAATAGCGTCAACTGGATCGTACTAAAGCCATCCTCTGCATGCGCCCAGGCCAGACCGTATGCTACTGCGGCATCCGTTTTGCCAAAGATATGAGGTACCCCAAATGTGTCTCGTACGATCTCGACTTCAGCAGCTAGTGATTGGGCTTGTGCACTATTCTGATAAGTAAAGAGGAAGACTAGAAGTAAGTAAAGGGCTGACTTCATCAATAGTTCTTAGGTTTAGGTGATCTGGAGAGACAATATATATTATTGTTATCTTCACGGCATAAGCTTAACTATTTTTGATACCAATAGTTGATTCCCGCGCATGATTCAATATAACCCTAAGACCTGGCTTTCGCTCATTTTTGATGTCTACAGTAGGTACGTGATCAGGCTGCTATTCCCGCTGATCTTATTCATTGCCATCTACACATCTTTCCTTTGCTACTTTATTATTGATTATTTCAAGTTTGAGTTTGCCGGTACTTTGGCGGTACACTCCATCATGGGTGTGGTACTCGGCCTGTTCCTCGTTATCAGAACCAATACCGCCTATGATCGCTGGTGGGAAGGGCGAAAGCTCTGGGGGCAGCTAGTGAATGACACGCGCAATATGGCGCTTCGGCTCAACGCCTATCTGCCTGCTGAAGATTTAGAAACCAGAGCGTTCTTTGGTAGAATGATCCCGAATATCACATTTGCCATGAAAGCGCATCTTCGTGATAGCATCCTGGTCGGTGAGATGGAGTTTGTTGATGATGGCTTGCGCAATGAAGTAGTGGCTAGTGCACATCGACCCAACATCATCAACCGTTCGATGTATAACCGCACCCAGGAGCTCTACCGTAAGGGTTTGCTCTCCGGCGAGCAGCTCTTCCTGTTAGATAAGGAGCTCAAAGGTTTTACTGACATTATTGGTGCATGTGAGCGCATTAAGAACACACCGATCCCTTATTCATATAGTATGTTCATCAAGAAGTTCATATTCGTTTATAATATGACTCTTCCCTTCGGGTTTATGTGGGCGATAGGCTATGCAACTATTCCTATCGTAATATTGGTTTTCTATTTTCTGGTAAGTATCGAGCTGATTGCAGAAGAGATAGAGGATCCGTTTGGTAAGGATGTGAATGACTTACCTCTAGATTCGCTTTGCGTCAAAATCAAGAATAACGTCGAGGAGATTTTTACACTTCCGACATCTTCAGATACCAAGGTTTAGCACTTCAAAGAAGAGCAGGCGTAAGGCTACTATGAACAAGAAAAAACTTAGTACGTAAGAAGCCAGCTGAAGGCCAACTTTACTCAATACGCCAAACGGCAAAAAGCCTCCTATGGCTGCTCCGACCCACATCGGGATCAGTAAGTTCCACTGAATGAGTGAGGTACTACCAAAGCCCGTTTGTGCCATGAAGGCCGTACTCATTGCCAGCAAAGTGATGGCTATCGAGGCAGTAGCTAGCGCAATAGCCCGCTCAATCTTCATATCACAAAACCTATTCAGAAAAGGGACAATCACTGTAGAGGACTCAGCAGATGTGAGTCCTTGAAATAGTCCTGATAGGCTGCTCATCAGCAGAAACTTACCCCCTCGCTCCTGACCGCTTCGGCGACAGTCCAGCAAAAAACTGGCTTCTCGGTGGGTGAGCAGTGTGTAGATACTGAAGCCTACACTTATACAAAATACTGCATAGAAAACCGGCGTGCTGAACCAGTCAAACTGGGTAATCAACCAAGCGAACAGTACCGCTACAAGCACAGAGGGTATGGTCAACCTCATAAGTTGGTTAAAGACAATCCCTGACTGCCTCGCATACCTTATGCCCAAAGCACTGAAGAGCACACCCATGAAGAGGGTATTATTGGTAAAAATCGCTCTTACCGAATCGAAACCGCCCAGTCCCAGCTCGTCAAGGTAGTAGGCGAAAACCAGCAGAGCAAGTATACCCACTCCCACACCGAGCAAAGAGGCCACTAGCCCAAGGATGATCCCGATGATCCCTAAGATGAAATAGTCCATCAGTCGGATTTAAATGATTAGTAGTTGATTAGATAGGCACATTGACATGCCGTTCGGCATGGTAAGACGACCTTACCAGTGGGCCAGACTCCACGTACTTCAGACCTCTTTTCAAACCTTCTTCGCGGTAGGCCTCAAATTGATCAGGATGAATAAACTCAGCTACTTCAATATGCATTTTGGTAGGTTGCAGGTATTGGCCCAATGTCAGTATGTCTAGCCCATGAGCTACTAGATCATCCATCGCCTTGTGCACTTCGTCGACAGTCTCTCCAAGACCGAGCATGATGCCTGATTTCGTCCTCTTCCCGTATTCTTTAGTGAGCTTTGTTTGATCAAGTGAGCGCTGATACTTCGCTTGAGGTCTTACCCTTCGATAGAGTCGCTCCACAGTTTCCATGTTGTGACTCACGACTTCCTGACCGGCACTGATCATCCGCTCGAGTGCGTCCCAATTTCCTTTTGTATCTGGAATCAAGGTTTCTATAGTTGTCTCCGGAGATAGCTCCTTGACTTTAGTAACTGTTTGATACCATACCTCTGCGCCGCGATCTTTCAGCTCATCGCGGTTGACAGAGGTAAGCACGGCATGCTTGACACCCATCGTCGCGATGGCCTCAGCTACGCGCTGCGGTTCTTCCGTATCGTACTCTGGGGGACGGCCTGTTGCCACTGCGCAGAATGTGCAGCTGCGTGTACAGACATTTCCTAGTATCATGAAGGTGGCAGTACCTGCGCCCCAGCATTCGCCCATGTTAGGGCAGTTGCCACTTTCGCAGATCGTATGGAGCTTATTTTCGTCCACGATCTTGCGGACTTTAGCATACTCTTTTCCTACCGGAAGTTTGACCCTCAGCCAGTTAGGCTTTTTAATCTTAGTGGTTAACGGGTCTGCTACTACGGGTAATTCAATCATACGCTGCTGCTTTTCTCCTCACAAAATAAGATACCAATGAAGTAAGAACCAAGAAAACGCAGGAGTGTTATCTACGGTTCCCGTAGAAGAGGGTAATGAATGCGTAAGGGAAAAATGACTGATTATCAGCAGTAGGGATGATGACCACTTCCTTGATATATTGCTCTCCCATGAAGCCTAGCTCAAAGCCTGTGACATTACTCTTAAACGTGCCGAACTCAAAGCTAAGGGATGCTTTAACATTCAGCCCTGGTATGACTTGTGATTCGCCAACACCTTGAAAGAGTCGACCTGTTCCGACTATACCATTAAAGTTATGACGCTCGGGATCAAACTGCTCGGTGACCGTGCCACCACTGCCAGCGGGGTTGTACTCTATGTAGTATGGAGCCAGTATCCCGAATGTCGGCCCACCCGCAATCTGGCCATTGATCTGTACGCCTTGCTGAGACGCTTTTTTGTAAAAGACCATCTCACGTCCATACTGAAGACGCAGGGCGTAGAGATAGTTTTGCTTTGCCCAGATGAACGTATTTCCACTGAACTGTGATAGATATTTGTACTCTTTAGGATGTTTGATGTTCACCAATTCACCGCCAAAAGTCTGGAACACACCATCTTTGATTTCTTGTCCAAACTTCATCACTATTCCTCCGATGAGCCCGCTGCTGGTATTCTTGGTGATACCCCAAATGAACTCCCTCGAATATTCATAGTTACCCCCCTCTTCCTGCGCCATTCCCGATAGGGGTATGATCAGTAAAAAGACTGCAATAAATGCTTTTGGGAATAGTTTCATGGATAAGAAATGAGCCACTAAAATTATCTATTTTTAAGCAAACGAAAAATTCAGAAACATAGTTTGAATGCCTACAATCAAAACTAACTATCAGGGACAACTTCGAACCCAATCTAAACATCTCCAGTCAGGAAACACCTTAATCACTGATGCCCCTACTGATAATAATGGCAAGGGAGAAGCATTTTCACCTACAGATACAGTAGCCGCAGCGCTTTCTTCCTGTATGATGACCATCATGGGCATCATTGCTGCACGAGAAAACATTGACATGACCGGACTAATTGCTGACGTGACGAAAATCATGGCTCCCGATCCTCGCAGGATTGCTGAGATTCAGATCGATTTCTCATGGCCAGATGCACCGATCACTGAAGCTCAAGGTACCAAACTAAAGAGAGCGGCACTTACTTGCCCAGTGGCATTGAGTCTACATCCTGATTTGAAGCAGACGATCGAGTTTAACTTTTGATTAGTTGACCCGCTCAGCCAACGTCTTCTTTAGCGAAGAAAAGCTGATGCCCATATGAGAGTCATCATAGATGACTTCACCATTCGCAATGATCATGATCTGCGGAGACTGATGATAGATGCCAAACTCATCTGCCACCGCATTTGAGATTTGGCGGTAGGCGATCAGGTCAAGAAAATATGCTTCTACCTTAGGAAGAGCCGAGTCATCCCAACTGCGCTCAAGTCGGCTCAAAGCCATGGAGCTGATGCTACAGCGAGTACTATGCTTAAAAATGATGATCGGGTGCTCGTGAGATTTTTGTTTGATATCTGCCAGTTGGCCAATATCAGTCAATGTGGTCCAGTTCATATTAATAGTTCCAGAGGTCTTTTTCCTTTTTATCAAACTTCAATTTCTCTGGCTTGTCCTTAACAGAATCAGGTTGGACTTTGTTCCTATTGACCCTCACCCATACCACATTGAGCTTGCGAAACATCTCTTTTTGCGACTGACTTCTGGCCCGCTTTCCATAGACATATGAGGCACTGGGATGCATTTTGTTATTTCTTTTGGGTGTTTTGAAGCCTCCCGTATAGCCCGCCATTTTCCCCGCCATTTTATCAGCGTATTTCATCTTGTCAGCATAAGAGATGGTCTGTTGGGTGCCCTCGTATCTGGCTTGAGCGCGAGAGGATTCCCACTGAAACCACCACTCGCCCCACCTACTACGATCCCGACTTAGACCTTTGAATTTATGTGTATCCGTGAAGACGGCTGGCTTGTTGTAGTTGATCACAACACCTGAGAGATCACGAGATACTTCGCGATAGTAGAGTTTTTCTCCCAGCCTGTTTTTGCCCTTGTCTAGCCCCTTCCATTTATGCGTATTGCGTGTAGCATTTTCGAAAGGGACAGCACTTATCAAGACTTTAGATTGCTGTCTTGAGAGCTCCCTGAAGTATAGCTTACTGCCTTTTTTGTTAGGGCCTTTATCAAAACCTTTGAACCGGTGTGAGTTGAGTGTTGCATTCCTGGTAGGTATAGCACTTATGATAACCTTAGACTGCTCTCTGGAGAGCTCCCTAAAGTACAACTTACTTCCTCTCTTATTTTTCCCCTTATCAAAACCTTGAAATCCAGCTTCGGACCATTCTCTCTTGATCGGTGAGGATTGCACGACGACCTTAGACTGGACTCTGGAGATATCTTTATAGTACAGCTTACTGCCTTTTTGATTAGGTCGACGCTGCTGACCTTGAAACCCTGATATAGACGGGTTGAAGTAGGATTTGCGACCGTCAGATCCAAACCAGTTCATGGAACCACTGATACTCTTGGTTTTATTCTTTTTACCCTTAAACCGCTTATCGTTTGGCGGAGAGTATCTCGGTGACGGGACTTCATTCGAGAAGTCGAGCACCCCGCTTGGCTCACCATATTTAGGGTTTGATTTTTTGACTGGCTTGGGGGATGGAGAGTATTTTACTTTTCCTTTCTTACCAGAAAAACTGCCTGCTGGATCCGCACTCTTGATCTTTTTACCCTTGAGAAAATGAAGGAATCCACGGCCTTCACCTTTCATCGTCTTGAGCTTGCCGCGATTCTCTAAGAGCTGTGCATTGGCTGTATTTGGCATGGCTAGCCAGAGTACGGCCAGTACGACAATTGCCTGAAGCGACTTGGAGATATGATTGTTGCTATTTGCGATAGCTGATCGGATTATTTGAACACAGCAAATTTAAAGTTTTCCATTTCTCGAGGCATAAACAACTAACCAACGGAAAACCTTGGTGAAACGTGCTAAAAATCAATCAATTCCTTGATTTTGGAGTCAAAGCGATTTTTTGGAAGGAAGTTTTGCTCCAATTGTGATACGAAAGGAACAGGTGTATCAAGACTGCCTTCCCTCATCACTGGCGCATCCAGGTCTGAGAAGCAATGCTCCGCTATCCAGGCCGCTATTTCAGCACCTATGCCTCCAGTAAGGCTGTCCTCGTGAAGCACCATTACTTTGTTGGTCTTGGCTATTGAGTTAGCAATGGTCTCCTTATCCCATGGTAATAATGTGCGCAGGTCAATCACTTCGATCGACCAGTCAGGGTGATCTTCAGCCAATGAGGTAGCCCAATGGACCCCCATGCCATAGGTGACGACTGTTACATTATTGCCTTCATTGACCACCTTAGCCTTTCCTACTTCTATAGTATAGTAGTCTTCCGGTACCTCTCCAGCTAGCGAACGGTACAAGGCCTTGTGCTCGAAGTACATGTAGGGGTTGGGATCTTCTATGGCCGCATTGAGCAATCCCTTAGCATCCTGAGGATTAGAGGGATATACAACCTTCAAACCAGGTGTATGGAAGAACCAAGCCTCATTACTTTGGCTATGAAACGGTCCTGCGGCCACACCAGCACCAGTCGGCATACGGATCACCACATCAGCATTTTGCGCCCAGCGATAGTGAATCTTAGCGAGATTATTAATGATTTGATTGAATCCGCAAGTCACGAAATCCGCAAACTGCATTTCGACCATCGCTTTCATTCCAGCTATGGATAGACCCAGGCCACAACCGATAATAGCGGACTCACATAGCGGTGTATTTCGCACCCTGTCTTCTCCATACTTGTCTAAAAAACCCTCAGTAATCTTGAATACACCACCATAGTCAGCAATGTCCTGCCCCATGAGAATCAGATCTGGATACTTATCCATACTCTGACTAAGGCCTTCAGCGATTGCATCAATAAACCTGATCTCTTTGACCTTAGAAGTGGTTGGAGCGATTGGCTTCAGATCATAAGGAGCATAGAGATCTTTTAATTCAGTTGCTGTATTCACTTCGATAGGAGGAGCACCAAATGCTGATGCCACGGCATTATTGATATTCGCTTTGATCTCTTTTCGAATGGCATCCTTCTGATCCTCATGAAGGATATTTTTCATCAATAGATACTTCTCATAATTCTCAATTGGGTCTTTTTTAGCCCAATGATCCATGAGTTCTTTTGGTACATACTTGGTGCCGCTTGCTTCTTCATGCCCCCTCATTCTGAAAGTATTTGCCTCGATCAAAATAGGCGTAGGCTTTTTTCTAATCTTCTCAGCGGCTTCAGTAAGCGCGTGATATACCTCTAGTATGTTGTTGCCGTCAATACTGATGGCCTCTAACCCGTAGGCGGGCCCTTTCTGCACAAAGGAGTCAAATCGAAACTGCTGATCACTAGGGGTGGAAAGCCCATAACCGTTATTCTCGATCACGAATATGACAGGTAGATCCCAGACTGCCGCGACATTGAGTGCTTCGTGAAAGTCCCCTTGGCTGCTACCTCCATCCCCACTGAAGACAAGGGTCGCACGATCCGTTTTCTTTATTTTTTGCGCTAGCGCAATACCATCAGCAAGCGCCAACTGCGGCCCTAGATGTGATATCATGCCTACAATGTTGTACTCTTGGGTACCAAAGTGAAAGGATCTATCACGGCCTTTGGTGAAGCCATCCGCCTTGCCCTGAAATTGTGCAAAAAGTCGGTGTAGCGGCACTCCTCTGCTAGTGAAGACCCCAAGGTTGCGGTGCATGGGCAGGATGTACTCCTCAGACTTCATGATCAGCCCACTTCCCACAGAGATGGCTTCCTGGCCGATACCCGAAAACCACTTACTGATCTTGTTTTGTCTGAGCAGGATCAGCATCTTCTCTTCAATCAGGCGCGGCGTGACGAGTGCGCGATATATTTCTATAAGCTGGTCGCCGGAGAGATGTTTTGGGTCAAATTTCATGGGAAATGTTGTTTGTCGCTCACAAAGCTAACCGACCCCTAAATTATTTTATATTTTTACTCAACTCTTTTCTTATGATCGAATTCAAACAGCACGAGCTGTCCAATGGCCTGAAGGTTTTTATACACGAAGATCATTCCTCCAAAACTGCCGTTCTTAATTTACTCTATTCCGTCGGGTCGAGGGATGAGCAGCCAAATAAGACTGGTTTTGCCCATCTTTTTGAGCATTTGATGTTCGGAGGCTCCAAGCACATTGAGTCCTTTGATGATCCGCTGCAGGCGGTGGGAGGGGAGAACAATGCCTTTACCTCGACCGATATTACCAATTACTACATTACGCTTCCGAGCAATAACCTGGAGACGGCATTTTGGCTGGAGTCGGATCGGATGATGGAGCTTTCGTTCAACCCTAAAGTGCTCGAAATACAGCGTAAAGTGGTCATCGAGGAGTTTAAGCAGCGTTATCTCAACCAGCCCTATGGAGATATTTGGTTGAAGCTAAGACCTCTAGCCTATCAGGTGCACCCTTACCAGTGGGCGACTATTGGTAAGGAGATCTCCCATATCGAAGATGCCACGATGGAGGACGTCAAGGACTTTTTCTATCGCTACTATCGTCCCAACAATGCGTGCTTAGTGGTGGCAGGTGATGTCAAAGAGAAAGAAGTGCTGGCATTGGCCAATAAGTGGTTTGGTCAGATTCCTCAAGGGGAAAAGCAAAGACAACCACTACCGGTGGAGCCAAGACAGACGGAGGCTCGAAAGCTCGATATAGAGGCAGATGTGCCCTTGGCGGCATTGTACAAAGCCTACCATATGCATGGCCGGGGGAGTCAGGGTTACTATACAGCTGACTTGATGGGCGATCTACTCGGCAGGAGTAAGTCTTCCGTGCTTTATCAGGAGTTGGTCAAAAAAGAGAAACTATTCAATTCACTCAATGCTTATATCAGTGGGTCTGCCGACCCGGGTTTATTGATGATCAGTGGGAAGGTCAATGAAGGCGTTTCGCTAGAGGAGGCCGATCAGGCAGTAGAGAGGTTGGTTGAAGAATTCCAACATCAACTGACCGATGAGAAGATCGAAAAAGTGAAAAACCAGGCTGAGTCTACGCTGCTTTATACGGAAGTAGAAGTACTCAATCGTGCGATGAATATCGCCTATGGCTCCTTCTTGGGAGACCCCAATTTGGTGAATACCGAGATAGAAATGATCCAGTCCGTTACCCGAGACCGTATGTTGGAGGCCATACCTGAAATATTAAGAAAAGATAATTGTTCGACGCTCTACTATCACTCCAAGTGATCGTATAGAGATGGGAGCAACAATAGGATAAAATGAAAAAGCCATTGATAAGGATAGGATACGGATACGATGTACACCAACTCGCTGAAGGGCATGATCTCTGGCTTGGAGGGATCAAAATAGAGCATCACAAGGGAAGTGTGGGGCACTCTGACGCAGATGTCATCATCCATGTGATTTGTGATGCGCTACTTGGCGCTGCAAACATGAGGGATATCGGCTACCATTTTTCGGATACGGACCCTAAATACAAAGGGATCGATAGTAAAAAACTACTAGCCGAAGTGATGACCAAACTGAGAACTAATCACTATGAGGTGGGCAATATCGACGTGACATTGGAGGCGCAGGAACCGAAGATCAAACATCACATTCCCAAGATGGTAGAAGTATTGGCTGATGTGATGGAGGTAGATCCCGGAGATATTTCTGTTAAGGCGACCACTACTGAGCGACTAGGGTTTGTTGGACGGGAAGAGGGTGTTGCAGCACATGCCGTGGCTTTGATTTTCCGAGCGGACAAACCGTCGGTCTTCAATGTCTGACCAGCTCCGTGTAATTACTACCGAAGACGGAAGTTCCTCCATTTATCATGAGGGCTTTGACGAGACTTACCACTCCACTCATGGCGCAATCCAGGAGTCTGATCATGTCTACATCAAGGCGGGCCTCAACCATTGGCTATCACAAAATGCAGGCAAGCCAATAGAGATACTGGAAGTAGGCATGGGCACAGGACTGAATGTGATCCTTACTTTGAAGGCCCAACTTGAGATTGGGTTTCCAGTGCGATATACGGCAATTGAATCGTTTCCTGTCGATCAGAAGATTTTAGTAGAGCTCAACTACAAGGAGAAATTCAATCACTCGATAGTCTCTGAGCTATTTGATCGACTGCACGATCTGCCCTGGGAGGAAGAGACCACTCTCTCGCTGGAGTTTAAGCTGGAAAAGCTTGAGCAAAGCTTTCAAGACTTCATCCCAGATGAAACCTATGACTTGGTATACTATGATGCTTTTGCTCCGGAAAAACAGGCGGAACTCTGGGATAAGCAATGGCTCCAGAAGGTGCATTATCTACTGAAGCCAGGTGGCATCATATGCTCTTACTGTGCCAAAGGAGACTTTAAGCGAAACCTTAAAGCCATCGGCTTTAAAGTAGAAAGACTGCCAGGGCCTCCTGGAAAGGCGCAGATGATAAGGGCTACTAAGCTTGCTTAGGTAGAGAGGGTGATTTGGGCATCCTCTCCATTAATCTTTATTATTCTGGTCTCTCCCCTGGCAGATTATTAGGATCTAAAAATCTGCCTGCAGCGGATACCTCAGCGACGTTAAAAAACCCAATTACATTGTCCTCGCCACTATTGGAGATCACCTTGACGTTGGTGCCTACGTTGGACAATGGAGTCGCAAAAAGCTCACCAAACCCACCGGGACGATCAGTTTGGATCTGAACATCAGACAGGTACTTATAAGATTCATCAGTCAGCGAGTGTATCTCTACGTAGACCGAATCTCCTGGGCTGTAAGGCGAAAGGAAATCATCGTTATCATCCTGATCAAATGGGTTGATACTGTCCCTGATGGGCTGAATGAAGATCAGACCATCGACATTACCGCCAGCTGAGAACCCAGCATCATAGGCGAGTGAAATCTCACCTGGCTTACTGAGGTACTCACCGTTTTTCCAAGTGCGTATCCAGTAAGTATCCCCAGGCCCTACTGGGTCTCTTGCCCACACGTCAGCGAAATAGCTATCCGGCAGGAAATCACCTTCCGGCTCGAATCGGAAGCCCACGCTATCGATTGGGGGCACCCGGCCCATCTCCGTATTGGACTCTATGAGCGTACTGCCTGCCTCGATCAGTAGTCTATAACTCTTGCCAGAGGTGCCGAAGGTGGGAAGCTCTTCCGTTGGCTCCCACACATAGTCACCATTCCCTTGCTCCATAAAGTTATACTCTAGGCCGTCCTCATCCGTGACGATTACCTGAGCTCCGATGATCCCTGCTGCGAATTGATCAGTAAAATAATCCTGAGTCCTCGTCAGACGGATAGTCTGTGGCTCGGGCTTATTGGTGACCCAGGCATCTACTACGATGATGGGGTCGTTCGTATTGAGCGTAGGGAAGATCTCATCTTCACAGCTCATTATTGTCAAAGTAGTCAGTAATATGAATAGTCTTTTCATGGCGACTAAAAGGTAAAATTGTAAGACACAGATGGGAAGAATGAACCTATGATCGAAACCTGTTGGGCCTCAGTGGAGATAGGCTGGCTCGGAACAGGTCGATCCGTTCCTTGGGTGAAGTAGATGGAGAATGGGTTGCGGCGGCTGTACAAGTTGTACACGCTGAATACCCACGAGTCTCTGTTTTTTCTTAGTTCACCTTTGCGATTGTACTTGCGGCCTTTCAAGGTAGCTGCAATGTCCAGCCTATGGTAATCTGGAATTCTAAAATTGTTCCTTTCGTTGTTGTCGTTATAAGGTATCACATAGCCCTGCTGCTCAAATCGAGCTGTAGGGAAGGTCGTGGGCGTTCCTGATAGATAGGTGAAGTTGGTACTAAATGACCACCTATCATTGAGCTCATAGAACAATGCAATCTTGAAATTGTGCGTCTGGTCAAAGCGCGTATTGTACCAATCGCCATCATTGATACCATCCACCTTTAGCTCGGTTTTGCCAAGTGTGTAGCTGATCCAGCCGTTGAGCCGGCCTACATTTTTCTTGGCATAGAGCTCAAGTCCATAAGCACGTCCTATGCCGCTGAGTAGGTCACCTTCCAGGAATTGGTTGATGAGTAGATCCGCTCCATCGATGTAGTCTATCTGATTCTCGGTAGAGCGATAGTAGACTTCCGCAGAGGTCTCATAGCCATTGGACTCGCCAAAGTTCTTGAAGTAGCCGATGGTATACTGATCCCCGAGTTGTGGTTCGATATTGTTGGTGCTGGGTGTCCACACATCCAGCGGATTTGAAGCCGTGGTGTTAGAAATAAGGTGGATATACTGTGCCATGCGATTGTAGCTACCTTTCACGGAAGCTGATGGGCTCATCTGGTATCGGAATGAAAATCTAGGCTCCAGGTTGAAGTAGGTCTCAATGGGCTCTCTCGTGTCTGCCCTTTGTGTTTCTACTACTTCTCGCCGCTGGCCGGGCACTTCTGCCTGGGCGTAAGTATATACATCACCTGGCCCCATATAGGTAAATGATGATCCTCGTAGGCCGTATTGGAGAGAGAGGTTATCACTAATTTTTTGATCATTGCTGATGTAGATCGCAGACTCTAAGCCATACTTAGGATCGAGACTAATGTCGGTGGATTCACCGTCACTTACCCCTATGGCATTGGCTGGGTCAAATCTATAATAGAGCACTTCTCCACCAAATGAAAGTTCATTATTCGTAGTTAGGAAGTAAGTGAAATCAGGCTTGAAGCTCGTCGTACGTATCCGAGAATCCCACTCAAACTTGTCACGGTCATTTTCTCCAAAAGCCAGATTGTAATCATAGTCACTATAGAAGACTGTGAAGTTGGAGAACAGCCGATCATTGAACAGGTGATTCCATCGCAAGGTCGCCGTGCTGTTACCCCAGCTAAAGCCTTGTCGCTCGTCAAACTTAAAGTTGTCCCTACCGAAGTAGCCTGAGAGATAGATTCGGTTACGATCATTGACGTTGTAGTTGGCCTTGGCTGTGAGGTCATAGAAGTTCAGAGCAGCGCCATCATCGAGCACGTCTGTGAATGGTGCAGCCAGTACATCCGCATAGGATCGCCTACCAGCAACAATAAATGAAGCCTTGTCTTTAATGATCGGAGCTTCCAAAGCCAAGCGGCTAAAGATCGTACCTATACCACCTGTCGCCTCAAACTCTTTGGCATTTCCCTCTTTCATGCGAATATCCAATAGAGAGGAGATACGACCACCATATTTGGAAGGGATACCACCTTTGTAAAGCTTTACATCTTTGACCGCATCAGGGTTGAATACCGAGAAAAAACCCAACAGGTGAGAAGAATTATAAACCGGAGCTTCGTCGAGTAGCACAAGGTTTTGTCCAACGCCACCTCCTCGAACGTTGAAGCCTGATGCCCCTTCGCCTACGGTACTTACACCCGGTAGTAATTGAATACTCTTGATCACGTCCGCTTCGCCAAGGAATGCGGGCAGGGCTTGAATCGTCTTAATATCCAGCTTGGCAGTGCTCATCTCGATGCTCGTCACATTGGCATCCTCAGGCTCGGCGGAAATAATGATTTCCTCCAATTGTTGATTAACAGATCCTAGCTCGATATCAATCCGCTGATTTTCTGATAGATCCACCGTACGGGGTATGGTTTCATAGCCCACATACCTGAATTCTACATTGTAGGTGCCAGGTGCGAGCGTCACAGAGTAAAAGCCGTAGAGATTGGAGATGGTACCGCCTTGGATTTCACTGATGTAGACGGTAGCCCCTATGAGCGACTCGCCATTGGAGGCATCAGTGAGGTACCCACTGATGGTGACTTTTTCTTGCGCTTTTGCCGATAGGCATAAAAAAATAAGCGCTAAAAAAAGCGAGTAGATTTTATTCATACTGAATTGATTAGTTATTGAGTTTCGGGTTATAGACCGTATTACTTTGAAAATGTTTCCATTGACCTCCGGTTTATACCGGATTCAATGCTGAATTGTTGCGATTGGCTCCTGAAATGATCGAAAAGCTTTGTTAATAATTCATGGCATAGAAAAAGGAGGGTCAAAACGGGCAGAAGGTTGTATGAGAGAGGGTAGTTTTTTGCCCAATCGAGGAGTGGGCTAATGGTTAAGGCGCATTCCAAATATTGGCTTCCAACCCTCCGATGGTTGAGCTGAAAGAGCTACACCCTCGAACATTCCTGTCCGAATTCTTCGAGACTTTGCCGTCTTATCATCAATTCATCATCACAAAGGCTCCCCAGTAGTAAGGCTCTGGAAACTGCTCCTTGAGCGAGAGTTGAGCTTTCTCAAAAGCGACGAAGCGGTTATCACCTCTCAGCCAATTTTGGTAAAACTTGGTCATGAGTAGCTGTGTAGCCTCATCGTTGACTTTCCATAGACTCATGACGATGCTCTGCGCGCCAGCAATCTGGAATGCGCGCTGTAGTCCATAGACGCCTTCTCCGGCTCTCACTTCGCCGAGCCCGGTTTCGCAGGCACTGAGCACTACGATTTCGGTACCAGTTAAGTCGAGTAACATCGCTTCATAGGCAGTCAGGATGCCATTGTCTGAATTTCCAATTTCCTTTTGGGAAGCCTGATCCATGGCTGCTTCTGCCCCGGAGAGCATGAGTCCTGCCCTGAGCAGTGGATTTTCTCTGGCAACCTCCAGGGATACCCCAAACACATCTTCATCACCGTTTTCCGGTAGGTCCTGAAGGAAAAAACCGTGGGTGGCGATGTGAAGAATCTTTGGCTTGTTAATCTCACTCTTGATAGAAGACTCGCTGGCCAAGTCGCCGGTTAATAAAGCAGTTGTGCGCCCGCCACTGACCATCATACCCATGATATTTTCTACCTCCGTCTTGGTGCCCGGCAGAGGTGCGATGGTGCCTTTGTCCCCGTAGTTGGGTGCGCCGACTAGTACGGTAGTGCCTCTGCCGCGCTCTATGCCCATAGTTGACAGGTTGCGTGTACTGGCTACTATTCGAATCTTAAGGCGATCGAGCAGGTAGTTGCCTTCTGAGACTTGCAAAGAGGCGAGGTTGATCTGACTGTAGATGCCATCAAGAGAAACGAAGGCTTTAGAGGTGCCGCTTAATTTTTGTTGTACAGGCTGCCAGTACTGGGGATAGGAGTATTCATCAGCAGTCTTGAAGGCGATCTGCTTTCGGTAGGCATTGGCATATTTTCCTTCTAGTTCACTTCCATTTTCGAGGATCACCCAATCCAGATTTTCCTGTCCAGGCTTCACAATGACAAACAGGTATTGATGACGCTCTTGCAGTGACTTGTCATAGACTGGTATGGCCATAATTTCAATGGCGGCTTCCCCAGCCTTGAGTTGATTACGAACCTCTGCCGTTTTCGTTTGCGGTAGCTTGTAGCTGCTGGCAAAAGCATTGGATTTCTGATTGAGCTGGCGCTCCAGGGTATTGACCTCACGCTCCAGGGCCGGTAGGTCTATCTTCTGCTCTTGTAAGTCAGCCTTGGAGTAAGTGTAGTAAGTGGCCAGCTTCTCCTTGCCATCGATCCATGTCTCATAAAGCTCGACCAGCCCGGCATTATTACTCTCAAGTATCTGATTCTTGACTTTGGTCGTGCTGTTGAGCAGGAGCCCTTTGGTCATGAGCTGTAGTTCGTACGTGGTGGTCAGATGAGTGGGATCAGTAGGTGCTTGTGCTATCGCAAAATTGTAATACTCCAGCAGCCTGGGTCGGGTTCGAGCCCAGTAGTTGGCCTTCTCATTTTCACTCATCGCCGGGAAGTAGTTCTCCAGCAGGTTGATGGTCTTATCGATGGATGACTTGAAATGGGTGCTTGCAGATTGACTATCACCAAGCGCCCAATGAGTCAGCCCGAGTTGATGAAGCACATCGATGTAGCTGGGATTGTACTCCCCAAAGTTCTGTTTGTAGACCGAGAGTGCATTGTTGTAGCTCTCCAATGCCTTATCTGACTGATCGGTGAGATAGTAATACTTGCCCAGATTGGTCAAAGTAGCGGCATAGGCAGGATGCTGCTCACCGAGCTTTTCCTTGTAAATATCTGCTGAGGAGGTCAGCAGTGGTGCTACCTGATCTGTGCGATTGGTGACCATATATAGTGAGGCGAGATGGTTTTGCACTGCAGCATAGTCTTGATGGCGCTTACCAAATCGCTTCTCTTTCAAACGAAGTACCTCCGTGTAAATGGCCTCCGCCTTGTCGTATTGCTTCTGATCTTGGTAGAGCAGTCCAAGGTTGATTTTGAATCTGGCAAAGTCAGCTCCCTTGCTGCTCAACTCCTTTTCCGCGATAGCGATACACTCCAACTGATCGGCTACTGCTTGCTTGTAGCGTCCTGTTTGCTCATAGAGCATGGCCTTGTTGTTGAGCAGGATGCTGTAGCCCATGGTCGCTTTTTGATCTTTGGCAGTTAGTATTTTGTCTGCCCTATTGAAGGCTGTCTCTGCTTCGGTATACAGGCCTAGATCTTTCAGGACTACACCTCTGTTGTTGAGCTCGGCACCTAGCGCAAGGGTCTGCTCTCCCAGTAGTTCCTCCATTAGTTCCACATTGGCACGCGTTATCTCTTCTGCCATGGAATACTGCCCACGGGAATGATAAAGTATGGAGAGGTTACTAGTCGTTTTTAGAATGGCAAAGTGATCGGTGCGGGTAAGCGGTCTACTGACAATCGCTTGCATGACGCCCAGCAGGGAAGAGGCTTGCTGCTCAGAAGTCTGATTGAGCATCGCAGCGAGTACAGCTTGACTAACTACATCTGAGCTGTCATCTTCCAGATAGATACCCAATGCTGACCAGAAGTTGGTGGCAGCTAGGGTGTTGTTGATGTAGAGCAGCTTACTCCCCTTCCGATTGTACTCGAATGCTTGCTCGTAAAGCTCCAGCTCTAGCTTTTCGATATCTTCATCCTCATAGTTTTTGGCTAGCGCAAAAAAGAGATTCTCGTTATCGT
Organism: Cyclobacteriaceae bacterium; assembly: GCA_040222235.1. Taxonomy (GTDB): domain Bacteria; phylum Bacteroidota; class Bacteroidia; order Cytophagales; family Cyclobacteriaceae; genus UBA6059. The sequence continues at coordinate 129,455 of JAVKDO010000134.1, forward strand.
CCTTTGACTCAAAAAAGGCCGCCTTATTGGATTGAGAGATGGCGTAGTTGTAGAAAGTGGTATCCTTCTGGAGTTGCTTCTCACGTAGCTTAAGCGTCTCTTCCTCAGGATCAAGAATATCTGTGGCTACATTCTTCAGATCCACATTTTTCATCTTGTCCTTTAAGAACTTCCCTAGCTGGGCATGACTAGAAAGGCTGATCAGCGAAAATGCGATTATGGCGATGATAGATTTCATACTTGAATAAAAATTAATGTGTCGATCCTGCACAGATCTGCAGGGGCATAGCTGAAGGATTAAAGATAGGAAAAGGAATGAAGTGTGCCCAAGCACTCGCGAAGCTTGATAAGAATATTATCTCTTGTTTGCATACTGGATGATTACCCCGACATGCGATTATGCTTTGCACAGACCGCTCTATTGCTTTCAACCCAAGCTAGAAGTGACCAATTACTCATAACCGCGATGGATTTCACTGGGGTTTGCCCAGTGGTAAGGGGGTAGCACTCCTTTTACCAAGGCGTTACCAACAGGGGTAAAAAAGGCCTGCCATATTGAGCAACCCATGTGCAAGGTATCAACTGGAGCACTCAACGCCGGCAAGGTGCTCACGGCGCAACTCCATGCGCAGCATTTTAAGTTTGGAGGTAATCGATCTAGGAGCCTTTGCAGGAGTATTGTAAAAAAGCCACTCGGTTCGCGAAGGAATAGTTTGAGATCGGCATCTAAATGGTCAAACAACTATTCTAAAGGTGAAGACCATTCAAATCACATTAGTCTTTCTATTACTTGGTATTGCCATACTCTCGGCTTCAGCACAACCGCCAGGAGGCGGAAGGCCCGGGGGATCTCCAGAAGAGATGATTGAAAGAGAGAAACAGACACTCTATAGCCAACTCGACGACCTATCGGAAGATCAAAAATTATTGCTCGATGGTATTTACGAGGAGTTTGCCGAGACCCTCCATGAAAGGATGGCAGAACTGCGGCAAAACAATGATCGCGAAGGTCGGAGAGAGCAAATGGAAGCCTTGAGGAAGGAAAAAGATGAGCTAATAGCAGATGTCCTAAATGCGGATCAATTAGAAGTCTATCAAAGCATTAACAGAACCAGACAGGAGCGCAAGCGGGGCTCGCCAGTCAATCCGTAAATCTCATCTAAGATGAAAACCACCTTTCTTATGTTATTTAGCTGCGTATTGAGCTTTCACATCGCTTTTTCGCAAGAACAAGAATTATCTGTTTCAGGAAACGTGATAGACGCCACGGATAAATCTCCACTTATAGGCGCTACAGTTTTGATGATCAACATCAAAGATTCCACAAGATCAAAGTACACTATAGTTGATGGTGAAGGAAGGTTTGTTGTTTCAGCTCTTGAAAAAGCTTTTTATCGGTTGAGAATTTCAAGTATGGGCTATAACTCGCATACAAAGATTGTGCGGGTCACTTTGCCGGATCAAGCGTTAGGTATTATTTCCATAGAGCCGGAAATAACCACCTTAAACGCAGTAGTGGTGGAAGGTGAAATCATTGCTGTGCAACAAATAGGAGATACTACCCAATTTGATGCAGCGGCCTACAAGGTCAATCCTGATGCATCAGCTAAAGATCTGGTAAGTAAGATGCCGGGTATTGTCGTGGATAGCGATGGTGTAAGTGCCAACGGTGAAACTGTGGAGCAAGTACTGCTGGATGGAAAAAGGTTTTTCGGTCAAGATCCGCTACTTTCCCTGAATACAATTCCCGCCGATATTGTAGATCGGGTGCAGGTATACGAAGAAGAAAGTGATCAATCCCAGTTTACCGGATTTGATGATGGCAACACGACGATGACTATGAACGTCGTGACAAAAGAGGACAAGCGCAATGGTCAATTCGGAAAGCTCTATGCAGGGTATGGCGAGAATGATCTGTACAAGGCAGGAGCCACCATCAATTCATTTAACAAGGATCAACGGCTCACCTTTCTGGGCATGTCAAACAATATCAATCAGCAAAATTTCGGGAGTGAAGACCTGATCGGTGTAAGTGGAAATGGTGGACGCGGTGGTCCACGCAGAGGAGGGAATCAAACCTTCATTACGGGCACCCAAGACGGGATCACCCGAACGAATTCTGTTGGGGTGAATTTGACGGATGACTGGGGTGAGAACACCACTTTTGAAGGCAGCTACTTTTTCAATCAATCACAAAATAATAATAATCAGATTCTCAACCGTGAATCTTTTTTGAGCAGCGGTTCTCAGTTTTACACTGAAGATCAACAATCGGTTACTGATAATGTAAATCACCGATTGAACTTGAGAGCGGATCACAAAATTGATGAAAACAATAACCTCCGAATAAGAACCTCATTTAGTCATCAAGACAATGAGAGTACCGAAGTGACACTAGGCGAGACTACAAATCAAAGTGGCGAGCTTCTCAGCGAAACGTTCAATAACTATTCAAGCTCCAATACTTCTTTCAACTTCAGCAACAATCTTGTTTATCAGCATAAGTTTGAGAAGATAGGCCGTACTATTTCTTTAGATTTCAATACACGAGTCAACCCAACAGAAAGGGAAAATCTGTATGAAGACTTAGCACTCGATTCCCTCATCGAATACAATATAAATGAGGGGCAATACGTACTCGGTTCAAGATTGACTTACACAGAGCCGCTAGGTATGACGGGACAAGTAGCCATGAGCTATGAAGTGAGTAATTCTCTCAGAGAATCGGACAGAGAAACCTTTTTGGTTACGGAAGATACTGGGGAGAAAATATTCAGTGAAGAACTATCAAATGACCTTGAGAGCAGGTATACGAAGCATCTTCCGGCCATCAGGTATTCCAACAATAAGTTTGGGAATATTTTTGATGTATCACTGGCGTATCAATATGCTACCTTAAACAACGAACAATCCATATCGGATTTTGTCACTGCGAAGCGGAGGTTCAACAACCTATTACCTTCAGTCATGGGCAGGGTTGATTTGGGTGATAATGGTAACTTTTTTGTCAGATATTCTACGTCTACCATCGAACCGTCTGCCGATCAACTATTGAATGTCATCGACAATAGTGATCCTTTATTCTTATCGGCAGGCAATCCCGATCTCGATCAAACCTACTCGCACAGTCTCGAGATGCGCTTACGAAAAAATGTCATTGACAAAAATGCCACGCTCTCCAATCGCACCAGCATCACTGCAAGCTCGGATTACATAGGAACAAGTACCTCGATTATCGCTAGCGACACTGTAATCTCAGGTGGCATTTCCTTAGTGGAAGGGGCACAATTAAGTGCGCCAGTCAACCTTGATGGCTATTGGTCGGTTCGCAACAATACTGCTTATGGAATATTAATCTCACCCATTAAGAATACCTTAAATATTAGCGCTGGTCTGGGCTATACGCGACTTCCTGGAATCACTAATGATATCTTGAACATAGCCAAAACCTATTCGGCGGATCTGAAGGTGGGTTTGGCGAGCAATATTAGTGAAAACGTAGACTACAATTTGTACTATCAGATCGCGGGCAGCAGGGTGCTTAACTCGATCCAATCTGAGTCCAATTCGCAATACTACATGCAGACCTTCGGATCAACAGTCAATTTGATATTTCCCAAGGGATTTGTATTTCGTAATGAACTGCTATTTCAAAACTATACAGGCGTGAATGACTCCTTTGATTCGCAATACACTTTGTGGAATATGGGAGTCGCGAAAAAATTCTTAAAAGACAGTCGCGGAGAATTAGAACTCTCTGTTTTCGATTTGCTCGGAGAAAATCAGAGTTTTGATCAGAGGGTCACAGCACAGTATGTACAGGAAAGCCAGACACAAGTACTGCAACGGTACTTCATGCTGACGTTTACTTATCAGTTCAGAAATTTCAAGAAGTAGGCATATGGGCAGTAGTGCGGATTTCACCACTGTAGCTCCATAAAAATGAGCCCATTCTGAGCCCATTTATATTGATGTAAACGGGTCTCCCGTTTTTCATCTTTGTTAGTGCGCCACTACCGTGAATCATCACCGCCAAGCTTGAGTTCTATGCGGATGCTTTGTTATCCCTGTCCGCAGTGTACGTCGACCTCTACTCATACCTCAATGACTTAACAGGATTTTGAGTGGCAGTTTTAAATATCCTTATTGAGGCTATAGTAACTGCCACAAATAATAATGTCAGGAACGGCACCAAAACAGTCACTACACTTGCGGCCTGATAGACGGCAAAAATTGATCCCATCAGGGCATCAATGGCGAAGTAAGAGAGCCCTGAACCAATCGCTGTGAAGATCAAGAGGAGCCAAAAGAACTGCTGATTCATCAATACCAATATCTGCTGGATCGTGGCGCCCAGGACTTTTCTGACCCCAATCTCTTTCCTGCGCTTGATCATGTTTAACGAAACCAAGGTATAAAGACCTATACTCGAAAGTACCAGGGCTAGGAAGCCCAGGAAGAGAAACATCTTCATAATGTTTCGATTGACCACTATCAAATCATCTATAGCTTCCGACTGGAAACTCGCATCAAAAGGTTTGTTTGGAGCTACTTCATACCAACTGGCCTCCATTTCCTCATAAAACTCATTGGGCTTCATGCTACTCTTCAATACGACAAAGTTCATCTCCTCTCGATCACACAGCCTAAAAACAGAAGGAGGAACCGGGTCAAAGAATCCGAATTGGTGGAAGTTTTTCATCACACCAACCACATTTAGTCGGATGGTGTCCTGCACTACCACTACCTTGCCAAGGGGTTCATCCCAACCCATTTCCTTTACCAACTCTTGATTCACGACAATGGAGTTATTCCTGTCATAGGTGTAGAGTTCCTTATCGAAATAGCGACCTTCCAAAAGCTCTAAGTCCATAATGTCGGCGTAATCAATGCCGAGCTGTAGCATGGAGGCTTCTATTTCCTTATCCTCAGACTTCACATTTCGGATCGAATGCCACCAGCCTATATGGTTGTAGCTGCCCACCACCTTTTCCACAGAAGGATTTCCCTGTGTGAGGTTAAAGAACTTGTTGTATTCGGCTTGAGAATTTACCCGAACGCCCAGGATATTTTCTTTAGCAAATCCTATGTCTAGTGTAGACTGGTACCGTGCGTTATTGGCGAATGCCAAGCTGGCAATCAATCCGATAATCGTAAACATAAATTGAAAGCCCAGTAGCAACTTAGAAAAAAGGTTAGTTCCCCCAAGTGTCACACTCCCACGCAAAATATGTACTGGCTGGTATTGACTGATGTAGAGTGAAGGGTAGCCACCAGCTATAATGGAGGTCAGCATAAGTAAGCCAGCAAAAAGCCATAAATCTCTAAATTTTCGGTAAGCGATAGCTTAATATCAATGAAGTCCCAGAGCGCATTGTACGTGGGGACTAGAAAATAAGCAATCAACAAAGCGACCAAGACGGACATAAAGGAAAGCAACATATTCTCTCCCATGAATTGGGCGATTAGCTGCTTTCTACTCCCACCCATTACCTTTCTGATGCCGATCTCCTTCAGGCGCTTGCTGGAGATCGCGATGGACGTGTTAGTGAAGTTAAAACAGGCAATCAGGAGCATAAGGGCGGCCATAATGAATGGAACAGTGACTGCAGGAGGTGGAGGAGGCTCGTTGAGCCAGTTGTATGAAATGTCAGTCACGTGCTGGCCGAGCTCGGAGAGTCTTATCGCATAATATGATGAAAACTTGAAATCTGGTCGGGCTTGATTCTGAACTGCTACGTAGTTTTGGTTCATATCATCCAAAAGACTCTCGGGAAGCTGTCCATTTTCTGTTAGCACAAAAGTGCCAGCGATGAATTCAGACCAATCATTAGTCTCTTTGTCGGTGACCTTGTAGTAGTTCTCAAAATGGGTAAGTGCGCTAAATCGAATAGAGGAGTTCTGAGGAATTTTCTCAAAGACACCTCCTACTGTCATCAGCAACTGCTCTCCTTCGGATGTGATCAAGTAAATATTTTCACCTGTGGGATCATCGGTACCGAAATAGCTTTCAGAAACAGTATTACTGAGTATAATCTTACTCGGATCCGTGAGCGCCATCTCACTCCCGTACTTCAAGGGGAGCGTAAACATTTCCAAGAAACTGGGCTCTGCAAACCCAATGTTTTGATTGAATACCTTGAGCTCCTTTTTGAGTACAAGTCCGCTGGATGCATAACGAGCTGTTTTTGAAATACCAGCGTAACGATCCTTAATCTGATCGCCTAGTGGTAATGGGGTGATTCCAATTTGCACTTCGTCATTCTGTACTTCCTTATAGGCGTGAATTTTGAATATTTTCTCATGATTCAAGTGATTCTTATCGAAATCAGAAGTGTACTTGTAGTTGAGGTAGCCTACAATGCAGCAGGCCAGTGAGAGCCCCAAACCGAGTAGGTTGATAAGTACATAGGACTTGTTTTTTAGAAAATTCCTAGTGGTAATTTTGAAGAAGTTGCGCAGCATTATTTTGGATGGATAGCTCTGGAAAAAATTTAACTATAAGACTCTGATTTGGGTAGTGGGTTGCGTTCTATTCAATATTTCCTTCCTACTTCAAATGGGACAGTATTCCTACAGTAGCAGCAGCTAGATTACAATGAAGCAATAAAGGTTACTCAAGATCGAAAAAAATCACTTCAATGTGAATCTAACGGTAAGAGACCTTATTGAGATTTCTTCTTGATGAGTTTTGTCTAGCTGGAGGCCACAATTTCTGACAAAGGTCAAAAAGATGTGACTTAAGCCGAGGAATGAAGGTTGGACGGATGAGTAACCTGAACTATGAATGGGTCTTAATATGCTCAACAATCACCTCGGCATGCACCCTCGAGTTCTCGATGAACCACTTGTTGGTTTGTAGGCCACCGCAGATCACACCAGCCAGGAAAATGCCTGAGACATTGGTTTCTTGAGTTTCGGGATTGTAGTGAGGAGTCTTGAATTCATCATCACCGATCTGGATACCACATGACTTCAGAAATGTAAAATCAGGTTGATAGCCAGTCATGGCCAACACGAAATCATTCTCGATATTAAGGGTTTCCTCCGGAGTTTTGACAGTGATCGCGTGCTCAGTGATTTCAGCAATACTGGAATTGAAGTAGGCTTTGATAGTTCCTTCTTTGATGCGATTAACCAAATCCGGTCGCACCCAGTATTTCACCTTTTCGCTGATCTCCGGCTCACGGATGACCATCGTGACTTCCTTGGCACCTTTCCGGTAGGTCTCTAGTGCTACATCCACAGCAGAGTTGGCAGAGCCAACCACAGCTATCTTCATCCCGAAGTAGGGATGAGGTTCTTCATAATAGTGGCTGACTTTAGGCAAATCTTCGCCGGACACATTCAGCAAGAACGGCAAGTCGTAAAACCCTGTGGCGATGATGATCTGTTTGATTTCATAAATGCCCTTTGAAGTGGTGATTATCTTCTTATCGGCAGAATCACTTATCCCAGTCACCTTCTCATAGAGTTTTACATCGAGCTCCCAGGAGCTGGTTACCCGACGATAATACTCCAATGCCTCGGGACGTGTGGGCTTAGGGTTATGAGAGATGAAGGGGACATTCCCAATCTCCAATCGGTCCGAGGTAGAGAAGAAGGTCATGTTGTGCGGGTAGTTGTAAATCGAGTTGACCAGACAGCCTTTGTCGATGATCACATGACTCATCCCGGCCTTTTTGGCCTCTATGCCACACGCCAACCCGATTGGGCCTGCACCTATGATCGCTATGTCAAATTCTTCCATCCTATTTTTCAAATCTATAAACCTGCCGGGGAGTTATGCAGAGGTCCATCGTAATATCCTGCGATGAGGCATCCAGAATTTTCTCTACAGGTTCGGCCATGCATAACCCTATTTTTACCACGCCCTTTCGGCATTCCGATAGGAACCTATCGTAATAGCCTTTGCCATAGCCTACCCGATGGCCATGAAGATCAAAACAGAGCATTGGCACAAGTACAAAGCCGATTTCAATAGGCAACACCGTCTGTGTGTTTATTGGTTCAGGGACGCCCCATTTGTTTTCTGAATAAGTCGCTTGGGCGTCTATCAGCACATGGCTCAACCGATTATCATCAAAATGCGAAATAGACGTACAGGTATCCCAACCTTTATCCCAAAGCCACCTCAATATCGGCCATGTATCGACCTCCTTCTTATTTTGGATAGAGAGGAAGATGTGGATCAGGCCTTTTTTTTCGGCAAGTTCGGTGAACAGTCTGCTCCTCAGCGGTGCATTCAGCTCTTCAAACTGCTCTTCAGATAGCTGCTTTCTTGCTTCGAGATATTCTTTCCTGAGTTGTGTCTTATTCAATTTTCTATCAGACTTCTTCGCTCAGTAAAAGAAAGCGAAAATCTAATGGATCAAAAGTGCCCTGGATATCCTTGATGAAATTGGGATTGTTGAGGTAGAAGTTCAAGAAGTTGTCATGACGCTCTTGCAGCGACCCATTCGGGAAAAGCTTGGCCTTGAGGTTATCAATATGGCCCATCGCAGTTTCATGATTATTCTCTTCAGCTTTCTTCAATCTTTTCTGGATGTTTTCCATGTCCTTGAAGACCTTCGATTCCATTGCCCCTATGAAACCCTTTAGCGACTTATCTATCGCTATTGACTTCTCTTCGATAGACTTAAAGACTTCTTTGAGATGTTCGAGTTCTTTGTCCAACTCCGTCTCATTGGTGCTTGCAGATTTCAACTCGAGCTCTTTTAGGTCAGCTGTCGATTTGAAGAGATCAGTAGCCTGAATGTTGATTTTACTCAATCGACGCAGATTAGGGGAGTCTAGATAAAGCGCAAAATTTCGAGGAATCAACAGAGGGAAGTCTGTCTTAAAATGGTCAAAAATTCCCTTTAGCTGAAGCCAATAAGCCAACTCTGAAGGACCTCCAATGTAGGCAAGGTTGGGTAAGATAGTCTCTTGGTAGAGTGGGCGTAGCACCACATTGGGACTAAAGGCCTCAGGCTGCTCAGTGATCATCGTCTTGATCTCCTCCTCTGAAAACTGAAGGTCTGTATTCAGTACTTTGAATACACCATTTTCTCTTACGATCCGCTCACGGTGATTAGTATTGAGGTGAAAGAGGTTGATGTGGCGAGGGTAGATCTGCGTACTGTAGCCAAGCGATTCAAGTTGCGTAGACGCTGCTTCCGCCAGGGTATTGGCGGTATGGTTGAATAGGTCATCTGAGATCACCTCAGCAAACTCTGCCTTGAACTCACGATGATCAGCATCTAGAACGATGAGTCCTTGGTCTCCAAATAGCTCATTCACATAATACCTAACCGCATTGGCCAAAGTGCCACTGTCGAGGTAGGCCTTCTCGAATAGCTCAACAGCCTCGGGAAGTTCGCCTAATACCTGGCTTAGTGACTGTGGTCGAAACTTGCCGACGGCACCTTTCTGATCTGTCTCCCAGGTATACTTCTTACCAAATAGGTTGAAGTAAGAAATCTCCTCAAAGTCATGGTCCTCAGAAGCCATCCAGTACACTGGCACAAAATGACAGTCTGGATATTTCGCTTTAAGCTCTTTAGCCAGATTGATCGTGGTGATGATCTTATAGATGAAGTAAAGAGGACCAGTGAAGATATTGAGCTGGTGCCCAGTGGTGACCGTGTAGGTCTTTTCAAATTCCAGCGAGTGAATGTTTGACTGTACCGCCTCCGACTTTTCCAAACTGGCATATTGCTCAGTCAATACCTTGTTGAGTACGATCCGCTTCTCCCTTGAAAACTGACGCTCCTTTATGACGGACTCAAAGTTGTCAATGGTAGGATATGCGTTGAAATACGGTTCAAGGGTATCCTTTTGATCTAGGTAATCAAGGAAAATAGCAGAAAACTTCCCTGTTTCCGATAGGGCGATCTTTTCTACTTTCAATTTTTTATCAATGGCTAGTTCCATGTAAGTCAAATTCTGTTGCATCTGTGATGGTTATATTAGCGAAATCACCCACCCTCAGATAGTTTTCTTCGGCATTAATCAAGACTTCATTATCCACCTCCGGTGAGTCAAACTCTGTGCGGCCATAATATTGATTGCCTTCTTTTTTATCGATCAGTACTTTGAGCGTGCTACCGATTCGCTGCTGGTTGAGCTCAAGGGATATCTCTTGCTGCATGTCCATAACAGCGTTGGCCCGCTCTTGTTTAATTTCCTCAGGCACATTGTCCTCCATAGTATGTGCATGGGTGTTTTCCTCGTGCGAGTAGGTGAAAATGCCCAATCTCTCAAACCTTGATCGCTCGATGAAAGTCAACATCTCCTGAAAGTCTTGCTCGGTTTCTCCTGGATGTCCTGCGATCATTGTTGTACGGATAGCTATGCCTGGGACTTTATTACGAATGGTGTCAAGAAGTGCTTCTGTCTTTTCACGTGTAGTTCCACGACGCATGTATTTCAGGACATTGCTAGAGCCATGCTGCAGTGGGATGTCCAGGTAGTTGCAGATATTGGGTCGACTGGCCATCACATCAAGGACTTCCATGGGGAAGCCTGTCGGGAAGGCGTAGTGTAGCCTGATCCACTCGATACCCTCTACATCAGAGAGATGCTCTAGCAGGGTAGCGAGATTTCGCTTTTTGTAGATGTCAAGCCCATAGTAAGTAGAGTCCTGCGCGATCAATAGCAACTCCTTCGTGCCATTGCGGGCCAGGTTCTTAGCTTCTTTTACCAACTCTTCGATAGGTCTTGAGATGTGCTTGCCACGCATGAGTGGGATGGCACAAAAAGAGCAAGGTCGATCACAGCCCTCTGAGATTTTCAGATACGAGTAGTGCTGATCAGTAGTCGTGATACGCTCACCGACCAAGTCATGCTTGTAGTCAGCATTAAATTTTCTGAGTAGGAGCGGAAGCTCCATTGTTCCGAAAAACGCATCAACTTGGGGGATTTCCGCCTCAAGATCTTCGCGGTAGCGCTGAGAGAGACAGCCCGTGACATAAACTTTCTCTACTTCGCCCTGATCTTTAGCATCCGCATATCTCAGTATGGTATCGATGGACTCTTGCTTAGCATTGTCGATGAAGCCGCAGGTGTTGATAATCACAATGTTGGAGTCATCCTTCTCAGATTCGTGCACAGCATCGATCTCATTCCCCTTGAGCTGGGTCAGCATCACCTCCGAGTCAACTATATTTTTCGAACATCCAAGTGTTACGATGTTGACTTTATCCTTCTTCCTACCTTTCGTTTTCACCTTATCCTGCGTCTAATTTGGTGCGCAAAATTAATAATTCTGTCGATCAATAGTATAGGCACTTGTAATTGGCCTCACCTGACAAGTTTTATTAAATATCTTTGCCGCCGATATGGGTCGTATGGGTGCTTTTTTGGTGGCGATGCTCCTTTTTTTTGGATGCACTGAGATTCCTGATTGTCAGGATACACGGTACCCTATAGCCCAAGTGAGATTCTACTCTGCACAGGATAGTAGCCTCCTAACTGTTGTTTTCGATTCTGTTTTTGTGTCGGGAAATGAGGTGCCACTTTATGAGGCAGATACATTAAATCAACTAGCACTAAGACTCGACCCAATGGCTGATCAGGCCACATACACTTTCTATGCAGATAGTACAGTGCACTCGCTGGAGTTGTCCTATCGGTCGAAGTTGATTCTAGAGAACACGGACTGTGGTCCGATTCAAGCTTTTTTCGACATTGCGCCCTTATCGAGTAGTTTTGATTCTGTGGCGTTGATTTCCACTATTGCGGACCTAAAGGTAGATACCAATGTGGAAGTATATCGTTAGTCTTTGGCTGCTCTGCCCAATCCTCTTGATGGCTCAGGAGCAAGACCAACTGCAAGATTCCGTCACATCTTTTAAACGACCCAGAATAAAACCTGACTTTCGGCCATCTGCTATTCGGTTTGGTACAGGCCTTTACTCCATTGGTAATACTATCGTAGAAAATGGTGAGCGCACTTTTGAGGTTCAGGGTGACATTGATTTTCACCGCTACTTCGCCACTTTAGAGTTGGGCCTTCAGGATACTGACCTTGTTGGTACAAATTTCAATTATTCGGGTACGGGAAGCTACTATCGGGTAGGTATCGATATGAACCTGACACCATTCAACCCGGATCGAAATACAATATTTCTGGGCATGCGATATGCTAGATCAAGATTTCAAGAAACGCTCAACTATGATGCCTCTGACTCAGTCTGGCAAGATGTACAGCTCGAGGAGTCACATGAGGGCATGTCATCGAGATGGCTAGAGATCACCGGTGGAATGAAAGTACGGGTGTGGCAGAACTTGTCCATTGGCTACATTATCCGATACAAGATCTTCAGAAAGATAAATGGCGTGCCAGAGCTCGATAACTATATCGTGCCAGGGTATGGTCTGGCACGGAAGAATACGAATATGGGTTTTGGCTTCTATGTGCACTATCGATTGGCCTTTAGATACAAGCCAGTACCAATCAAGCTCGACTAAAGCAGTGGCATTAGCACCTCCCAAATATTCTCGGCAACTATCTTATGACCTTCGGCTGTTGGGTGTATGCCATCGGGTAGATTGAGGTCAGGAATTCCACCTACGTTCTTGAGTAGAAAAGGAATGAGCCCAGTGTTCTGCTCTTCTGCAAGCTCCGGAAAGATCACTTTGAACCTTGATGTATACTCTTCGCCCATATTGGGAGGTATCTGCATGCCTGCCATGATGATTTTTACGTCGGCGTTAGTGCTACGAACTTTTTCGATAATATCAATGAGATTCTTACGAGTCTCATCCGTACTGATACCTCTGAGCCCGTCATTTCCGCCGAGTTCAAGGACGAAGATGTCTACAGGATCGCGCAGCACCCATTCGACTCTTGAACTGCCTGACGCGGTAGTTTCACCGCTGAGACCAGCATTGATGACTGTGTAGGGCAGACCCAGAGAATCAATTTTTTCTTGAATCAATGCCGGAAAAGCTTCCGAGATATCTAAACCATAGCCAGCGGTCAATGAGTTGCCAAAAAAGAGGATGGTCTTAGCATTTTCTTTTGCTGCAACCTCTGAGGAGGCTTCTTCTTTTGCTTCCTGATTATTCTGCTCAGGCTGGCTTTGACATCCTATTAGGAGATTGATGGTAATAAGAAATATGGGGAGTACTGTTGGCTTCATGGCAGTCTGATAATTATTAGCTCGCTTGCTATCAACTACGAAATTACGGTAGTGAAGGGTATCAAGCGAACGGAGCAACCAAAAAACGCAAGTTTAATCTGCCGTTGGTCATCCAAAAAGGGCCGTGTAGCCAAATTATGAACATGTCAAGGTGCTTTGCGTTGTAAAGACAGTATATTTCAAGATTAAGCATTTCAGATTTTTCTATGTCATCCATCTTAGAGGTAAGCCAACTTACCAAGCAATATGAAAGCGGCTCTCGGTCGCTTCAGGTATTACAAGACATCAACTTTACAGTAGCCGAGGGAGCGTCCTGCGCGATTGTAGGTCCCTCTGGCAGTGGTAAGACCACTTTGCTAGGACTCTGTGCCGGACTGGACGCGCCAAGCTCTGGTGAGATAGCGCTCAACCAAATCAAGCTGAGTGCCCTTACTGAAGATGAGCGGGCTCAGGTACGGAACCAATTTGTAGGCTTTGTATTCCAAAATTTTCAACTCATTCCTACGCTCACAGCACTTGAGAATGTGATGGTACCCTTGGAGTTGAGGGGAGAAAAAGGGGTAAGGAAGATCGCGCAGGAGCTACTCGATAGGGTGGGTCTTGCTGACCGTGTCATGCACTATCCCACCCAACTGTCTGGTGGAGAGCAGCAGCGTGTGTCTATCGCCAGAGCCTTTTCTAATAGTCCCAAAATACTATTCGCAGATGAGCCTACCGGCAATCTCGATGAAGAGACCTCCGAAAAAATCGAGCAGCTGTTGTTTGATCTCAACCATGAGCAGGGCACAACGCTCATCATGGTGACGCACGACCTGGAGCTAGCGCGAAAGACAGACCGCATCATCCGGCTCAAGGGTGGCAAGTTGGTGGAAGAAGAGATGGTAGTATCCTAATCGCGTATCCTTGGATCAGAAAATAAAAATAGAACCGACCCAATACAGCAATGGCTGGCTATGGAAAATGGCATGGCGAGACAGTCGTCGTTCCAGAAGCCGACTATTCCTATTTACGTCAGCGATTATCCTCGGGATATCTGCCCTAGTGGCGATCAACTCATTTCGCGATAGCCTCTTTGATGAGATCAATAATCAGGCGAAAGGTCTGCTAGGTGCTGATTTGGTGATAGAAAGCAATAAGCCAATTCCGACAGAGCAGTTGTACTACCTGGATTCATTGGGCTCAGAATGGTCTCGTGAGAGCGCCTTTGCCTCGATGATTTACTTCCCGAGGACAGATGGTACGAGACTGGTGCAGGTCAGGGCACTGGATGGTAATTTCCCGTATTACGGAGAAATAGAGACACTGCCTGAAGAAGCGGCGAGGAAATTTCAAATGGGTAAGACCGCCCTGGTCGATCAGACGCTCATGCTACAGTATGATGTGGATGTCGGAGATGAGGTCAAGGTCGGTGAGGTCACATTTGAGATTGTTGGTAAGCTGCAGCAGGTACCTGGTCAATCAGGTATCACTGCGACGGTAGCACCGGTGGTCTATATTCCCTATCGCTACCTCGAGCAGACCGGATTGGTTCAGCGCGGTAGTCGTATCAATTACAATTTCTACTACAAGTTTGGAGATGAAGAACAGGCCACACGCCTCGTAGAGGCAGAGAAGGATAAATGGGATGCCATGGGCTTTGATTGGGAGACCATAGAGGATCGCAAGAGAAGTACTGGAGAGGCATTTGGTAACCTTACCAATTTCCTCAATCTCGTGGCTTTCGTGGCATTATTGCTTGGCTGTGTGGGTGTTGCCAGCGCCGTGCACATCTATATCAAAGAAAAGATCGCTATTGTATCCGTGCTCAGGTGTTTGGGCGTGAAGGGATGGCAGGCTTTCAAGATTTATCTATTCCAGATTTCTGTGATGGGATTCATCGGCTCGGTGATAGGAGCCATGCTGGGTTCGTTGCTTCAGGGCTACTTACCAGAATTGATGAAGGACTTTATCCCGATGACCTTGGATGTTGGCTTTTCGTGGGCATCAGTTGCAGAAGGTATTGTGTTAGGTACAGTGATTTCAGTGCTTTTTGCATTGATTCCACTACTGACTGTGAGGCATGTGTCACCTCTGCGTGCCATTCGAGCCAGCTTCGAGGAACAAGTGGCCTCCAAAGACAAACTTGTCTGGTTGGTGGGAGGCCTAGTGATACTTTTTGTTTTTAGTTTTGCTTGGATACAGATCAAGAAGCCATTGGATGCAATGTTCTTTACGATAGGATTAATCATCGCATTTGCAGCTTTGGTTGGCTTATCAAAATTGGTGATGGTGGTCGTGAGGAAATACTTCCCGACCGATTGGAGCTACGTCTGGCGGCAGGGATTGGCTAATCTGTATCGACCACAAAACCAGACCTTGATTTTGATTACTTCTATTGGATTGGGTACCGCCCTCATTACTACGCTTTATCTGGTGCAGGATATCCTTGTTGACAAAGTATCCATCAGCGGATCTGGTGATCGACCTAATATGGTACTTTTTGATATCCAGACAAGTCAAAAGGATGAAATCAGCGAGCTTACCGTTGACTATGATATGCCTGTGATCCAGGAGGTGCCGATTGTAACCATGCGGCTGCTGGAAGTAGAAGGCACGACGTTGGCTGACCTCAAAGCAGACTCAACCATTGACATGCCCAAGTGGGCTTTCAACAGGGAGTACCGAGTGACCTACCGAGATGAGCTGATTGATTCTGAAGAGATCTTTGAGGGCACCTGGCATGGTGATGTGGAGAACTCGAGCGACTCAGTACTGGTGTCCATATCCAAGGGTTATGCAGAGAATCTCAACCTTGAGATTGGCGATGAAATGGTCTTCAACGTCCAGGGTGCTGTCATTGCAGCTCGGGTAGGTAGTTTTAGAGACATTGACTGGAGTCGTGTGCAGACCAACTTTCTGGTGGTATTCCCAACGGGCGTATTGGAGAAAGCACCACAGTTTCATGTGCTGGTCACCCGCACAGATAATAAGGAGCTCTCCGCGCGCTATCAGCAAGCGATTGTACGGAGCTACCCGAATATTTCCATTGTTGATTTAGAATTGATCCTTAAGACGCTTGATGATATTCTTGGTAAAGTTGCCTTTGTGATCCGGTTTATGGCACTCTTTAGTATAGTGACTGGCTTACTCGTATTGATCGGATCAGTGATCATTAGTAAGTTTCAACGGGTGCAGGAGAGTGTACTATTACGAACCTTAGGAGCCGTGAAAAAGCAGATTTATCAGATTACTGCTCTGGAATATCTAATTCTTGGCGCACTCTCCTCACTGGCAGGAGTGTTTATTTCACTGATTGGTAGCTGGATGTTGGCCATATTCACTTTTGAAGCACCTTTTGTGCCGACTTTGCTGCCGATGTTGGTGACTTTTGTATCGATTACTTTATTGACCATGTTTATTGGTCTATCAAATAGCCGGGGGATTGTAAGCAAGCCACCACTGGAAATATTAAGAAACGAAACCTGATTTTTATGAATTATGTGATCGTGTCCGCTTTGGCGGCCCTACTTTTTTTCACAGGACAAAGTGACGTCAAGGCTCAATCTTCAGAGTTGAGTAGTCAAGAGGCAGAAGTCATGGAAGTTGTATTTCGCCTCTTCGAGGGCATGCGACAAGGAGACAGCTCCATGGTCAGCTCGGTCTTCACGGATGATGTAAGAATGTACACCGTATTCGGACCTGATCGAGACAATCAGTTTAAGGTGGATAATGTCGATGGCTTTCTTAAAGCAGTAGGCACACCACATGAGACCGTTTGGGATGAGCCCATCTGGGACTATACGATTCAGATCGATGGCAACCTCGCCCATGTTTGGACCAAGTACGCTTTCTATGCAGGTGATAAGTTCAGCCACTGCGGTGTGGACGACTTCCAGTTTGTGAAGACAGCAGATGGTTGGAAGGTCTTTTCGCTAGCGGATACACGGCAGTATACAGATTGTGATCTACCACCAACGGATCAGATGGAGCGGGGGTTTTAAACTGCTCGATAATGCGCTGAAATTCCCCAGACTTACGAAGTTTTCAAAACTTCGTAAGTCTTACCTCAGCAGTTCCTAAAACAGTTTAAAAACTTCGTAGGTCTTAGCATCTGCTATCAGAAAAGCAGTTTTCTAGCGTCATCATCGCTTTGACAGGTCTGATGGAATTTGATGAACTCATCCAAACCACCAAACCAATGCAAGACTTCTTTTCTGCGCAATTGCGTAGATTGATTACCAATCAATGCTGGGTAAGAGCTGTATTTCCAATCCTCTGGTTGCTTTGCCAATCCAGCCCTGAGAGGATTGAGATGGATATATGCAATGATCATTGAGAAGTAGGCATCACTGTCAATTTCTTTTCTCTTATATCGGTTCTGAAAGAGACTTCCGATCCGACCATAGCTTTCATTAATGGCTTTTGCATAAGAAATGAAGAGGTTTTTGAAAGCGTTAGCGACCAGATACTCTTCCTGATCCGCCTTCACGCGAACGAACAAATGAAAATGGTTAGGCATCAGGCAATAACTCAGCGTATCTAAGTGCTTGGAACAGTAGTGCCGATATTTATCAAGGAAGAACAAGTAGTTCCTAGGCTCCTTAAATAAGGCTTCCCTATTGACACTTCGATTGTAAACGTGATAATATTTGCCTACTTCCATCATAATTAAATCTACAAAGTAAGACTGAAATAATTATTTCCCGTGCAAGCCTAATGACCGTTTTTGGGAGACATCTGCCGAGTCCCAGACTTATGAAAAGCCGCTCAGGTACCTCCAGACTTACGAAGTTTTCAAAACTTCGTAAGTCTTACATTTGCTGTTCACAAAGCAGTTTTCAAAACTTTATGAGGCCTTATCTCTGCTGTCAGAAGAGCAGTCTTATAGCATGGGAACCGATAAATGTAATAGTGGAGCAAAAGACTACTCTACTTCTTCCAAAGTACTTTTTCTTTTTGATGCTTCGGCTTTTGCACTGAATCTTAGTAGTATTTCTCTTTTTGTGTCGCTTGAATTACGCGATAGTTAAGCTGTCAGAAAAGCCGCTGAAGTACCCCAGACTTACGAAGTTTTGAAAACTTCGTAAGTCTTACCTCTGCTGTTCGAAAAGCAGTTTTCTAGCGTCATCGCCGCTTCAAAAGGTATGCTGGAACTCAACCAATCTGCCTATCCCTCCCAGATCACGGTCTCTTTCTGATCATACCACTGTTGTAGTTTATCCGAGTAGTGCTCCTCGATCTTGGGGCGTTTGATTTTCATAGTAGGCGTCAATATGCCATTGTCAGTCGACCATTCTTCTTTTACTACTACGACATTATAGACGCGCTCATAGTTGACCAGATCTTTGTTGATAGCAGACACAGCTAGTGCCAATGATTGCTCGACTTCTTGCCTTGGAGCACTTTTCCCTATTTCTGATAAGACGATCAAGGCCATAGGTTGTGGGAGTTCACGCCCGACCAGACAGATTTGTTCGATATTGTTATTCATCCCAAACTGCCACTCGATCGGCCCAGGGACGATATATTCACCCTTGGCAGACTTGAAGGTATCTTTTACCCTACCGGTAATTTTCAAAAAACCATCCTTATCCAGTTCACCCATGTCCCCAGTGTGGAGCCACCCATCCTTGAGCACTTCTGCTGTCATCTCAGGCTCGTTGTAGTAGCCTTGCATGACCCAATCTGATCGCATGACGACCTCTCCATTTTGTGGATCGATTTTCACCTCCACGCCATCATACAGCTGACCGACAGTCCCAGGTTTTACGGCACCCTCCTTCATCACGGAGCACACAGCCGAATTTTCCGACATACCATAGGCTTCATGCAGGTAGAGTCCAAGACTATTGTAAAACTTGTGAATGGAACTATGGCATGGAGCTGCACCAGTGATGGCAAATTCCACCTCTGAGAGTCCCAGCCCATCCAGTATTTTCTGTCTGACCTTCTTATTGATAATTGGGATTTTGAGGAGCAGGTTCAGCTTCTTTTCTGGCATTTTTGACAGCACACCTAGCTGAAATTTGGTCCAAATCCTTGGAACACCAAAAAAGACTGTAGGCCGAGTTTCCTTTAGATTATCGAGAAAAGTATCGAGAGATTCAGCGAAAGAGATCACCCCACCGGAGGTATAGTTGCCCACACCGATGATGGCCCGTTCTGCTATATGACATAGTGGTAGATAGGAGAAATATCTATGTCTTGCTTTCGTAAAGTCTACCACCTTACGAACCGCTTCACTAGAGGCTATATACGAGCCATGGTTTAGCATTACCCCCTTGGGGCTGCCGGTAGTGCCCGAGGTGTAGACGATTGTCCATAGATCTTCAGGGCTTGGTATGTTTATTTCGGGTACGGGCGCATGTTGAGCGATCAGGTCGTTCCACTGCTCCATTCCGGTAGTTGGCCCTAGCGGAATGGATATACATCCGACTGACTTAGGCACTCCATGCTGCATATGCTCCCAATCATCGAGCTTACCAACAAAGAGCAATTTCGAATCGCTATGTGTTAGCACATGGTTAAGCTGATCGGCAGTAAGGTTGGGGTAAAATGGGACGGAGACATGGCCGCTCATAATGATAGCAAGATCTGTGATGATCCAGTGCGCACAGTTTTTGGAGACCAGTGCGATGTTGCTCTTTTCCGGTAGGCCCATGGCAAGGATAGCGCTCGCCATTTTGCGCGCCTCCAGACCAGCGTCACGCCAAGAATAAATCTTCCATTGTCCCTCTGCAGCCTGTCTGAGAAACGGCGCATCAGACATTTGGTTTTCCCAGTGTAAAAAGCGTTCTAAATAGGTCAAGTTTTCACCAGTAGGCTGAGGGATGTGGGAAGGGGAGGTTTGAGTCAAAGTCTCCATAGGCAGTTTAATGTTGATAATAAGGAGAAGAAGATAATCAAAAAGTATTATTTCATGCGTCTCTGCTATATCAGAGTAGATATGTTTACTTTAAAAGTATGTCAAGGACAAAGGTCATTATAGTAGGTGCCGGGTTGGCCGGATTGACTACCGCCAATGAATTGCAAAAGCTGGGGATTAGTTTCCAAGTCTTGGAAGCAAGAGGGCGCATAGGTGGACGTACCTACACGGTCAACACAGAACATGTTGAGGAGCCGGTCGATCTTGGAGGTCAGTGGATCGGACCGGGTCAGGACGAGATGTATAAGTTAGTCAAGCAGTTGGGCTTGGGCTTGGTGGATCAAGACTCGGAAGGAAAGAAGATCATCGATTTTGACAAAAAGCTTCGCAACTATACCGGTACTATTCCCAAACTAGGGCCTCATATTCTGCTTGATCTGCAATGGGCCATCAAGAAGCTTGATCAGTTGATGGCGAAAATCGACCTGGACGCACCGCAGTTTAGTCATGGAGCCAAGCGCTGGGATGCGATGACGGTGGAGTCATGGAAGCTTGATAATGTTCGTTTTTCGGATACGAGAAAGATGTTTGATGTCATGGTCAATGCAGTCTTTGCCGCAGACCCTGCTGATCTATCCATGCTTCATTTTCTCTTTTATCTAAAAAGCGGAGGTGGCTTAGAGAAGTTGATAGAGACTAAGGGGGGTGCTCAAGAGTCGAGAATAGTCGGAGGAGCGCAACAGCTCGCACAGGGCTTATTCGAAAAAGTGTCTGAAGATGTAGAGCTAAATGCACCCGTCCTTCGCGTTGAGCAGTCTTCCAAAGGCATATCCGTTTTCACACCATTGGGGACTTTCGAAGCTGATAGATTGGTGATGACGATACCGCCATTCTTACTCAATAAGATCGGGTTTGAGCCCGAGCTCACCCCGCTGCGGCAACAAATGATTCAGCGCTTCCCCATGGGAAGTGTCATCAAATGCGTTGCACTCTATCATGAGCCTTTTTGGAAAGAAAAAGGATTTTGTGGGGAAGCGATTAGCGATAAAGGGCCTGTGCAGTTTATGTTTGATGATACACCAAAGAAAGAGATTCCGGGAGCACTAGTAGGCTTTATCGCAGGCAATCAAGCTAGAAAATGGGGCCGTGTGGATATGCAAGCCAGGAAGCGAGTGGTACTTCAGCAGTTTGCACGATACTTTGGTGAACAAGCGCTGAAGCCTATCGACTATATCGATCAGGACTGGTCAGCGGAGGAGTACAGTGCTGGTTGCTACGCTGGCTACTTCCCGCCCAATGCGCTGACCGAGTTTGGTGAGCTACTCAGAAAGCCCGAAGGACTGATCCACTGGGCAGGGACGGAGACGGCTACCAATTGGAATGGATATATGGAGGGGGCGGTCCGCTCGGGCCAGCGAGTGACTAGAGAATTGGCTGCTATTTACCATTAACCCTTTAGTTCAACCATTCGAAAAGAGGATCGTTAGACATTGATATTCACATTGTCTTTCTTTGCCCTTCATTTTTGTCATTGACCCATGTTCATCCATCAAGTAGCACATTATCTTCCATCCCGACGGATCAATAATGCCCATTTTGAGGCGATCAACGGCCTAACTAGCGACTGGATTACCGAGCGTACTGGTATGTACGAGCGGCGCAGAGCCGCTGAGGAGGAGAACACCAATACCATGGCGATAGAGGTGACCAAGGCGCTTCAAGCCAAAGTGGACTTATCCGATGTGGATCTTGTCGTAGCTGGTTCATACACTTTCTACGACATGATCGTGACGCCTGCACATGCGGTGCAGCGTTATTTGCAACTCGATGCGATTCCGGTATTAGGAATTACGTCAGCATGCTCATCGTTTCTTAATGCAGCGGAGATCGTTCAGGGCTATTTTGCAATGGGCAAATCGACCAAGGCTCTGGTCATCTTATCGGAGCAGAACTCACTTTACCATAATGAAGCTGATCCTAAAGCGGGCCACCTCTGGGGTGATGGAGCTGTGGCCGTTCTCTTTACAAAAGAGCGTCATAGTGCTCGCGACTTGACGGTGAGAGATGTATCCACAGCGGGTGCTGCGAATGTGAGCAAGGGTACGGAAGGAGTAATGTTGAAGCCTGCGCATGGCGGTATTGATATGCCACATGGTAAGGACGTCTTCATTAATGCCTGCAACTACATGGCTTCTCAAACCAAGCGCATCCTGGAGCGTAACGGCAAGACACTAGAAGATCTATCTTATTTGGTGCCTCACCAGGCCAACTTACGGATCTCTAAGAATGTAATGCAGACCCTCGGACTTCCAGATGAGCGCACCTTATCTAATGTACAATACCTGGGTAATACCGGAAGTGCCGGCTGTGCCATAGCGTTATCTGAGCATTGGGAAAAGTACCAGCCGGGAGACTTATTGGTAGTGGTAGTCTTCGGTGGAGGCTACAGCTATGGTGCTATGCTACTCTCACTAGACTAGACTCTTTTTACTTACAACTGTACAGGATTGAAAAACTTAGTGTTCGTAAACCGAACACTTTATTAGGGAGACGTTCATCCAATAATATATAACTATTTGATTGTCATATACTTGTGATTTTTGGCACAGGAGTTGTAAAACTCTTAGCAGCTTGTTTTACAACACTGAGCCCAAGGTCAAAACTCAAATTTCAAACAAGTCAATGATTGAGAAATAGTTATAGGTTAAAAACTCAAGAACTTAATAGTTTACGGTTGGTTAATGAAAAAAAGGAGGACAATTGCCCTCCTTTTTTCTTTTGTGTTAGCACAGCTTTATGCCAGCACGGCAATCATCTCTGGTTTAGCTACTTCCATCGTAAGGTCAGGATCCCCTCCAGACTTCCTTGGCCGCCCTTTAAAAACAGTATCAGGTTTGAAACCATTTTTGTACTTCTTCTTTCG
Source organism: Cyclobacteriaceae bacterium (assembly GCA_040222235.1). Taxonomy (GTDB): domain Bacteria; phylum Bacteroidota; class Bacteroidia; order Cytophagales; family Cyclobacteriaceae; genus UBA6059. The sequence continues at coordinate 152,349 of JAVKDO010000134.1, forward strand.
GATTTTCCAGACTTTATAATTGTCTTTATTACCCATCTTGAATTGGAAGGCCATGTGCTCTGAAGGACTCACCCATTCTAGGTTGGTCGAGTCATTATTTTTAGGATTGTTGTCTAGGTGGATCAGCATGGTGAGCTTATCCGGCATTACATTGATGCAGAACGCTCTGGCGACCTCTTTGTGAGGATATACCGTACAGCGCTTGCCTTCGTCGTTGATTAGGTCGAGAAAAAAGCATTTGCACGCTTTATTCCAGCGCTGCTTCATCACTTTACCTTTGATTTTCATGAAGTTTTGACTTCCCTTGTGCCAAGTCTTGCGGTCTTTGCTTCTGATTTCTCCGCCATTGGATACTTCGTAGTTCGAAAATCCTTCAATGGGCTTCCATACTTCCTCGATACGTTCTATTCTCTGCATTGACATATTTGCTAAGATTTTGGTTGATGGCTATTGCGTTATTTCATTGTTAACACATCTCAAAAGTAGAAATTAAGCCTATTCGTTTTTGGGAATTTCGATCAATGCCGCTATTCGTAATATGTACTGGATTAATCGCACGACTAATCTCAAATACTGTTATTTTGGTGATCGAATAAGGACAAACGATATGGAGAAGGTCATCGCCGTGTATTTATTGCTGATAACGCTGTACGCGTGCGAAACCAAGCCCGCCTATATGGACTACAATGACTATCCTGCCCCTCTGGAGGCCGATCTTGGGATGAGGTACAGCGCCTCTCGCACTACCGTAAATGTATGGGCGCCTACTGCCGACCAACTGAAGTTGAGGATATATGAGCAGGGACTAGGGGGACAAGCCATCGAGGAGTATGAAATGGAGCAAAGTGAGGATGGGCGCTGGTCATCAACCCTCTCGGGAGACTACCACGGTCGTTATTATACGATACAGGCGAGTATAGAGGGTAAGTGGTTGGCGGAGGTCGCTGAGCCCTATGCGCGTGCCGTCGGCGCTAATGGTCATCGTGCGATGATTGTTGACTTGGATAAGACCGACCCTATCGGCTGGTATGAGGATCGCCGACCCCCACTAGCTACCGCAAATGACATTATCATATATGAACTACATGTCCGGGATATTTCTATAGACGAGCAGTCGGGTATCACGCATAAGGGTAAGTTTCTCGGCCTATCGGAATCTGGCACCACAGGCCCTGCCGGTGTAATGACTGGTCTGGATCACATTGCTGATCTAGGAGTTACTCATGTACATATCCTACCAGCATTCGACTTCAGATCGTTGGATGAAACCAAGTTGGATGATGGCAAGTACAACTGGGGCTATGATCCTCAGAACTATAATGTGCCGGAGGGATCCTGCTCTACAGATCCTACGGATGGTGCAGTGCGTATCCGTGAATTCAAGACCATGGTGAAGGCCTTGCATGACAAAGGCATTCGAGTGATCTTGGATGTGGTATACAACCATACTGGAGCTACAGAAGACTCCAACTTCAACCAGCTAGTCCCTGGCTACTACTATCGTCAAAATGAGGAAGGCGGTTGGTCAGATGCAGCCGCTTGTGGTAACGAGACAGCTTCTGAGCGAGCGATGATGCGCAAATTCATCACTGAGTCAGTGGCCTATTGGGCAGAGGAGTATCATATGGATGGATTCAGGTTTGACCTGATGGGCATCCATGATATCGAAACCATGAATGCCGTATCCGAAAGACTAAAAGAAATTGATCCGAGTATTTTCGTCTATGGTGAAGGCTGGACGGCCGGGAGTTCACCACTGCCTGATAGCCTCCGTGCACTTAAGGCCAATACTGCTGAGCTCGATAATATCGCGGTATTTAGCGATGAGCTCCGAGATGCCCTCAAAGGACATTGGTATGAGGAGAAAGATCGAGGCTTTGTTTCTGGTAAGTCTGGGCGCGATGAAAGTATTAAATTTGGTATAGTGGCAGCTACAGAGCACCCCGAGATAGATTACGATAGTGTGAACTACTCCAAATCCGCTTGGTCACCCGAACCAACACAAACAATCAACTACGTCTCTTGTCATGACAATCATACACTGTGGGATAAGCTGGTACTGACCAACCCAGATGCGGATGAGGAAGAACTGATCAGGATGCATAAGCTGGCAGAGACAATAGTTCTCACTTCGCAGGGAGTAAGCTTCCTGCATGCAGGTGCTGACTTTCTTCGCACAAAGCAAGGTGTAGAAAATAGCTACGAGTCGCCCGACTCCATCAACCTGATCGATTGGTCGCGCAAAGCGAAATATCAGGAAGTGCATCAATACTACAAGCAGCTAATTCAACTTAGAAAGAACCATCCCGCTTTTAGAATGTCAACGAGCGAAATGATCCGTGAGCATTTGTCATTTCTTGAATTCGAACAAGATAATTTGGTAGGATTCACTATCTCCGGCAATGCCAATGGAGATGATTGGTCAGAGATTGTAGTAGCCCACAATGGCAACAAAGAAGCCAAGTCTATCGAGCTACCTTCTGGAGATTGGTTAGTTGTACTGGAAGATCATAGCATTGATGAAGCCGGCCTAAGAACTCATGGTCAAGCTTCCCTTAAAGTAGCCGGAATCTCGAGCACTATTGTGGTAAGAAAAAAACAAATACTCCCAAACTGAACTCCTCCTATGTTTTTTGATTTTTCCAATGCTCGTTTGTCTTCAGTTGCCATTCATAAGATTGGAAATAAGGCGAATGAAGAGCCCTTGATACTTTCCAAGTCACTACTTGACCTTCAAGATGAAGACTTGAGGAAGCTGCTCAAAACCTATTTCACGGGGGCATTCAAGGAAGCCATGCAGTATCAGTTTACCCATCCGGCGGAGCTCGACTTAAACGAAATGTATCAGGTGACTGGTGCGATCTTAGAAGGCGAAACTGGTTTTTTTGCGGGTTCTCTGAGTATTGGGCAAATCCTGTATGACCGTACTAACCATACTAACATTAAATCTGGTGAGCTGTACGTCGTGCACTTTGAAGAATGTGTACTAGATGAAGAAGTGATAGATGCGATTGGCATCTTCAAGTCTGAGAATAAGGAGACCTTTCTGAAAGTTTATCCCGGAGAAACAGGGTTTGGGTTGGAAGCAGAAGAGGGTGTAAACATCAACAAGTTGGATAAAGGAGCGATCATCTTTAATACTAATCAAGAAGATGGGTACATCGTTTCGATCGTGGATAGAACCAACAAAAATCAGGAAGCCAAGTATTGGAAGGATGATTTCTTAAAGGTCAAACCTATGGAGGATGAGTATTACACAACCAACCAGTACCTCGATATGGTTAAGAATTTTGCGATAGAGGGGCACCCTGCAGATGATAAGTCTGAGAAGGTGGACTTGCTGAACCGGACGGTGGGATACTTCAAGGAAAAGGAGACCTTCGATGAAGAGGAGTTCCAGGAGATTGTGCTTCAAGCACCAGAGACGCGTGAGGCTTTTGACAACTACAAGAGTCACTATGCCAGCACCCATGAGATGGATGGCTTCCAGGATGAATTTGAGATATCCTCACCTGCGGTGAAGCAGGCCAAGCGAGGCATACGTTCAGTCATCAAGCTAGACAAGAATTTCCACCTCTATGTCCATGGCAAGCGTGATCTAATCGAGCGTGGCTATGACCCTGACAAAGGGCTTAACTACTACAAGGTCTTTTTTGAGCATGAGCAGTAGGGTTTTCCGATAGGGGCCTACCACCTACCGGAAAACTTTATATCAATCACTCAAACTTCAATGTCTCCGCCGGATTGATACGCGCGGTTTTGAAGGAGACGTAGCTAATCGTTACAGCTGTGAGTACCATGGTGACAAGCAGCCCAAGTGCAAATAACCACCAGCTCAGGTCAATACGGTAGACATAGTTTTCCAGCCAAACCCCCATAGCCATATAGGCAACTGGCGCTGCTATAATAAATGCGATACTAACCAATATGAAAAACCTACCGGAGAATATGCTGACGATCTGTAGGTAGCTTGCACCTAGTACTTTTCTTACACCGATCTCCTTTGTTTTTTGAATGGCGAGGAACGACACCAACCCATACAGTCCTAGGCAGCCGATAATGATCGCTACAATACAGAACGCGCGAATGCTCTTGAACATGATATCCTCAACGATATACCCGGCAAGCATGTAATCGTCAAGAGCTTGATACTTAAAAGTTCGGCTTGGAAATACCTCTCTCCACAACAATTCAAGTTTTGGAAGGAGTTGAGCCATGTTACCCGCAGCAACTTTGATTTCGGCACCACTGACTTGTGACTTGCGGGAGAAGAGAATGGAAGGACCAATCTCCTCTGACAAGCCAGTCACGTGAAAGTCCTTTAGGACCCCTATGATTGGGCCATTGACGCCATAGCAGTTAATTCTTTTTCCAACAGCATCAGCAGGAGTGTCAACCTCTAACTGCTTGGTGAGCGATTCGTTGACGATAAATACTGTGATAGAGTCACGATACTCATCAGGTCTGAAGTTGCGACCTGCGACAAGCTCCAGATCAAACGTAGGAATGAATCGGTGGTCGACAAACTTGTTTTCCGTTTTGATATCGCCCTTTTCCTCATGTCCGATCTCTTTGAAGGAAGTGCCATAGTTGTTCATCAATGTTAATGGAGGCCCTGACGCTAGAGAAAAGCTTGACACTTCAGGCATTGTACTCAGCTCATTGGCAAGACGATCGATTTGTTCGCTATCTGGCATGTAAGTGGTCACGTGTAGAATGCCTTCCTTATTGAAGCCTAGATCCTTTTCAAGGAAATAGCTCATTTGCCCTGAAATGATTATGGTTACTATGATCAGTATTTGCGAGATCACAAATTGTACTAAGACGAGTATTTGTCTAAGGCTAAGAGCACCACCTGTATTTCTCATGGTGAACCTCGCTCGCAGCGCCTCGACAGGGCGAAATGCTGACAGCTTCAATGCGGGGTAGAGCCCAGCGACCAAAGTAATAAATACCACGAGGAGGCTTCCAGCTACGAACACAGACCAGTCAAGCTGCATATTGGCATTAACGATAGAGAGTAGGTCATTCCAGCCATCGAGCACAAGCTCAGTCATCCATAGCGCAAGTGTGAAGGCAATTGACGTAAGAATGGCGGTCTCCAGCAAGAGTTGAGTCACAATGCTGGCGCGACTACCTCCCAAGACCTTTTTAATGCCTACCTCTTTAGCACGATTGATGGATTGAGCGGTTTGTAGATTGATAAAATTGATACATGCAGACAGCAGAATGAATATGCCTACCGCAATAAAGCCTATTTCCATAGGAGCGGAGGTGGTGTAGTTACCAGCAAACTGACCCCAGTCTGAGGTGTTGTGTAGCTTTTTTAGATTGAGTAGGCTATAGCTCACCGTCTCGGCATCTTCAGCAGAGCGATATTTTTCCACCAATGTAGGAAAGCGTGCATCGATACTTTCAGGAGTTTGCCCTTCTGCCAACACTGCGAAGGTCATTCCTATGGCGAGATTCGACCAGTTGTTGCGATCCCAAGGTGTACGACGATAATAGATTTCATCTGATGCGAGTATCTGAAACGGGAAGTTGGAATTACTCGGTGGAGAGTCGATCACGCCAGTGATGAATACTCGGAATTCCTCGTAGAGTTCCACTTCCTTACCTATGAGATCGAGCTCCCGGCCCACATAGTCAGGATAGTATTTCTCAACTAGTTCTGACGAGAGTACTATTCCGTTCTGATCATCCAACGCTTTCTGAGGGTGTCCGGCTATGAAGTCGTACTCCATGTACTTTAGAAAGAGACTGTCTACGAAAAATATGTTTCGCTCTTCTTCGAATGTTCTCTCCTCCGGAGTTCCAGGATGAATACTCACAAGGCCACTAGTGGGGCCAAAAGTTTGAATGACAGCCTCCAGATCTGGGAACTCGTTGCGCATAGCAGTGCCGAGCATAGACTCAGTGTAGCCAACTCTTATTGTGCGATTAGGATGCTCCTGAGTAATGTTGACACGATAAATTTGATCAACTAGCGGCTGATGGGTATCGAAAGTATGCTCATACTTCAGATAGATATATAAGAATAGGCAACTGGTCAAACCTAGCGTCAATCCGAGGACATTGATCACCGAGTTGATTCTGTTTTTCCAGAGGTTTCTAAGTATGGATTTGAAGAAAGTCGATCTCATAGTTGAAGTGTTTGTTGCCTGTATGTCCAAAAAGCTGCCAATTATATTAAGTGCCAGTAAGTCAGATAATTAGATAAAATGATCGTAAATCTGGTGAGAAATATGATCGAATTGGAACGTCCGACTGTTCCACCCTGGAACATCAAATCTGCGAGCTTTATTAATGCTAATATAGGTTCAGAATAAGATTCTTGAATTCAAGCTCTCCTTTTTTGGGATGATGCCTGAGCTTTTTCCGATAGGGCCCTACCGGAAAAGCCAGGCCACACTTGATCATTCAAATTTCAAAGTTTCAGCCGGGTTGATTCGAGCAGTTTTCAGCGCTACATAGCTAATGGTAATTGCAGTCAGCACCACTGTGATGGTCAAGCCGAGCGCAAACAGCCACCAGCTGAGGTCGATTCGATAGACGTAGTTTTCCAACCAGGCGCCCATGGCCAAGTAGGCTAGTGGAGCAGCAATTGCAAAGGCGATACCTACCAGAATAAAGAACCTGCCTGAAAATATGCTGATGATCTGCATGTAGCTCGCACCAAGTACTTTTCTTACTCCTATCTCTTTTGTTTTTTGAATAGCCAGGAATGACACCAGTCCGTAGAGTCCGAGACAGCCTATGATGATAGCTACTACACAAAATGCTCTTATGCTTTTGAACATGATGTCCTCGACGATATAGCCAATAAGAAGATGCTCTTCTAGCGCTTGATATTTAAATGCGCGACTTGGCCATACCTCTCGCCAAAGCTCTTCAAGTTTTGGGAGTAGCTGAGATAAGTTCCCAGCAGATACCTTGATGTCTGCAGCGTTGACATTCTCCTTACGAGAGAAGAGCACGGAGGGGCCAATAGCCTGCGATAGCGCGTCTATATGGAAGTCTTTGAGCACACCAACTATTGGCCCTACCACGCCATAGCAGTCTATTCGCTTACCAATAGCTTCTTGTGGGCTCTCAACATCCAACTGTTTTACAAAAGTCTCATTGACGATGAATACAGTGATCGAATCACGATATTCATCAGGTCTGAAATTACGACCTGCGACCAATTCAAGTCCGAAATTGGGTATGTATCTATGATCGACAAACTTATTTTCTGTCTTCATATCACCCTTGTCTTCACGACCTACTTCCCTGAAAGAAGTGCCATAGTTGCCGAAATCAAGTGGAGGACCTGAGGCAAGGGAGAAACTCGAAACCTGAGGCATACTGCTCAAGCCCTCTGCTAATCTGTCGATTTGACGTGAGTCAGGATCGAAGGTGCTTACATGCAATATGCCTTCTTTGTCAAAGCCCAGATCCTTGTCAAGGAAATAGTTCATTTGAAAAGAGATGACAATCGTGCTGATGATCAATAGCTGCGAGATCACAAATTGTGCAACAACCAATACTTGTCTTAGACTCAGACCACCATTATTCTTCATGCCAAATCGAACTCTCAATGCCTCTACTGGACGGAAGGACGACAGCTTGATGGCTGGATATAGTCCGGCGATAAGTGTGACCAATAGCACCAACAGGCTCCCTGAAATCAGTACTGACATATCAAGTTGCATATTAGCTTGAACTATACTGAGAAGACTATTCCAGCCATCGAGTATCAGCTCGGTAGCCCACAAGGCCAATAGAAGGGCTATGGTCGTTAGGATGGCGGTTTCAACTAAAAATTGGGCAATGATGCCGGCTCGACTACCACCTAATATTTTCTTAATTCCAACTTCTTTAGCCCGATTGACGGATTGAGCTGTCTGTAAATTGATAAAGTTGATACAAGCCGAGAGAAGTATGAATATACCAACAGCTATGAAGCCAATCTCCATTTCCTTTGGAGCAGTATAATTGCCCGCGTAACCCCAGGTGCTGGTGGTATGAAGTTCCTTGAGGTTGAGGAGGCTGTAAGTCAAAATTTGAGCAGTTTTTTCAGACCGATATTTATTGACTAGGTCAGGAAAGCCAGATTCCACGGATTCTGGAGATTGATTAGGCTGGAGTACTACGAAGGTCATGCCAGCAGAGATATTGCCCCAGTTGTCTCTATCCCATTCTGTCATTTTGTAGTAGATCTCGCTACTGACAAGCATCTTGAAAGGGAAATTGGAGTTGCTGGGAGGAGTTTTGATCACACCTGTGATATAGACTCTAAACTGCTCATATAGCTCAATTTCCTTGCCTATCAGGTCTATCTCCCTGCCTACATAATCAGGGTAGTATTTCTCAACCAACTCTGACGATAATACTATACTGTTAAGATCATCTAAGGCCTGCTGTGGATGACCGGCAATAAAATCGTATTCGAAATATCTCAGGAAAAGACTGTCGGCAAAGAAAGTCTTTCTCTGCTCTTCAAATATTTTTTCCTGAGTAGTGCCAGGATTGATGCTAAGTAGCATGTTGGATGGGCCTATGGTCTGTAGCGTCGCTTCTATATCAGCGAACTCATTGCGAATGGCCTTGACCAACATGGACTCAGTATTGCCGTCTTGCATGAGACGGTTAGGATATTTTTTGGTCACATTGACACGATAGATTTGGTCAGCTTTCGGCTGGTGAGTATCGAAAGTATGTTCGTATTTAAGGAATACAAATAGGAACAGGCAGCTCGTTAACCCTAGCGTCAATCCCAATACATTGATGACAGTGTTGACTCGGTTTTTCCAGAGGTTCCTAAGGATGGATTTGAAGAAGGTCGATCTCATAATTGAAGCATTTGGCCCTAATATGTCCAAAAGGCTGCCAATAAACTTAAATATAAGTAAACCAGTGAGTTAGAGTATATCTGATCGCATTTTCGGGTTAAAATGATCGAAATGGAACGCTCCACTGTTCCACCTTGGAACACTCAAATTTGTATATTGCCTGATGCAAATAGTCGCCATAGATGACGATCCATTGATCTGCCATACACTAAAAATGGTGCTAGAGGAGGACTTTGGTGAAGTCTTGACAATTGATCATCCATCCAAACTGGAATTTGCACACCTTACCACATCTCCTCAAGTACTCTTGCTGGATTTGAATTTCGCAATAGGTCGGTCCGATGGTGCCGAGGGTTTGGTCTGGATCAGTCGCATTTTGGAGCGATATCCTGATTTGTCGATTATCATACTGACAGCACATGGAGCCTTGGACCTAGCGGTAAAAGCGGTGAAGCGAGGCGCTTTCGATTTTCTTGAGAAGCCTTTTATCAATGAAAAACTAGTGGCAACAGTTAGTGCTGCTCAACGATTAGCCGCATCAAAACTAGAGCTTCGAGATAGTACTTCTTACAACAAGAAGTTGCTAGAACATTACCATCAGCCTACGGATACTGTGCTCGGTACATCTGCGATTATGAGTAAGGCATGGGCTATGGCCAGAAAAGTAGCTTCGACGGATGCTTCCATACTAGTGAGTGGAGCACATGGTACTGGCAAAGAAGTGATGGCCAAGTGGATACACCATCACTCCGGTAGGTCTGGGGAGCCATTCATACATGTAGACTTGGCAGCTCTGCCGACTAGTCTGTTTGAGTCGAGCCTTTTCGGATATGAGTCTGGAGCCTTCACTGATGCCCAAAAGGGTAAAACAGGACTGATCGAGTTGGCCAATATGGGAACACTCTTCCTCGATGAGATTGGTGAGATACCACTGGAGCTACAGGTAAAGCTGCTTTCCGTACTTCAAAAGCAGGAAGTACAACCTATCGGAAGCAATCAGTCCAAGTCAGTAGACGTGAGATTGATTGCTGCCTCTGGTAGCGATCTTCAGGTCATGGTTGATGAAGGCTCGTTTAGAGCGGACCTGCTTTACAGAATCAATACTGTGGCGATTGATCTGCCACCACTTAAGTCGCGAGTAGCCGACATACCGCTATTCGTTCACCACTTTATGGACAGGTATAACCGTAAGTACAGCAAAAAGACGACTATCGAAAAAAAGCAGTTGAAGGCATTGGAGAATTATCCCTGGCCTGGTAATGTGCGACAACTCGAAAACAGTATTGAACGAGCGGTTATTATGAATAACGATCAATTGCTTGCTGAGGACATAATTCCCATAGGACGCCCAGTTGAAAAAGCAGATGATCTCTATGTCGTCGAGCAGAAAAAGATTGAGGAGGTAATACAAAGATTTGAAGGTAATATTTCTAAGGCGGCCAAAGAACTGGGTATAGGGAGAAACACGCTGTACCGCAAAATGAAGAAGTATGGGATTTAGCCGATACGACTTAGGTATATACGTCAGAGTGGCTGTCCTTTTTGCTTTGATCATGGCATCCAATGCCAGTTATTATTTGACAGACTTCATCGTTACGCCTATCATGTTTGCGCTGATGGCTCTCATAGCAACAGTAGAGCTAGTATGGAGGTTGAAGAGGCTAGAGCGAGCTTGGTCCAGATTCTTGACTTCTATAGTCCATCACGATTTTAGCCGTTCCTACGGGGAATTTGGTGAATTTAAGGAACTGGAACAGGCCTTCGACCTTATTAACCGGAGTTTCGAGCGGCTCAATACGCAGAGCGCTGCGGACTACCAGCTACTCAAGACACTCTACCAGCATGTTAAGATTGGGTTGATCTGTTATAAGCCGTCGGGAGAAGTGATCATCTCCAACCAGTCGGTACTCAAGCTGCTTAAGCTATCTCACCTTACGAATATAAACGACTTGGCGAATGACTATCCGAAGCTCTACAATGCTTTGACACAAACCACTGATATGAGAGGAGAAGTGATAACTGACCAGTATTTGAAAAAGCTATTGATACGCACTGAACCCTTTGCGCTGAAAGGTGAGCCATACAGATTGGCTTCCATCTACAACCTCACATCTACACTGGAAATCAACGAGCTGGAGAGCTACCAGAGGCTACTGCGCGTATTGACCCATGAGATCATGAACTCTTCTGCGCCGATTTTATCTCTCATACAAGTAGTGAATAAGAAATTGCTTGATGGAGATGAGGTACAATCGTTGAGTGACAAAGACCAACGAAATATCGCCATTAGCCTCAGAGGTATTGAGGACCGTACATCTGGTATGCTCAATTTTGTGAACGCTTACCGGGTGGTCAATCGAGACATTTCTCCAAATAAGACCAACATCCAACTCACTGCTTTTATGGATAGTCTGGAAGGTCAGATAGAGGGGTTAAAACAGCAATTTCCTTCAGCGAAGATGGAACTTAAATTGGAAGCGACGAGAGAGGTAGTTATCGATCCGGACTTAATGGGCCAGGTATTAATCAACCTTACCAAAAACGCCTTGGAAGCCACTTCTGATAAGCCGGACGCTCATGTATCCATCAAGATGATGAGTCAGGACAGTCTTCTGGTCATTACTGTAACGGATAATGGAGAAGGAGTGAACTCTGATGCGGAGAGCGATATGTTCGTCCCATTTTTCACTACTAAGAAAGATGGCTCAGGTGTAGGACTAGCCCTATCCAGAAAAATTGTGAGAGCTCATCAAGGTCAACTGACTTATAGCAGAGCTGACGGGATTACGAAGTTTGAGATTAAGCTTTCTGACCCTTTTCCTCAGGAGAGTACTTCTTAGGGGCGTATAAAAACCCAAAAGCCTCAGCGCCTTCCTTACTATGCTTCTCGTGGTGGATATAGTGCGCATGCATAATTCTTTTCATGTATGGATGCTCAGCCTTGTATTTGATCTTGATCCTTCGGTGGACGATGATATCGTGAAATATAAAGTAGAAGAGGCCGTACCCGAGAATGCCAAAGCCTACGAACTTAAGCCAGGCAATTTGCGGTAGCTCAAAACCCAACACAATCAACAAGACCGAAGGAATACTGAAAACCAGGGCAAAGAGGTCATTGCGCTCCAACGGGTGAGGGTGCACTGTGTGATGCGACCTGTGCCACGACCAGAGCAAGCCGTGCATGATATATTTATGAGTAAACCACGCTACCCCTTCCATAAAAAAGAAGGTGCCAATCACTAGCGCCGTGTTCAATAACCATTGCATAACTGCAAATTTAGAATATTAGTAAGCCAATAGGGTATTTTTCACCTCTTCCATCAGCCACATCGGCGTGGAGGTAGCGCCACAGATTCCGATCGAATTATCGGTGCTGAACCATTCTTTATCGAGTTGATCCGAGCTTGAAATGAAGTGTGTATTAGGATTGGTTTGCTTGCAGATGTTGTACAAGACTTTGCCATTAGAAGATTTCGTACCCGAAACAAAGACTATAGCATCGAATTGCATAGCATAGTCTCTGAGCTGCTTATCTCTATTACTGACCTGTCGGCAGATAGTATCATTCGAGTTGACAGCAATGCCTGCATTTCTAAGTACCTCTGTGATCTCATAGAACTTATCGGTACTCTTGGTGGTCTGGCTGTAGAGCGTGATACTGCGAGGCATAGTCTCCAAATCCAATTCTTCCAGGTCCTGAAATACTACGGCTTCATTGCTGGTTTGTCCTAGGAGTCCGACAACCTCTGCATGCCCATGCTTACCAAAAATGTATATATGGTCATCCTTATCATAAGAATTCTTGATACGATTTTGCAGCTTGAGTACTACCGGACATGATGCATCGATCAGTTCCAGGTCATTGGCCATTGCCAGCTCATAAGTAGATGGAGGCTCGCCATGTGCTCTGATCAACACCTTGGCTCCTTTGACCATCTTCAAATCATCGTGATTGATGATGCGAAGGCCCATCTGCTCAAGACGTCTTACCTCTTCATCATTGTGTACGATATCGCCAAGGCAGTAAAGGTGGCCTTCTTCTTTCAGTATCTCTTCTGCCATTTCGATGGCATAAACCACTCCAAAACAGAAGCCGGAGTTTGGATCGATCGATACCTTGAGATTCAACATAACCTGAGAACCCGTTGTAATCAATTATGTTTTACCGCTAGCTTAATTTTGAAATATTCGTAGAAGGAGATGTTCATCAATAAGAGTAGCATGCCGTAGATTGAGTCCTCAATCGGGATGGTGAAGAACCGGATGCCTAGATTTTCTTCATTGTCGTACCATACGATGGGAGCTTCCAGCCAGCTGCCGGTTAGTACCCCGTTTACGAGAAAGAAAGGAATAAGATGAATGAGATAGGCAATGTAAAAGTCTCCCATATAAGGCTTATCTAAATAAGCATGTAGGGCTAACAAGATACCTGTGAACAGAAAGGCCCAAAAGGTATAATCTCTTTCAGAGAAGGTGGCGCTAAGCACGAATAAGGCAACAGCGATGAAGGCGGAAATGAATCTTGGAGAGCGACCTAGCAATCCCCTGCTGAGGAAATATAGGACACACTCATAGATAAAAACACTGGCAAAAGGCACAATGATGAAAAACATCCACTCTTCTATGGGCATATGCCCAATGTACCAGCCGACGAGATAGTCTGGATTAAATCCCCAAACTCCCTGCTGAGTAAAAATCTCATCCCAGATAAGGAAAAAAGCTGCCGTAATAAATAACCCCGGAAACAATGCTTTCCATTTTGTGGCGTACTTCAGCCGCCGCTCAAATGATTGCGCTAGCGGATAGGCCAAGCTTAGCAATAGTACATACAGGTAGACCGGCATCTAGAGGTAATTGAGCCTGTGCATGAAGTAGGACTTGCCGAGCAACACCATCTTCTTAAAGTCAGGAATACGGATGCGCTCGCTTAGAATCTTTGAAGAAGGCAGGTTCTGAATTTTATTAAACAGCTTGATATAGTAGATGTAGGCCAGGTAAACACCCATTTTAGCGCCTTTTGGTAGCTGTTTAATGCCGATCAGCGCCGCTTCAAAGTCCGCACTGATGTCTTTCTCAATAGTTGCTTTGTCAGCTTCTGAGAAGTTTTTAAAATCAACTCCAGGGAAATAGATCCGTCCTCTATCGTCAAAATCACTTTTGATATCTCTCAGGAAGTTCACCTTTTGAAAAGCTGCCCCTAAGCTCTTGGCCATTGGCTTAAGCCGCTGATATTCTGCATCGTCACCTTCACAGAAGACCCTTAGGCACATAAGTCCGACAACCTCCGCAGACCCATAGATATATTTCTCGTAATTCTGTTGGTCATAGTCCTGCTCCGTCAGATCCATCTCCATACTATATAAGAAAGCGGCTATCAACTCCCGATCTATTCCAAACTCATTGACGGCTAACTGAAAGGAGTGAAGCACTGGGTTCAGGCTAATTTTTTCCTCTATAGCCTGGTAAGTATCATGGGTGAACCTGTCAAGCAATTCCTTCTTATCATGATCATGGAATGTATCCACGATCTCATCCGCATATCTTACAAACCCATAAATGGCATAAATAGGAAAATGAAATTTGTCATCTAATGTCTTGATCCCCAGCGAAAAAGACGTGCTGTAGTGCTGAGTAATCAGTTTACTGCATTTCAATGCAGTTTCATTATACAGCTCGACGTGACTCTTGAGGGACATACAGTATAGGGTATCTCTTAGCAGAAATTTGAGTGCTACTCTAAAGACAAATAAAGGGGAATTTTGTTTGAAGACATGTACACTCAATCATAGAGAATTCATTGATTCACACATCAAAGGTCAGACGGGTTAGGTGGCCTTTACAATAATCCCCTCAAACCACTCAATCAATCCTTCTTCAGACAGATCTCCGGCAGCCAACTGCGTGAAGGTCATGAACACGTCACCTTCGTCGACATTGATATAATGGTTATTTAGTAGGAGAAAGGTGATTGCGACTACAAAACCAGTACGTTTATTTCCATCGTTAAACGGGTGATTTCTCGTGATGCCGAATGAATATGCAGCGGCACATTGCGACAGTGATGCGTTCTCATAGGCATTTAGATTTTCAGGCCTAGCTAGAGCAGATTCAAGGAGTCCTTCATCCCTGATGCCGGACATCCCGCCGTGTTACGCTATCTGTTCGTTGTGGATGGATAGGACAGCTTTCTTACTAATCCACCGAAAACTCAGTCCGCGAGTTTTTTCAGTGCATTACGATAGTCACCCATTACTTTTCGAGCATGTGTCATCTCTTCCTCAAAGTCTGGGTCGAAGGCGGTGATTTCGACACCATTGGGGGTTTCAATGAAAGTCACCGTATCTCCTTTAGCTACTTTAAGCTTCGATAATATTTCTTTAGGAAGAATAATACCGCTGGATGAGCCTATGGTAGTAACTTTTGCTTTTGTCATGATTATAATGATTATTATAATCAAAACTATTTATAATAATCATTATATACTATCCGAATGCCTGTGATGTGTCTCCTCTCTTGCCCTAGACAAATAACATGGGTACTGTTATGGGTGATGATTTGAGGTCAACCAAAATCCTTCATGACCTCTTTGGCCACCACATGGCCTGAGATAAGAGATGGTGGAACTCCTGGGCCAGGAACAGTCAGCTGCCCAGCGAAATAGAGATTATCTAAGTGCTTATTCTTTAGGCTTGGCTTCAGAATGGCCGTCTGCATTAAGGTATTGGCCAAGCCATAAGCATTGCCTTTGAAGGCGTGGTAGTCGTTCTTGAAATCACTATGGGCATAGCTCCGCTTATAGATGACATGCTCGCGTATTTTTTGGCCAGTGAGCTTTTCCAAGCGATTCATCATGAGATTGTAATACTTTTCTCGAGTTGTCTTTTCATCACCAAGATCTGGTGCAACTGGCATCAATAGGAATAAATTCTCACAACCCTCAGGTGCCACAGTATCGTCTGTTTGTGATGGGGCCGATACATAAAACAGGGGCTTAGAAGGCCACTGTGGATCGGTGTAGATCTCATGCGCATGAGAGGTAAAGTCTTCATCAAAGAAGAGATTATGATGGCGCAGATTCTTCAGACGCTTGCTTATGCCTAGGTAGAAAATAAGAGACGAAGGTGCCATCACCCGTTTGTCCCAGTAGTCCTCAGAATAATTTCTTACTTCTTTGTCAAGCACGTGTTGGTCGATGTGATGATAGTCAGCACCCGCCACGACCACATCCGCCTCGAAAGTCTTGCTAGCAGTTAGAATTGCAGTAACCTTTCTTCCAGAGTATTGAAGTTGGGTCACCTCTTGATCATAGTGAAATGAGACGCCTTTCTCCTCTGCTAGCTTGACCATGCCCTCGATGATCTTGTGCATGCCACCTTTGGGATACCAGGTGCCAAGGGACATATCCGCATAGTTCATAAGACTATAAAGCGCCGGAGTATTTTCAGGTATGGCACCAAGAAAAAGTACAGGAAACTCCACAAGCTTCAATATCTGCGGATGTGTGAAGAACTTGCGGACGTGCTTGGCCATGGACTGGAAGACGTCCATTTTAATGACTCCATAAAGGAGCCGAGGGTCAGCAAACTCCAGCAGCGAACGGCTGGGCTTGTAGACAAGATCATTGATGCCTACTTCATATTTATATTTGGCCTGTTCGAGAAATGCTCTGAGTTTAGCACCACTACCTTTTTCATAGGACTCGAATAGCGCTTCGAGCTCAGACATTTTTGCAGGAATATCTACGAACTCCTTATCTCCGAATATGACAGCATAGGACGGATCAAGCCTTATTAGCTCATAATAGTCAGCGACTTTCTTTCCAAAATTTCCGAAGTAACGATCGAAAACATCAGGCATCCAATACCAGGATGGTCCCATGTCGAAAGTAAAGCCATCTACTTGGAATTGCCTTGCTCTGCCCCCTGGAGAGTCGTTTTTCTCCAAAAGAAAAACCTCGTGACCTTGGTCAGCGAGGTGAGTAGCAGTGGATAAACCAGCAAAGCCTGATCCAATGACACAGACTTTTAGTTTGGTCATGTCTTAGTTCTTGTACGCGTACGTCTTGAGGTGAGCCTTGAGCTCCTTGCGCGCAATATGAATTCTATTCTTAACAGTTCCTATTGGAATTGCCAACTTCTCTGCGATTTCGTGGTATTTAAAACCTCTAAAGTGCATCAAGAAAGGCTTCTTGTAGGTATCCTGTAGCACTTCAAGAGCATCCTCAATATCTTCCATTGTGAAGTTATTGTAGGCGAGATTTTGAATGGTACTACCTGATGAATTGATATAATGTAAGTTGTCAGTGGTGTCGATGAAGGTATTCCGGCGTACCATTCTCTGGTAGTTGGTGATGAAGGTGTTCTTCATAATGGTATACAACCACGCCTTGAGGTTGGTGCCGTCTGTAAACTTCTCACGGTTAGTATATGCTTTAAGCATTGTTTCTTGAAGCAGGTCGTTTGCATCTTCATGGTCTCGTGTAAGTTTTAAAGCGAAGGGCTTCAAACTGGGAGACATTTGATCTAAGCGGTAACTAAATTCCATTGCTGTCATAACTCTTTCCGTTTTTGTTGAATCAAAGATAGGGTTACGTTAAACAAAACAAAATTATTTGTTTAGTTATTTGACTTAATGATTAAACAAAATAGAAGTGACTTGACGTTTAAAACCCAAAAAAGTCCTCTGGATAGTTACAGAGGACTTTTTTGGGTGCCTATGAGGCGATAAGTTTTGTTTATGTATGATTAAACATATTCCATACTGTTCTCTTCCACAAATTCGATTAACTCTTCGAGTCTGTTGAAGATGAGTACATTATCAGGGAGTTGGATATCTTGTCCTACGACTTGGTAGCCAGTGAGCAAGACCACTGAATCCTTAAATTTCTCAGCTACCGTGTCTACATAGTTTTGAATTTCAGCAGGGCCAGGCATAGAAGTCAACACTGTAAGTATGTAGTCTGGCCTGTGAATCTTGTATACCTCCTCTAAATCATGGAGTGGAAGCGATTGGCCCAGATAGATCGTTCGACTTTGTCTAGTCTTTATTAAAAAATCTGCAAAAAGTAGGCTGAGCTCATGCATCTCACCTTCTGGTAGATAGAGCACATACTTTTTTGATTTCTCATGGATGGAAACAAATTGTCCATCAATTGCCACTATTATTTTCTGCCGCACTAGGTTCGTAATGAAATGTTCTTGTGCAGGATTAATCGCTCCAGTCTGCCAGAGTATACCAATCTTTGAGAGGAATGGATAAACGATATTGATCATGGTCTTCTCAAATCCGATTTTGAGGATGTTAGTCGACATGATCTTTTCAAACCTATCCTCGTCAAGATCCACCATTGAGAGAACCAACGCATGAATCTGATCTGGATACTTCAGGTTCTTTTCTGTAATCTGGAGAACAGCATCCTTCATCTCCGCAACTGACATTTCAGCGATCTTGGAGATTTTATAGCCGTTATCTTTTAGTAATGCCACGTTGAGGACTAATCGCAGGTCTCGATCGTCATAATAGCGAATGTTCGTATCAGTCCGACTTGGATTGATAAATTCATAGCGCTGCTCCCATATCCTTATGGTGTGCGCTTTAATACCTGATAAATGTTCGAGATCCTTGATTGAGTAGTTGCTCACAGCTCTTTCCTTTTAGTTAACTCTTTTACCCGTGCAATTGCATTTTATTGAGATGTTAACTAGTTGCCTATCATAATGTTCTTAGAACATTCAATACCGCAAAGAAAATTAATTGGGCAAATGCCAAATATGGAGCCGCACCATTCTTACTAGTGTGCTCTATTCGACTGTAAATCGCATGAAGGAGTAAGGCGGTTACAAACCACCCAAAATAGTTTTGGAGTGGGATAACGTCACCCGACCAAGTCCAATAGTCAAACTGTATCGCCACTGGTTCGATGAGTAGGTCCATGAGTACCATGAGCGCGGCACCTATTGCGATCTGTAGGGCTAGCACTCCTGTTATTCTTTTTGCGATAGCGCTGGTGTAATAAATCATCATCAGCCAGTTGACCCCTATAATGAGAGGGGTCTGCCAAAGCTGAAAGCCCAGCGTCTTACCGTAAGTATAGTTACCAAAGATCTGACCTGTATTGACACCTACCACTTCTACTAGGTATCCCAATAGTCCAACAAGAAGACTGAGCAGTATAAACTGATTGTTCCGATTGGTGTGCAGCCAGAGTAATAGTCCTAGTGAAATCAACAGGTTAAACGGTGTAAGAAACTGGAATAGCTCTCGAGTCGCTTCTATACTGAAGCCTGCTATCCCTACGAGGTGCAGGATAATGAATACCCACCCAACTATTTGTTCTTTTGATTTCTTCATACGGAACTCACCCGTAACTTTGAACTCAAAACAAAGTTTGCGATGATCTTATATAATGTAACTGTAAATATTGAAAAAGATGTCGAATCAGAGTGGCTGAATTGGATGCGCACGGAGCATATCCCGGCAGTGCTAGATACAGGTCTCTTCAAGCACAACAGGATATTTAGGCTCCTTAACGAGACGGAGAATGAAGACACGACATACTCTATCCAATATTTTGCAGAAAGCATGAATCATGTGGAGGTCTATCTCGACAAATTTGCCCCCGAGCTTGTGAAGGAGCATATGGACCGTTACAAATACAAGCACGTGGCTTTCCGTACTGTGATGGAAGAGGTCGTTTAGAAGTCTACGTTACAGTTGAGCCAGCCTTTATCTATGGACGCACCGTACTTTTCATAGAAGCGAATGGCAGGTTCGTTCCAATCTAGTACCTGCCACATCACACCTGTACAGTTAGTGGATTTGGCTTCCTTGACGATCCCATCCAGCAGGGCCAACCCCAGGCCGCTACCACGAGCTTTTTTAGTGACGATCAGGTCTTCCAGATAGAGTCGCTTGCCTTTCCAAGTGGAATACCGCATATAATAGATTGCTGTACCCAGAATAACCCCATCTTTTTCAGCCACAAAAAAACTGAAGATGGGATGTTC
>JAVKDO010000135.1:0-31017 GCA_040222235.1 Cyclobacteriaceae bacterium
TTATGAAGCTTTTTATCCGGCAGATGGGCAACATCAAGACTTTTATAATCAAAACCAGAGCCAGCCTTACTGCACCTTCGTGATCAATCCAAAGGTGAACAAGCTGAAGGCGGTGTTTTTCGATAAGTTGAAGGTAGGAGCGGCCTAACCAACAGTCTGGATCAGCGTCCAGACCTCTTAGCGGATATCAACCGCCGTTGATGGGCTTGGTCATGTTATATGTCTTGAGCTTACTCGATGGGCAGGCATTTGATCGTTTTGAATGGTACCATTCAAAACGATCACTATGCTTCGCAACTACCTTAAAATCTCCTACCGGAACATTAAGAAACATCCCGTATTTTCTCTGATCAATATCCTAGGCCTTGCTCTGGGTATTTCGATTTTTATTTTCATTGACCAGTTCCTGGCGTTTGAGTACAGCTACGATCAGTTTCATGAGCGTAGTGAGTCCATCTATCGCGTTACCACGAATAGGTATTTGAGAGGCGAACTGATTGGTAGCACAGCGGCGGCCATGCCACCACTCAAGCCCCTCATTAAGGAGAATATGCCTGAAGTGGCCGAGGTGGTGAGAATCTACCACGACGGGCTCTTCGTTGTAGAAAATCCGCAGGCACAGGCTAAGACTATTTTCGAAGAAGAGAAGGCATACTATGCCGACCCGGAATTTTTTCAAGTCTTTGGCTTTGAAGTACTGGCTGGTAACTCAGAGGCAGCCCTAGATGCGATAAGAAAGGTTGCGATAAGTGAAAGCACGGCTAGACGATACTTCGGTACGACTGACGTGATCGGAGCAACGCTTAAGGCGACCAACCAACGAGAGGTGGTCTACAGCGTGAGTGCTGTGTTCGCGGATGCGCCTGTGACCTCTCACTTCAAGCCCGATATCGTCTTTTCTTTCCTGACTTATCTCGATGTAGTACATCCCGACTGGGGAGTGAGGACCAACTGGGTCTGGAATGACTTCAGGACTTACTTGCGCTTTGAGAGCGATGATGCTTCCACCATAGAAAAACGGATCAATGAGCTAGCGCAACAAGCCTGGGGTGATTTATACGCCGCGCGTGAAGTGAATTATGAATTCTTCCTACAGTCGATAGGAGAGATCCATTACACATCAGATCTGCTACAGGAGTTTGAGAAGAACATCGATGCGGATATCCTCTCATGGTTGAGGATCATTTCGATATTGATACTGGTAATCGCATGGATCAATTACATCAACCTCTCGACGGCCAGATCGCTCGAAAGAGCCAAAGAGGTAGGTGTCCGCAAGACCATAGGCGCAAGTCGCAGCAACCTCGGTGGGCAGTTTTTGATTGAGGCTTTTATGATCAATATTATGGCTCTGGTCATCGCATTCATCACTGTATTGCTTTGCCATGAACACATCTCCAGCTGGCTAGCGCTGGACTACACATTCACGATAGGGGAAGGGTTAGTACTGCCTACGACTGCTGTGCTAGTGGGCGGTCTGCTATCGGCTGTCTACCCAGCCTTTGTGCTGAGTAGTTTCCGAACGACGGTTGTCCTGAAGGGCAAGTTTAGAAATTCCCGGTCGGGACTACTCATCAGAAAATCGTTGGTCTATCTGCAATTCATCATTACGTCACTGCTTGTAGGTGGGACGTATTTGATTTATGCGCAAACGAGCTTTCTCATTGGTCGGGATATTGGGGTCAATATCGATCAGGTAGCAGCAGTGAAAGCACCCAAAGTGGAGTATGCGAACAAAGAGCTGCGCTATGATCGCTTTGTAGATCAGGCGCAGCAGTCGCCCAGCGTAGAGGCAGTGTCCTCTATGATGATGCTTCCGGGGGACAACATCGGCTGGTACTCATGGTTTAGCTTACTTGGTGACACTACTAGTGCAAGCTATATGAATATCAACTTGCCCGATTAGAGGCTCTGTGGGCGGATAACTTCCCCAATGACCCCTTCAACTACACCTTCCTCGATGACTCCTTCCAGCGGAAGTTTGCCAATGAGATGTTATTCAGTAAGGTGGTTAATGCGTTCGCCCTGCTGTCGCTCATCATCGCCGGGCTTGGACTATTTGGTCTGGCCTCTTTTTCCATACTACGACGGACTAAGGAGATCGGTATTCGCAAAGTACTGGGGGCCAGCGGCCTGCGGATTGCGCGTATGATCCTATCAGAGTACCTATTGCTCATAGGACTGGCTTATCTGATCAGCCTACCGGTGCTTTACTATGTAGCCAACAGTTGGCTGGAGAACTACGCCCTTCGTGTCGATCTAGGCTTTATTTTCTTTTTGTTGCCACTGCTCATTTCCCTAGCCATAGGGCTCATCAGCGTGTCTTACCAGACAAATAGAGCTACCAGTCAAAATCCTGTAAAGTCGTTGAGGTATGAGTAACGGAATGGACTTGTCTTCGCTGTTTAATTAGACTCATTTCAAATTGATCAATTTTAGAACCAAATGGTCATAGTAAGGCTTATATGCTTAGATTGTATGTAGAAACATTTAAATACGAAAAGATGTTACCCTAGCGTTTTGATAATATGAGGATTTGGTTACTTCTAGAGTTGCTAAGTTATCTGAATTTACGAATTAGGGTTTAGTCTGAGTAATGACTTCTGTTGAATCGTTGATATAGCAATTAGTTAACGCTCAGTTTGCTGAAGTGGCATTTGGAAATATATCTACTGTTTCAACCGGGAGATTAAAGAAATGTCCATCCTTGTTTTAGGTGCTAGGCGGGGCGTGGTAATTCTAAAAATGAGTATTACCATCCACCAGATACTTGTTAATCTCACCTCTGCATTTCTATATCTTTAAGACCAAGATAAAAGACACTATGAAAAACCTCCTAACCCTATCACTTCTCGCGCTATCGCTAATAGGTTGCGCTCCGGAAACAGAAACCACAACCGTATCAGAGGATCCTAAGATTGCCTTTACCGGCATCACGGAAACCATTAAGCCTGGAGATAACTTCTTTATGCGGGTGAACAAGACCTGGTATGATACCGCCACCATAGCCGATGATCAGGTAGGTGTAGGCTCATACAGCTTTCTGAATATCCCACAGCGAAAGCTACTTGAGCAGATTCTGGAAGAAATTGCCAGTAGCGACAATCAAGTGGGAAGCCTTGAGCAAAAAGTAGGGGACTATTATGCTTCTGGCATGGATACGGAAAGTATTAATCAAAGAGGTTATGAACCTGTTCAGCCCTTGCTAGATCAGATAGATGCCTTGGGCGATGTGAGTTCCTTGATGGCCTTTGTGGCAAATGAGATGAAGTCTGGTCATACCTCCGTGATCAGTATGAATGTCTCTCCAGACAATGAGAATAGTGCAGTGAATATGATTCACTTTGGTCAGTCTGGACTGGGCTTACCGGATAGAGATTATTATTTCAAGGACGATGAATCAACACTGGGTATACAGCAGGCTTACCAGACCTACATAGCGACCTTATTTGAATTGACTGGAGAATCCGATGCTAGTGCTATGGCCGCCACCGTTTATGAGATGGAAAAGAGAATGGCTGAGTCACATAAGACGAGAGTAGAGCGCAGGAATGTCCGAGCCAACTACAACAAATTGGCGGTAGCCGATCTCAATAGCGATCAACCAAGTAGTGGGTGGTCGATGTTACTTAGTAACCTTGGGCTTCAAGCCGATTCCGTTGACATTCGTCAACCAGCATACTATGCTGAGTTGAATAGCATGCTGAATGAGGTTTCGCTAAATGACTGGAAGATCTATTTGAAAGCAAGTGTCTTAAATACCTATTCAGATGTGCTAAGCGAGCCTTTCGAGAAGGCTGAGTTTGAGTATAACAAGGTGTTGCTAGGTCAGTCAAATCAGCAGTCGCGTGCGCAAGTGATGGTACAGCAAGTCAACCGACAATTGGGCTATGCCTTGGGTAAGCTGTATGTAGATCGCTACTTCACGGAAGCCTCTAAAAAGCGGGTGGGGGAGTTGGTTGATAATCTTCAAAAGGCATTTGAGAATAGGATCAACAATCTGGACTGGATGAGTGAGGTCACTAAGGTGCAGGCAAAGGAGAAGCTATACGCTATCACAAAGAAGATCGGTTACCCCGACGTATGGCGCGAGTATGATGTGAGCATTGACCGAGATAAGTATTTCGAAAATGTAGTGGCATTGCGCCAGAACAACTACCAATACGAAACTAACAAACTCAATCAGGCACCTAACAAAGATGAGTGGAGAACTACGCCACCAACGGTGACCGCCTACTACAGCCCATCGATGAATGAGATCGTATTTCCGGCAGGCATACTACAGTTTCCTTACTTTGACCTGGCTGCCGATGATGCGGTGAACTATGGCGGTATCGGTATGGTGATTGGCCATGAGTTGAC
This sequence comes from Cyclobacteriaceae bacterium, assembly GCA_040222235.1. Lineage (GTDB taxonomy): Bacteria > Bacteroidota > Bacteroidia > Cytophagales > Cyclobacteriaceae > UBA6059. The sequence goes on from JAVKDO010000135.1 coordinate 4,363, forward strand.
CCACGCCTTTGATGATCAAGGAGCTCAGTTTGACAAAGATGGAAATGTGAAGAACTGGTGGACTGATGAAGACTATGAGAAATTCACAGCGAAGACGCAGCAGATCATAGATCGCTACAGCACATTCACGGTGCTTGATGATGTGAACGTCATTGGTGCCATGACGGTAGGAGAGAACACTGCAGACAATGGCGGTGTGTCGATTGCCTATGATGCCTTTAAGTTGACGCAGCAGGGGCAGAGCAATGAGAAGATTGGTGGTTATACGCCCGATCAGCGATTCTTTATGTCTGTAGCCAGAATATGGAGAGTGAAAGTGCGTGACGAGTTTATGCGCAACTACATCAATACCAACTCGCACTCACCTGCGATGTGGCGTGTCAATGGGCCGTTGATGAACTTTACACCATTCTATGATGCATTTGAGCTTCAGCCGAGTGATGCTAACTATAAGGCTGATGAGGATCGTATCAAGATCTGGTAGTGACTAGACGGGTAGAAGATGTTTGAGACCTCAGGGCATGGAGGCTCCCTGGACGAGGAGCTTTTTGAAGCATGGCTGGAAAAAGGTAGAGCTGGCAAAGTGGGCTATCACTACCTGATTGTGATCTGGAATAGCTGGGAGAATGATTTTCGACCGGCTTACGTCGAGACCCGAGAGCGGATCTATGACTATCAAAGGAACATTGATGCTACAGAAGAAATGATTGCCGTCTATGATCTCTATTCCGAGTCGAGGGTGGTGTTGAATGAGTGATAGGGTTTCCCTGATTGAGCATGTCGGGATTGCTTCACTTACTTCCTCACAATAAGCCAACCCAATAAGCTCACAAAGATGAACTGTGGCGGCATTGTTATCCACTGACACTCTATGAAACCTCAACTGTTCGTCATTCCGAGACATAACATTTGGGTTCCAAACGCACAAATTGAAATGATGTTGGTACTGTCGATTCTGAAAATGATTGTCATCTTGAGTTTATCGAAAGAGACTCATTTTCAGAAGTTTACAAGAATACGTCATTGGTAGCGCAGCGAAGTAATCTCTTTATTTGCTAAAGGCTGACTTCATTTGTTAAGGATGAGATTGCTGCACCTAAGCCCACACCATGCCTTACTCTATATTCCCGATAGTTATCGGGACGCAATAACGAGCTTGAGTGCACATCTGTAGAAATGTCCAACCACAAATCTTCGTCATTCTGATAAACCCATCCCGCTTTTAAAAAAATGCCTATGGATGGCGTGCAAAAATGAATGACCTTTGCAGGCATGAAGCAAGATCAGCTCATCGGCACTGCAAAACCTGAGTCTCAGCATAGCGCACTACAGGAGCAGATCGCACAGCTACAAGGCGAGTTGGATGCTGTCATCGGTAAGGTGGATGCGTATGAGGCGCTGTTGCAGTCACACCTCAGCCATGAGCTCATAGAAGAGCAAGAGCTGTCCGTCCTCTACAAAGCACAAAAGAGCGAAAAAAAGGCCAAGCGATTAGCACAAAAGAAAAGGGGGAAAAACTATGTGGAGCCCGTAGGGCTGAGGCCACAAAAGCCATCCACCTCAGCTTCCGTTATGACTGCCGCTGAGAGCAAAGAGAAAAAGCGGTTGTACCGAGAAGCGATGCTGCACGTCCATCCTGATAAGTTTTCGATGAATGACGACAAGGTAGAGCTTGCCACAGAGTTGACCACACGGCTGGTGCAGATCTACAAGCAGGAAGACCTGGCGACTTTAGTCGCATATCATGCACACCTGCTTAACAGTTTTGGGCTGACAGAAGATGTGTCACCATTCTGGCAGCATAACGATCAGACGACCTCACCAGACGCTTATCTACTCCTAGAGATAGCGCAACTCGAGAAAGCTATTGAAGCCGTTAAAGGCAGGCACAGCTATCATGTACTCACGACCAATAAGGATCCTTCCAATTTTATTGATGAACTACGGGCTTACTATCAGGATCGGATACTTAGGTTGAGAAGACGGACTAGGGTTAAGTGAGGGGAAGCTGACCTGATTGCCGTCTGGGAGGTAATAGCCAGCCTCTTTGTAACATAGTAGAAACAACATCAATACTTTTAAAGCTACGTGATCATGCCAGCAGACAATACACGACCCATAATCACTACCCTTCTGGTTACAGCTGATATGAGCGCTGAGGAGACGTTTCAGAACAGCACGCTTCGGCCGATTATCAAGATGAAACACGATCTGTTCATAGATTACCTCCTGGATTACCTTGCTGCTAAGAAAAACCCGTTAAGCAGCCTGGGAAGAGAAAAAGGAATCCTCTATTTGGAGTCTGTATTCCAGCAAGACAGGAACTTACGAAGTGAATTGCGTGGTGTGGTCCTCAGTCACTTAACCACAGAAGAGTACCATCAGTACGTTGACATTAAAAGTGAGATGAATAAACGCATCATCAACATCATTAAGAACCGAATGGTGGATCACATTGATCTGCTCAGTCAAGGTCGGTTGGCCTCAGTGTAAGATCGTGAGGTTATTACAACTAACAGTTGCTCATCTTTCCTAGCCTCCCGCTGCAAGGCAGACGTAATGAAGAACCCCTTTATATGACGGACACGAGTGGACATGTGGCACATACGTGCTATAAACTCGGGCCAGCAGGGCTGAAACTCATAACCCTGTGCCAAGACTCTGAGCACGGAAAAACATCCTTATTTTAAAGCATCCCATTCTTTCTCAGTTACAAGCGGTTTTTGATATTCCATCATCCCGTACCATTGGTTATTACGTTTTACCAGTAGCATTTCAAAAGGAATGATATACTGATTCGATATTTTACTGACATTGTCAGTAGATGTATATGTGAAAATCCCAGTTTCATGAGCAGTAGTTTCATTCACTATTCTCTGTGAAAACCGCATTTCTATATTCACTTTGGTTTTGCCTTCTCTAGTATTTTTAAATCCTTCCTTCCAACCTTCCAGCGCAGTAGAAATTGGTACAGAAAACTTGTTTTTTCCGGAAGCAAATACGACTACAGCATCCTTATGAAAGCAGTCTTTGTTACCTTCAAAGTCACCCTCCATTACCGTTTTATTTAAGCGTTCCCAATAACGATCAAGTTCTGCGATACGGGATGAGTCATTTTTTGTATTAGCAATCGATATTTGTGCACTAACCATTAATAGGATTACTGAAAAGAATATGTTTTTATTCATGGGTTCTGAGGTTTTACTTAATGATTTTACAACTGTAAGGGATTATCAATTTGACCAAAGTGGTCGGTCACATCATCTTCATAACCGATTACACTTTTTGTGAAACGGGGTTATCATGTGTTGTATTTTTGAGTTTTTATTCACCTTCTTTAATCAATTTCAAGTCAGCTTGATGGTAGGTGTTTTCACCCCTCATAGCCTTTTTCATATTCCATAACTTGATTCCGACCTCCCTGTCCATATTTGGATTAGCAACCAAAAAGTCGCGCATGTATTGATTGTATTCGAACTGTGGAGCTATTGCTTTTGGGGTAGTGTTGGCTTTGCTTTCCACGGCCATTCTTTTCCAAACTTCTATGGCTGTTAGTAGTGTTTCCCCATGATTGACTTTCATCCAATTCATGAATTTCACATTGAATTTGAAGTGTTTTCCAATTTTTTTCTCAAAGAATAGTCTTACATTCTCTGTATTTCTGTAATTGTCAGTTATCCTGGTTTCAGGAGATAGTTCGGCGCTTTGCCAGTCGAATCTAGAAGTAGGAGCGGACCTGAATGTCCGCCTCTCCATCTTCTTATTTCCGGTAGTAATATAGTGCCCGATCCTTGTAGCAATTTCCAGTTTACTTCTTGTCTTTTTTAATCCTTCCTCGCGGCAAAACGCTAGAAGCTCCTTCTTGAGCCAATAGAACTCCCGAAAGTCTTTTATTGAAATGTGGTTATCGAGTTTTGGTCTTTTGTCCATCACATTTTCCAGAGTGGGCCACTATAACGCTTCACTTGATAGAAAGCTTAATTGATGGTATCTAACCTCCGAAAAAAGAGATACCTAACTTCCTCCGAGTTTAAATGGAACCCTGATTTATCCTCTTTAAACTGGATTCTTGGGAAAAACCATGAATTGCTTTCGAAAACACCTTCTAGAATAGGATTGAAGATTACTTTACCGGCTTTCATATTACTGGCAACCAGCTTATTGTTTTCTACAGAAAGTTCATATACCGTATTGAGAGATTCACAGTAATAAATTCCTACCAGATTATTTAGCTCATTTGCGCTAGCAGAAATAGGAGTGATGCTTTCAAATTGAATTGGGCTTGCTTCACCTTGGGTAAAAGCCATCGTCTTAGCTTCCTTATTGTCGCTGAATGAAACGAAGATTTTCTCGTCTCCTCCGATCATCATTTGAAATTTGTCTTTTTCCACGGGTAGTAGGCTGCTCGCTCTGCCATCAGTTCTCACGTATCTCAATGTGTCGTTTTCCACTGCTATTTCGCGTGAGTAACCACTCCGTTCATTCCAATAGATGCTCTCATACTTTTTCAGTTGCTTTTCACTCAATTTTAGCGTCTTTAGTTCAGCGAAATTGGTTCTGGCAGGTTCGGTAAACTGGTCTTCGATAAATAGATAGGCGGATTGCATGCCTAGGTAGCCGTTGTAAGGAATGCCTGAGCTAAGAACGATTACCGTAAACTCATCTTCCATAAACTTAAAAATAGAGCTGGAATAGCCTCCCAGTGTTCCAGTTTGATAGGCCTTAGGTACACCACGCTCTTTATGTATTAGTTGCTGTCCATAGGTAATCCGCCCAAAAGCTGGATCCATAGTATTGCCATTGTTCAAAAGGCATGCTTCATAAAGCTTGTTAACCAGTTTTGTGCTGCCAATCTTAGGCTCCAGTAGATTCATTTCCCATTTTAGTAGGTCGTCTATACTAGCGTAAACATTAGTAGGTCCATTAATTCCATAGTTTAATGCGCTCCTTTTGAATCCGCCATTTCTTACCGGTTCATATGATGCAGCCGCATTTGGAATGTATTGCTCGAAATCATCAACAACCAAAGTGTTCTCCATCTCCAGTGGATTAAATACTTCTTGCTTCATAAATTCTGGAAAGGATTGACCTGATATTTTAGCTATGATTTCTGCTAGCAACCAGTGATCAGTATTAGAGTAAGTATAGTCATCACCAGGAGTGAATGCTGGAGTAAGCTTACTGACTATTTCGCGTACATGTGCTTGCGTAAGTACATCATCTCTATGCCATCCTGCAATATTCTTTAACGTCCAAAAATCAGGTAGTCCGCTACTCAAGGTGAGTAGATGATTTATAGTGATGGTATGCTCGTATTCAGGTAAATATGAAAGGTGATTTCTAATATCATCAGTTAGTGATAGCTTTCCTTTTTCTTCCAGCAGAAGCGTGGCAAATGCAGTGAAATGCTTTGACATACCACCTAACTGAAATTTTGTGGATGTAGTGGCGGGAATTTGATTGTCAAGCTGCGCACTACCCATGGCTTTCTTATAGATCACTTCTCCTTTGTGGATGACCAATGCAGCTACCGCTGGATGATCTGCCCGATCAAACTCTGAGAACAGGCTATCGACAGATCTATTTTGGTCAGTCGGCTGATCTGCGTCAAGATAGTCTCTCCAGGTATAGCTTTTCTGTACAATTTTCCAACTGCCTTCATACTTCAATAGCAGAAAATAGTCGGTAAACACGCGCCAACCTGGTACTATAATTTCCGCTTTGGCTGTGGCGGCATTCCCTTCATGGTCTACCGAAATGATCCGCCCTAATCGGTTTGCTTTTTTACCCTCTTGTACGTTGGAGATGTATTTTTCACCTGATCGGGCGAGCATCCGATTATCGTCATCTACGGTGTATAGATTGAAGTCTGGATGAAATGTTTTTTTGAGCTTGTCTGGTTCACCATTGGCCGTTCCCTCGATATAGTTCATGATGGTAGCCCGAATCAATGCTTCTTCCGCAGATCTATTCGTCTCTTGTGCCTTTACTACCGTGAAGCAAAGTAGGAGCGCTGCAATCCATATACTCTTGAATATTCTCATGATAATGATGTTGTATGTGTTGAGTTAATTGATCTTATTTTCTAGTGGTTCGATGACCGCTTGGACCACTAAAGCAGAGGAAGTCGGGTCTTGTCCTGTGATTAACCGACTGTCAATTTCCGTATAGCCGTTCCAACCTTCAGCAGAGTATTTGAAGATTTCTACATTAGTGTTTATTCGCTTTAATGCACAAGTACTTGTCAGAATGACCAGAAGAGCGAAAGCATTTCTTCCCATTGTTTTGAAGCAAGAATATTCTTTAGAATCAAATTGGAAGGGTTCATTTATAATGCAGTAGTACGGATTTATAAATTAGGACTTGTCAGCAGCCAGAACTGAGGCAATTATTTGGGTCTGCTACCATCGTCTGAGACTCATCATACCAAGTCTGACTATGGGAAGGTAGGTGCTTCTCTCTAATCAAATAACTACCTGTAATTGATAGGGATGAGATTGCTTCACCTAAACCTCCCAATAGCCAACCCAGTAGGTTCGCAAAGACGAGCTGTGAGGGTGATGCGGGCTGCAGCTACCCCCTTCAAATGCTGGTCATTGCGCATAGCGAGGCAATCTCATCTTCAATGAAAGAGAACCTGTTACAAGCTTGTAACAAACTCTTCTCAGTTCGCCATGGGATGTTAGATAGCGCTTAGTCTATAACAGCATGTTGAATAAGTAACCAGAGAGCATCATGAAGAGGGCTACTATGCCAAAGTAGATACCAATCAACTTCATCGTCATGACTTTTTTAAGCAAGGTTGCTTCCGGTAGGGAAAGTCCCACTGTACTCATCATGAAGGCAAGAGCGGTACCCAACGGCACGCCTTTGGCGACCATTACCTGCATGACCGGGACGATCCCGGCAGCATTGGCATAAATCGGCACTGCCAACACTACTGCCACGGGGACTGTCCACCACTCACCACCACTGAGATATCGCTGAAAGAAGTCCTCAGGCACATAACCATGCATAGCAGCTCCGATACCAATACCGATAACCACATAGAGTACTACACCCTTTACGATCGTCCATGCACCCTGAGTGATTGCCGGAAGCCTTTGCCATAAGCTTTGAGGGGTCGACTCTATTGTAACTGAGGTGGGTGCTGCATGATCTAGTAGCGCTCTCACCCAGTCTGTGAGGAATTCTTGGAGTTGTAGCTTGCCGAGCAGCCAGCCGCCCACTGTTCCTAGCGCAATACCGGAAGCAGCATAAATCAAAGTGATCTTCCATCCGAACATGCCTATGAATAGGGCTAGTGCGACTTCATTGACCAGAGGTGAGGTGATCAAAAATGAAAACGTGACACCTAGCGGAATTCCTCCCCGGACAAAACCTATAAACAGGGGGACGGATGAACATGAGCAGAAAGGAGTGACTGCCCCGAAAACAGAAGCGAAGAGGTTCTCTAGACCATAGAGCTTGTTCTTACTCAGAAAGCTTCTCAATCTTTCCACCGGGAAATAGGCATTGACAATGCCCATCAGAAAGGTGATCAGAAACAGCAACAGCAGGATCTTGATCGTGTCATAGACGAAGAAGTTGAGCGCCTCACCGAGTTGGCTTACGGGATTGATGCCCAGCAGGGAATTAATCATCCAATCCGCTATTTTTTGAATCAAGTCAAACATGAATAGCTACTCTAGGTCTTATCGAGTCTGGTCTTTGAGTATTGCTAAAGGTTCCTGGCTGATGATTATACCAGTATCTGTTTGAGTTCAGTGAAGGTAGGAACATGGCCTTTCACCTTGACCACCTCATCGACTACAACGGCGGGTGTGGACATGATGCTATATTCCATGATTTGCTGAATGTCTTCTACCTTTTGTACATCAGCTTCAACACCTAGTTTGACTAGTGCTTCTCTGATCATCGCTTCGGTCTGCTGGCACTTTGGACAGCCTGTACCTAATATTTTGATTGTTTTCATCTTCTATCTGTCATTATTGACTGATGGTGAATGTACAGTGAGCAGAGGATTAGTCACATGACAGGGGTCATACAGTAGCATGATTTAGGATGTACATAGGCTATGACACGATTGAGGATCAGCTTTTGCTCAACTAACTACTAATAATTAGGTTGTGGATTTAATCCAAAGAATTCCTCGAGGCTCTGCCTCGGGGTTCCAATAAAAACGTCATCCCCGCGAAGGCGGGGATCCAAATAAATGATTTCGGTTTTTGATCTTCAGATCAAAACATGTGCTCAACTTGATTGGGTATGGAACCAGCGAAACCTGCCTCGTCGGCAGACGGGTACCCCGACGGCTTGCCTCGGGGTGCCCGACCAGGGGATAGTTGGTTTCAAGAAATTTTTTATTTCTGCTAGTAGCAAACACGCTCTAGCAGAGGTAGGGTGGGTATACGTCAACGAGGAGCCCGGACTATAGCTGACACAATTAGCTAATCCGCTTGATCACTTCAGCGGCCATCGTCATACCAAACATGGCTGGCATATACGAAATGGTGCCATAGAAGGACTTTTTATAATTTGACCCATCAGTCAATTGTAGTGAATCCTTCAGTTGTATTTCCTCTGAATAGACACACAATACACCTCGCGTGACACCTTTACCCTTTAGCAATTTTTTTAATTGTTGGGCGAACTTGCACTCACTTGTTTTGAAGAGATCAGTGACCCGTATTTTGGATGGGTCCAGTTTTCCGCCTGCACCCATTGATGAGATGAAGTTGTATTTCAACCTGCGCAAGGTTTGGATCATGGCCAACTTTGGTGCGAAACTATCGATGCAGTCTAGAACATAAGTGAACTGATGCTTTACTAGAAACTCGTGCATGATCTCTGGCATCATAAACTCCTCAATAACATGCACTTGAAGGTTGGCATTGATATCCAAAAAGCGAGCTTTGAGCACCCTTGCTTTGTTTTGGTCGATAGTAGAATCAAGGGCTTGTATTTGGCGATTCTTGTTGGTAGGATCTACCTCATCACCATCGATGATGGTAATCTCACCCAGGCCTGCCCGCACCAAGGTCTCTGCGGCATAACTGCCGACTCCTCCTAAGCCCACAACAAGTACATGGGCATTACGCAAGTTATTAAGCGCCTCTTCGCCAATGAGCAGTTCTGTTCTCTCTAACCAATCTTTCATTTCTCAAAAAACTCTCTTGCGTTGCTGTTCATTTGACGCTTTAGGTCGATAATTGATATACCGGTCAATGCAGAAACATTGCTATAGACATCTATTATATTAGTATTTGGCATGCTGTCAGTCTCCAAAAATAGCTTATCCAAAGGTAGCGACTCAAACCAATCAATGTATTTGACTGACACGGTAGGCATAAGAGAAAGATAGAACCCCTGATCAATCAATTGTTGTGCGAGGGTTGAATGACGACCATAGCCATGCACACACCATTTTCGGATAATAGGAAACTCTTTTTTGATCTGGATCAATTGATAATAGGCCCGCACACAGTGTATGATGACCGGCTTGTTCAATGTTTGCGCAATAGTCAGCTGACTTCTCAGGATATCCATTTGGACGCTCATTGACAGGCCTTTAAGATTATCCAATCCCATTTCACCCATCGCAAGGCAAGTAGCCTCAGAAAGGAGTGAGGTAAGCATCTCTCTTTGCGTTTCGGAAACAGTCGCTTCTGTCCACCAAGGATGTAGTCCAATGGTGAAATACTTTTTGCTTCTCTCTTTACCGAGATGGACGGATACGATCTCCATCACATTGTCACGGTCTTCATGACACCTACGATGGGTATGAAAGTCTAGAAACTGATCGTCTTTAAATATTGATTGAGTCATGATCAGTGCAATTTTATGGTAATGGATTATCTCAACAAAAGGTGCTGCACTAATATCTATTCCATTATTCCGCATCCGTTAATACTGGATTTGGTTCGGCATCATAAATCTTTCTGATTTGTATAAGAGTCAATACCAGTGAATGCTACTTTACGGCGAAGGGAGATAAAGGCCGCAAGAAGAAAGAAGCACTCTTCGACGTGGAATCAGACTATCAAGCTATTGGCTATCGCAATAACCTTCTCCCAACTCTAAACATAGCGATACCTGAGATTAAGGCTACTCCAGTAAGCAAACCTGCCGAAGTATAATTACCATAAATCCAGTCACCAATCGCGAACATACTACTGTAGATGAAGACGCAACCAAGCAGCATAGCAGCAATTCCAGATGGAACACTCCATCCTTCATCATGATCGTCCAGTACTATGTGGTCAGCCGCTGCTTCGTCAATCACCTTGCGCCAGCCCGCACCTCCAGGGCGTACCTTTTGATAGAAACTGTGCAACACCGTTTTATCTTCAGGGGGTGTCATATAAGTAGCGATTAACCATCCCAGCGTAGTAATGAGTACTACGAATGGATACTCATAGTAATCTGGGAGCAACCCAGTAGTTGTATCAAAAAAGAAGTCACCGACTGGAGTCAGTGTCAGGGCAATGGAGACTATACCAGAAATGAGCATAGCAATGATTTCGCTCCATGCGTTGATGCGCCACCAAAACCAGCGAAGTATAAATATCAGCCCTGTACCAGCACCAAACACCAATACAGCTTGAAATAACTGTAGCGCATTTTGCAGCACTAGGGCAAGGGCTGCACTCAGCACCATGAGTAGCACTGTAGACAGACGTCCTACCCGTACAAGTTCCTTTTCTGACGCCTCAGGGTTGATTTGTAATTTATAAAAGTCATTGACGATATAGGAGGAACCCCAGTTCAGCTGTGTTGAAATGGTAGACATAAAGGCGGCTATCAAGGCAGCCAGTACCAGTCCCAATAGACCGCTGGGTAGCATCGTCAGCATGGCAGGATAGGCCAGGTCATGCCCGAGCTTGTCCGCAGTAATATTAGGAAATGCTTCTTGTATGCTTGCCAGATCAGGAAAGACCACTAAGGAAGCTAACGCCACCATGATCCACGGCCATGGGCGCACGGCATAGTGCATGATATTAAAGAATAGGGTGGCACCAATGGCGTGATTCTCATCTTTGGCAGCTAACATACGCTGAGCGATATAGCCTCCACCACCTGGTTCCGAGCCGGGATACCAAGAACTCCACCATTGCACAGCTAGTGGAATGATAAACAAAGTTATCAATGCATTCTTGTCATTGAAGTCAGGAAGAATGGACAGCTTACCGACAACATTCTCATGTGCGATGAGCGCAGTTACGCCACCAACTTCTGGTAAGTTGACCAAATAAACAGCAGCGCCTATAGACCCGCCCATGGCAACAAAAAACAGTAGAAAGTCGGTGTACACTACACCCTTAAACCCACCTAATGAACTGAATATAACGGTAATCACACCTGCTATGAGCACTGTTTGCCATGGGGCAAGACCCAGCATGATACCGCCTATCTTGATGGCAGCTAGTGTCACTGCTGACATGATCATTACATTGAAAATGACGCCTAAGTACAACGCTCTGAACTTCCTTAGAAAACTGGCTGGAGCACCTCCATAGCGCAGTTCATAGAACTCTAAATCAGTATTGACATTGGACCTGCGCCAAAGTTTCGCATAAACGAAGACAGTTAACAGACCTGTGATTAAAAAGGCCCACCAGACCCAATTACCTGATACACCGTTAGTTCGTACAATATCTGTCACCAGATTAGGTGTATCCGTAGAGAAGGTAGTGGCGACCATTGACACGCCCAACAACCACCAAGGCATGGTGCGTCCCGAAAGGAAATACTCGGCAGTATTTTTTCCGGAGGTTTTAGATACATAAACACCTATGCCCAAAGTGGTTGAAAAAATTGTGATAATGAGTAGGTAGTCAAGTGTACTTAATGAGACCATAGTTTATCGTTGGTGTTAATTTCTGGGGTGTTAAGATACAATTACTGATCTAGAGATATTTAGTGCCTGGAACAATTCGCTTGGCCGTATGAACTCAGCGCTTCTAGTGATTCCAGTTCAAGTCGGAATAATGCTCCTTCAGATAGGCCTTTACTTTCACAATATCTTCTTTAGCTGTCAAATCAGGAACATGCTCTGAGAAGGGTAGACCTAATACAGCGTTTGGATGGTCTTTCAATAAACTCAACAGGACTGTAGGGAGTTCTTTTTCATCTCTTTCCGGATGAACGGGACAGTTCTTGAGATACTCATGGACCTCTGCTCCATTCAATTTAAAGATGTTCATACTTACCCTCACCTTGCCCTCCACGTCTTTATAGTTTGCTATTTCACCTACCGCAGGCTTTTCTATGATGTCGGTAAGAAAATTGTCATGATCAAGCCGTGCCACAGCGAAACGCGCTATGCGTTCAGAAGTAAAATCCAAAGCATCTCGGTCATAACTGATAAAGGCATTTGGATGTGCTGTTTCGCGCAAGCCGTACAGGGCCGCTACGGAGTATAGATTATCGCTATTGCAAACCGTGAAGTACTGTGAGTTGAGTTCTGGATACTGCTCTACAGCCTGAAATAGTGCGTCGGCTGTACCATACGGTTTCTTCCTGTTATTAGGAATATACTGTATCGCATAGGAGATGCTCAATCCATTAAACTGATTGCCTTTTTGCTTAGTCCCATAATAGGTTTTGAAGAGTTCGCCTTCTTCGCTGATCACCAGGTAGATCTTTTCATAACCAGCCTTTTTTGCATTGTACAGTAGGTAGTCAAGTACCGGCCTGCGACTATGTTCAATAGTGATAAGCGCTTTGCTACGATGATTGGCCTGAGTGACCTCTTCATCGCTTACCTCATCCGTCGCTGCGGAGTTTTTCATTCTTGAAGAGGTACCTCCTGCGAGGATGATCAGGTTGGTATGCATGGTAGGTTTCTGTTCATATGTTCAATTCATAGATGTGATTCTAGCACCTGGGTCCACCTCGACGGAGTAAGCAGCTTTCGCTCCAGCTGTGAGCATTGCGCTAATTATTGCTTTTTCTTTTCCTTCCGGTGCAATCGCCGTGATGCTGCCACCTTTACCACTACCTACAATCTTAGCTCCATGGGCGCCTTCATTCAAAGCCGCATCTATCATATCATCAATCCTTGGTAGGGTTATTTTCAACTTGTCTTTCAGCACGATGTGATGCTCATTCATCAGCCTTCCAATTTCTTTAAAATCAGGAACTGGTTTTTTGAACTCAGCAAGTGCATTTTGAGTGATCCTATGATTCAGAATCGCCGCAGTAAAGTACTCATGAAGATCATGAGGTACATGGGTGAGATATTCCGGTAGGTCTTCCTCTTTTGCTGTCTTTAGATTAAAAAGCGGATTGGTGGCCTTGACTTTGCTAATTGCCAGTAGGGCATTCTCCTTGAGGTGACCCAATACACCTACTGTTTCTTTAGGAATGCCTGATTCGCCAATAATCAACCCTTTGATTGGTGTTTGAATGACTTCATACGACAAGTCATCTCCGGTCTCTAGATACAATACATTGCCCAACCCTATGCTGTACTGATCCATTTTTCCTCCCGGCGATCCATGCTCTAGGACTTCTGCCTCATAGGCTAGCTGCGAAACATACCCCGGCGTAATCTCTGCATCGCTCCCGTATGCCGAGAGTAGAAAATGTATCCACGATACTACTAAAGCGGATGAGCTCGAGAGGCCAGCATTGATAGGCAGATTACCAGTAATAGTAATATCATAGCCCTGATCAGGAATACAGCCATGGCGCCTTAAAACCTTTAACGGTGATAAAATATGATCATCCTTCGCCACATTGTCTATTTCATCATTGATGGACAAGGTGCGCTGCTCCCCAATATCTGGTTGGTCGATTTTCAATAGTTGGGAGTTATTTCCAACAGCAGTCACTTTGATGTATCGATCGATAGCACAAGCTATAATGGGCAGCCCTAGGTAGTCCTGGTGATCACCAAATAGGCATGTTCGCCCAGGTGCGATTGACGTTATTTTAGCATTCAGAGCCATATAGCCTACCGGAAATCTTCAAAAATCATTAGCATGAAATACAGTACAAGCGGTTTAATAGGTATCCTTCATCCAATTGTAAGGCTGCCGCTTGATCCACCTTCCTCTGGTGAAATCAGGAAAGTCCTGTGGAGCACCATTATTCTCGATAGAAGCTTCTGATAAGGGGGTCACTGCACTCCAAGCTGCCGCATCATAAGCATCCATAGGCGGAGCAATGTTCTCTTTGGCAGATTCCACAAAAGCGTTGAGCACAAAGAAGTCTATTCCGCCATGCCCAGCATCATTGGCACTAGGCCCAAACTTCTTCCAAAGCGGATGATCGTACTTTTCAAGCCAGGTATTCATGTCTTCCCAATTATGACCTTCGGTTACACCTTCAACAAGTATCCGCTGCGTGTGCTTATCGAACTCTGCAATGCCCTGAACACCCTGCAGTTTAAACCCTAATGAATAGGGGCGAGGGCTGTTAACGTCATGTGTCACGATAATGGTCTCGCCACTGGCCGTTTCAATGGTAGACGTGATGATATCACCTTGCTTGAATTTCAGTTGTGCATTGGGATGATCCTCACCACCATTCTCTACGATGTATTTGCTGAGTCCTCTCGCTTTGGTAGCATGGGAGGTCATGGACACAAAGCGATTACCTCTGTTGATATCGACCATAGTAGCCATGGGCCCCAGGCCATGGGTAGGGTAGACGTCCGCATTTCTCATTAAGGAATGCTGAGTTCTCCAGGCGGCTTCTGAAATGCCCTTCTCTCCGAATTCAACACCTTTACCATAAGCCGTTTTGCCGTCGTTGAGTTTCACATGCCTCAAGTCATGCTGGTAGCCACAGGTAAAGTGCAGTAACTCACCAAATACATTCTGCTTCACCATGTTCAATACGGCGAGTACATCTCTGCGATAGTTGACATTTTCTAGGATCATCAAATGTGAACCTGTTGCCTCATGGGTATTGACCAGGTCCCAGCATTCTTCCATGGTATTAGCTGCTGACACTTCCAAGCCGGTATACTTCCCAGCCTTCATCGAATCAACGGCCATTTTAGTATGCCAGAGCCAAGGCGTGGAAATGATGACTGCATCAATATTGCTAAGGCCCAGTAAGTTGCGGTAGTCATATTCATTGCTGCCAAATACCTGCGGCTTGTTGGCACCAGCGTCACTCATCGTTTTTTCAGCGATTTTGATCCGAGCCGAATCAGTGTCGCAGATGGCTACAACTTCTATATCCTTTCGCTTAAGCGCATTCTCCAAATGATCGGTTCCCCTTAAGCCAACACCTATGAAAGCCAACCGGAGCTTTTGATCAACTGTCGTATTGATAGCGCCATAAGATAAGTTGGAGACTAAAGGTAGTGCAGCACTCGCCAGTGCTGTGTTCTTAACAAATTTTCGTCTTGAATTCATAGGCTATATTTTCATTGATGATGCACGGTTCGGTTCAAATGGAAAACTAAAAATTGGCAGCCGAAATAAGCAGTAGTGTTGGATTTATTTCGTTTCTAATAAGGGTGATCAGTCTTTTTCCTGATTAAAAACATTAACAAATTTGGCGGCCTTTATGACTAAACTGAAATAAACCCTTGTCTAGGATTTGGTATGGAAAAATGAAGGTGATCAACAGGTATGCGAGCTGCTTGTCTTTGCTAAGGAGCGATCTCAATGAACACTTCTAGCTTGAATTACCGCAGCTAAGTGTGTGTTCTGTATTGTTGTGAGATTTAAGTTGTTGAAAAAGTATAATCTGCTCTTTGAATTATGCTTTTCACATGTGAAAAATACTCATAAATAGGTATTTTTTATATCTATTCAACCAGCTATCTTGGTTGTGACGAGAATGGTATTATTTTAAATACTATATCCAGTCTGTACAGGTTCATGCAGGAATTTTGGTTGAAGGTATATTTTATCAAGAGCCTAACACACAGCACAGGTTCTGACAACAAGCTTAAACCTAGTTTTGCTAGAAAGAGTAATTGAAGGATATGATGATCATATTTTGCGGGTTGTAATTTCTTAATAGCTCGATCACCCTTTACCAATGAAAGCACTAAATATAAAAGGCCAATGCCATGAGTTAAAATAAAGAGGATGATCAATTCTTACAAATAGTCAGTGAAAGGAATAAAAAAATAGAAATGAATCAATACGTTAAGTCAAATCCAAAAGGCCTTAAGAATATCAAGCATATTGTTACCTTAATGCTGGAGAATAGGTCATTCGATAGCTTATTAGGCTGGCTTTATGATGAAAAAAGTCCTCCTAACAATCAGAATTTTGGTGGTCTTAACAGTCAATTATGGAACCCTCTCAATAATATTGACTCGGATGGAGTACCCTTTGTTGAGAAAGTTGGGGTTGAGAAAAATGGTGTGAAAGAAGATAAATACGGTGAGAAGATATCCTATCCTGCGAATTACGCATTGCCTAGTCCAGATCCCGGAGAAGGGTTTCGAGACACAAACTACCAGTTGTATGGGTACTATGATGTAGCTCAGGCCTATCCGCCAGAGGCACTCAATCAAGGATTTGTCAACAATTATCAAAATGCAATGCTCTATGGAGCATACAGTTTTGGTGACCAACCCACCAACCCTAGGGACATCATGAGATGCTATACTCCCGAACAGACAAACGTCCTCTCTACTCTTGCTCAACAATTTTCTGTTAGTGATCAATATTATTGCTCGGTACCAAGTCAGACCTTGCCCAATCGATCTTTCGTACATGCGGCCACTTCAGGAGGAAATGTAAACAACTCGCCAAATCCGTTCTGTGATGGGCGAACGATTTATGATCAAATAGAGGAAGAAATAAAGAAAGGAAGAAGCGAACTGAGCTGGGGGATATTCGGTAATAACCCCATGCCTACATCTGGAAGCAAGAGGAAAAAGGATGCCCAAGGTAAATTTGGTAAGGACTATTTTTCGCTAACCAGACTGTGCATGACAAGCTTGCATGGGCCTGAGTTTGATAAAAATTTTCATTCGCTAGACCACTTCTTCGCGCTGAGTACTTCAGGGGAACTGCCAAGTTACTCATTCCTGGAGCCCAACTTCGGAGGACCAAATCAGAATGATCAACATCCTCCCCAGGATATCCGGCACGCAGAAAAACTGATAGCAGAGGTATATAATGCTATTAAAAATTCTCCTGCTTTTGAATCCACGCTATTAATTGTCACTTATGATGAGCATGGCGGTTGCTATGACCATGTAAGCCCACCCAAAGGGGCTAAAAACCCAGATGCCTCAAATCCAGCAGGGCAAGATGGTTTTTTGTTTAATCGTTTCGGGGTGCGTGTACCGTGTGTATTGATTAGTCCCTATGTTAAGAAGGGATTGATTGCCAGGGCCGATGGATACACCCCATACGATCATACCTCGATTATTCGCACCGTACAGAATTGTTTTGACTTAACAGGAACATTAACCGAGCGTGATAAAGCAGCACCAGATCTCTCTGGCGTACTTGAAGATAGCCCCAGGAAAAATGATTTCCCTGATATAACAGCCCCGGACTGTGCCCTTGCATCAGACCCGAATCATATCAATGATCTGCATCGGGAATGTGCAAGAATGACCGAATTATTAAGTGGAATTCCTTCTACTGAAGAGGAACATCCCCTGAGATTCACCCAGAATATTTTCGATAGAGTGTTTATTAAAAGAAGTCTCAATAGCAAGTAATTACTAAACCGATAAATGATGTCAAACTGTGTATCCTTTTATCTCAATGGTCAGAAAACTACGATTGAGAACCCTTCTCCAGACTTATTATTGATAGATTATTTGCGCTCTCCTAGTGTAGGGTTGATTGGAGTGAAGAAGGGATGTGGTCAGGGAGGATGCGGTGCATGTACTGTAATTCTATCTAAATGGGATTCGAAAAACGCTACTGTAGAACATCGGTCCATCAATTCATGCTTACGACCTGTATGCGCATTAGGTGGGCTTGCAGTTACGACTATTGAAGGAACGGGAGGCATACCAAAAACTGACCATGTTCACTTGACGCATATGCCCTCAGTCTCTAGGAGTATAACAACAGAACTAAGTGCTCCATCCCGAAGATGGAATGATACAAAAACTAAACTCAAAGAAGCACATGAAGTCAAGCTCTCCAGGTCGCGATTAAGCCATAACAAATTAAAAAAGACAGATTCACCGATGGTCAATTTGGCGGTAGATGGATCAAACGTCAATGGCATGAATCCAGTAGCTCATCGCTTGGCTGTAAACAATGGCTCACAATGCGGTTATTGCTCGGTAGGTTTTGTTATGAATATGTCCGCCTTTCTGGCCGAACATCCTGAGCCAACAAAGCAAGAAATAGAAGAAGTATTTGACGGAAATATTTGTAGATGCACCGGATATAGGTCAATTCTAACAGGTATGAAAACATTTGCTTCGGATTGGTCTGAAAAAGATGAGGCTATCCGAATGAAGTGCGTAACTGAGGATCGCTGCGATGAGGTAATGATTCACGATGCTATCAATATCCCGTTTCCCGAAGAGACTAAAAACTTATCTAAGAAGGTTGAAGCGGATAGTGATACCCAAAAATGGGTTACCCCTGAAGGCCTAGAAGAATTACTTGAACTCCTAAGAAATAATCCCAGTGAATCGACCAGACTGGTATTCGGCAACACTTCGTTTGGTATTTATGCTGATGAATACCCTAGTGTTAAATTATTTGTAGATATCAAATTAATCAATGAACTCTACGGTATATCAGAAAGTGATGAAGCCATACATTTAGGTGCTTCAACAACCTATTCTGAACTACTGGAGTATCTCAGAAGCCAGGACAAACTCAATCCAACTAGTCGCTTGGGTGCGTTGGAATTCATGACCCATCGAACGGCTGGAATGATTGTGAGAAACGTGGCGTCATTGGCTGGAAATACCATGCTTGTGCTAAAGCATGTACACGAAGGAGAACCCTTTCCCTCAGATCTTCTTACTGTCCTAACCGCAGTGGGGGTACAAATCAAGTACGTAACTGTCAGTTCAGGCAAGACGATCGTGTCCTCTATTGATCAATTGATCCAAAGTGTGAAAAGTGATCAAAAAGTGGCTAATGACATTCTGCTATTGAGCTATCTAGTTCCATTAGGAAATAATAATGAAGTAGCTCTCGCTCAAAAAGTGGCGCTTAGAGAAGTCAATTCGCATTCCATTGTCAATTTCTGCTCTAGAATTGAAATTGAAGACTCAAGGGTAAAGGTGGCTAGTTTAGTGTATGGTGGGATTGGGCCTGTTCCATGGCGCGCCAAGAAATGTGAGCAATTACTCGCAGGAAAAGCATTGGACTTGAAGTTACTACAGAAACTTTCAAAGACACTCAAGATAGAAGTAAGAGAAGAATTTGCCTACTGGAATAAACAGAAGCGATACAAAGGGTTGATTTCTGAAGGTTTCACTGAAGAGTATAAAATGACATTGACCAATTCATTTCTATACAAGGCCATAATTCGCACGCTTGAGGCAACTGACCCGATGATTGTACCCAAAGAGTTGCGATCTGCAGGACAAATCAACTGGGGAAATTGGGGTATAAGTGCTGGGATACAAGAGTATGAAAATCAGGATTTTAAGGCCCCAGTTTCTCAGCCTTATATTAAGCTGATGACCTTTCATCAAACTATGGGACAAGTGCATTATACACATGAACTTGAACTGCCGGTGTTGGGAAAAAATGCCTCATTTGTGCAGAGTAAAAGGTCATTGGCATGTTACCATTTCAAATCATCAGAGACGGGTGAATCAATCTCCAAATTGGAATTAAACAATTACTTGAAGACGCGCTATGGCTCTTTTTGCGCCTTGATTACCTATGAAGATATTCCTCCAGGTGGAATGAATTATCAGGGAATGGGGAGTGATCAGCCGATTTTGGCAGTTGACGAAATTCTGTACCAAGGACAGGCTATCGCTCTAGTCATTGCTGAAACGGAGCAGGATGCAATAGAAATATCCGAGTATGTCTCTGATCATAACATTGGATACACCGAAATAAGCTGGCCTGGTGCATGGAAAAAGCCTATTCTATCCATTGATCGCGCCATTGAAATGGGAAGTATTTTCCCAGATAGTCCAGAATCAGCCTCATTTGTCTCGCATATTTGGAAGATAACAAGACCGGCAAGTGAATTTTATTGGACGGATCAAGAGCTGGACCCGCTGGATAAAGACCCAAAAGAGAGCCAAGTCCAAGTGGATGGAAACACGTGTAATGTCATTACTAACACTCAGATCTCAGGAGAGCAGATTCATTTCTACATGGAAACTCAGTCGTGTGTCGCTATACCGGAGGACGATGAGCAAATGACTGTTTACCCTTCATCTCAAAGCCCCATGGAAATGCACGTGACAGCAGCGGCTTCCCTTGGGTATGAACTTAATAAAATCAATGTAAGCACTCGACAACTTGGAGGAGGTTATGGCGGTAAGACTGAGCAAGCCAAGTTTGTGCTAGGGCCAGTTGCAGTTGCATCAAGAAAATTGAATATTCCTATCCGACTGGTCATGAAACGCGAACATGATACCGCTATGATCGGCAAAAGGCATGGTTATTACGGGCAGTATCAAATCGCCATTGATCAGGGGAAAATTCGAAAAGAAGATAAGGGAATTATTAGAGGTCTGCTGCTCAAGATTTGGGCCGATGGCGGTGCATTTTATGATTGTTCTTATATCGTTAGTAATTGTGTCCAACTCCGAATAGATAATGCGTATCGGATCAAGAACTTCGAAAGTCAACTGGATGTATGTCGAACGAATAAGGCTCCAAATACAGCTATGAGGGCTTTTGGTGACATCCAGGGCAAGCTAATATTGGAAAATGCGATTGATGATGCCGCGTACTCCGTAGATATGGATCCCGCAGACGTTCGTTGGAAGAACATGTATGAACGTGGTGATGTGACTCCATTTGGCCAAGCCCTGTCGTACTGTTACATGAGAGATGTTTGGACTTATGTACGTGAGAAAAGTGATTATGATAATCGAAAAAACAAGATAGCTGAGTTTAATAAAAACAATAAGTGGAAAAAACGGGGGATATATATGATTCCGGTAAAATATGGGTCGGGATACAATCTGGTTCAAATAGAGCAGGCAGCAGCCATCGTATCTATCTACTCGAATGACGGTACCATTACCATCAATCAGGGAGGTGTAGACATGGGCCAGGGCCTAATCACGATAGTCGAACAGATTGCATCCTATGTGCTGAATGTGCCGATGAATATGATCAAGGTCCACCACCCCGAGACCAAAGTCATTCCTAATCCAACGAGCTCAGGTGGAAGTACGGGTACCACATACAATGCCGAGGCAGTGAAGCAAGCATGTGAAAAGATGAGAGCTCGATTAATGGAGTTCGGGCAAAAGCTACTCAAAGAGAATGGCGATGAATGGTGCAAGACGAATGGTGTAGATTATTGGAATTATGGCGTGAAAGGATGGTCAACTGAAATAACCAAACCCGTAGATCAGCACCCAAAGTTAATTTGGCAAAACCTCATTGCTTTGGCGTATCAGTATCGTATCGACTTAATTTCAGCATTTACGGCCCCCATAGCCGGTGGCACCACGCCCATTCCGGCAATGACTTTCAAGTCCCCAAGTGAACAAAAAGCGATTCCAGGAATAGAACTTGCTGATGTAGCAAGCACAGCTGGTGCCGTGGATTCATTTGTTGGCTTTACCTTTTCTGCGGCATGCTCAGAAGTCGAACTAGATGTCCTGACCGGTGAAGTGAAAGTGCTAAAGTCTGACATTGTTTACGATATGGGCTGGAGTATTAATCCAGCTATAGATATTGGACAAGTGGAAGGAGCATTTGTGCAAGGATTGGGCTATGTGATGACGGAGAAATTGGTATTCGAACCGGAAGGTGAGGAAAAGGGACGCTTGAATACCTTGAATACATGGCGTTACAAACCCCCGGCTGTTACTACGATTCCTCTTGAGATGAACACGTATTTGTATCCACGATCCAACTCATCTGAAGTGCCTGACAACCCAAATGAACTATTCTCTTCTAAAGAAGTAGGAGAACCACCGTTAGTGTTAGCAACCAGTGTCTTTTTTGCTATAAAAGACGCCATTAGAAGTTCTAGAATTGAGAGAGGACTGAATCCTTATTTCAAGTTGAATGCACCAGCCACTGTACAAGAGGTCAGCAGGGCTTGTGAACTTAGTGACCCGGATCAACTTATCATATGAAGAAAATGCAATCGAATATCACCTTTCAAAAGTATTGTGAAAAAGAATGATGCTCATGCCCGTAGATATACTTCTCAATGAAGAGGAAATAGTTGATTGGGTTAGATCCGTGAAAGATGAAGGTGATCACCTACCTATGAACGAGGTACTTAGATTTATGAAATACTGAATATGTCAATCGTCCAGTTCCGCAAAGCAAATGGACTACACAGATCCTGTATCCTTCAGCACCTTCTTTACCAATGGCCCAATGGTCAAGCCTTGTGCGATGATTGAAAATACGACAATCACGTAGGTGACGGTAAGAAATAGCTCACGTTCCATCTGCGGCTCAAGGGATAACGCCAAGGCAATGGAAATACCTCCTCTGATTCCTCCCCATGTCATGATGAGGTTGGTTTTGGGGATGAAATCCAGCTTCTTTTCAAAAATGGCTACCGGACCAGAAAGCGCAATAAATCTCGCCAAAAGTGCTAGAGGTATGGCTACCAAACCAAATATGATGTACTGTGCATTCATCGAAACGACTAATAGCTCAAGTCCGATCAGCACAAAAAGAACGGCATTGAGAAGCACATCAATTAGCTCCCAGAATTTGTCTACATAATTGTGCGTATTCTCAGACCAAGCAATTTTTGGGGCTTTGTTTCCGAGAAATATACCAGCCACCACTACCGCGAGAGGGCCAGATACATGTAGGTAATGTGCCAAGGCCGAAATACCCATGACCAGTGCCAGGGTAATGATCACCTCGGTTTCGTAATTATCAATGACTTTCATTAATCGAAAGGCAATCCAACCCGCCACTAAACCGAGTATAATACCTCCAGCAACTTCCTCTATGAACAGCAATCCTACATCGGCAAAACTCATCGAATCCAAGCCCTTTTGAGCGATCTTGAAAAGCACAATAAAAACCACCACACCGACACCATCATTAAAAAGAGACTCACCAACGATTTTTGTCTCCAGCTTTTTAGGAGCGTTCGCATCTTTTAATATGCCTAAGACGGCAATTGGATCAGTGGGGGAGATCAGTGCCCCAAAAAGCAGGCAGTAGATGTAGTTGATGGGGTAACCAAAAGCCATGAATAGATAATACATCATGGTACCGATCAGAAAAGTAGATAGTACCACACCTATGGTCGCAAATAGAGCGATTGGACCTTTTTGTCTTTTGAGCGCATCGAGCTTGGTGTGCAGAGCTCCTGCAAACAACAAGAAACTCAGCATCACATCCAGAAGTGCTGTTTCAAAGTCTACCGATTGGATCAGTAGCTTGGCTTCATCAAGTATGTAATGATTGAAACTACCAAGAATGGTGATACCGACAGTGAAGACAATGGCGATGATCATCAATCCAATGGTAAAAGGAAGCTTCAGGAATTTGGTGTTGATAAACGCAAATCCTGCTGAAAGGATGATCAAGATGGTAATGATATTGAAGATGCTCATTGGTTCATTTTGAGGTATAGTAGGCCAATTATTAAGCGGTAAGTTCAGCTTTTAAAGCTAGTCCCAAAATCATTTCTCAGTTTGATGTTTGATTGAATCCATTCAACTGGGAATATCGAAGAAATCAGATGTGGGTTGAAGCCTTAAGACTGTATTTCAATCGAAGCGTATAAAATCAACTTCCGCGTTAAAGGACCCTTCTTTCTTATCAGCCGTCATGATGCCAAGGCGGATTATCCGTTTGAGTTTTGACTGATCGATCTTATTTCCGGTAGGACTGCCTACACTATACTCTTCCAGCTCACTTAAGGGTAATGTGACGGTTTTCCAATCCATGCCAGTTTCCGGTAGGACAGCTTTGTAGTTGGGTCGATACCATTCGTTGTAATGGTTGAAGTTGAGGGTCAATGATTGATGCTGCACGCGATATCTCACCGTCACCGTGGAATATTCCGATAGGTCTAAGGGCGCATGATCACCACGGACGGAGGAGAATCCACCATTGTTATCAAAGGAGACCGTACCTGAGAACCGAAGTACGTCAGCCTCGAAACTGACCGCACCCTGAGATCTACCACCCATGACCCGATCGGTGAGGGCGTACCATGTGTGAGACATAGTCAGCACCAAAATCAAATAACAACGGATCGTTGGCCATAAAGATGACGAATAGGTAGCACAAAATCATATAATAGGTAAACCTGTATGTCTACCGAAAGTTTGATGGATAATTTATGACTTGGCGGACATGTTTTGGCTGCTGGCACTGATTGGGTATACAATATTGCCTTAGTTTTAAACCTCAGCAATTTGAGAAGACAATCTACGGAATGATGCATAAGGGTGTACTAACAAAAATGCGAACGGAGTTTGGTTCGCCGATCAACTACTTTCTTCAATTAGATGTGGAAGAGCTACATGTCAATGACATGATAGGGGAGCAGGTGAAACTTGCATTTACTGGATATCAATGCCTGAATTGTGGTAGTGAGCGAAAGATATACCGTATGGGACACTGCTACGACTGCTTTTATAAAATCCCACAAACGGCAGATTGGATCATCCGACCTGAGTTATCAAAAGCACATCTTGACATAGAAGATCGAGATCTGGCCTATGAAAAGCAAGTGCAGCTACAGCCACATATCGTCTATCTGGCTTTATCCAGTGGCGTGAAAGTGGGAGTGACCCGCAAAACTCAGGTGCCTACCAGGTGGATTGATCAGGGCGCTACCGAAGCACTAGAAATCATCGAGGCGCCCAATCGTTATCTAGCTGGTATCGCAGAAGTCGCGCTCAAAGAATTCGTCGCGGACAAAACTAACTGGCGCAAAATGCTTAAGAATGAATCGGAAGGGGAGAATCTCTTCGAGTTTAGAAGCCGCCTGGCCGAGTACATTCCCGAGGAAGCAAGACCGTATTTCTTATCAGAAAAATCAGATAGCTGGACTTTAGAATTCCCGGTCGAGCAGTATCCAACAAAGATAAAAAGTCTGAATCTCACCAAAACGCCAGTGTTTGAAGACCGCTTAGTGGGTATAAAAGGGCAATATCTCCTCTTTGAAAACGATACCGTGTTTAATGTAAGGGGTAATGAGGGGCTGGTTGTGGAGCTGTCAGTGAGCTAAGCACCTTTTTACTCCAGCTACGGATTAATCCTTGACCAATAATCACTATGTGCCTATTGGTCGAATTTTGAATTTGGGCCAGGACACCCGAAGTAGGTCACTATTTTTTCATCTCAACCTGCTTGACGTCCCTTCGTTTCATTCAGCGTTAAACAAATATCATTACGTACTATAGAGTAAGTATTTTAGCGATGCGATTCAAAAACTATGTTACCGATGATTGAGCTTTCATTGATTGTAGGCCGAAAAGAGGCAGTATAATCCAGGAAACATCAACCCATTAAATTCCCTTAAATTAAAATCAAGTTAACGAGCTTATCAGGAATGCTGCTTTACCATTTACTGTGAAAGAAGTTAAAGATGCTGGCGACTAATATTAGGGACTCAATTTTTTCTTGCTAATGGCGTCCCTAATCCTACCCGCACTTTCATAGTCTTCCTTTTTGAGCACCTTCTCTAATAATTCCTCAAGTTCACTCAGCGGAAAGTTGATAAAAGATCCTCTTCTATCGGCAGGCAATCCTTCAGTATCGACGGTAAACCCAGTTTGCTCTAGAATAAAATCGAAGGTGTAAATAGGGCACTCAAACCTCACTGCTAAAGCGATAGCATCAGATGTACGTGAATCTACCGTTTCCGTGTGGCCTTTATTATTAAAAATGAGACTGGCGTGGTAGCAGTTGTCTACAATTTCATTGATCACAACCTCCTGTATGGTGACGCCTAGGGCTTTTATTGAGTTGTAGAAAAGATCATGGGTCTGCGGTCGGTTAGGTTTCATTTTTTCCACGACCATAGCGATGGATTGTGCTTCCACAGCACCTATTGTGATAGGAATTCGTCGCTTCATTTCAACGTCTTCCAGCACCAGAGCAAACAGTCCCGGATGTGACTCGCTATTGGTAATAGCCACAACTTGAAGTTCGATCTTTTTCATGCTTATGAAGGGATAAAAAATACTAATTTCATTTCAATCATTTCAATTAAGATAACATGAACTATCCTTTGTGTTATTGCAAAAAACTATAAATCATATAAACTCCATAGCCGATGCATAAGAGACCTGAAAGCACCATAAAGCCTTTTTGAAGTCTTGTGCTAATGCCTGCTTTTGAACTTAGCGGTATTTTAAATAATGCTGCTATAATCATCATCCCAAGTATGGATCCGGAACCGAATAGAAGCAGGTAGATAATGCTCAGGGAAGAAGATTGAATTTCCGATAGGGCAATCAGTATAACCGCACCACTACCAGCCAGACCATGTAGCAAACCGATCGAGTACGCCAGCTTAGTACCGCTCGCATGGGGTTCATCTTTAGGAATAGCCTTTGTTCTTGTTTTGGTAATTCTAAAAATACCTAGCGCAACA
>JAVKDO010000136.1:0-7020 GCA_040222235.1 Cyclobacteriaceae bacterium
ATCGAGTCCTTACCGTCCCTCATTGGATATACATCATGTAGATGATGCTGTGGTTCCTTGTCAGGAAGATTACCCATTCAATGGCGGTAGGTTTCCTATCGCATCCATCGCCACAGCTGCCCAAGGGATCATAGAGATCGACAAGTTACACGGAGGTTGTGCGATGGAGAGTTCGGCAGGCTCTTCAGGCTTTGAGTTACTTACATTGGAAGGAGAGAATCAAGGCGGGATGGCAGGAATGGCCAGCTACCACAACCCCCAACTGAAATTTGGTACCAACTATGATGATTATTTAAATAACAATATAGTGGAGCTAGAAGACACGATCATGTACTATGTAGACGCCTTCTTTACCAAAGACTGGACTACAGGAACTACCACATCACGACATGCATCATCATCAGGAGAAGTGGAAGAAGTAAAGGAAGAGCCAATCAGAGAAGAGCCAGTATTCAACATCTTCCCCAATCCAGCTACTGATGAAGTGAATGTGATTGTGAATGTACTCCAATCTGATCCACTAGACCTGCAGATCATCGACCTGCAAGGCAGGACGGTCTATCAAATGCAAAGAGATCAGGTGAGAGAAGGAACACAATGGATTAGACTGGGTGATCTTAATCTGCCTTCAGGAATGTATGTGCTTCAGTTGATTACGAATGGTGTAGAGAGAAGCGAACGATTAGTGATCAAGAATTGAGAGTGAAATAAATAATTAAGAATAAGATGTATGAACAAAATGATTTTAGGGCTACTTCTTCTTAGTTCAAGGTCACGGTACCTACGGGTATTGATTACAGGTTTTTTGTGTGTAGCAGTCCATTTTACTTATGGCCAGGTAACCATAAGAGAGCTATTTGGAGGTGATGCGCAAATCTTGGGACTGTCTAATGAAAAAAATGCTAATGTTAACCATACCGAGGGTGCACCCTTTCAGGATGAAAAACGTGGTGAGGTGTTTTTAATAACACACAATGGTGAAAGATGGGGATACTGTTCCGGGTCTATTATAAATACAGTTGAGCAAGATGGAAGGTTGTTCATACTTACTGCCAATCACTGTATCAATAAAATAGCTCAAGATGATTTTACGATTTATTTTTCGGCTAACTATGAAATGGCTCATGCGGTTACAAGAGGTATAGATGGCCAAGACGATAATATTACCAGCGTGTTTCCATTACCTGTAACAGCACGAGTAAGAGATCAAAATCAGGATATCGCTCTGTTGGAAGTTGACCCCAACCTTGACAGAGAAGCTTTGTTGGGACCAGGTGGGGCGTTCTATAATACATTCGCTTTTGGTTGGTCCATTTCTCCGAATGAAAAGCCTTGGGCCAATATTTCTCACCCTAAGAATGATCATAAAAAATTTTTTATGAATCCAAAAACAATCATCACCAGCACACTCCTCTCAACTACTAATGGATCAGGATTATACTATGCTCTGTTTGGCCCATGGAACGGGAGAGTTACTTCACCACAACGTGGGTCTAGTGGATCCCCTTTGATGAATAGGAAGGGACAGGAGCTCGCGGTGCTTTCTACAGCAAGTGATTCTGAATCGGATCCTGCCTTTGTTAGCACTTACTCGGCTTTATCAAATAGCTGGTTCCGTTCGTCATTACCAGAAAGTGGTTTGCAGCATTGGTTGGATGCTGGAAACAGCTGGATCAGTAAAGTACCTGGCGGTTACTTGAGTGATTTGATACCGTCATCTGCAGGGGCAAGCGCTGTATGGAATATTATCCCGGGTATCACTCATTCAACCCCTTTACCAGATATGGGATCAATCAATCCGTTAGAAAAGGTTTTGTTCATTAACCCTTTAACCCTTTTCGATAATTTAAAACAAGAACCTTCAATTGAGCGTATTCTGGGTATAAAAATAAATAACCCTTCTGAAGACCGGGTGGTGATGACGGTTCACGCCCTCGTCAAAAAACAAGACCAGACCTACAAAGAAAAGTTCATATATGGTACTTATGCAGATCAAAATTCTCCAGAAACATTCGATGGTTTTCGACAAAAATTTTGGGGCTGCCTGAACCCTCCCGAAGGCTACCCATCCTGTGATCTTGAAGGTATTTACGCCACGTTGGATTTGCCTTCTACCTTGATTTATAGGGGAGCCCTTTTACAAGCTTTCGGACAAGATGTTAAGCGAAAGCCCCCTTCTCTTAACTTACTGAGCGATTACCTTTTGCCTGTGGTGATCCGTTTATGGAGTCAAAAAGCCATAGAAGTTACGGCGGTCAGCTACCCAGGCGATGTGCCCAAAAATGCATTAGAGATTTTTGATCCTGAAGTATCGGCCGAACTTTTTCGAACTTTATCTTTTCAGGATTCCCGTGGATTTTTGAGTAAAGCGCTACATGTTGATAATATATCCGTTGAGAATTTGGGTGAAACACGCGTGATCCCAACAGGCGACAATGGCGGATACTTAAATATGACCAATCCCAATTATTTGATCGAAAATGTATTGGTAGGGTATCCGGTCGATAATAATGAGGTATTGCCTAACCTTTTTATGAATATGGATATTCACAATACCACAGGTGCTGATTTTTACTATAAAGTTTGGTTGGATTACTACCAAACCGTACAGAATGGGAACTACGTCTTTACCGAAGCAAGCACGAATAACACAGTTAGTGAATTAATCGCTGAAGGATCAGGTACCGATGTGATTGATGAAGAATATGACCTTCCCAATTATAGAAAGATCGGGCTAGGTCCGGGAGAACGAAAGTTAATACGGATGCGGGTAGCTATTAGCAATGAAAACAATGTTAAACCAGACGGTGCTTATCTAAATGGCGAGGTAGAAGATTACCTAATGGAGATCGTAGCACCCACTTGTGAAACTTTAAGGCCTCCGGATTATGATGATTATGCCGAAGCAGAGCTTTCTTATTGTGGTAAAGGTGGTTACAGGGAGACTAAAGAGTCATTGTCTGATTCTTATCAAGAATCGATCCCTGGAAGCCTTACGTTCACAACCAATGTTTCAAAAGATCTTCCCTATGCTACGGCTACCGGCTTCCAGTGTTCATTCAACGGTCGAAATAGAAAAGATAAATTAAATGAGAGTTGCTTTTCGACGGTGGTGCATGAGACTCAATCAGGAGAGTACTTTCTCAAAGATGGTCAGCTAAAAATGGATGTATATTATCCTGAAACTAAAGCAGACGTGTCGATAGCAGATCTTGCGGCACTGCCTCTGATAATTTATGTACACGGAGGCGGTTTTGTGATCAATGGAGATGATCAATTAGGAGAAAAAGTGTGTGAGTGGTATGCCAGTAAGGGCTATATAGTAGCGGCGATAGACTATCGTCTGGGGATGAATATCACCAATGGCGAGTTGTCTAAACGTGCCATTATTCGCGCCTGGCAGGACCTGGAAGCCGCTGTTCAATACTGGCGTCACACTCCTCAGCTAGACAATGGAACGCACAGGTGGAAGATTGACCCTCAAAAGATCTATGGAGTGGGTTTTAGTGCAGGAGCCATCACTATATTGCATAACCTATACCTTGACAGATCCACCTATGGAGATGAGCGGGCGTTGGATTTTGAAGGCAACCCCAGCTACCTAACAGCATCATCCGGGCATTATAGCTTTACCACGACCAACTGGTCAGAGATTGCTAATGCACTGAAAGATATCTGGAACAATGACCCTGATGCCATTAACCACATCAATAATGCGATTACTGCTAACAAGACATACCATACCTACGATCTGGAGGATTATCCGACTTACCCCTGTATAGGTGCTAACAGTGCGTGTGACCCGAACAATGCACCGGACCGATCAGAGTTTGAGGAATTTTTATCAGGCATTGATGGTCGTTTGAACCAGGGAGTTGCGTTTTCGGGAGCCATAGCTAAGACTGAATGGATGGCCAATGAAGCACATCGGCAGATGCGTTTTGTCCAACATGAGAGAGATGCAGTAGTGAGCTATTTGGAAGATGAGCCTTTTTCGTATCTGGGAGATCTGGTTAATGTTTACAATTTCGCTACCAGTGGCTCGGTATATACACCAAAGCTCAGTGGAGGAGGAACGATGTTAGCTGAGGGATATTCTAACTTTAAAGGCCAACCACTATTGGCTGACAATATGGCTGGAGGTGGAATTCCTTATCACCGGTCTTTGCAAAAGTTTGGATCTACAGACAAAAATGAATTAGAACCCAAGCTGATGTATTACACAGACGCCTTCTTTACCAAAGACTGGACCTCCACTATTGCCACAGCCCGACTTGCATCATCAGAAGAAGAAGTGGAAGAAGAGCCGATCAAAGAAGAGCCGGTATTCAACATCTTCCCCAATCCGGCCAGTGATGAAGTCAATGTGATTGTGGATATACCCCAATCCGGCCCACTTGACCTACAGATCATTGACCTGCAAGGCAAGACGGTCTATCAGATGCAAAGAGATCAGGTGAGAGAAGGGACTCAATGGATTAGACTGGGTGATCTTGATCTGCCTTCAGGAATGTATGTGCTTCAGTTGATAGCGAATGGTATTGAAAGAAGTGAACGCCTGATCATGAAACGATGAAACCATCGATGATGAAAAAAAAAACGGGATTTACAAAACTAGTCAGAGTCATATTTTTAATATCGATTTTAATGATGACGAACGACGTGATTGGCCAAGATCGTTATTATCCTAATTGGATAAATCACTCACCACCAAATAGCAAAAACATAAACCATCCCGATGGTACTGAGCTTCAGGATGTAAAACGCGCATCAGGATGGCTTTTGAGGATTCGATCTACTGAACCAGAAACCCTTGGAGGAGAATGTTCTTGCGTATTAGTAAACAACGCCAGACAGGATAAGACTCCCTATGTAATGACAGCCGCACATTGCATACCTGAATCAACACTTATCGGTGACAAAGTGGACGCTTACATGTCTTTTGATTACGAAATGAGCAGCGCTACAGAAAGAGGAAATCCAGTTGCAAATCAAAAAATCAGCGGAATATGGAAAGTGCAATACGAGTTATCATCCTTTGACGTCACCAGTGATATTGCATTACTTCGTTTAGTTGATCCTAATCCGGATCTATTGCGCCATGCTTATGCGGTAGGTTGGAGCAATACTACATACAAATCAGTCTCGTCTCACATTAGCCATCCTGGTGCTGATCACAAAAAAGTTTATATCAACCCTTTGTCTTCCAAGTTAGTATTTACTTCAGGATTTGTTAATTTAAAAGAAGAAGAGAGAATTCTCTATCATGAAGGCCTCTTTTATGAAAATGATCCTAATTGGAATGGTGTGGCAGTATCACCCAAGGGAGGTTCAAGTGGTGGTGGATATTTTTCAGAAGAAGATCTCTTAATAGCCATACACTCGATTTTAGAGCCTACGAATGTATCATTTGGTAGTGCGCTTTTAAATTCGTGGTACGCTCCATTATCCTCTACAGAGGAACCTGGTTTATCCACGTTTTTGGATCATTTCTCTCACGACTTAAATAGCGTGCCCGGAGGATATAGAGAAGATCTAATTCCTGTAGAAACTGAAAATTTTGAGCTGCCCATCCCTTCTGGAAGCGATCCACTGAGAACACCTTCAGTTGATGAAGACGACCCAACTCTTTTAGTCTCTGAGTTGGAGATTGTTCCCTCTACATTGTTTGGACTAGTATCAGAAAGAGAAAGACCAACTGGTGTATGGCAGGATATTGTGGGCTTGAAAACTAGTTCAATAGGAGATTCCGACTTGGCTCTTTCTGTATACTATCAAGATCTGAATACAAACACTGGGTTATATGAAGAACGTCTCATTTATGGCGCATCGGTAAATAAGCTTACAACTCCTAATGGAAATGGTTCAGCGTTTAGGGGGGACGGTTGGGACTGTGAAGATCTACCAGAAGGATATCCTCCTTGCAATAATGAAACTTCAAATGTTTTTGATAATTCTACTGATGATCATAATGCAGTGCGGACGAGATTGTTCAGAGCTATGGGAGATATTTCTAAAGATCAGGGAAGGATTGTAAGAGCAAGAGAAGGGGTGCCTATTGTCGTTCAACTTAATAATATTGGTCCCGATGACGTAACAGTCAAAGCGCTAAGTTATCCGGGAGAAATGCCCCTCAATGCCCTTCAGTTATTTGAGCCGGAAAAAGTAAGTAAGGCCTTCAATTCTTACAAGTACCATGACAGCAGAGCATATAATAGTGCCAATCTTTATATTGATAATCTGAGCACTTTTGATGGTATGAATACGCCTGTTTCAATTCCTACAGGTGATAATGGAGGGTATTTGAATCTGGTCAACCATAACTTCAAGATTTCATGGGTAGCCGGAGATTTGATCGGTATAGATCTTGATATAGTTTCTGTTGCTCCATACAATTATAAGATTTGGGTCGATTACTTCAATACTGACAAATTGGGAGGCAGAAAAGGTTTTATCTCTGAAAACAATCTTGATAACTATACCTACAACTTTGTGGATGATCCAGAGGGACATGGAGACGAGCTGGTAAGTCATGACACCAACAAATCGGACGCATCTTTTGTCAGTCTTTTTAACGTCCCTAATTTCCGACAGCTTAAGATGAGCCCAGGAGAAAAGCACCTAACCAGAATGCGTGTGGCAGTTTCCGATGAACCCATTACACAAGATGGAAAATATGAAAATGGCGAGGTAGAAGAATACCTAGTTGAGATCGTAGCACCCACTTGTGAAACTTTAAGGCCTCCGGATTATGATGATGAATATGCTCAAAAAGTACTACCCTATTGCGGTGAAGGAGGCTACCGGAAAACCAAGGAATCGTTGGCCAGTCATTATCAGGAAACTGTACCAGGGAGTCTGATATTTGAAACAGGCAAGCAGTCCAATATTCAATATGCTACAGCCAAAGCAGTGCGGAAGTGGTATGCCTCAACCTCGGATGTAGTATTAGAAGCGACTACAGGCATAGATTACAGTGTTCCGAGATTTCTGGATAACCAAGTTCCCAATCCTGCAGTA
>JAVKDO010000137.1:0-60441 GCA_040222235.1 Cyclobacteriaceae bacterium
ATGCAGAAGAGGATCGGGTATTTGCGCATGACATAGCGGCCGCTGCTAAGCTGATAGCATCAGGGGAGATCGTAGCTCGTGCTGATGAGACGGCTATCAAACAAAACATTGACTTTAAAGGACAATACCATGAATTATACAGACTTCATTAAGACCTACGCTAGTCATCCGCACTACAAGGCCCCTACCGGAAACACACTCAATACCAAGAGCTGGCAGACAGAGGCCCCTCTTCGAATGTTGCTCAATAATCTGGATGCAGATGTGGCAGAGGATCCTTCAGATCTGATCGTCTACGGAGGTACAGGTCAGGCGGCTCGCAATGTCGAATCACTTCAGAAGATCATCGAGATACTGCTAAAGCTCGAGAATGATCAAAGTCTGTTGGTGCAGTCTGGGAAGCCTGTAGGTGTGGTAAGAACCCATGAGCAAGCACCACGGGTATTGATCGCCAATTCTAATCTTGTGCCTGCTTGGGCTACTTGGGAGCATTTTCAGAAGCTCAAGGAAGACGGGCTAATGATGTATGGTCAGATGACAGCTGGCAGTTGGATTTACATAGGATCGCAGGGGATACTTCAGGGTACGTACGAAACATTTGTAGCCTGTGCTCAGAAGCATTTTGGAGGTAGCCTCAAGGGCCGCTTGCTCGTCACTGCAGGCCTAGGTGGAATGGGCGGTGCTCAGCCGCTTGCCGCCACTATGGCCGGAGCTACTTTCCTCGGAGCAGATATCGATCCGACACGGATAGAGAAAAGATTGAAGACGCGCTACATCGATAAAATGACCTACTACTATGAGGAGGCCAGAGATTGGGTGATGGAGGCAAAGGCCAAGGGTGAGAATATCTCCGTTGGGCTCGTCAGTGATGCTGGTGATATGCTTGAGAAGCTACTCGCTGATGATATCATTCCTGATGTATTGACGGATCAGACTTCTGCCCATGATCCTGTCTATGGCTATATCCCTCATCAGCTTTCCCTACCGGAAGCCAATGCCCTGCGCAACGAAAGTGCTGAGGACTATCAGAAGCTTTCATTAACCAGTATGGCTCGTCACGTGAATTATATGCTGGAGATGCAGAAGCGAGGTGCTAAGACCTTTGATTATGGTAATAACCTCAGAGAGTATGCCAGACAAGGGGGAGCCGAGCATGCGTTTGACTTCAACGGTTTCGTACCCGAATACATCCGGCCACTTTTCTGCGAAGGCAAAGGGCCATTCCGATGGGCAGCTTTATCGGGTGACCCAGAGGATATTTATGTGACTGATCAGGCTTTGATCAATGCTTTCCCTGAAAACCATCATATGATCAACTGGCTGAAAGAAGCTAAGAAGAAAATTTCTTTCCAGGGTCTCCCTTGCCGTATCTGTTGGTTAGGCATGGGTGAACGCGAAAAGGCAGGACTGATCTTCAATGATTTGGTAAAAACTGGTAAAGTCAAAGCACCTATCGTAATTGGTAGGGATCACCTCGACTGTGGATCTGTTGCCTCTCCTAATAGAGAGACAGAGGGAATGCTCGACGGCTCTGATGCAGTATCTGATTGGCCACTGCTCAATCTTATGTCAAATACAGCTGGAGGAGCTACCTGGGTGTCATTTCATCACGGTGGTGGCGTAGGCATGGGTTATTCTCAGCATGCTGGTATGGTAGTGTTGGCTGATGGTAGCGATCGTGCTGAGCAAGCCATTCGCCGTGTATTGCACAACGATCCGGCGCTAGGCGTGATGCGCCATCATGATGCGGGGTATGAGACTGCTACTGTATATGCGCAGAAATTTGACCTTGATCTCTAGTTCCTGATTTTTATCAGATTGTGGGTAAGCAGATATTTTTAGATTGCAGGCTGTGAAAAATATGAAGAATCAGCCATCTGGCATTTTGTACGGTCCATTTGAGCAAATCCTAACCTTGGATGGGCTTGGGATGAGGGGACCTCTGAGCGACGAATCTCTACAGATCATTACCAAAGGTGGAATTATCGTCGAGAATGGCATCATCAGGATGCTGGGCAAGTTCGAAGAACTGAAGTCTCATGCGAAAAAGGTCAAAGAACTCGGCAATCATTTTGTCTTGATGCCGGCTTTTGTGGATAGTCATACTCATATATGCTTCGCTGGGTCACGATCACACGACTATGCAGCCCGCATTTCTGGTAAGTCGTATCAGGAAATCCTCCAGCGAGGAGGCGGCATCTATGACACGGTCAATAAGACACGACAGGCGTCAGAAGACGAACTGGTCAGTTTGATGATAGAAAGGCTCGACTTGCAACTCAGCGAAGGTGTCGCAACCTGCGAGGTGAAAAGCGGTTACGGGCTCTCCGTCGAGCAGGAGCTCAAGATGCTACGCGCGATCAAGCGTACCAATGACGAGCATAGAGTGGACATAGTGGCTACTTGTCTTGCGGCTCATGTACTTGGGCCCGAGCATAGTAATGCAGATGAGTACCTTGACGTGGTTGTGAATGACCTGTTGCCTGTAATTATGAAGGAGGGCCTGACCAATAGGATAGATGCTTTTGTTGAACCAGATGCTTTTTCATACAAAGTGAGTGATCGATACTTTTCGAAAGTGCGTGAAGCAGGATTTGAAGTCACCGTACATGCCGACCAATTCACGAGTGGAGGTAGCGAACTAGCTGTAAAATATATGGCGGCTAGTGCGGATCACTTGGAGTCTTCTTCGGATGAAGATATTAAGCGCCTAAGTGAGTCCACGGTGACCGCTACAGTGTTACCAGGGGCTTCACTTGGCTTGGGTATGCAGTATGCACCGGCAAGGAAACTGTTGGATGCTGGTTGTAGTCTAGCGATTGCTACCGATTGGAATCCTGGCTCTGCTCCTATGGGAGATTTGCTCACTCAGGCAGCTTTGCTCAGTGCTTCTGAAAAATTGTGTGCCGCAGAGACATTTGCTGGCATGACCTTCCGTGCAGCTAAGGCGCTGGGGCTTACTGACCGAGGAGTACTGGCTCCCGGTAAACGAGCGGATATGATAGCCTTCAGTACCGCTGACTATCGTGAAATCCTCTATCACCAGGGTAAGTTGCGGCCGAAGCTGGTCTGGAAAGATGGTGGGATCATCATCTAGTCTTGTAGAGGCAATTGCTAAAGTCTGGTAGACCTTTAATGTCTCGTGGCGGTCACCAATTGTTTGAGTGAGTCTATATCCTGGCTGTCATAGTGGATAATATTTGTCTGATATAGTAACTTCTTTTCTTCACCACTCACTTCCCAAATCTGTCGGGAGAGCAACCGATCGTTGACATAGTGAAAGTCGATCATTCGGGTACGGTGCTGTGATACAATGCGCTGCTCAGCGAGTCTGCCTTCCTCATCATAGGTGAAATAAACTACCTCGGTGAGCCGCTGAGGATAAGTGTTCTTGATGGTAGCCTGGCTGATGCGATGTTCACTATCATACTCAAAATAGCAAGCCTTATTTCTTGTTGCATTCTTACTATATACCCGCTTGACGATGTAGTCACCTTCCTGCTTGTATTTCCAATGGTCTGATTCTTCCTTTAGTAGATGCACTGGTGAATACTGGTAGAAGTTAGACAAGTACAGCCCCTCCTTTCTATCCAGACGTTGTGATTTCGAATCAATCTGCCCACGATAATCGAAGGATATTGTAGCTAGTAAATTGCCATAAGGATCCAGCAACTGCTCAGCCTTGGACAGTTTGTCTAGATAAGTAAGATTGCCTTTGTAGATGATACCGACAGCTGTGAGATATCGGATAGTGCCTCTGAAGTAGTTGTCAGGAATCCCTTCACCCGTGATTATTTCGGATACGGTCTCCAAAAAACTCTCATCATCTTCGATAATGGTCGATAGCATCTCATCTTGCAAAATGATACCATCATAACCTCGGCGACCTGCTTCCTGCCCAAGGCTATATATCAGGTCAGCGGTAGATTCACTCTCCAGTGCTTTTTGTTCCAGCACTTCTATCTTGATGTAGTCTTCTTTGGGTATCTCAGATTGCAAGTAGATATCCACGGTTCGGTCGTGCCCCACTGTGGGTATTTCTATCAGCCGTCTGTTAGAGCTGCTCACATAATAGTTCAGGCACCCGCTCATCGCCAACACCACGCCCACTAATCCTATTGATATCAATCTGATCATATCCAAAAGAAACGTTCTTCACTGTGATTCCATTATTCTCAAAGCGAAAATCACCCCTTTTGGAGTAGGTAAAAGGTCCTATTTTTTTCTTTTGGGCTGTATTCTGTAGAAAAATGGAGTAACTATTTTTTTAGTTACGACAGGAGTTGCCGCTCAGGCTAAATAGATTATCGATTGTGGTCAGAATGTATATTTTTGTTGGCTTCTAAACCTAAACTATACTATGCAGGAACTCAACGAGATATTAGGAACCATAGATGGATACATCGGTGGTTCTTCATGGTTTGTCTATTTACTTCTGGGTACAGGCGTGTTTTTCACAGTCTACCTCAAGTTTCCACAGATCAGGTATTTCGGCTTTGCGTTAAGCATCGTCAAGGGCAAGTTTGATAAGGCAGATGACGAGGGCGACACCTCCCACTTTCAGGCTTTGGCGACTGCCCTATCGGGAACTGTCGGCACGGGCAACATTGCCGGTGTGGCCTTAGCGATTCACCTTGGGGGTCCGGCTGCTATATTTTGGATGTTAGTCACAGCTGCACTAGGTATGACAACTAAGTTCGTAGAGGTGACGCTATCGCATAAATACCGCGAAAAGACTGGTGATGGCTCTATGGCCGGTGGACCAATGTATTTCATGAAGAATGCCAATTTCGAGCTTTTTGGTAAGAAGCTAGACTTAAGATGGATGGCTGCTCTTTTTGCTTTCGCTACAGTACTCTCCTCTTTTGGTACTGGTAGTTTGCCTCAAATCAACAGTATCGCCAACTCGCTTTTCGCAACTTTTGGATTAGATAAAATGCTGACCGGAGGTGTCCTTGCTGTCTGCTTAGGTTTGGTGATTATTGGAGGAATCAAGCGTATCGCTGCGGTGACTTCTAAGCTCGTACCTGCGATGGCACTCATCTATTTCATCGGTGCGATGGCAGTTATCTTTTACAATATTGAAAATATCATCCCTAGTTTCGTTTCGATCTTTGCTGATATCTTCTCAGGAAGTGCAGCGACTGGAGGTTTCCTGGGAGCAACGATTGCCTATGCCTTTAACAGAGGTGTCAACAGAGGCCTCTTCTCTAACGAAGCAGGTCAGGGTTCTGCGCCTATCGCACACGCATCTGCCAAAGCACATGAGCCTGTATCAGAAGGACTAGTTGCGATCCTTGAGCCGTTCATTGATACTATCGTCATCTGTACACTGACTGGTCTGGTATTACTTTCATCAGGTGTATGGAATGAGAAGCACCAGAATACATTCCAGAATACGGACATGATCGTCATGTCTGAGACCTACGCAGAAGGCAATGACACAGATGCTGAAAAACTATTTCTACATATCAACGGCCGGACAGATCAGCCTACCTTTACTGGCGACCTCAATGTGGTCAATGGTAATATTCAAAACAGCCTAAGCATACTCCACGCTCGCTCTATCGCCGAAAATATCAGGGTGATGCTTGAGGAAAATCCATATAGCGGCCAGATTCAGGTGACTGATGGTGTGATTAATGACCAGGATGGTCAGTTGGTGTTTAGCGGTGAGTCGCTTGTGCACAGTGCTCCATTGACTACTATAGCTTTCACACGTAGCTACTTCGGTGAGTTTGGTCAGTATATTGTCTCGATCGGCCTCCTGTTGTTTGCCTTCAGTACAGCGATTTCTTGGTCTTACTATGGTGACCGGGCAATGACCTACCTCTTTGGTAGCAAGTCTGTGGTCTATTTTAGGATTGTTTATGTGATTGCTTTCTTCCTGGCGGCTTTCACAGATACCACTATTATATGGACCCTATCGGGAATCACCATAGCACTAATGACTATTCCTAACTTGATTGGTATTCTGCTCTTAAGAAAAGAAATGAAGTCAACAGTAGCTGACTACTGGAAGGACTTCAAGAAAGACTGGCCAGGAGAGAAGACGCCTGAATGAGAAATGAAAGTGAGTGTGAGGCTCCATTGGTTACGGATAGTCTTCAAAAAAGCTTGAAGAGGAGACGATTTCCATGAAGTCGACAGTATGCTCGAGCACGGACTGAGACCTACGAAGTTTTCAGCGCAAGAGGAGTCACTGTAAAATCACATTCTATGCTGGCTTAGCGCACTGCGTAGGAAATACGAAACTTCGGAAGTCTGCTGTCGTGCACAGGTCACCTTTAACAATCCATTAACAAACCGTTAGGTACTCATTAACAACAATTTGCGGAGGTCGGTTCTAGTTTTGGCTCACACTAAAACCTGACTATTATGACAAGAATTGTGAGCCTATTGTTAATTACCCTCAGCCCTCTGATGAGCCTTGGTCAAGCCTTGACCTATGAAAACCAAAGTGGAGACATACATCTAGCTGGAGAAATTCAGTTAAGTGATTTACAGAATGCCCCCTACCAAGAATGGTATAATGAAAACTACCGAGCATTTGAAAAGTCGGACAAGCCTTCAGCTTGGTCAAAGAACCTAAAGGAAGCCAAGGTTGAGATATTCCTGGGCACTTGGTGTGGTGATAGCAAAATGTGGGTGCCACGTTTTATCAACTTGTGGGAGTCACTTGGTTTGGATACTTCACAGCTTAAGATCGTAGCGCTCTATGATGGCGCTGAGAACTACAAACAGGGGCCGGAGGGAGAAGAAAAAGGTAGAAACATTCATCGCGTACCGACTTTCATATTCTCTAGGGATGGGGAAGAATTTGCGCGGATAGTGGAGTCGCCGGTAAATGAACTAGAAACTGATTTAGCACAAATAGCACTAGGTTATGCATCAGCGCCCAACTATAGAGGAGCTACTGCCATGATCGAGCTACTGGCAACCAAGTCTGATACCGAGATCAAAGATGATATGAAGACTCATCTGAATGCGGTCTACCGCAAAGCCGGCCGTAGTGTTGAGCTGAACACTTTAGGATATGTCTACTTGAGATCAGGTAGGGTTCGGGAAGCCATAATGACATTTATGTTCAACACACGCTTCTTCCCCTATGATCCCAATGTCTATGATAGTTATGCTGAAGCACTTGAGCAAGATGGTCAGATAGCGTTAGCTATAGAAAACTACCAAAAAGTGCTAGAGATCAATCCTGACAATGAGAAGGCTAGAGAAAAGGTAGAAGCACTGTCAGATCAGCAGTGATTGGCATTGCCTATGACTGACTCAGCTCCACTTACGAAGTTTTCAAAACTTCGTAAGTCTGATGGTACTACTCGGTATCCTTTTCAAAAGGTAGCTTGATATCTTCTCCCCAGATATACTTGCCGAACCACTGCCAGTTGTGCCAGATGGCTGCCAATCGTTCTTTAGGCTTAGTGATACCATGACCAAAGCCTTTGTAAACGATCATCTCCGTAGGCACTCCCACGTCTTGTAAGCCTTGATAAAGCTCATAAGCGTTGGGGATCGGTACACGCTTATCAAACTCCCCATGCTGGATCAGCGTAGGAGTGGACGCATTGTTGATATTGGTCATGGGTGATGTTTTAGCGTAGATCTCAGGATCGCTCCAAGGTGTCGCCTTAAGATACTGTCTTGTAAAAGGGTGGATGTCCGTGTTGACATAGTAGGTCATCCAGTTGCTGATGCCTGCACCATTGGAGATGGCCTTGAAACGGTTGGTATTGGTTGTAAGGAAGGCCGAGATATAGCCTCCCTGGCTCCAACCCATGCTACCCATGCGATCTTCATCGACAAAGCCTTGGTCTATCAAATAATCCACACCTGACATTACATCCCAGGCATCACCCACGCCAAGGTTCTTCACATTGAGAGAGCGGAAGGCTTCACCATAGCCTGCAGACCCTCGGTAGTTTGGTCGCAGGATGACGGCACCTTTGGCCAGCCACTGATTGACTGGGTAAACATAGCTGAGTACCGGCGTAGGCCGATCTACTCCAGTTGGGCCACCATGGATTACGACGAGCAGTGGATATTTCTTGTTAGGATCAAAGTCGGCCGGCTTGTGAAGGACACCTTCTATGGTGGCGCCATCTTGACTTTTCCATGATACCACCTCTGATGTCCCGAGGGCCCAATCTGAGATTTGCTTATTGAAGTTGGTAATCTTCGTTAGCACAGGCTTTCCGGTAGGAGAGTGGTAGACCTCATCAATGTCGTCATAGTGCTGACCTCTCACAGCGACGTACTCAGCATTTTCTGATAGGGAGTAGTTGTAGATATTATCAGGCTTGGTGAATACGGTCGAAGATGTTTTTTTCTTCCAATCATATCTATTCAAATACTGCTTTGTCTTTTGCCTGGCGATAAAGTACAGATGATCACCTTCCCATTCCATCGACCGAATATCTTCGTCAACGCCAAGATCGATTGTAGTTGGGTCACCGCCGGATGCTGGTATTGTTTTGACCACACTATTGCTGTAGAAGATAGCCGTCATGTCACCATTTGTGGTGAGGTAGGCGATCTGATCACCGTCAGGCGACCACTCTGGGGACGTATCTGGCCCTGGATTGCTGACTAGAGCGCTGACCGTGACACTTGATGGGGTGACGATGGAGATGTCGGCTTTCATAAAGTCCGAGATGGCAGTAGAAGGTTGATGGGTAAAGGCGATCTTGCTACCATCTGGTGACCAGTCAAAATCGCTAACGGTATAGCTAAGGTCGCTGGTCAACTGCACCGATTCCGGTAGGGAGAGGCAAGTCGCAGTGGAGTCAGACTTGTCGCACGGAATCATATTCGGCTGTGGAATATTGGCAGGATCGAAGGCGATATAGAACAAATGGTTTTGCACAATCTCCTTGTCCTCTACCGCGTATTTTCCGAATGCGTCCTCGCGCGATTTGGTGAGATCTTTGTCCTTGATCGGCTTTGTGAAGGCGATCTTGTAGGCGTTGGGCGCCCAGGAGAAGCTGCCAACACCTTCTTCCTCACTGGTGACCGGTAGTGCCTCTCCACCGCTAGCGCGAATGATGTGGATCTGTGATTTGTTGCCACGATCGGCGGAGAAGGCGAGGTATTTGCTGTCATGCGACCACTCCGGGCCGGTGCTACTCTCGTCTTTGGTATAGGTAAGCTGGAAGGGTTCGTCCACCCCGTTGTAGAGCCAGATTTCAGTATCGAAGCGGTTGTTTTCCCAGTCGGTCGAGCGGACATGATAAGCGATCATTTTCCCGTCGGGTGAGATGATGGGACTTGAGGGTGCCTGTAGTGACAGTACCTGTTCAAAACTTGGTCCAGGGACTTGGGCATAGCTGCCGCTGGTAAGACAAATGGCTATGCTCGCAGTAAGGATTTTTAAATTCATGGGATGTTTGGTTATCTTCATTGATCCACTCAAAACGCTAAAGATATACGAATATGGCTAATATAATTATCCCCAAGGCATGGCAGATCAGAGGGCTTAGACCCACAGAAGAATCGGATTATTACAATCGTCGAGAGATTCTGAAGCGGCTGGGGATAGCCACCGGAGGATTGCTAGCTGCAGCCCCGCTGATCAATGCTTGTAGCCCTGCTGCTGAGAAGAAGGCGGTGGAGGAGGCAATAGCTGAGCCCATCTCTTCAAAGGCGGGTGACTTTTCCTTTGAGGGTATGAACAAATTCTTCCCTGCCACCCGAAATGAAAAATATACAATTGACCGTCCACTCACTGAGGAGGAGATAGCTACTACCCACAACAATTTCTATGAGTTCATCACTTCCGGCGATCCAGATATCTATAATGTGCATGAGCATGTAGATCAGTTTGATACCAGCGAGTGGCAGATCGAGGTTACTGGCTTAGCAGCCAAAACGGGTAAGTTCGATTTGGCAGACTGGATCAAGCGATTTGGTCAGGAAGAGCGTGTGTATCGTTTCCGTTGTGTGGAGCGCTGGTCAATGGCCGTGCC
Organism: Cyclobacteriaceae bacterium; assembly: GCA_040222235.1. Taxonomy (GTDB): domain Bacteria; phylum Bacteroidota; class Bacteroidia; order Cytophagales; family Cyclobacteriaceae; genus UBA6059. The sequence goes on from JAVKDO010000137.1 coordinate 9,975, forward strand.
CTGGACTGGTTTCCCGCTAGCGCAATTGGTGAAGTACCTTGAGCCGAGTAATGATGCAAAGTTCATTCGATTCTACTCTGCGGCTCGTCCCGATCAGATGCCTGGAGTTAAGAACCAAGACTGGTATCCATGGCCCTATACGGAAGGTTTACGAATCGATGAAGCTATGAACGAGCTACCAATGTGCGTGACCGGCATCTACGGTAAAGTACTGCCCAAACAGCATGGCGCCCCGATGCGAATCATTACCCCTTGGAAGTATGGCTATAAGAACCCCAAGTCTATTGTGAAGATTGAATTTACGGATCAGCAGCCTGATACTTTCTGGAATACGATCCGGGCAGATGAGTATCCCTTCCTGAGCAATGTAGACCCTGAAGTGCCTCATCCACGCTGGTCACAAGCCGTAGAGAAGATGATCCCAGACGGAGAGGAGCGACCAACGCTTAAGTATAATGGGTATGGAGAGTTTGTGGGGGCATTGTATGTGTGATTTGAAGATGGATTGATTTGATAATTACTTCGTATTGCAAGTTCTGAGAGAAAGATATGTCATTAGTTCTTGATAGAATTCGATTTTCAGATAGTGGTCACTTGATTATGCATTTAAGCAATTGTGAAAATGTACTGATCTCTCTTACTAAAGTTGAATTGATGCAAACTTTGACCAGAAATGAACGACTTGATTATGAGATTATTGATGGTCAATATCTATCTTCTTTTTCCTTGGATGAAGTATGGCACATTGATGAGTTATTAGGTCTCACTCGTTGAATTGTCTTGGTATTTCGATAGTAGTTCCATAAAACCAGCCAATCCAATCACCTCAGTCTCATTGGAGATAGGAAACTGATCCCTTCCTGAGTAAATCACAAACTTACGATGGGCACCCAGATCTTCAGCAGCGTGGTGATAGCTCGCTTTGATCTTGGGAGCCAGCGAGCGCTTGATTTCGATAGCCCATATTTCACCGCTAGTTGTTTCCAGCACCAGATCGATCTCAGTGCCGTTGGAGGTGCGATAGTAGCTGGGAGTCCAGTCATCTGTTAGCTGAGTCAATATATTTTCGATCACAAATCCTTCCCACGATGATCCTATCACTGGGTGGCTAAGTAGAGCATTGTAGTCCTGAATGCCGAGCAAGCGATGTAGTAACCCCGTGTCTCTCACGAACACTTTGGGAGCCTTGACCAGCCTTTTTTTGGTGTTGCCGTACCATGGCGTAAGCTGCCGTACCATATAGAGGTCAGTAAGCAGATCAAGATAGTTGCGAATCGTGGTATGTGTGGCATCCAGACTTTTTCCAAGATTGGAAAAATTCACTTGTTGGCCATTGAGATGGGCGAGCATTGTCCAGAACCGGCGCATTTTGGTTGGAGGAATGTTGACGCCTAGTTGAGGAATATCCCGTTCTATGTAAGTTCGAATAAAATCATTTCTCCAATTATAGCTCTCCTGATTGTTGACTGCCAGGTAGCTATCAGGAAACCCTCCGCGCATCCAAAGCTGATCCGTGAAGTCGATAGATTCGTTTTCTGATTGCACCTCTGCCAAGGTCAGTGGATTGAGTTCCAAAAACCTCACTCTACCGGCTAGTGACTCTGAGGTTTGCTGTAGTAGGTCACGAGAGGCCGATCCGAGAAGGAGAAACTGTCCCGTACGTTCACCCTGACGTTTGCGCTCATCAACCAAGCCTCTGAGTATGCGAAAAAGCTGCGGCTGATGTTGGATTTTATCAATGATCGTAAGCTTGCCTTCCTGCTGTCTTAGAAATGCCTCCGCATCTGCAAACTTGGCCAGATCGGAATCTAGCTCCAGATCAAAGTAACTGACCGGTTTATCAGTGTCTTCTTGGGCTACCGCTCTGGCGAGGGTAGTCTTGCCTACCTGTCGAGGACCGAGTAGTGCTACCACAGGCATAGCTTTGAGTGCTTGCAACAGTGCGGGACGCAAGTTTCTTGCTAGTACGATCATGTTTCAAAAGTATGCAATTTGAATTTATAATTTTCAAATTACATGAAAAATAGAATAAAAGTATGCAGATTGAAAGTTAAAATTTCAATCTGCATACTTTTAGAGCTTATCTACTTCAATCGAATTCCTTACTGTTGGCCAGTGGGAATCTTCGATTTCCATCAATCCGCCTTGCAACGACCTATTGATTTTCATCAGCTCTTCCAACTTAGGTGTATTCACATGAAAGGGTACTTTATACAGCCGCTCATCTTTCTTTTCGAACGGACAGTCATGCTTACTTTGGAATAGGTAGGGCCAAATCGTCTTAGGACAGCTGATAGCTATGCGGTCTATAGCGTATTCCGATAGGTAGCTTTCTGTGCGCTCATTGATCTTTTCAAAAAAGTCTGTGGCATTCCCGAGTCTGACACGTGATCCAGCTTTGGATTTTCCTCTGGTCTTAAGGTACTTGAGCTGGCTCATACCCTGCTTCTTTCTTACCAGGTACGACTTGAAGACTTTATGATTGATGTTCTCACCTCCCTGGAAACAGCCTATGGCTGCATGCCCGGTTTGGATGAGAAGCAATAAGTAATTTAGAGGGCGCTCCTTCTCATAGTGTATTGATAAGGGCAAACGCAACTGACCTATTTCTTGTTCTTGGTGCATTAGCCTCAGCGCGTGTTTTTCTGTCACATATTGCAACTCAATATTTTGATTGCTCTTGAGTTCTCGAATTAAAGTTTCGACTTGAGTTTTGGAAAGGTGCTGCTGCATAAACACAAAATCCCGATAGGGTCACTATCGGGATTTGTTGAGAATAAATTCTATTATTTAGCAAATGCGACAGACCGTGTCTCTCTTATCACTGTCACCTTGATCTGACCCGGATACTGCATGTCCTTCTCTATCTTCTGAGAGATATGGAAGGAGAGATCTTCTGACTGCTTATCAGTTACATGATCTGCATCGACCAGGACTCTCAGCTCGCGACCTGCCTGGATGGCGTAGCACTTGTTTACACCATCGAATTCTAGAGCAAGCGCTTCAAGATCTTTGAGGCGCTTGATGTAAGACTCCATGATCTCACGACGTGCACCTGGACGCGATCCCGAGATAGCATCACACGCTTGTATGATCGGAGAGATCATTGAAGTCATCTCCACCTCATCGTGGTGTGCACCAATAGCGTTGCAGACTTCTGCATTCTCTTTATACTTCTTGGCAAGCTCCATGCCGATGATCGCGTGTGGTAGCTCTGGCTCGTCCGGGGACACCTTGCCTATATCGTGTAGTAGTCCTGCTCTCTTGGCCAGCTTAGCATTAAGTCCAAGCTCTGAAGCGAGGGTCGCACATAAGTTGGCGACTTCCCGAGAGTGCTGTAGCAAGTTTTGTCCGTACGATGATCGGAACCTCATTCGCCCAACCATCTTGATTAGTTCAGGATGTAAGCCGTGAATGCCCAGATCTATGACAGTTCTTTCTCCGATCTCCACGATCTCTTCGTCAATGTTTTTGGTGGTTTTACCAACAATCTCTTCGATTCTCGCAGGATGAATTCGTCCGTCTGTCACTAGTCTATGCAGGGACAGTCTGGCGATCTCCCTACGAACCGGATCAAAACCTGAAATGATAATTGCTTCTGGAGTATCATCTACGATTATTTCGACTCCAGTAGCCGCCTCAAGCGCTCTTATGTTTCGACCTTCTCGACCAATAATTTTTCCTTTGATATCGTCACTTTCAATATTGAAAATAGAGACACAATTCTCAATGGCGTGCTCTGTAGCAGTGCGCTGAATGGTTTGTAGGACGATCTTCTTGGCTTCTTTGGCTGAAGTCAGCTTAGCCTCTTCGATGATTTCCTTGATATGAGACGAAGCATGCGTTCTCGCTTCGTCTTTCAAGGTTTCCATGAGTTGATCTCTAGCATCGTCGGCAGTCAAGTTGGCTACTTTCTCAAGGATGGCTACTTGCTGCTCCTTGATACGCTCCATGTCTTCCTTGCGCTTCTTGACGATTTCCATTTGAGCCGATACATTCTCTTTCATCGACTCTAGCTCAGCTTCTGCTCTCTTATTTTGAGAGATCTGCTTGTTGAGCTGATCATCTCGTTTTTTGAGTTTTTGCTCATTGGAGATGATCTGGTTTCGCTTACGATTGGATTCTTCTTCGAACTCAGACTTAAGCTTTAGGAACTTCTCCTTCGCCTCAAGTATTCTGTCTTTTTTGATATTATCGGCAGTGAGTTCCGCCTCTTTGACGATTAGTGCAGCTTTGTCTTCTGCTTCTTTTTTCTTCTTATCAGCAGACCTTTTGAGTAAGAAGCGACTTATCAAAAAGCCGATTACACCACCAAACACAAGCATGGCGATGATATATATGATGTTATCCATATGGGTACTAATTAATGGGTTAATACTTGATGGTAGTCAACCCACGCACAGATAACTCAAGAATAAATGTCGCTATTAAAAATTAAAGTGATTGAGAAACGAGTTGATTAAGCCTTTGGATTTGCTCATGAGCAAGCTCGTCAGTAGTGGCAAGCTTGTCTTCCGTGCGGTACTTATCAACCACACTGTCGAAAGCTACCATTGCTAATAAATCCTGTTTATCATCAATACCAAATTGGTCTTGATAAGCTTTAATCTGTTCGTTTATTTTCTTCCCCGCCTGACGAATCATTTCCTCGTCTTCGGCCTTTACCCTCATCGGGTATTCTCTATTCCCAATTCTTATTTTTATTGATAATTCAGCCATTGAGCTTTGTTCTATTGATTACTGGCTCAACTGAGCTATACATTTATCAACTTCTTTTATATAATCATTTATTACTTGCTTTAGCTCTGCAGTGTTGTTGTCTTTCACTACCATGCTATCTACAATACTACTAATTTTCCGATTATTCTGAAAGCTACCGATTTGCTCGCTTTTGTGCTGTAACTCAGACCTTAAGTCTTGGTTTTGTTGCTTGAGTTGGACTACTTCCTCCTTCGTTTTCTTGTGTTCACTTATCAGTAAAAGCACTTTTCTCTCGAGTGAAGACAGCTCTCCTCTTAGATCAGTATTTGCCATATTATTTTCGAATATGTGCGTTTAAGTCAGACTCAAATTTTTCAATCAACTGCTGCATGACCTTATCGATGGCTTTGTCTTGAAGTGTCTTGTTTTGATCTTGAAGAATGAAACTTAGTGCGTAGGACTTCTTACCCTCTTCTATTTTTTCACCTTCGTAAACACTGAAGACATTAATCTTCTTAAGTAACCTTTTTTCAACCGTTAAAGCAACTTCCTGAATGTCTTTAAATGAAACTTTTTTGTCAATGACCAGTGAGAGGTCTCTACGGACTTCTGGATGCTTGGAGACCGGCGTGTATGTCGGTTGCTTTCCGGCTGACTTCATCAAAGCCTTCCAGTCAATGTCTGCAAAGAATACCGGGGATTTTATACCTGAGCGTTTTGCAAGCTGAGGTGCTACCAACCCAAGACTGGCTAGATGTCTTCCATTAGTTGATAGGCTCAATGCATATTGAAAAGTCTCATTTTCAGTAGGCTGACTATCAAGGCTGCTGATCCCAAGTTTGCTCAAAACAGCAATGACAGATTCCTTTAAGTCGTGAAAGTCTATTCCTTCTGGAGTTGCGTCCCAATGTTCCTCCTGGGTCTTACCAGAAAGGAAGAGTACCAGATGCTCCTTTTCTTTGTATTTACCATCAGACAGGGTATAGCTTTTACCAAGCTCAAAGAATTTGAGATTGGACTGCTTATGGCTGATGTTGTATCTGATAGACTCAAGCCCGGTGAAGAGTAACGTTGGCCTAAGAATGCCAAGTTCTTCACTGAGCTTATTGAGCACTTCTATATTTTGATCTGCCGGCCAGTCGGTAGTATCGGCGGTTAATGTAGGGTTAGACAGAGAGTTGGTGAAGATTTCTGCGTAGCCTCTACTTACCAGCAAATTGGCCACTTTACCCATTATAGAAGTCTTGTCCTTATCAGGAAATTCTGATAGGTAAGTGCTTCCTAATTGAGAAGACAATTCGATATTGTCGTATCCGTGAATTCTGAGAATCTCTTCAATGATATCGGCTTCTCTAGTCACATCCACGCGATACGGAGGAACTACTGCTGTAAAGCCAAGCTCAGTTTCTGATTCGATTTTGATATCGAGCAGTTCAAGTGTCTTTCTGATAAAGTCTCTGTCAAGTGACTTGCCGATCAAGCGATCAATATTTTTATACTTGACGGGCACTACAAAATCGTCAACGGAGCTAGGGTAGATGTCGGTTATATCTGAGGTGATCTCACCACCACAAAACTCAGTGATCAGCTTGGCGGCTACCTTGAGTGCAAAGACCGTGTTGTTTGGGTCTGTGCCTCGCTCAAATCGAAAGCTGGCATCAGTCTTTAGTTGATGCTTTTGAGCAGTCTTCCGAATATAATCGGGTGCGAAACAAGCACTCTCCAAGAAAATGCTGGTGGTGCTCTGCTTTACTCCAGATTTGATACCACCAAACACGCCAGCAATACACATACCTTCTAGATCAGCATTGCATATCATCAGGTCAGATGAAGCCAGCTTTCTTTCCTTTTCGTCTAGGGTGATGAATTTGGAGCCTTCTGGGAGTGTATCCACGATGATCTTATCTCCTGTGATCTCATCTGCATCAAAGGCATGTAGCGGTTGTCCAAGCCCATGAAGTATGTAGTTGGTGATGTCCACGACATTGTTGATAGGAGATAGTCCAATAGCTTTTAGCCTATTTTGTAGCCAGCTAGGCGAATCATCAACTTTGATTCCTGATATGGTCAAACCTGAATATCTAGGGCAGGCGATTGTGTTTCTTACTTCTACTGTAATGGCCTTTCCCTTGCCTGCTTCGGGGAGATGACTTTCCGGTAGAGTAATAGGACGATCTAGAAGTGCGCGAAGATCCCGTGCTACCCCATGGTGTGAGGCAGCATCGGCTCGATTGGGAGTCAGGCCAATCTCGACTACTTCATCGATGGATGGCTTGAAATACTCTTTGGCCGGAGTGCCATTAGGGAGATCTGTCGATAATACCATGATGCCATCATGAGATGTGCCTAGACCGATCTCATCCTCGGCGCAAATCATGCCTTCGGACACCTCACCTCTGATTTTAGCCTTCTTGATTTTAAAGGATTCTCCACCGGAAGGATAGAGGATTGCTCCGACAGTTGCCACCACAACTTTTTGCCCGACGGCTACATTGGGTGCTCCACATACGATTGGAGAGATGGTGTCATTACCAATATCAACGGTTGTAACGGATAATTTGTCAGCGTTTGCATGCTTGGTACATGTGAGTACCTCACCGATCACCAAGCCTTCTAATCCACCTTCAATTTCTTCATAGGTCTCAACGCCCTCTACTTCCAGGCCAGTGCCAGTCAGCCATTGACTAATCTGCTCAGTCGATTCCGGTAGGTCGATAAATTCTTTAAGCCAGGTAAGAGAGATTTTCATCTTTTTGGTATGTCGGATTGAAAAATTGAGGCGTAAAATTAATGAAATGAGGATGCCACGGCGAATGAAAACGAACTAATTGAGTAGGGGTCACTCAGTGTGATAGTTTTTCTCACCGGCCATGATCGCAATGGGCAGAATGTTCTCACTCGGAGGTAGTGGACAGCTGAACTTAGGATCGTATTCGCAGTAGGGATTGTAGGCCTTGTTGAAGTCCAGCTCAATTTGGCGAGCATTTTTCAGCTCAAGATCCAGATAGCGACCCCCTCCATAAGTCTCTTGAGACGAGGTATCATCAGCAAAGGCCGTAAAAATCACCGAAGTACTTCCCATTCCCACTTTTTTGAGAATAAGCATCTTTAGTCGCTGACCTTTAAGATCGAATACAGCATAAGCAAACTTAAGGTAGCGTTCCACTTTTCCATCGCTAGTGGGGATGTTCATATATGCCGTTGTTTCTATCTTTTCGACCTTTGCCATGACTTTGTACTCCAGGTCTGGCTCGAAGTAATTTAGCCCTTTGAAGGACTTTCCCTTGAAAGGTGAAGTGTCAGAGTTCCTTAAAAACTCATTCTTTTCCATTCGCTCTTTCAAGATTCTTTGCCGGTAGGCCTCAGGATCCTCCCCAGAGGTCAATATGGAAAATCCAATAATGAGGATGATCCCAGCACCTAAGATCCAGATAAAACTCTTTTTCATATCAAATCATCGATTCGTCTACAAAGCTAAAAAAGCTATGGTCAGTAAAGATAAGATGATCGACAATCGGAATGTCTAATATTCGACCTGACGCAACTAGTTTTTTAGTGAGTTGAATGTCTTGTTGACTAGGTTTTAGCTGGCCGGAGGGGTGGTTGTGTACAAGGATTATTGAGCTCGCTAGGTGAGCGATGGCGGCCTTGAAGATAATTCTACTATCTACATAAGTACCTGCCACACCGCCGCTACTGATTGATTCAGTCCTTATCACCTGATTTGCTCGATCAAGCAATATGATCCAAAACTCCTCATGATCAAGATCAAGAAGGAAAGGCCGCATGTGCTGATAAGCACTTTCTGAAGTGGATATTTTAACTTTTGCAGGTTTATCAAGAAGACCTCTTCTTCTGCCCAGCTCGAGTGCACTGACGATAGTAATAGCCTTGGCTTCTCCTATGCCCTTAAATTTTTGCAAGTCTTTGACTTGTAACCGGGCTAGGTCATGGAGGCTGTTACCGACTTCTGAAAGGATAAGTTTTGACAAGTCTACGGCACTCATCGTAGTGGTTCCAGACCCAATGAGGATGGCGATGAGCTCTGCATCCGATAGCGCGGACTTCCCTTTAAGTAGGAGTTTTTCTCTTGGCTTATCCTCTTCCGCCCATTGTTTAATAGTGAAGTTGGGTGCTTTCATGATCTATCTTTTCTAACCAAGTAGAAGATAAATATGAGCGATGTGTATTCCCAGTGTCTAAAAACAAAAAAGCCCGATCCAACTAGGATCTGGCTTCAAACCTTCATTACAGAATCTATTTAGAGCGTCTGTACGTGCTTAAATAATTTCGACTTCTGGTGAGCAGCTTTATTCTTATGAATGATGTTCTTCTTCGCAAGTTTATCAATCATGCTCACTACGGTCTTGTATAACTCTTCAGCTTCCGTCTTATCAGTGGTCTCTTTGAGACGCTTGATGAACGTACGTGTAGTTTTGTGCTGATACCTGTTTCTCAAGCGTTTTGTCTCGCTTGATCTGATTCTTTTTAGCGCTGATTTATGATTTGCCATTTTCGCTTTTGCTTCTACTTAGAAAATTGAGAACGCAAACTTAGAGCTTCTCTAGATAATTACAAACATGGGCTATGAATTATTATGTTCATTTTACATTTCATTTAAAGTTTACCTACCGGAAAATGATTAGTCTACGGCTTTTACGATATTAGAGCACAGAATGGAAAATAGATTGAAAATAGGGTGTTTGTTGGTGTTGCCGCTGCTATTCTGTGGTAGCACAAGTATCAGATGGGGCTTTTTCGGGCACCAACGTATCAATAGAATTGCAGTGTTCACTCTTCCCATTGAGATGCTCCCTTTTTACAAAAAGAACATTCAGTACATCACCGAAAATGCCGTCAATCCGGATAGGCGGAGATACGCAGTGGCCAATGAGGCACCCAGACATTATATAGATCTTGATGTCTATGGAGATAGCGCATTGTATAAAATCCCGAGATATTGGAATGATGCAGTGGAGCGCTACACAGAAGATACTCTTCAGGCTTACGGCATAGTACCATGGCATATCAACTCGGTGAAAAATTGGTTGACGACTGCATTTACCAACCGAGATTTAGATGCCATACTTAGGCTCTCCGCAGATCTAGGACATTATATAGGGGATGCTAACGTCCCCTTGCATACCACTGAGAACTATAATGGACAGTTTAGTGGACAGTATGGTATTCATGGTTTTTGGGAGTCAAGACTACCAGAGTTGTTCTATGACGAATATGATCTATTCACTGGTGGTGCAGAGTATGTGGACAATGTGCAACTGAAGGCCTGGGAGGCAGTCACTAATGCGCACTTGGCATTAGACTCTGTACTGACCTTTGAGAAGGGGCTGTCAACGGAGAGGACGGAAGACAAGAAGTACAGTTTTGAAGAAAGAGGAACAACTGTACAACAGGTATACTCTAGAGAATACTCCAGGGCATACCATACCATGCTCGACGGTATGGTAGAGCGACGGATGAAGGCCTCTATTAAGATGATCGGCGATCTTTGGTATACGGCATGGGTAGATGGAGGTCAGCCCGATCTTAATCAGCTAATGACAAAAGATCTCACAGATGAAGAGAAGGCGCTACTCGAGAAAGAGATTGAAGAGTGGAAAACCCGAAAGTACAAAAGTAGGGAGCACGAGTCAGGCTCCCGTTGATCTTATTGCAGCTTTTTATATCTAATCCTTGTAGGAGCGCTATCGCCTAGTCTCTTCTTCTTATTTTCTTCATAGTCGGTATAGTTACCTTCAAACCACACCACTTTCGAATCCCCTTCAAAGGCAAGAATATGGGTACATATTCTATCAAGGAACCATCTATCGTGAGAGATAATCACGGCACAGCCACCGAAGTTTTCTAATGCTTCCTCCAGTGCTCGCAGTGTGTTGATGTCAAGATCGTTGGTAGGCTCATCAAGAAGGAGGAGGTTGGCGCCTTGTTTCAAAGTAACCGCTAGGTGCACCCTATTACGCTCACCACCAGATAGCAGACCGACTTTCTTCTCCTGATCTGCCCCTTGAAAGTTAAATTTCCCAACATAGGCTCTAGAATTCATTTGCCGTCCACCAAGATCGATCAGCTCATTGCCATCTGATATGGTTTCCCATACCGTTTTATCCGGTAGGAGATTGTCATGCTCCTGATCTACGTAGGCCGTATCCACAGTAGACCCTACCTGGAATGAGCCAGCATCTGGAGTTTCATTGCCCGTAATCAACTTGAAAAGTGTCGTTTTTCCTGCACCGTTCGGGCCGATGATTCCAACTATCCCACCTTGAGGTAAGGCAAAATCCAGATTCTCAAACAGCAACTTGTCTCCGAAGGCCTTAGAGACACCATGTGCTTCGATTACCTGAGCACCTAGTCTCGGTCCAGGTGGAATGTAAAGCTCAAGCTTGTTCTCCTTTTCCCTTGACTCCTCGCTCACCAGTTTGTCGTAAGCACTCAGCCTGGCTTTGGCTTTGGCCTGGCGACCTTTGGGGGTCATCCTGATCCAGTCCAGCTCTCGTTGTAGGGTTTTTTGTCTTTTTGACTCTTGCTTTTCTTCTCCAGCTAGTCGCTTTTGCTTTTGATCAAGCCATGAAGAGTAGTTGCCTTTCCAAGGAATGCCTTCACCACGGTCAAGCTCGAGTATCCATCCAGCCACATTGTCTAGGAAGTAGCGGTCGTGTGTCACGGCAATCACAGTGCCTGGATATTGCTGTAGGTGAGCCTCCAGCCAATGCACGGACTCTGCATCTAAGTGGTTAGTAGGCTCATCAAGTAGCAGTACATCTGGCTCCTGCAGGAGGAGTCTGCAGAGAGCTACCCTACGCTTCTCACCACCTGACAGGACTTTGATACTCGCATCTCCTGGTGGAGTACGAAGGGCATCCATCGCTCGCTCTAGCTTGCTATCAAGCTCCCATGCATTGAGATGGTCAAGCTTCTCCTGCACCTCGCCCTGCTTTTCTATGAGCTTTTCCATAGCATCAGGGTTCTCTAGTATTTCAGGTTCTGCGAACTTCAGGTTGATGTCTTCAAATTCTTGGAGCAGATTGACTACCTCGGCAGCACCTTCTTTGACTACCTCAAGCACCGTCTTATCTGGGTCTAGCTTAGGCTCCTGTTCTAGAAGACCCACACTGTAACCTGGGGAAAAGACCACTTCCCCTTGATATTCCTTGTCTATGCCGGCGATGATCTTCAAAAGTGAAGACTTACCTGAGCCGTTAAGGCCTAAAACACCGATTTTGGCACCATAGAAAAAGGATAGATAGATTTTGTTAAGTACTTGTTTTTTAGGTGGGTATACTTTGCCCACACCGGACATACTAAAAATGATCTTTTCGTCGCTCATAGAATCTTGGTGATTAGTCTAGTAAAGATGCATAATAATGAAAATAAAATGGGTCGCAGTACGTAGGATGTAAGGAAGGAAGATAAACTTCGGCAATCACGTAGGTGTGGTGCGTTTATCACCCGAATGCCTGAGGATTTAATCCTCAAATTTGTTTATTTGTAGCAAGACTGATAAAAGAAACCACCACTGTTTTGGCCAAAAAAGAAATCCCGTACGGATATATTGAAGATGATAAAATTCATCTTAAAGCTTACCTGGATTTTTCCGATAGAGTCATTGGTGAGGTCAAGGAGGATGATGAGGATGCCTCTGTCCAATATTTCATCAACAGGTTTGATCAATTTAAGGAGAAAGTAAGTGATTTAGAGCGGCTTATCGAAGAGTCTGAAAATAAGGGTTCGTTTCTAATGAAGCTCAGACACATGCTTGATTCAGTAGGGCAGCATGATGGTCTAGGTGACTATGTTCCCTTGATAAATCGCATGAAGGAGGTAGAGGCAAGCCTCAACGAGATCATATCTCAAAATCGACAGAGGAATACAGAGATCAAGCGAGCGCTGATGCTCGAACTAGAGGAAGCGTTGAAGGTGGCGGATTGGAAAGCTTCCACTGAGCTCGTGCTGGACATTAAAAGTAGATGGGTAAAAACAGGAAATGCTCTAGAAGAATTTCAAGAAGGTTTTGAAGAGCGTTTTGCCTACTTGCTCAATGATTTCTTTGAGAGAAAAAAGGAGTTCTACGAGGAGCGTAGGAAGTTGATAGACATTAGGGTACAGAAATATACAGATCTGATAGACCGTGCTTATCAGTCAAAACCTGATGAACTCTCCGCTATTCAAGAAGAATGGAGAGAGGTGGGTAAGGTGCCAAGTATAAAATTCAAGGAGCTACAGATGAAATTTAGCCGAGCTGTAAAGAAAGCTGGTTATTCAAGAACTGAGCGACCCTATGCTTCTCCTGAAGAGCAGCAACAAAACTACGAACAGAAGCAAGCGATTATCCAGCAATTGAAAGATTACAACTTGACCGTGACTGATGATACAGCCGATGAGGTAAAGCAACTGAAGTCCAAGTGGCGACAAATTGGGAATGTCCCTAGAGAGGTGTATCGCCCGCAACAGGAGGAATTTAGCACCCTCAGCGATATGCTACTTGAATTGAGCTTTGTTAAGCGCCTAGCGGAAAATCGTGATGAAGGATACGAGCAGAAGAACTCCAGAGAGCAGGTTAGGGTGCAGATGAAGCTGTTGAGAGATCTTTTAAGTAGAGATGAGCGAGAGTTGCAGACTTATTATGATAATGCAAGTAATTTTCAATCTCAGCGAGGCAACTTTGGCAAGATGGTAGATCAGAAATTGGTTCAGCAAAAACATAAAGTCCAGGTGAAAAAGGGCTTATTGCGTAAAATGAAGCAATCTCTCGACACCATCTGATTTTTTTGAAACATTTGGGAGTCATCTTCTGTATTACCTTCTACATGACTCTTTTGCTAACATATTGGTTGTTAGTGAAATTAAGCTGGAATGGACTTTGAAATCATAATTTTAAATCTATTTTTGCGCAAAATTTAGAACGGCAAATAAGTAGAATATGTATTGGACATTAGAATTGGCTTCTTACCTCGAAGACGCTCCCTGGCCGGCAGCTAAAGATGAATTGATCGATTTTTCCATCCGTTCCGGTGCTCCCCTTGAAGTAGTAGAAAACCTCCAAGAGCTTGAGGATGATGGGCAGCCCTACGAAAGTATCGAAGAGATTTGGCCGGACTATCCGACCAAGGAAGATTTCTTCTTTAATGAAGACGAGTACTAGCCCTCTGGGTTGACTAAACTACTGATTAGACTGGGCGAGAAATGCTTCCGCCCATAGCAAGTCATCAGGTGTTGTTATCTTAATATTTCTGTAGTCTCCCTCATAGAGATGAATCTTGCCTCCGTTTGCTTCTAGAACTGAGGCATCATCAGTAAAGGTTTCCTTTTCTTCCTGTTTGAATGCTGCTTTGATTTCGGCTACCGCAAATGTTTGTGGCGTTTGAATAAGCCTATAACCTGTCCTTGGCACATGCTGACTAGATTCGTCAGCAATTTTCCGAATTGATTCTTTCAATACGACAGCAGCAATGGCATTCCCGCTGGAGGCAGCCATTTCGAATGAGCGGTCGATCATTGCTGAACTGACAAATGGCCGTACCCCATCATGAATAGCCACTAGGCCTTGAGAGCCGTCAGGAATTGCACTCAGCCCATTCTTTACAGAGGAGAACCTGCTGTTGCCCCCATCAATAATGCGATGCAAAACCTTAAAGGAATGTCGATCTATCAGATCCTCCCAGACAGATTGCTCACTTCTCGGTAGAACCAATATAATCTTAATCTCAGCGTCATATCGATCGAAAGCTTCCAGCGTATGCATCAGGATGGGCTTTTCACCTATCTCAATGAACTGCTTTGGGATATTTGAGGACATACGAGTGCCCGATCCCCCTGCTACTATGATTGCAAACTTATCCTGCTGAGTCATTGGCAGGTAGCCTTAATTTTAATTCTAGATGATGAGCATCGCGTCACCATAGCTGAAAAATCTATATTTTTCTTTTATGGCCAACTGATAAGCATCCATCATAAGATCATAACCACCAAAAGCACTGGCCATCATGAGTAAAGTTGACTCTGGCATATGGAAGTTGGTAAGCAACCCACCGCAGATTTTAAACTCGAATGGAGGAAAAATGAACTTATCTGTCCATCCACTACTTTCTTTAAGCTGACCTCCAGCCGAAACAGATGTTTCGAGGGTTCTCATTACGGTAGTGCCTACTGCGATGACTCGCTTCTTTTCAGCCATCGTTCGATTCACAATGTCAGCGGTCTTGGCTGGTACATCGTAGTTTTCAGAATCCATCTTATGCTTAGTAAGATCTTCTACATCTACAGGTCTGAAAGTACCAAGGCCCACATGCAGTGTGATAGGCTCAATATTGGTGCCGATGATCTCTAGTCGCTTGAGTACCGATTTGGTGAAATGTAACCCAGCAGTTGGCGCTGCAACAGCACCTACATGCTCGGCATAGATCGTCTGGAATCTCTCACGATCTTCAGGCTCAGCGTTTCTTTGAATATTTTTCGGGAGAGGAGTCTCACCTAGTGTATCCACAGACTTGTAGAATTCCTCGTCTGTGCCGTCATATAGGAATCGGATCGTTCTGCCTCTTGACGTGGTGTTGTCAATCACCTCAGCAACTAACTCACCATCTCCAAAATAGAGTTTGTTTCCGACACGAATCTTTCGAGCAGGATCAACAAGTACATCCCAAAGGTGCATCTCTCTATTTAGCTCTCTAAGAAGAAAAACTTCGATTTTCGCACCTGTCTTCTCCTTATTACCGTACAGTCTAGCAGGGAAAACTTTGGTATTGTTAATTACCATCGTATCCCCTTCGTTGAAATAGTCGATAACATCTTTGAATACCTTGTGCTCAATCTTACCAGAATCCTTATGAATAACCATCAAACGCGATTCGTCTCGGTTTTCGGAAGGGTAAAGTGCAACACGATCTGGAGGTAATTCGAACTTAAAAGCGGATAACTTCATATTTAATGCTGCGGAATTAAATAGCTAAATAAATGAGGACGCAAAAGTAGTAAAAGTTTGCTTAACAGTTTTGGGATGATCATATTTAATTCATGAAGCTAGCACTTGCTCTAAGGCTTGTTGGAGAGAGTTTCTTATTCGCGGTAAGTGCATTAAGAACCAACCTGTTGCGTACCGTCCTATCGCTTCTAGGAGTGACCGTAGGGATTTTTGCCATTATAGCCGTGTTCACCTTGGTTGACTCACTTGAAACCAAACTCAAGAGTAGCTTTGATTTCTTAGGCTCCAATAATATCAATGTGGAAAAATGGCCCTACGGGTTTAATGGCCCGTACCCTTGGTGGAAATACCTCAATCGTCCACAGCCGACCTACGACGAGTTTAGATTTTTGGAAGACAACATCAAAAATGCACAGGGAATCACTGTGCTATCTCGAAGGTCAAGATCTACGTTCAAATATGAGAATAATAGTAGCACAGATATAGACTTGGTCGGAGCTTCTTATGGTTACGTCGATGTGGTCGATGTACCAGTTGAGCAGGGGAGATATTTCACTATTCAAGAGTCAGCCAATGGTCGTAACGTGGCGATTATAGGTTCTAGAATTTCTGATGACCTATTTCCCTTTGGACAGACAGCTTTGGGAAAGAGGATAAAAGTCAAAGGGATCAAGTACACCGTTATTGGCGTGATGGAAGAGGAGGGAGAAGGCTTCCTGGGCCTCCCCAGCAATGATGACAAAGTATTGGTACCCTACCAGAGTTTTCGGAAGCTATACTATGCTGGAAGATTTAGAGGCTTGTCAACGACTATCTCTTTGAAGGGAATCGATAATGACTATGGTCTGGTGGACTTGGAAAATGAATTGCGAGGATTAATGCGCAGAAAGAGGGGATTGAAGCCTTTGGAGGATGATAGTTTTGCCTTAAATCGGCCCGAGGCTATTGCGGGTTTTATTGGATCTACATTCGATGTGATCACCATAGCAGGCTGGGTTATCGGAAGCTTTTCGATCTTGGTAGGTGGCTTTGGTATTGCCAACATAATGTTTGTGTCCGTGAAAGAGCGAACTCCGATTATTGGCATTCAAAAGTCGCTGGGTGCAAAGAATTATTTCATATTGCTCCAATTCCTTTTCGAAGCGGTGTTCTTAAGCGCGATCGGGGGGCTATTGGGACTCCTGCTTGTCTATTTATTGACTTTTGTACCAATAGGGTCGCTAGAGTTATCACTTACATTTTCCAACGCCTTATTAGGTGTGATGGTATCCATAATAATAGGAGTGATCTCAGGGATAGTGCCTGCCGGTATGGCAGCAAAACTAGACCCTGTGATTGCTATCCGATCTTAAGCCTTAGCAGCGTTTTCTGGAGTTTCTTCAGGCACATCTCCGTTGATGATCTTCTTGATTTTACCTTCAACTTCTTCCATCAATTCAGGATTATCAAGCAAAATCTGCTTGACTGAATCTCTACCCTGACCTAATTTGTTGTCCATATAAGAGAACCAAGAACCGGCCTTTTTGATCACATTGAGCTCAACGCCCAAATCGATAATCTCACCAACTTTCGAAATGCCCGCACCATACATGATGTCAAACTCTACGACCTTGAAAGGAGGGGCCACTTTATTCTTTACGACTTTTACACGCGTACGATTACCAAGTATATTATCCGCGTTTTCTTTTATTTGACCAATTCGACGAATGTCTAGCCTTACGGAAGCATAAAATTTCAGTGCGTTACCACCCGTGGTAGTTTCGGGGTTGCCAAACATCACACCGATCTTCTCTCGGAGCTGGTTTATAAAGATGCAAGAGCATCCAGTCTTATTGATAGCCCCAGTCAGTTTTCTAAGCGCTTGGGACATCAGCCTCGCTTGAAGACCCATTTTGCTGTCACCCATCTCGCCCTCTAGCTCAGCTTTTGGTACTAAAGCGGCGACAGAGTCAATCACGATGATATCTATTGCACCTGAGCGAATAAGGTGCTCGGCGATCTCCAAAGCTTGTTCACCATTATCAGGTTGAGAAATGAGCAAGTTCTCAGTGTCTATACCCAATTTTTCAGCGTAGAGCTTATCAAAAGCATGCTCAGCATCAATAAAAGCCGCTAATCCGCCAGCCTTTTGTGCTTCCGCTATGCAATGCATGGATAGGGTCGTCTTACCAGAAGATTCTGGTCCATAGATTTCAATCACTCTGCCTCTTGGTATACCACCAATGCCTAAGGCAATATCTAGACCTAGAGAGCCAGTAGAAATCGCAGGAATATCCAGCACCTTTTCATCACTAAGCTTCATCACAGCACCTTTACCGTAGGTCTTTTCAAGCTTATCTATGGTAAGCTGTAAAGCTTTTAGTTTCTCTGATTGTTCGCTCATGACAGGGTCTATTTTACTAATGGTGGCAATTAATTTTTACTAGCGCAATTATCAACAATTCTCACTGATATTACTAAGGTATATAGTAAATAGTAAAAATAGCTAATATAATTAGTATTACATTATAATTTGCTAAGAGCTTCTGAGGTAGATTCCTATTTTTGTTATGTATGCAGCACCACGAGTCTCATTAACTCGTGCGAATAATAGCCGTAGAACCGCGTTATTGATTGATGTAGTCCTGTAGGACAGGAATTAATTGGCTAAGCTGATTTCGGAGGCACGTCACTCGATTCGGTGGATGAATTAGAGTTAAAGCTAATTTTATTGACAATTTGGTCGTCAAGTAGAGTGTAAAATATATAGATGGCGAAACCAGTGCCCAAAGGAAACTGAAAGAGAAATAGAATAGCCGAAAATAAAGCTGCTATTCTTGCCCATTGTTTTTGTGATAACAAGCCCAGACCAATAATAATATCTATCAGCCCAATAATCATATAAAATGTAGGGATGAGGTAGAGTAAACCGAAGGGTGGATGGTTTAGAGTGAAGATACCAAACTCATAATTCCAGTCTTCGAAATGATTTTCAAGGAAGCCTTCGGTAAGCTGTATGAAATTGAAAGAAAATGAAGTGATGACAAGCACTAGAATGCCTAGAACTAGAAATGTTTTGCCAATGATTCTAGTATGTCTTTCTTTTTGATTCATAGTGTTCTGAGTTTTTATGCATTGTATAGTACTATGTAATACACGTAAGTATACGAAACTTTTTTGATGTGGTTGTAGATTAAGTATATCAAAGGATAGAGAATTGAATAGAAAGGGGAAAATAGCACTAGTAATTGGCTTTGCTTTGGTTGCGATCATGATCGCTTATGCCGACCTACTACAGTATGGGGTAGGGCAAGCCAGAGGACAACTCCGGGTGATTATGGACGCTCGGCCGATAGAAGTCTATTTGAATGACCCTGATGTTCCAGATTCATTGAAAGTGAAGATTAGGATAATTGAGGAGGTGAAGACTTTTGCTATTGAGGAGCTAGGCCTCAATGAGTCGGACAACTATACTTCAATATATGACCAACAGGGCAAGGAGATACTTTGGAATGTCTCAGCGGCTGATGAATTTGAGCTAAAGCCTTATGAGTGGGCATTCCCGATAGTGGGGACTTTTAGTTACAAAGGCTTTTTTGAAAAGGAAAAAGCCATTGCCGAAAGAGCAAGGCTTGATTCTCTTGGTTATGATACTAATATTCGAAATGTGAATGCTTGGTCAACCTTGGGTTGGTTTCGAGACCCGATACTTTCCAACATGCTCTATCGTGGTGAAGGGCAGTTGGCTGAGTTGATCATTCATGAGCTAACCCACGCCACGGTGTTTGTCACGGATAGTCTGACTTTCAATGAAAACCTTGCCTCGTTTGTCGGTAGTATTGGTGCTGAAGCCTATTTAGAAAAAAAATATGGAGTCAATTCTAAAGAGCTGACATCCTACCGCGCCTCTGAGGACGATTATGAAATGTACCTCACTCACATGATCAGAGGTTCGAAAGAGCTGGAAAGGCTGTACCAAGAAACTGAAGGAGCGGAAACAGAAAAGAGGCGAAGGCTAAAGCAGGACAAAATTAAGGAGATCATCCAAACGTTGGACACGGTGAGCTTTGATCAGCCGCAGCGATTTAATCGAGTGTTTCGTGACCGACTCCCCAATAATGCTAACTTAATGTCATATCTGCGTTATCACTCTCAACGAGATTTGTTGGCAGCTCAATATTTAAATAATTTTGACGGAGATATTAAGGCATACATTTTGTATCTCAAGGAAAAATATGGTGTTTGATGATCGATAAAAACTTCGTTAGCCATATTTACGATAAAGACAAAGAGTGAACACTGCCGTGAAAAGACTAAAATTATTATTTCCAGTACTGCTTCTGTTAACACTATCAGCATTTACGCTGATTAGTGAGATGGGCACCTACCGGAATGTTCAGAACAAGAGCTTTGGAAGCGGAGAGCGCCTGGAGTATAAAATTCACGTTGGCCTTTTGAATGCTGCTCACTCGACTATGTACATCAGTGACACGATCTATCAGCTCAATGGTCGACCTTGTTTTAAGATCGATGTGAAAGGTAAAACTTCAGGTGTCTTCGATTTCTTCATTCGAGTACGAGACCAATGGGGTAGCTATCTCGATACTACGGCTATCCTACCACACCAATTCTATCGTAATATCGAGGAGGGCAAGTATAGAAAATATGAAGTGGTAGACTTTGATCATGATTTGGATTCGGCGATTGTATCCAAGATGGATAAGGAGACTCGCAAGCTTAAGGAACGTAAGCCTTTCAAAATCAAAAATGATTCTCAGGACATGATCAGTGGATATTACTACATGCGCACGCTGGATTACTCGACTATCAATATTGGCGATACCTTAAACGTTCCAGCCTTCTTTGATGACGAAAACTACGAGTTCAAAACCACATTTGTAGGAAGAGAAGTGGTGCGGACAAAGCTGGGCAAAGTGCATGCATTAGTGCTTTCTCCGATCATGCCAGAGAACTCTATCTTCGACGGAGAGAATGCCATCAGGATTTGGCTCTCAGACGATCAAAATAAAATCCCCCTAAAAGTAAAGGCAAAGATGTTCGTGGGGTCTGTGGAGATAGATATTACAGACAGCTACAACCTCAAAGTGCCACTTGCTCTTGTCAAGTAAGTATTACGAAATTGTTACCATTATTCAGGTAAAACAGATTTCTGACTAAATTTAAATATCATCGGACTGACTGAGGATACAGGCTGAAAATTTGGTCGATATTCATCCGTCGTTAAGTCTTAGTCAACTAAAGGTTAATTTGCTATTAACTAACTAACCCATGGGTAATAAGAAAAACCAGAAAATCCTGGTTGTAGACGATGAGTCTGATATTCTTGAGCTGTTGAAATACAACCTCGAGAAAGAAGGCTATGAAGTCAAAACAGCACTGGACGGTATCAAGGGTGTAGAGATTGCTAAGTCTTTTCATCCAGAGCTGATCTTGCTCGACATCATGATGCCCAAGCAAGATGGTGTTGAGACCTGTCGCCAGCTTCGTGACCTACCGGAATTGCAGAACTCGTTCATCGTCTTCCTGACTGCCAGAAGCGAGGAGTACTCTGAGGTGGCTGCTTTCGACATGGGTGCGGATGACTATATCACCAAGCCGATCAAGCCTCGGGCGCTGATGTCTAGGATTAGTGCCATGTTTCGCCGTGAGTCGAAGAAGAAGAAGGATGTTAGCAAAATCACTATTGATGATATGGTGATTGATCGCAGTAGCTATACTGTGACGGTCAAAGGGGAAAAAATCAACCTTCCCAAGAAGGAATTTGAGTTGTTGCATTTCCTCGCTCAAAATCCAGGTAAAGTCTTCAGCCGTGACGACCTCTTGCAAAACATTTGGGGTACCGACGTATATGTACTGGCCAGAACAGTGGACGTACACATTAGAAAGGTGAGAGAAAAGATCGGAGAAGGCTATATTGCAACCGTAAAGGGAGTCGGTTACAAGTTCGACGAAAATTAGTCTATGATCTTTAATGCGAGGGCGATCGCCCTCTTGTTGTCTACGAGTGTAGCCATTATCACTACATTCTTCCTGTCATTGGTGGCTACCGTCTCCAACCTGGCTCTGTTTATTGCCTTTTCCATCTCTTTTGCAGCGACCTACATTCTTACCACGTTAATTGTGGAATTTCTTTTTTTTAAGGAGATCAATAGTATTTACGACGCGCTTGAGAAGCTCCAAGACAAAGAATTTTCTCAGATAAAGCCGAAGAGCAAAAATCCGATTAATCCCCTAAAGGGTATCAATCAGAAAATCTACAACTATGCTGAAGTAAAGCAAAGAGAGATTGAAGAGCTCAAGCGGATGGAGACTTTTAGAAGAGAGTTTTTGGCTGATGTCTCTCATGAGCTCAAGACTCCAATATTTGCCGCACAAGGGTTCGTTCATACATTGATCGATGGCGCCGTAGAGGACAAAAAAGTTAGAAATAAGTTTCTCAAGAAAGCAGCCAAGAGCCTTGATGGCCTAGACATGCTCGTGCATGATCTGTTGACGCTATCTCATATGGAGACTGGGGAGATCAAAATGCACTTTGAATATTTCGATGTGGTCGAGTTGACCTCAGAGGTATTTGATCAGTTTGAAGAGAAGGCAGAGAAGAAGTCAATCAGGCTTAAGCTATCACAGGACGCTGATGAGGCGATATTTGTCCATGCTGACTATCAACGCATCTATCAGGTGATACTCAATCTGATTTCCAATGCCATTAAATACACCAAAAAAGGCGGAGATGTAGTTGTAAGCTTTGAGCTGGGCAAGAGTGATGTGACCGTATTTATTAAAGATACTGGAAAGGGTATCCCTCCGGATGATTTGAAGCGTATCTTCGAACGTTTTTACAGAGTAGAGAAGAGTAGAAGTAAGGATAAGGGGGGCACAGGACTTGGTTTAGCGATAGTCAAGCATATTACCGAGGCGCACGACAGTCGGGTCAATGTGACCAGTACGGTAGGTAAGGGCTCGACTTTCAGCTTTAAGCTGAAAAAAGGAAAGCGCGTAGAAGGCACACCGCACAGATGGGACGATGACGATGATGAATAGAGAATTGAATAGCTAGTGAGTATGAAGAAGATAGACTTTCAATCCCTCATTCTTGAAGAGACTGATGACTACATATTGGTAAGCAAGCCTCCTTTTTTGTCAACACTAGAAGATCGTGTAGAGAGATTTAGCGTTCAAAGGTTAGCGCAGGACTATTTTCCAGAGGCTCAGATAGCACATCGACTAGATAAGGAAACGAGTGGCATTTTGGCGATAGCTAAGAACCCAGCTGCCTACAGATCGCTCGCCATACAGTTTGAAAAACGTGAGGTCAATAAAATCTATCATGCGGTGGTTGCTGGTATTCATGATCTTAAGGACGAGGAGATCAACGTACCAATCAAAAAGTTGACTATAGGTGTCGTAAGAATAGACAAAGGGGAGGGTAAACCGTCGTTGACTAGAGTTTCTACTA
Source organism: Cyclobacteriaceae bacterium (assembly GCA_040222235.1). Classification (GTDB taxonomy): domain Bacteria; phylum Bacteroidota; class Bacteroidia; order Cytophagales; family Cyclobacteriaceae; genus UBA6059. The sequence continues at coordinate 33,074 of JAVKDO010000137.1, forward strand.
TAAGAACCTTCAGAAAACACACTCTGCTCGAATGCCGACCCGTCACTGGTCGGATGCATCAGATACGGATTCATTTAAGCAGCATTGGGGTACCTATAGTGGGAGATACGCAGTACCATGGCAGCCATTTATACTTATCAGAAATCAAGTCCAACTATAATCTTAAGAAGTGGACGGAAGAGCAGCCGTTAATTAAAAGAGTGGCGCTGCACGCTTTCCAGCTAGAATTTAAAGATTTGCAAGGCAATCTTATGAAAGGAGAAGCCCCTTATCCCAAGGACTTTAATGTGCTCGTTAAACAACTAGACAAGCAGTCCTTATAAATTTCAGATTGTCAGTTGTATTTACAGATTAATACTTCTATTTTTGTGTCCCTTTTCGAAGGAAGGGTGAATTATGTTCATAAAAATCTATACTAAAAAGTGGATTCATTAAGTTTTAAGACCATTTCTCTCAACAAGGCTACTGCAGACAAGCAGTGGGTTGTTGTTGACGTCAAAGACCAAGTTCTTGGTAGAATAGCGTCGCACATCGCCATGTTGATCAGAGGAAAGCATAAGCCAGGCTATACGCCTAACGTGGATTGTGGAGATAACGTCATTGTAATCAACAGTGACCATGTGAGATTGACGGGTAAGAAATGGACTGATAAGGAGTATGTGCGTCACACAGGCTACCCTGGAGGTCAAAGAAAAGCTACTCCGAGAGAAATCATGACCAAGAAGTCCTCAACGATACTTATCGAAAGTGCAGTTAGAGGAATGCTGCCTAAGACTAAATTGGGTAGCGCGCTGTTTAAAAACCTTCATGTATATGCCGGAACGGAGCATCCACATGAGGCACAGCAACCAAAAGAAATGAAATTTTAATTATTGTTTGAATGGACTATATCAATACAATAGGTAGAAGGAAGACATCTGTAGCCAGACTTTATATGGGTGCTGGTAAAGGTGACTTTAAGATCAACAACCGTGAGTTGAAAGATTACTTCCCTGCTGAGATTCTTCAATTGATCGTAAAGCAGCCCCTCGAAACAACTGGTGAGAGTGGCAAATATGACTTTAAGATCAATGTGAATGGTGGCGGCCTAACAGGACAGGCTGAAGCTATCAGACTAGCTATCTCTAGAGCGTTGGTTGAGCAAGATGAAGAGCACAAGCCAGCTTTGAAGAAAGAAGGATTCCTTACTAGAGACCCTCGAATGGTCGAGCGTAAGAAATACGGTAGAAGAAAAGCTAGAAGGAAATTCCAGTTCAGCAAGAGATAATACTGATTCTGAAAGAACATTATTAATGGATAAACTTAAATACAAAGACTTACTGGATGCAGGTGTTCACTTTGGACACTTAACCAGAAAATGGGATCCTCGCATGGCTCCATACATCTTCATGGAGAGGAATGGTATACATGTGATTGATCTTAACAAAACCTTGGCGTGTGCTGAAGATGCAGCAGAAGCGCTTAAGGGAGTGGTAAGATCAGGAAGGAAAATCATGTTCGTCGCAACTAAGAAGCAAGCTAAAGAGGTTGTCTCTGAAGAAGCACGAAGATTGAAGATGCCCTACGTAACTGAGCGATGGCTTGGTGGTATGTTGACCAACTTTGCTACAATCCGCAAGTCGCTCAAGAAAATGTCCTCTATCGACAAGATGATGAAGGATGAGGCTTACGTTAACCTTGCCAAGCGCGAGAGATTGATGGTATCAAGGGAAAAAGAGAAACTGGAGAGAATACTCGGTGGTATCGCTGATCTTACTCGTCTACCGGCTGCTCTTTTCATCGTTGATGTGAAGAGAGAGCATATTGCGGTAGCGGAAGCTCAGAAATTGAACATTCCTGTTTTTGGTATTGTGGATACTAATTCGAATCCGAATGTAGTAGACTATCCTATCCCAGGTAATGATGATGCATTCAAGTCTGTTGACTTGATCGTTTCTTACATTGGTAAGGCGATCGAAGAAGGTTTGATGGATCGTAAGAAGGACAAAGAAGATTCTAAGCAGCAGGAAGAGGAAGAAGCCAAGAAATTGGTGGATACGGCTCCAGAAGGCAAGGAATAATATTTCATATATATTATTAGTGAAAATTGAACATTGTCCCGTTGCATTTCGGGAAATGTTCAATTTTTGTTTACAGTAAATTATAACTTTAAATAGGAGAACAAAATGGCTATTACTGCACAAGACGTCAACAAACTACGCCAAATGACTGGCGCTGGTATGATGGATTGCAAAAAGGCGTTGGTGGAAGCTGACGGTGATTTCGATAAAGCTGTTGAAATACTAAGAAAAAAGGGCCAGAAGGTATCTGCCTCCCGTGCTGATCGTGAGACTTCTGAAGGTAGAGTGATCATCAAAACAAACGACAGTAACACAAAAGGCGTGTTGATCGCTTTCACTTGCGAAACTGACTTTGTAGCAATGAATGATGATTTCAATGCGCTTGCCCAGCAAGTGACTGATCTCGCCTTTGATAATGCACCTGCTGACATTGATGCTTTGAATGCACTTCCAGTGGATGGAATGACACTTGGTGAGAAGATCATCGAGAACACTGGCAAGATTGGCGAGAAGCTCGTAATTAGTGCTTACGAAGTGCTAGAAGGCGATGCTGTAGTTCCATACATTCACTCTAACAAGAAGTTGGGTGTGATGGTAGCTCTCCAGAATGTCAATGGTGCCGATGTAGAGGAAGCTGGAAAGGATGTGGCTATGCAAATCGCTGCAATGAATCCAGTAGCTGTCAACAAAGACGGTGTAGACCAGTCTACTATCGAAAAGGAAATTGAGATCGGGAAGGATCAGGCTCGTCAGGAAGGCAAGCCTGAGAATATCATCGAGAAGATTGCGATGGGCAAGCTTCAGAAATTCTTCAAGGAAAACACATTGCTCAGCCAGACATTCGTAAAGGACAACTCATTAACCATCGAGAAGTATCTTGACGGTGTGAGCAAAGGCTTGACAGTGTCAAACTTCAAGAGAATATCTATCGGATAATCATCTGATATTAGTGGTAATTAGAAAACCCGCTTTTGCGGGTTTTTTTGTTTTAGGCCTATGAATGAAGCCCGCACTCTGATTTGGCTCTACCTGCCCACCTTCCTTCACGATTTTCACCTTTTTTAGTACAATGAGTACAACCTATTGAATCAAAGCCCTTGGCGATTAGAGGGTGGGGCGGAAGCTCGTGTATTTCAGAAAAAATGGCAGCCTCCTCTTTAGTAAAGTCAATGAGCGGATGAAACTTCATCGTAGAATTCGCTCGCTCAAAGATGCCTTTCTCTAGGCGATTGGAGTTCTGAAATGCCATAATGCCTGACACCCATACCTCATGCTCTTGTTTGAAAGTATTGAAGGGCTTGATCTTATTGACGAAGCAGCAGTGCTCGGCGTTGTGTCTCCATATCTGAAATTCAGAAGTGAAGGCATGTTCTGCTCGTTCTGGTGCTACTTCTACTACATTGAGATCTAGTGTTTTTGTAAGCAGCGCCTTGTAAGCCAGCGTTTCGGGAAAGTGATAGCCTGTGTTGAGAAAGTGGACAGGGTGACCGGGAACCACGTCATTCAATAGCTTCAGCAGTATGCCACTGCTCCCACCAAAAGAAGAAGTAACAAGAATCTTATCTGCTGAATATTCTTCAAAAAGGCGAGCCAATCGCTCTGTAGGATGGAGCGATTGATAGTCTTGCGGGGTTGATGCCAAAGTGCTCATCTCAGTTAGTTGCTTTTAATGATGCCGTGAGTTTGTTGAGCTTTATGACCTTATCGGAAAAGTCACCCTTTAACCGATCTCGAATAGCCTTTAGGTTGCCAAGTAGCTCATTCGTCTCCTCAGGAAGGATGTCTTCAAGTACCTCTCGAAACCTTTTTGCGAATGTTGGAGACTGCCCATTGGTAGAAATACCAATCTTCAGATTGCCCTTTGTAACGGTAGAACCCAGATAAAAATCACAGAGGTCTGGTGTATCGGCCACATTGGTGAGAGTATTACGTTTTCGGGTCTCTTGTCTAATTTTGTAGTGAAGATCAGGTTGATCTGTTGCTAAGATGACCAGATCACGAGCGTCTAGGTCACTCATGTCAAATGCTCTTTGGATCAAGTGGATATGCTCAGACTGATTAGCCAGGACTCTGATCTCAGTTCGAATTGTCTCACTTACAATCGTCACCCTGACCTGCGGATCGTTCTTAATGAGTGCTTCTAGTTTCTCAAGCCCCACATTACCACCTCCTACCAGAAGGATATCGATACTTCTGAGCTTTAGAAAAATCGGGAATAAGTTATTTCTCTGCTCCATCATCCTACTTCATTTAATGTGCTGCTTACTTCGATGAGCACTTCTTGATCTGCAATGGCCTCTCCGATCACAATCAAGGCTGGGGCAGTCAGCTTCTCCAGGTTTTGCAATTCTTCGATTTCTGAGACTGTAGATTTGATGATCCTACCGGAATCAAGGCTGCCATTCGAGATGATTGCTACAGGAGTATCATACCTCTGGAGCTTTTGATAGATTTTCATTATTTGCGATAGCCGACTAAGCCCCATGAATATGATTGCTGTAGCCGTAGACTGAGCGACGAGTTCCAAATCTCGTGAGAGGTTACCATCTCTGGTAGTGGCTGTTACTGCCCAGAAACTCTCATTTACCCCGCGCTGAGTAAGTGGCAGACCATAATATCCCGGTAGATTGACGCTTGAGATCCCCAAGACGACATCACATGTGATGCCAAAAGTCTCTGCATAGTCGATTTCTTCCTGACCTCTACCGAAAATGAATGGATCGCCTCCTTTTAGCCTTACAACATGCTGATTGTTCAAGGCATGAAATACGATGAGCTCATTGGTTTCATCTTGCGTCTTAGCATGATTCCGATTCCGCTTCCCAACGAAGATTTTCGCACAGTCCGGAGAAGCATGATCCAATAATCTTGGATGGACAAGAGCATCATAAAGCAGTACATCTGCTGCTTCAATCGCTTTCATGCCTTTGATGGAGATCAACTCTGGATCACCTGGGCCAGCGCCCACAAGTGTTAGGTTTCCTTTGCTCATGCTTTATAGAAATTACTGATCACTAATTTTTCGTTTGAAGGGCTGACTGTTTTCAACTGTAGCTCCCTTGTTTTCTTGACCAGCTCAATGAAGAGTTGAGCTCCGGTGAGATAGTCGCTGGCGAAGGACTGCTCGGGGGACTTTTGATTGATGGTTAGTACCCATGCTTCAAAATTTGGGAAAGCCTCACTGATCAAGGGTAGTTCTGTTGATAGAACCTGAAAGTCGGTGATGATCTTATCATGGCTATTGCACGCAATATCTTGCTCAAGGAGCAGTGCCTTGGCACCTATGACATAGGCACTGTAGGCGAAGTAGATGGCATGGCTGTATTTCTCAGCTTCAAAAGACTCTTGCGCTTGTCCAACTTTCTCCACACCTTCACCGATGATGGTGGCAATCACATCAAGGCTCACTCCAGCACACTCACCAGTACCTATTTCGGGTACGAAAGCTTGAGAGTGCCCCCAGTCGAGATAGTCATCGTCCTTCAGTGATTGCTTATCAGCCAAATGCTTGAGCAGTTGATAAAAATGTCTGTTGCCTAGTCGTTGGAAATACGCATTAAATGATTCCTTTTCAGGGGATTCCTGAATGTAACTGTTGAGAATCAGTCTAATAGCATCGGGAATCCTTTTGGTAGGAAGCTTAATTACTTTTTCAGCGATGAAACCTTGACCATTCTCAGCGACTCCTCCGCCGATTACCACTTGTAGTGCAGGTATGACCGCTGTTCCATTTTTGATGCTACTACCGTGAAGCCCGATATTAGCAGCCATATGCTGTCCGCAAGAGTTCATACAGCCACTGATTTTGATGGTCAGTTTCTCCTTCTCGATGAGGTGGGGGAAGTGAGTCTTCACCATCTCTTCGATGACTAGGGATATCTTGGTGCTATTGGTCACCGCTAGGTTGCAGGTATCTGTACCAGGGCAAGCAGTGACATCAGCTAACGTATCATAGCCATAGTCTGCCAAGCCGATATCAGAGAGTGCATGGTATAATGACAAGAGCCGCTCGGGTTTTACGAATCGTAGTAGTATTCCTTGGTTGATGGTCAGTCGTAAGTCAGGAGCCGCATATTGCTCAATAATATCCGCAAGCATTCGAGCTTTTTCTGAAGAGAGATCGCCATTGGATACCTTGAGATATACCCCAAAGAATCCTCGCTGCTTTTGCTCAAAAGTGTTGGTCTTAAGCCAAAGCTCAAAATCACGCGAACCTGTTGGTATTTGCAGATCTGATGAAGTAATTCTCTCCGGCGTATCTGCTATATAGGAAATAGCATGGGTTGGGGAAGGTAGACTTTTCTTTTCCTGCCCTACGAGCTCTAGAAACTTTTCAAGACCTATTCCCTTCTTTGGATCAATTAGGTATTTCATCCTGGCCTTATATCTTTTTTCACGCTCGCCATATCTATCGAAAACCCTAAGTCCTGCCTCGATAAATGGGATGAGTTCATTTGCCGGTAGGAAATCGTAAGCCTTTACCGCTGTGAAGGGCTGTGCGCCTAAGCCACCTCCAATAAAGACTTCAAAACCGTGTTGGCCTGATTCGTCAAGCGCCGGAATAAAGCCAAAATCGTGAAAATAGGTGAAGGCCGAGTCTTTTTTGGAGGAGGAGAAAGCAATCTTGATTTTGCGTCCCATCTCCTGGCACACGGGATGCCTCAGAAAGAACTCAAAGACGGCCTGTACATAGGAAGAGACGTCAAACAATTCCTCTGGATCAACTCCTGCGGTTGGAGAGGCGGTAATGTTACGCACCGTATTACCGCAAGCTTCCTTTGATGTGACTCCTTCTTCCTCTAGTCGCGCCCAGACTAGAGGAGAATCTTCAAGCTTCACATAATGAAATTGTATGTTTTGTCGTGTGGTCAGGTGCAGGTTGCCAGTGGCAAACTCATCAGACACATCGGCCAACCTTCGCAGCTGATTTGGTGATAGTCGACCATAGGGAATCTTGGTTCTGAACATATGCACGCCTTGCTGCCTCTGCCCATAGACCCCTCGGGTCAACCGAAACTGCTTAAACTTTTCTTCGTCGATCTGTAGGTTTCTGAACCGTTGGATTTTCTCTTGAAGATCGAGGATGTCTTTTTTGGCTTCCACGTCGATGCGCGGATTTGCGATAATTTCCATTAGGATATAGTTATAAATGACACACAACTGAATTGAAGAATCAATTCGAATTGACCTCAACAGCAGTGTAAAAAAAATAGTCGAGTAGCTATCTGTCTGGATAGGCAGATAAAGTGGAACTAACTAATAAGTATGATTGGCTAGATCAGATGGACTTTAACAACAGCAACAACAGCAAGCTTGCATCATAGTGATATGATCAACTAAAGGGTTTAGTTGGCTTACTCTTGAATTCAAAATTGTTGTCTCAGTTTTCATCTGTAAAGATTTATAGCTTCCAGTAAAATGGAACTCAGGTTGAGCACCTTAACCAATTGGGTCAGGTTGCCAGCGAATCAATGAGCCTGTCTCTAGTCGCTTCTTTATAAATCCACATTCCATTGTGAATCACAAACCTGATCATTTACAACGGCAATTCAAATCTTGGGTTCAGTTTTTTAGTCTGGCTAAGTGTTTTTTAGCAGACAATTGGTGATTAAGTCATTGATTTGAAAATACGTCAATCAGGCATCAATGGTGGCTATACACTTTAGCTCAATGCCAATAGGTGTAGGAAGACTACTGATTTCCACAGTCGTACGACAGGGCTGATTGTCCTTGAAATACTCGGCATAGATCCGGTTGTAGGTCTTGAAATCAGCCTTCATGTTAGTGAGAAAAACAGTCACGTCGACCAGATTGTCCCAGCTACTGCCTGAGTCCTCAAGGATCAATCGCACGTTCTTAAAGACAGAATGACACTGAGCTTCTATATCATAGTCCACGATGTTTCGATTTTCGTCGAGTGTCACCCCTGGGATCTTAGAAGTCCCTCTTTCTCTAGGCCCTACGCCTGATAGGAAAAGCAGATTCCCCACTTTGCGCGCATGGGGGTACAGTCCTACAGGTTCAGGTGCTTTGCTGCTATTTTTTATACTTTCTGACATTACTTGTTCATTAGATCTTCGATTTCTTCTGCATGGATGGGTATGTTCCTCATTAGATTATCATGCCCATCCTTCGTTACCACAATATTGTCTTCTAGACGAACGCCAATCCCTTCATCTGGGATATAGATGCCTGGTTCTACCGTGAATACCATTCCTACTTCAATGGGTTTGTAAAAAGTACCTACATCATGAACATCCAGCCCTAGAAAATGCGAGGTGCCGTGCATGAAATATTTTCGGTAGAGTGGATTGGCTCTGTCTTGCTTAGCTACGTCATGCTTATCTAGTAAGCCAAGTGTGATCAGTTCTCCCTCCATAATTTTACCAACCTCTTCATGATACTCCTTGATAGTTGTCCCTGGTCTTAGGAGATCAGTTGCTTTGGTCTTCACATGAAGCACGGCATCATAGACAGCTCTTTGACGCTTTGTGAATCGTCCATTGACGGGAATAGTACGTGTCATGTCTGCATTATAATTAGCATACTCAGCACCGACATCCATCAAGAGTAAGTCACCATCTTTGCATTGTTGATTGTTGGAAATGTAGTGTAGTACACAAGCACTGGCTCCTGAGGCAATGATCGGATCATAAGCAAAACCCCGGGATCGATTCCGAACGAATTCATGAATATATTCAGCTTCTATCTCATACTCCCAAGCGCCTGGTGAGACTTTATCAAGTATTCTTCTGAAGCCCTTTTCGGTGATGTCACAGGCATGTTGCAGGGCGTTGATTTCAAGTTTTGACTTGATCATGCGCAATCCCTGTAGGATAGGAGCAAGTCGCTCGTAGCGATAAAGCGGATATCTATTCATGCACCATTTGACGAAGCGATCGTTCCGAGTATCTACCTCTGCTCCAGCCCGTATATGCTCATTAGTGTCAAGATAGATAGTCTTTGACTCAGCCATTACGGTATAGAGTATTTGGTCAAACTGTTCTTTCCAAAGTATCGTCTTAATGCCGGATACTTCTGTTGCTTCTTCCTTGGTGAGCTTGTGGCCTTCCCAAATGGCAATGTTTTCATCAGTTTCTCGGAGAAAGAGCACCTCCCTGAATCGCTCATCTGGAAAGTCAGGCGCTAACAGTAAGATAGATTCTTCTTGATCTGCACCTGTGAGATAGTAGAGGTTGTTATTTTGCCGAAATGGCATGACACCATCAGCATTGGTGGGTAGTATGTCGTTCGAGTGAACTACCGCAATTGAGTTAGGTTCAAGCTGTTTGCAGAGTCGCTCACGGTTGTAAGTGAATAGCTGGCTCCCTAGTGGATGGTACTTCATAGGATTTGGGTTATGTTCTCCGCAACTGCGGAATGATCAACGGAGTGAATTTAAATCTTACCGCTTTCCGATGCGTAACCCTGAGTTTATTATTTTTCAGATAGTATGAAATACATTCTACTCTTATGGGCGTGTTTAACCCTTTCACTGGGGCTGCTAGGACAGAAAAAATCAGTCTGGCTGTACCTAAACGAGGATGTGGAATATAAAACCATGCTTGATCTGGAAAGAGACCGGTTAGGAGATCACCATTACTCAAGATGGCTCCATGCTATTGGTACTCGGCTAGAGGAAAAGGATATTCAGCAGATTGTATCACTTGAAATGATTTCGCAGATCACAGTGCAGCAGTTATTCACATACCAGAAATCCCTTGCTCAGGAACCGAAGATGGGCTTTGCGTTAGAGCAGATTGGTGCTGAGCTCTTCTTAGAAAGAGGACTTGATGGAGATGGCGTCTCTATCGGGGTAATTGATGGAGGCTTCCTCAATGCAGACAAAATTGAGCCTCTCGCAGACCTGTTTGAATCTGGATCAATCAAGGCTTACCGAGATTATATCACACCAGACTTGAAGCCATATGAAGGTATCAAGGCACTTGATGATCGACATGGCACGGATGTGCTACAGCTAATTGGAGGTAAGAGCATCAAGACCGGTATCATTCATGGTCTCGCAACGGCCAGTGACTACTATCTGGCTCGTACCGATCATGGTGCTTATGAGAAGAAGATCGAGGAAGTATACCTGGTCCAGGCACTGGAGTGGATGGATAGTCTTGAAATCAAGCTCGTTAATATATCTCTGGGCTATACCGAGGGCTTTGAAAATACTTCAGATAATTATCGCCCGGTGGATATCAATGGCACTTCGGCTATTTCCAGGGCTGTTCACCACGCTTCAGATCAAGAAGGTATGTTAATTATCATCTCTGCTGGCAATGACGGAGATAGAAACTGGAGAGTGCTTTCTACACCGGCAGATGCCAGAGGAGCATTGACGGTCGGCGCTACCAAATTCAGGCATTGGGATAAGATGGCTTTTAGTTCCGTTGGACCGGATGAGCTTCCTTATTTGAAACCAGAGATTTCTTGTTTTGCGAGTGAAGGCACCTCCTTCTCAGCGCCCATCATTACAGGTATGGCAGCACTCGTGTGGCAGGCTTTACCTCATCTCACCAACGAGGAAGTCAAAGACATGGTTCTAAGATCTGGCCACCTGTACCCATTCGGGAATAACTACGTGGGCTATGGGGTGCCTGTAGCATCAAGGATTATCGAGCAACTGGATGGTAAGAGTGTTGAGCTCCCTGAAAGAATAAAGGTGTACAAGGACACTTATAGGCTTACTAAGAAATGTAAGCAACACTATGTAGTCTATCAGAAAGCTGATAAATGGAGAGTACTGTCGGAGAGTTATACACGAGTTGAAGGTATTAAACCCAAAATCAAGCGCTTGGATAATGCCTCTTTTACAACGGTTATTATGGATAATACTAAGGTATATGAGCTGCAGTGGATGAAGGAGTAGTGCGTGCTTATGTAGATTAGCGCTGATAGACGGAAAATTCATGCACATTGCCCATCAATTGATAGTTCTTGACCACCTTGCCTTTAAACCATCCATAGGGATATCCCTCTGATAGGATGACAATATCTGGCTGACTAGCATAAATGCTATTCAGTTCTTTATCAAGATCAATGTCTAGTGTACGCAGATTGGACTCTTTGGTCAATACAGTTGAGTGAACATATGGTGTAGGTGATATCTTGTCAAAATGCCAATAAAGATACTGAGGGGCATCACCGGTGTAGAGAGTGGCGTCATCCGATATTTTATCTTCCAAAAAATCTACTAAGTCAGAAGCTTTGTTTGGCCTCACGATGTAACGATTGTAGTAGAAGTTGGTGAGAAACAGGCAGTAGATTATTCCCAGCGCCACCACGACTTTCAAAGTATATTTTCTCTGGAAAAGGGTTTTTACCCACTGTAGGGCTGCTATTTCCCCCACAGCAAAGCTGATCGGATAGACTAGCTGGAGATAGTAATGCTGGTGGGTTTGACCAGTAATTACTACGGCCACAATAGCTAGTATGGTGAATAGAGTAATAAACCAACCAGTCTGTCTGGTCCACTGGGGAGACCGGAGACCTGCCTGGGCTGCTAGAATGAACGGCAGATAGACCAGCACTCCTTTGCACATGAATATTCCGATTCTAGCCCAGTCTTTTTGGCTGCTATAGTTTCTCGGAGCGATGTATGAAATGAAATGGTAGTAATCGTAGTAGCCGGTAGCCCAGTAAATCAGATGAACCGATGATGGTGGGATCAAAAAGCCCATGACCATTAATGCCATGGGCATGAAGTTCTTCTTAAGCTTCCGCTGATATATAGACCAACCAAAGAAGAAAATTCCCAGCGCTGTAAAGTCAAACGCAATATGCTGCTTGATTGTAAACCCTACACCGAAAGTCACACCGCATAGCAAAAAAGTCCACCAACGCGAATGGCTGAAGAATAGGTAGATGGCCAGACAGGTACAGAAAATAAAAAAGACTTCCGTATTGGTGGCAAAGCCAAAATAGAAGTTGAACATCAGTACGAAGACTACTGCGGATAAAATTGAAGATTTGAAGTTAAAATCAAGTCTTCGTTTAGTGAGGTAGAGAAAATAGGCTCCTCCTGCTACTGCCAATGCAGCCACAAGGCGTATCAGAATGACTGACTTACCAAAGAGTAGCTGGATCAACCCGAAGATCAGAAAAATCCCTGGTTGCTTGATATCAATAACATCCTTGTAGAGAACAGCACCTTGGAGTATATGATCGGCCATCACCGCGTAGGTAGTCTCGTCATAGTCTATGGTCAACCGAAAGAAAGTAATAAATCGTGCTATGATGGTAATAGCAAGGAGCAATAGGAAGGTATTCCTGTTGCTCCTTGATATCCAGTTGGCGAGGTAGGTCATTGGCATAAGTGTCGTATCAAAGATTTATCCTCTTTAAAGCACAAAAGAAATCAAGCTTCAAGAAGGGCTCTTAATGATCCCAGCTTAGATTTTTCCAAACATCTTGATCATTTTATATCTTCTCACCCAGGGGATTCTTCTTACTTCTGGAATTGGGTTTTCCGTGGTATATAATTCTAATGCGTCGATCATTCTTTTGGATGAAAGTCCATCATTATATGGATGATAATTCTCAATTATCCATTTCCTTTCATTTTGTTTCTCATCAAGATTCAAAACATCTTTTACCGTTGACTCCAGTTTTAAAGGATCGGTTATATTTTCCCACTTGATGCTTTGTGAGCTTGATTTATAGGTGATCACGGGCTTGTCTAGCAGCAAAAACTCATAAACTACTGATGAAGTATCACTTATCATCAAATCCGAAATCAGCAGATACTTAATCACATTGCTGTCGGTGACAATTTCAACATTTTTGTTTTTACTACAAGCCTTGTTGTAGTCACGAATAATTGATTTGTCCATTAAGTCATGAAACTTAATCAAGAGTAAGTTTTCACTATTTGCTAGTTTGAATATCTCCGCTTTTAGATCAATTGCTGAGGTGTGCGATGGAGAGAATGTTGGAGCATAAAGCAAGATTTTTTTTGTTACAGTCTGTTCAAGCAATTGTCGCTTCTCTTCTTGATAGCGTTCTTTTTCTTTAAAAAGCTGATCGAGCTTTGGCCAACCCGTTTCAATTACATCAAAATCTTTATGCTTCTTTGAAAGCTTCGAGAACTTATCAGTAAAGTAGGGCCCTTGAGTTAGATACAAATCAAAGTATTTCCTTATTCGGAAATGACCTTTCTTTTCTCCTGCCAGACCATGAAAAATCTGAGTCTTTACACCACGTAAGTAATGAGGCACCTCATTCCCAGGGACAAAAATCACATCACTTTTGAAGTCATATATTTCCTTTATGCTGGATGTGAAATCACCCTCTGACTCGTATGGAAATTTATCTTCAATCTCCTTTGGTACATACCAGATTACAGGGTGCCCTCGCCTGACTAATTCATTAAACAGCGGTTTTTGAATTCCAAAAGCATATGGGTTTTTACAAAAAAGAACAACTCTCATCAGCCTAGAACATTCTATTCACGTTCTCTAAGTCTTCGATGAAGTCCACCTCCATGCATTTGTATTTCGAAATATCGATAGCATCAACTTTAATCTGATCTTTTTGAATGGCCATTTCAATACCTTTTTCAAAATAATCATTTTGATCGCATTCTTCCAGACGCTTTATAAAGAAGCTAATGTCTTTTGAAGAGATAAAATTAATTCCAACCGCTTCGCCCAATCCATTATTTACAGTCTTGGATATTTGATTGATATGACCATCCGAATCGAGCGTGTATTTAACTTCCTCATCACCTACTTCTTCATTATTGACAGACACAAACGATTCATTTTTATTTATGTGAGGAGTAAGTAAATCGAATACCTCCTTTTCAAAAACCACATCTCCATTAAGCCAAAGTACTGGCTCGCTGTGATATTTTTTTAGCCCTTTCAACAGGCTTTTTGATGTGTTGGTGCGGTCAAAGATTGGGTTGTATATGTAGGTTGCATCAGGTACGCTTTCCATAATAAGGTCTTTCTTAAAACCAACTACAATATTGATATCATCAAAATTGAAGTAGCAAGAAAGATTGTCTATCTGTTGCTTCAATATGGTGCCGCCACTTTTTAAAGGTGTAAGGGGTTTTGGGAATGGGTTACCTAGTCTAGATCCTATACCTGCAGCTAAGATTACTATTTTCATGATTTAATTATTTTATTAAGCGTGGTTTTGTCTGCTTGATTTTTCTGTCAGCTCTGATTTTTCCGCTAGATTCAACTGCCTAAGTTTTATATACTTTAAAAACACTGTGAAGGAAGAAAGCGAACAAATTACAAATCCATTATATCCATCTAAAATTCCTAGTTTAAGGAAATAAGAGTTGAAAAACCTCCAAAAAGCATGAGATAGTATGGTGAGGATTGATGCTTTCTTCCCCCGTTTGAACGCTTCTTTTGCGGCAATAGTAGAGAATTTATTGGCTTTATCAATGTGAGCTTCATAGGTTGGGAGAACCCAGTGCAGCAAGTTTCCCTCCAAGTAATTCTTTGAAGCACCTTCATTTAATATGATTCGATCATGAGGATTAGTTCCTCCCCATTTCGCTTTTCTTCGATCGAAAAGCCTCAATTTGCGATCTGGATACCAGTTCGAATGGTATATCCATTGACCACAATAGTTGTTAAATCGATTAAAAAAATAGGAGTCATTTTTCCAGTTAGATTTCACCTCAAGAATGGATGCTCTTAGCTCCTCTGAGAGCGCCTCATCAGCATCTAGCGACAATACATAATGGTATTTGGCACAGTCAAGGGCGAAGTTCTTCTGCTCAATAAAGCCAAGGAAAGGCTGAAGAACCACTCTTGCATTCAGTTCCTCGCATATGGCTACTGTATTATCTGTTGAATTAGAATCCACCACCACCACTTCGTCCACCACATCTAAGAGGGAGGTAATGCAGCGGCGAATATTAGCTTCTTCATTGAAGGTGATGATCACGCCTGAGATTCCCTTTTTCTGAGTCATTATTCAGATAGGGTTATGGGTGACAGGGCCATGAAGCTTAAGAATGTGCTGTGAAGTAGTTTCAATAGATCACTTGATCGTGGTAGAAGAATGCGCTTGGCTAAAACTATCGCTGCGCGACCTGGGTATTGATACAATAGTCCCATGCTGGTGGTAAAATTAGTTAAATTCGCATCCCTATCAAGACCGGAACTTTGTGAATACCAACACGAAGAGTCCTACGAAGAATACCATGGAGTACGAATTGATGACACTGCCCAATGGCATACGGGTAGTACATAAGCAAGTGGCCAATACAAAAATCGCACATTGTGGGATCATGCTAGATATTGGTAGTAGGGACGAAGGGCCTGATCAGCAAGGAATCGCCCATTTCTGGGAACATATGGCCTTTAAGGGTACACAGAAGCGTAAATCTTACCATATTCTTAGCAGAATAGACTCACTTGGTGGCGAGCTCAATGCCTATACTACCAAGGAGAAAATTTGCTTTTACTCAGCCGTGATGGATACGCATTTGGCTAAATCGGTCGAGTTGCTCGCTGATATTACTTTTCATTCCATATTTCCTCAAAAGCACATAGAGAAGGAACGCGGAGTAATTATTGAGGAGATGGCAATGTATCGGGACAATCCAGAGGATGCGATACAAGATGAGTTTGATGAGGTGCTCTTTGGCGATCATCAGCTTGGTAAAAATATACTCGGGAATGAGGCGAGTGTGGGTGGTTTTCAACGATCAGACTTTGAGCGATTCTTAACCGAGAATCTGAATACTGAGAAGGTCATTCTATCTTCCGTAGGTAGCTATCCTGCTAAGAAGATATTTAAATTGGCTGAGCGCTACCTCGATGATGTGCCTACTGTCAAAGCGCAAAAAGCAAGGTCCGTCTTCGATCTATATGCGCCAAAGGCTATCGAAAAAGGGAAGTCGACCTTTCAGGCGCAGTGCGTGCTGGGTACCACTGCCTACCCTATAGCTGATGAGAAGCGACTGCCCTTTTTCTTGTTGGTCAATTTACTTGGTGGCCCTGGTATGAACTCAAGACTCAATCTGGCCATCAGAGAGAAGTACGGCTTTGTATATTCGATAGAGGCGCATTACAGCCCTTACATAGACACTGGTGCATTGGGCATCTTCTTTGGTACTGACGGTCGCCATGCCAAGCGAGTATATCAACTCGTACTCCGCGAACTAGAGAGACTTAGGACTAAGCCCTTAGGCAACTTGCAATTACACATGGCCAAGGAGCAACTAAGGGGCCAGCTCGCTATGTCTGAGGAGAACAACAACAGCCTAATGTTGATGCTCAGTAAGAGCCTGCTGGATTTGGGTGAGGTGAGATCCTTGGAGCGGGTCTTTGATCAGATCGATGCGATTACTCAGTACGACCTACTAGATGTGGCTAATGAGATATTTGAGCCTACTAGGCTAAGTACTTTGACCTACCTACCGGAAAATTAGTCGGCATAGATCATTTTTCCGATAGGTAAAAGTGAAGCATACGCTTACCGCTCCATTATGCATACTTTGCGTTTGATCTAGCCAAAAGCTAATTTCGATACAAATCTTATCTATGGATTTTTTACCTGACGATCTACAGGACTATATAGAGGGCCACACAGAAGAAGAGTCTAGCCTACTTCAGAAAATCAATCGTGAGACACACGTCAATGTGTTGATGCCACGGATGCTCTCAGGACATCTGCAAGGCAGGGTGCTGAGTATGATATCGCATATGGTGAAGCCCAGCTGCGCACTAGAGATAGGTACCTATACAGGTTATGCTACGCTCTGCTTGGCGGAGGGGATGGACAAAAGTGGTGAGATCATTACCATTGATGTCAATGAAGAATTGGAAGAACGGGTACGCACGAATTTCAAAGAGGCGGACGTTGAAGTAAAAATCGATTATCGAGTCGGTAATGCCGTTGAGATCATTCCTACGTTGGACAAGCAGTTCGACTTGGTTTTTATCGATGCAGATAAGATGAACTACAGTCACTATTTTGATTTGATTATCGATAAGGTTCGGGTAGGAGGATATATCCTAGCGGACAATGTGCTTTGGAGCGGCAAGGTGATAGAAAAGGACATCAAAAGCGGTGATAAGGATACGGTGGGAATATTGGAGTTTAACCAAAAGGTGCATGAAGACTCTCGGGTATCCAACGTGCTCTTTCCAATCAGAGATGGTATTATGGTGCTAAGGAAATTATGAGCAAGTTTCTGGGTCTACTCTTCTTACTAATGCTGACCCAACCAAGTCAGGCAAAGTCTGAGAATACTGTCCCCCGGGTACCTTCTCAAATGGAGTTTGGCGGAATGAAACTGAAGCTTTCGGAAGCCGCTCGCAACGAAATTCAGCGTGATGTTAACGCCCTCCATTCCAGTAGGAAGTATTTTGATATTAAGCTAGACAGGGTCAATCTCTACTTCCCCATTATTGAGCAGATATTTAAGGAAGAAGATATCCCGGAAGACTTCAAGTATCTGGCGATACAAGAGAGTGCGCTCATCTCAGATGCCGTGTCCTCGGCAAATGCTGTGGGATATTGGCAGTTCAAGGATTTTACTGGTAAGGAAGTAGGCCTCCGCATCGACAAGCAGGTAGATGAGCGACTCAATATAGTAGCTGCGAGCCACGGAGCTGCCAAATACATGAAGCGGCACAATTTCTACTTCCGCAACTGGATTTATTCACTCATGGCTTACAACACTGGTCGAGGAGGAGCTCAGCGATATGTGAATAAGAAGAATTTTGGAGCCACTACCATGATGATTGACAAGAATACGCATTGGTATGTGAAGAAGTTCTTAGCCCACAAAGTAGCTTTTGAAAATGAAATAGGAGGGCAGCACTCCGAAGGTCTAAGGCTTGAAGTATCAACCAAGTCAGGCGGGAGGTCACTGGAAAAGGTAGCACGAGAATATGGTATCGAATATAGCCTACTAGCACAGTATAACAAATGGCTCCACCGTGGAGATGTGCCAGAGGACAAGGAATACGCGGTGATCTTGCCCAGCTACCGCAAAATTAAAAGCAAGGAGCTAACGACTCAGCAGACAAAAAAGAATGAAGAAGAAGCAGGAAAGGTCTATGGTGAGCTTGGTGAGGTACTCGATGGTAAAGTAGCAGTGATGAGTATCAAACTCAACGGTCTGCCTGCAGTGATGGCTGCCGAAGATGATGATATGAAAACGCTGGCAAGTAAGACCAAAGTTGACCTCAAAAGGTTGGCCAAGTACAATGAAATCAGCGAGAAACATAAGGTGCTCCCCGGTGAGTTTTACTACACTAAAAAGAAATCGAAGAAGGCGAATATCTATTACTATACTGCAAAAGAGGGTGAGACACTCTGGAGTATCAGTCAGAAGTTTGGAGTACGCATTGGACAGGTAGCCAAGTACAACCGTATGCAGATCATTGACGATGTGGAGACTGGACGGGTACTTTGGTTGAGAAAAAAAAGGCCCTCGGATGTACCAGTCGAATATAGAGACATTCAGCCTAGTGCAGCTGATAAGAAGGGACTGTATGAGCAGAAAATCGTAGAGATGCTTCCAGAGCCTAAGCCGACAGTGACGGCAGATCCTTCCAAAGAGCCTAAGCCAGAAACTAAATCTGAACCACCAAAGGCTACAAAGCGTAATACGCATATTGTGAAAGGAGGAGAGTCGCTTTATTCCATCAGTCGTCTGTATGATGTCGGTGTGATGGAGATTGCCGAGTGGAACGAACTTCCGGACTTTGTCATTCATCCTGGTCAGCAACTCATTATCAATGTCGGCGTTCCCGAGTCTTATGAAGAGGTTACCGAAGATCCAGTCAAGAAGAAAGTAACCTTGCACGAGGTAGAACCCGGCGACACTTTGTATTCCATATCAAGGAAATACGGTGTGACTGTCGAGCATATCATGGACATGAATGGTATGGACAACTACAACATATCGGTAGGTGATAAGCTCAAAGTAGATGAGGACTAGCTCGCGTTGCGAGGAGTGTCAGACATCATGATCTAGGCCCAGCTTCTCTTGGAGCAGCTGCAAATTACTATTTTGGCTCAACATGTGCTCAAACTTATCCTTACTGGTATAGAGCTTTTTGGAGGCTGCTATTTCCTGCAGCTTTGTGGTGACTTTGATAAAATCATTCTGTAGCGCCTCTCTCAGATACTGGGTGATTTCCGTTTCAAATCTGCCGAGGATATCCCTTTCCAACTTATTGGTGATGGTGACTTCTACCGTTTTGTCCTCCAATAGGTTAAGCTGCTTATTAAGAATAATACGATCACTTTCATTAGCCTCTTCGCTAGACATCCGCTTTTCTTTGAAGCCTTCCCAGGCCACCTTTAGCGCATCTAGCGTTACGTCTTCATTTTTCTTCTCTTCATCGGGTAGCTCATTACCATCTTGATTTGAAGACTTAGCTTGTTCGGGTGAGGGAATAGTGATATTGCTTAAATTGGGAGTCTGTTTTTTACGCTCCGGTCTAGGCTTGCTTACAGAAGAATGGGTAGTTGCAGGAGCTGGTGCGGTGTTTTCGGCAGGTGGTGTAGGCGTGCTAGTGGCCTGAGTACTTGCGGCCTTGGTGGCATCTGCACTTTGGGCTGAACTCGATTCAGAACTTACAGTCGTACTTACGCTACTTTTTTTTTTACTTCTTCACCATTGCCACCGGCGGGTAAGGTCGCAAGGCTAATGGCAGCTTTTAGATTGACCAGCTTGAGCAGCGTAATCTCAATATGAAGTCGCTGATTCTTACTGGCTTTGTATTGAATATCAGCCTGATTGATGATGTTGAGGGCGGATAAGACCAATCCTTTAGCGGCCTCCTGGGCCTGCTTACCATAGCGATCTTTCACACCGTCCGGTACCTGCATCAGTTCGATAGTCCGCGTGTCTTTGCATACCAGTAGATTGCGGAAGTGTTCCGCCAGACCTATCAAGAAGTTGTGCCCGTCAAATCCCTGCTTGAGGATCTCGTCAAACAGCAGAAGTATACCCGAGGAATCTTCTTCTAATATTTGCCCAGTAGCCTTAAAGAAATAATCATAATCAAGAATATGAAGATTGTTGATCGTATCCTGATAGGTGATATTGTTGCCCGAGGAGAAGGTGACAATCAGGTCGAAGATGGATAAGGCATCTCGCATTGCACCATCGGCCTTCTGGGCAATGAGGTGCAGTGCTTCGTCTTCTGTAGTGATGCCTTCTTTTTCGGCAATCGACTTGAGCTGAATAGAGATGTCAGAAATCTCAATCCTGTTGAAATCATAAATCTGGCATCTCGATAAGATCGTAGGGATCACCTTATGCTTCTCAGTAGTGGCCAAAATAAAAATGGCGTAGCTTGGCGGCTCCTCCAGCGTCTTCAAAAACGCATTGAAAGCTGCATTGGACAGCATGTGAACCTCATCAATGATGTAGACCTTGTACTTGCCCTGCTGGGGTGGGTACCTTACCTGATCGATCAGGTTACGGATGTCCTCCACAGAGTTGTTGGAGGCGGCATCCAGCTCATAGATATTGAGATTAGCTGAGTTCTCCAATGGATTGTCACTCTCAAAGCCATTGATCATCTTGGCCAGAATCCTGGCACAAGTCGTCTTACCTACCCCTCTAGGCCCACAAAAGAGCAATGCTTGGGCAAGTTGATTGTTGTCGATGGCGTTCTTAAGTGTGGTGGTAATGTGGGACTGCCCCACCACCTCGTCAAAACCGAGAGGTCTGTACTTACGCGCCGATACCACGAACTGCTCCATGCGTGCAAATTAACGAAAGGTGCAGTAAGTTGGAAGGAACACTGAGGATGTTCACCACATTTCTCTTTGCTCTTTATCCTACCTACCGGAAATATCCATAGTCCAGAAGTTTATTCTACGCTCTAAGGACAAAAAGCTACCCGCTACCGATTATCAAATAGCACTGTCTTTAGCTAGTAAATTATTTGATATTCAATGTATGTGATTTTACTGGTCATTTTTTTGAACGTTAAATGCCATAGCCATGAAAAGATTTAGCTTAATATGTGTAGCGTTTTGCACTTTATTCATCGGTAGTACACGCGCACAACCATTACAAGATAGTGAGTTCACAATGGCCTTCACCGGTGATGCTATCATTACCAGAAAACTCTCCGTCTATAAAGAGCCTAAGTACTTAGAAATGATTGAGATCATTCGTGATGCAGATGCAGCCTTCACCAACCTTGAGGTGCTCTTCCATGATTATGAGTCTTTTCCTATGCACCAAAGTGGAGGTACTTATATGCGAGCAGCACCAGAGCTAGCTGAGGAGCTGGTATGGGCAGGTTTTGATATGGTGTCTACAGCCAATAATCATACTGGGGACTATGGCGACCGGGGCATGCGTATCAATTTGAAGCATACATCAGCTGCTGGTTTGGTTCATGCCGGCTCTGGAGAAAGTCTGGCGGAGGCCAGGGAGGCGCGATTTCTAGAGACAGCAAAGGCAAGAGTCGCCCTGATTTCATGTGCTTCTACTTTTCCGGATCATTCACGCGCTGGAAGATCCAGAGATGACATACCGGCAAGGCCTGGGTTGAACCCTTTGCGATACGAAAAACGATACCAGTTGACTGCCGGGCAGCTCAGTGAGCTAAAGGCTATTAATGCAGCCTTGGGACTGTCACCCTCGGGTAGCGGATCTAATGAAAGCTTCTCCATCTTTGGTCGACAATTCGAAGTTGGTGAGCGTCCTGATGAAGTAACCGAACCTAATCGCGAGGACTTAGAAGGAATTGCATCCGTTGTACGCAATGCTGGCGGTCTCGCTGACATTACGATAGTAACGATACACGCGCATGAACGGTACAAAAGCTTGGAGGTACCTGCTCAGTTCCTAGAGACCTTTGCCAGGGCTATGATAGATGCAGGTGCGGATATCGTAGTAGGGCATGGTCCCCACGTGCTCCGGGGTATTGAAATTTATAGGAATAAGCCTATCTTCTATAGTCTTGGTGATTTCATCTTTCAAAACGAAACATTGCAAAGGCTCCCTTACGAAAACTATGAGCGCTATGGCCTTGATGAGAACAGCCACGTGTCTGACTTCAATAGCACGAGATACAAGAACGATTCCATCGGGTTTCCATCTAGTCCGAAAGTTTGGGAATCTGTGATTGCTGTACCTGCGTGGAAAGAAGGTGAGCTAAGCTCTATTACATTACACCCAATCACTTTAGGGTATGGTGAGCTCCGACAGGTACGGGGCAGGCCTATGCTGGCTGATGAAGAGCTTGGCAAGAAGATCATCGATGACCTTATCGAATTGTCTAGACCCTACGAAACCACCATCTCCTGGAACGGCCAGACTGGTGTGGTGAAGTTGAATTGAGCGGATATTTTGACCGAAGATGAACTTGACCCTTGCACTATCGAATAACAGCAAGAAGGAAGCTTTCGGCAAGTGTTTCGCAAGTATCAGCCCAACTATTATTCCTCTCAAAGTGTCTCTGGTTTATCTTACATATAGGATCGGATAAGCATAAATGACCAAATTCTTTCTACACCTAGTGTTGGCTTCAATGCTCTTCTCTGTTCGGGCGCAGACAGTCTATAACGGGCATGTTGTAGATGTGGTGACCGGTGCTGATTTGATCAATGCGCAAGTGCAATGGGTGGGACAAGACGAGGCAACTAATACGAATACTTTTGGAGAGTTCGTGCTTAAAAAGGGCACATTCGGATCGGATGCCAGCCCCATAAGGTTCTTCAACAACGTCCTTCTCTGGGAAGGAGATAAAACAATTGATCTCCAAATCATCGGACTCGACGGCAAGCGGCTCCTTCAAGGAACTGTGGGTGCTGGTGGCACATATCTTATCCCCAGATTGAAACCTGGCTTGTACATTCTGATTCTGAGTACTGACGGCCACACCCTTAGGCACAAGATCATCTCAGACGGGAAAGAGTCTATTATGGCGGACAAGAAAGCCTTCTTCCACAGTGCACAATTGGGACAAGGTCAGGATACGATACGCATTGAAAAGGAAGGATACTATCCCAGAGAGGTAGTGATGCAACAAGGTAGCAGGGCATTTGACGTGGCGCTGTTGAAGGAAGTATATGGCGAATTAGACTTTTTCAATGAACTGGTGAATCCAATAGCCTTTGATCTGGTGAGTAGTACACCCTCACGTACCAATCTCGGTGATGTAAGGGCCGTGAAAATAGTCTACGACCGTACTGCTGATGAACTCTATTATATCAATACAAAAAAACACCAGTTGCACTACTATTTTGCAGAGGAAGTCCTTGACTTCAAAGGGGGTCACTTTTATTTCAACCAGACCCAATATCGACTGAACAGCGAGAGGTTCCTTGACCTTGGCAGCATCAACTACTATGAGAAGATTGACAAGTATGTACTGCAATTTGTTACAGCCACTGAGATGACATGCGAGGATATTTCTCGTCTGACGGCAAAAATAAAGAGCACGTCCTACATAGGAGATCGACTATACTTTTTCGCCAATGAAACCGAATGGGAAGCCTGCTCTGGTATCAGCAAAATTTCCTCTGAAGAGCTCTATCAAGGGCAAACTTATCAGGGATTGAACACCACCGAGAATTATGGCTACCTCACCAAAGTGAGTGCTGAAGAACTACCGACTACCTTCGTAAGTCGCAGAAGCATCGTGTTGACCGATGGCATCCCTAATGACTTACCAGTCGTGGCAGGGATCATTACTTCAGAATTTCAGACCCCACTAAGCCACATCAATGTGCTGAGTAATAGCCGAGGCACACCCAACATGGCGCTCAGGGGGGCATGGCAAGATCCAACACTGGATGCACTGCTGGATGAACTGGTCTACCTCAAAGTGAATCCTTCCACCTATGAGATAAGAAAAGCTACGCTCGGTGAGGCCAATGCCTTTTGGCAGCAGCATGAACCACAGGAGGAGGTACTGCTGAAGAAAAACGCCACTTTGGATGGGTTGGTTGACCTC
This sequence comes from Cyclobacteriaceae bacterium, assembly GCA_040222235.1. Classification (GTDB taxonomy): domain Bacteria; phylum Bacteroidota; class Bacteroidia; order Cytophagales; family Cyclobacteriaceae; genus UBA6059. The sequence continues at coordinate 57,060 of JAVKDO010000137.1, forward strand.
ACAGACGCTGATATATCTTTTACCGATAGGGTAGGTGGCAAGGCGGCCAATTTTGCCGAACTACTTAAAATCAATTCCAGCGGGAAGCCATTGCCGACTCCAGAAGGAGCATTTGCTATCCCCTTTCATTACTACGACCAACATATGGAGCGCTACGGCCTCACAGCTTTCCTATCGGAAATACTTGAGCAGCCCCACTTTCAAAATGATATCGCCTACCGTGAAGACATGCTGGCGCAACTTCGTGATAGTATCATCAACTCACCAATAGATCTTGCGCTGGTCGGATTGGTTAGATCCCAGATCGAGGACTTCAGGAATTTTTCATCTTACCGATTTCGGTCCTCTACCAATGCCGAGGATCTGGAAGACTTCTCTGGCGCAGGACTGTACGACTCCTATTCTGGTAAGAAAGACCACTCCACCAAGACCATAGAGAATGCCATAAAGAAAGTATGGGCCAGCCTCTGGAACTGGCGCGCATTCGAGGAGCGGAGCTACTTTAAAATAGACCATCTGTCATGTGCCATGGGCATACTGGTGCACCGCTCCTTCCCCGACGAAGACGCCAATGGAGTCTTGGTGACCAAGAACCTTTACAATTCCAATCCCGGCTTCATCGTCAATGTGCAACATAAGGAATACAGTATCGTGTTTCCTGAGCCGGGGATCATCCATGACCAGATTATCCTCTTTACCTGGTCGATCCACCCGCGTGAGGAGTTCATGATAGAGTATCAGACCTTTTCCAATATCCCAGAATTTGCTGGACAAAGGGTAATGTTGGATGAGGAGCTTTTTGAGTTGGGTAGATACGCCAAGGCCATCAAGGACAGGTACTATTATGATCTACCGCAGAGCTGCGATTGTACATATGACCAATTTGGTGTGGACATAGAATTCAAAGTTGACTCACAGGTGAGTTCGAGAAAAGTATACGTTAAGCAGGCAAGAATCTATCACTAAGAATGTAATATGGAGAAGCTGAAGTATTTCTTATTGGCATTGTTACTTGGACTACTCTCTCCGATTTCCTGTACCCAGAATGTCGAGGAAGTGAGGGAACTAGAAATCGCAAGTCTGTCGCTATCGTCAGGCCGGTATTCGTTCTCTCCAAGTTTGGAGTATGAAGAAATAGACTTTGCGAATAGAACGGACACCATTCATTCCGACGAATTTGCAATGGCCATAGCCGTAGAGGAGTTTAGGTTGGTCAGTGACGCACAATATAAACATCCGTTAGTTTCAACTGCTCAGGCAGATCCTGTTCCACCGTCTTTAAAAACTGCTATCAGCCTCGTTAGTGTCTATTGTACAGCGCCTGTGATGATTCTTGGTCAGTCTTATCAAGCTGGTGACAATCTGATCGAACATTTTAGAGCTGGCCGAAGATTTGGAACTCCGCAAAGCGTATTGTCTTTTGTGGCTGCTAATAGCAATTGGAGTGGAGATGATCAGATCTACCTGATGTTTCAACCTCGTCTCACCGAACCTTTTTCTCAAAAATTGCAAGTAGTAGTGACCCTTGAGGACAACACGACCTTCGAGCTGGAAAGTGAATTGATTGTCTTGAATTGACTTTTTTATAGGGAGCTCAGGCCGGTTGAAAATACTAGTACCGGAGCAAGGCATTTTTATGCCTACAACTTTTTGATTTTATGCTTATAAAAATATTTTTGATAGGCATAAAACTTTGGCTTGATGAGCATAAGATTAGTGCGCGCCTTGGCGGTTAATTTGGGCCGGTGCTGAGGAGTTTTGATAGCTTATTCAAGTTGCCTAGCTTTCTCATTCATTTTTCACTTTTTCAGCTACCGCAATGAGTAATCGATCGTCACGACGCAATTTTCTCAAACTAAGTGCCCTTCTTTCAGGAGCTGCTATTACCCAGCCCATTCAAGCCCTATCGATTAATGACCCCTGGTCGTTGAGGCGAGGCACACCGCAAAAAGTCATAGTTCTGGGTGCTGGCGTATCGGGGATGTCAGCAGCCATCGAACTCAGAGCTTTGGGGCATGATGTCCAGGTGTTGGAAGGACAGCTGCGCGCTGGGGGAAGAATCCGCACAAAACGCGATGGGTTTGCTGATGGATTGTATGCTGATATGGGAGCAGCGCGTATTCCCGAGGATCACGAGTGGACGATGAAATACATCAATAAATATGGCCTCAAGCTTCACCCTTTCAACCCTGCCGAGGGCAAGTACATCCATATGATGGAGGGCAAGCGGATCGACTATACAGCTACTTCTCCAGCCCCCTTATCAGAATACCCCATCAAACTCACCGCCAAGGAACTCGAAATGGGCTGGGGTGGCATCTCCACTACACCCTTTGGGAAGATCATGTCGAAGGTTGGTGATCCCAAAGACCTCTCATGGCCTCCAGCAGAAATAGCCTCCTTTGACAAATATTCATTCAAGGAATACCTGAAAGCAGAAGGCTACAGCCCTGCGATAGCTGATGTACTCATGGTGGGTTGGGAAACCGAGAAGGGTATGGATATGTCGATGCTCGAATTGATCCGAGAGCTGAACTTATCTTTTGGGGCTACACGCAATAAGATCGTAGGAGGCAATGACCTGCTCCCTACGCGTATGGCAGAGGAGCTTTCCGGCTTGATCCAGTATGGCACCAAGGTACTTGATGTGCGGCAAGACGAATCTGGCGTTGAAGTCTCCGTATCCCGAAATGGAGAGATTAGCACCCTGACTGCCGACAGAGTCATTTGCGGATTCCCATTGACTATCGTAAAGAAGATGGGGTTTGTGAAGTCGCTTTCTCCAGCTAAGCAAAAAGCCATCAATGAAATGACCTATTGGGATCTCTCCAGAACAGTGATGCAAGTAGACGATCGCTATTGGAAGAAGGAAGGCTATAATGGTTTTGCGGCGACTGACCTACCAAGCGAGATGTGGGATCCTAACTATGAAGTGGATTCGCAGCATGGATTGATCGCTGCATATCTGAAAAATGATGACTCTCAGAAAATTGCTGACTGGTCTGATGACGAACGGTTAAAGTATTCTTCCCAGCACGTCAACGATGTGTTCCCTGGCTTATACGAACATCTTGAAGGAGGCATCACCAAATGCTGGAAAGAAGACCCATGGGCACTTGGTGCACATAGTATCGGTACCCGCGGACAAATGACTGGCGTCTTACCAGAGCTGATCAAACCCGAAGGTCGCATCCACTTCGCAGGTGAGCATGCCTCAGCCTACCATGGCTGGATTCAAGGCGCCATCGAGTCGGGCAATCGATGTGCAAAGGAGGTGAATAGTTTCTAAGACTCTCAAGCCATCCATAGCCCGGGGTTTAAACCCCGGGCTATGGTTGGCTCCCCCCAGACTCTTCAGTTGGCTCAGAAGTAACTCCCGCAC
>JAVKDO010000138.1:0-49783 GCA_040222235.1 Cyclobacteriaceae bacterium
GCGGTTAGAAGTCATTCCCGAAGGGAATTTATGATCCAACCTTGTGCTTCCTGCAACAGAGACTCCCTTCGGGGAGTGACTTCAGGTGCTTATCAGGTGATCAGCACGAAATTTAGGACATTTATTAAATGCCTACTTCAAAAAAACTAATCATTCCTCCGTGCTGCGCTATTTGTAAACATTGAGGGTGGAAGCAATTTCATCTCTCTTTTTGGCTGACACATTTGCGTCCTCTGCAAATTCTTTCCATCGCTTAACCGTGCTGTTTACAAGGTCTATGATGGATTCGGCCTTTTTGATGCTCATGGCCTTTGCCACTGATTCGAGATCGTTTTTGTCAATGTTTTTACGCTTACCATTGACACTCAATGCATGTTGACTGACCCAAATGCTATCCGGGCGATACGCACGACAGATATCGTATGCTGGGCTCAGCTGCCATTTCTCCGCTTTTTTTAGAATGAAAGAAAAGTTTTTGGCGTGATCATCACAGTTTTTTGCAATTACATTGAATACCATTCTTCGAAAGAGTTCTTCAGCCGCAGGATAGGGAAATCGTAGTTCTCTCATGGTCTGAAAAAGCTGTTCATAGCTATAGCTGGTTACTTCGTTGAAGTCAAAATGGTTCATTGCGCACCATGTCTGGATATGGTGCTTTGTATTTCCACTTTCTCTGTCAAACCTCTTGGTCATAAAGTGAGCTCTGCTATCTTCTTCGTACAATCGACACGGCATCATGTCAATTCCACATGCGAGTGCCATTTGGTAATAAGCATACTCAATACGGCCATAGCCACTACTTGCTCCGAACTGCTCGCCACTTACTCCATCCAACTTTATCAACCAATGTTCATAATCTTTGGGCACTTAAGTTTGGCCAGATCTCACATCCCCCGTTTTTTCATTAAAACTGTATGAGATATCATTCGATAAAATAGAAATAACTACTTAATGAATGATATACCACTCATTAAGTAGTTATTTAATCCAATGGGAACTATCGTAAAAGCTAGGGGATAACCTGAGGTTCTCTCATTCTATCTCAATTATGCTAAGTCAAATTTGTAAAGATAGAGCTGGTCGGACTCTCTAAAGCCCGTACTATCTCCGTACCAACTCCCACCGCACAGTTGCTTAATCCGGCAAAGCTCAACTACCTCCAACCACTCAACCGAATCACTCTGCCAATTCCAGCATTTGAGCTTATCTTTAGCCTATCCAATATTGATCAACAATAATCTAAAACCTATGATACATCATCTTAAAGCTTTACTACTTGGTGCCCTCATACTGCTGGTAAGCGGTCCAGTGGCTCAAGCCCAATCTGACTACTCAGAATTGACTGCTCTTTTCAAAGAGTGGAGATCTTTTGAAACACCACCAATAAGAGAAGGAGCACCTGACTATACGACCGAGACATTCAACAAGAGATGGCCGGAGTTCAAGAAGCTGCAAACCAAACTCACCGCTTTGGACACAGTCGGCTGGCCAGTAGACAAGCAAGTAGACTGGTATGTAGTATGGGCTGAGATGAATGGGTACGATTTTAACCACAACATCCTCAAGCCGTGGGTGCGTGATCCTGCCTATTACAAGTCTATGTGGATGAGTCGTAGTGACGTGCCAGCCCATGAAGGCCCTACCCATCATATGACTACCGAAATATGGACTTATGAATTTCCATTAAGTAAGGAAGAAAGGGAAAGATTACTCGCTGACCTAGCCGTGATCCCGCCGCTCAATGAGCAAGCCAAACTCAATCTAACAGGCGGCAATGCTAAAGAGCTTTTCACAGCGGGTATACGAGACATTCGCACACAGAGCAAAGACCTCAAGACTATTCTTGACAAGCCTGGTATAGACAAGGACAAAAAAATGAAAGCTGCAGTGGCCGCTGCTGTCACTTCTACCGACGATCTGGTCGCATGGCTGGAAGCTGAAGCAAAGAACAAGACCGGCCCATCTGGCATAGGCAAAGACAATTACACGTGGTATTTGCAAAATGTGCACCTGGTACCGTTGACATGGGAAGATGAGGTCATGATCCTCAAGCGGGAGCTAGCCAGAGCATGGTCGTCACTCAAGCTGGAAGAGCACCGCAATCGCAACCTTCCTGAATTGAAGGATGCTGACTCGCCAGAAGCTTATGCAGCCATGGCGGAAAAAGCAGCAGTGAGTCTCATGAGCTTTTTGGAGGATCAGGATATTGTGACCGTCAAAGATTACTGGGATCCTGCACTCAGAGAGCATTTGGGCAGCTATGTACCTAAGGAGAAGCGCAACTTCTTCCTAATCGGCGAGCATTATGATCCGCGTCCATTGTACTCTCATTTCTATCATTGGTTTGAGCTAGCGCGAATGGACAATGAACCCCACAGCAGCCCAATCCGAACAGGTCCAGTATTATACAATATCTATGACTCTAGGAACGAAGGAACTGCCACTGCTGTAGAGGAGATATTCATGCATGCAGGACTTTATAATGACAGTCCCAGATCAAGAGAGATCGTATACATCATGGTTGCCCAGCGTGCTGCGCGTGGGCTCGGCTCTCTCTACGCACATGCGAATGAGATGACCATGGAAGAGGCCGGTGGTATTCACTCAGATTGGACACCTCGCGGCTGGATGAAGACTGAAAAGGAGCTACTGCTTTTTGAACAGCATCTTTACATGCGCCAGCCAGGATATGGTAGTAGCTATATTACTGGTAAGTATCTACTCGAGAGTGCAATGGCTGAATATGCCCAAGTCAAAGAAAGCAAGGGCGAAGAGTTCAAGTTGAAGAATTTCTTTGATGACCTTAACTCAATTGGCTGTATTCCGATATCTCTCGGTCACTGGCAGATGACGGGAGTCGATGATCATGTACGTATGTTTGACGGCAAGTAGATCACATTTTTCCGGTAGGTAAAGTATAGATATGATATCAATAGGCGTCATAGGTCTAGGATGGGTAGGGTCAAGTGTGGCCATATCAGTCCTGCACCGTGGCATATGTCAGGAGCTACTGCTCAATGATGCCAGACCAGGTCTGGCACAGGGAGAGGCTATGGACTTCAACCATGGCTCCTCTTTTTTTGCCTCCACTAACGTGAAAGCAGTGGAGATCAGTGACATGATGCGCTGTAATGCGATCGTTATCACCGCAGGAAGAGGCGGTAGCCCAACTGAGTCGCGACTTGATTTGCTCAATGACAATATCAAGATCGCGAAGGAGATTTCGAGACAGCTTGAAGGTTTCAAAGGGATACTAATAATAGTCGCTAATCCCGTAGACATATTGACTTACTTCTATCAAAAGTTCACTGGTTTGCCGGTAGGTCGTGTGATCGGTACCGGTACGATGCTGGATACAGCACGACTTAGGGAAATGGTCGGTCGTCAAATCAATGTAGATCCCAGGAGCGTCCATGCTAAGGTGATCGGTGAGCATGGCGACTCAGAGGTAGTGCTATGGTCTGAGGCTAATATCGGAGGTGTGTCTCTACGTTATTGGAAGGGATGGAAGCAAGCATATGAAAACGAGATCGCAGAAAAAGTACAGCGTGCCGCCTACGATATCATCCAGAAAAAGGGTGCAACCAATCATGCCATTGGGCTAGTCACCGCTACGCTACTGAAATGGATTCTACGTGGTGAGCGAAGGATAATTACCCTTTCCACAGCGCTCAATGGCCCTTTTGGATTGTCTGATCTGGCAACCTCTCTACCTTCGCTGGTCAGTGAAAATGGTGTGGAACAGGTATTGGAGGTCACCATGGACGAAGTAGAAAAAGCTGCCTTCCATCATTCTGCGGATGTGATCAAGAAAGCCATACAGGGTACAGATTACGCTTGATGTTGATGTAATAAAGAGCTAGACCCGCTGGCTAGATAGTGCCGGTTCGACCCAAAGTGGCCTGTGCGCCACAGGCCGGGGAGGCTGACTTACGAAGTTTTGAAAACTTCGTAAGTCTTTCGTTAATACAGAGCATAAAACTATCAACTAACAGTTTTCACCTTTCAGCTAGCTATCTGTCGTTCTGTCAGTAAAATATACTGGCGCGGTATTCGTCAGCAGGGGGTTATGACGAGAGAAAAAGTATCCTTTGCCTGGGCCTTCAAAGAATTCATCTGGCCCAGAAAGAAAATTGTCCTCACTGGCCTAGTCTTAATCATCTTTAGAAGTCTTTCGGGGCTCGTACTGCCTTATGAAAGTAAGCGGCTGATTGACGAAGTGATTCCATCCAGTGATATTGATGCATTATTGATGCTTTTGGGAGTCGTCTGTGGTTCAATACTCATTCAAGCAGTTACTTCATTCTCACTCACCAGGCTGCTCAGCGTGGAGGCACAACACCTGATCTCCGTCTTAAGGGCGCAAGTGCAAAAGAAGCTGCTCAAGCTCCCGATTGGTTTTTTTGATAATCAAAAATCCGGGGCTTTAGTCTCCAGAGTAATGACTGATGTAGAAGGCGTCCGCAACCTGGTAGGTACAGGCCTTGTCCAACTCATTGGCGGTAGTCTTACTTCAATAATATCTCTGGTCATCCTGATCAAGATCAACGCGACAATGACCGTTTTTGTACTTGTACCTGTCATGATATTCGCATTTATTGCTTTGAAGGCATTCGGCTACATCCGACCGATCTTTCGTAAGCGCGGTGAGATTAATGCTGAGGTCACGGGTCGCCTAACGGAAACGTTGAACGGCGTACGCGTCATCAAAGGGTTCAATGCGGAGGAGCAGGAAAATGCCACTTTCGAAAAAGGAGTGGAAAGGCTCTATCTAAATGTAAAGGACAGTCTTACAGCGACTGCTTTGGTCACCAGTTCGGCCACCTTCTTACTTGGACTGGCCTCCGCTGGCATCATGGGTATTGGCGGCTACTTCATCATGGGTGGCTCTATGACCTATGGAGACTTTATTTCTTTCACTTTATTCCTCGGATTCTTGATAGCACCTATCGTACAAATGAGCAATATCGGTAGCCAATTGACAGAAGCCATGGCAGGCCTTGACCGTACTCAGGAGTTGATGAATATGACGGAGGAGGATGATCCGGCTACCCGTTCCATTAAGCTTGATCAAGTCAAAGGAGATATCATTTTCAATGATGTTTCATTCAGCTATGAAGAAAGCAAAGAGGTCCTGCACGGCATCTCTTTTGATGCACCAGCCGGAAGTGTGACAGCATTGGTGGGTTCAAGCGGTTCTGGTAAGACTACCATTGCTGGCTTGGCAGCCACCTTCCTCAATCCTGTAAGCGGTAGTATCACCATTGATGGACAGGATGTGTCGAAAATCAATCTAGCCAGTTACCGAGCTAATTTGGCGGTAGTGCTTCAGGATGATTTCTTGTTTGAGGGTACCATCCGTGAAAACATTGCCTTTGCTCGACAAAACGCTTCTGAGGAGCAAATCATCCAGGCTGTCAAGGGCGCCTATGTAAGTGAATTTTCGGATCGATTTGATGACGGTTTGGACACAGTCATCGGAGAACGTGGAGTTAAACTCTCTGGGGGTCAGCGTCAGCGGATCTCTATCGCCAGAGCATTGCTTGCCAATCCCAAGATCTTGATATTGGATGAAGCCACCTCCAATCTAGATACCGAAAGTGAAACCTTCATCCAGAAGAGTCTTCAGAGCTTGATGGAAAACAGAACGACCTTTGTCATTGCGCACAGGCTCAGCACGATCCGACAGGCAGATCAAATATTGGTGATCGAAGAGGGAAGCATCGCTGAACGTGGTACTCATGATGAGCTGATCGCTAAGGAAGGTCGGTACTATCAGCTGTACACCTACCAGAGTAGAATTTGATAAGGATACATTCAGCGGTCGAGTTGATGACCAACTCCCACTTTGATTGATTGTTGTTAGTAAACGTACAACTAAAGTTGTACGTTTACTTGCTTACAACTAGTTTTGCTTAATGAAACGGTATGTCGCCTTTCGCGGTGAGGCATTTCAGATAGAGTGGTATTATGATGATCGTGGAGAAAGCCGCGCTTTGGAATATGCGGAGAACGAACTATCCAAAATAGAAAAGGCCAGATTGCTACTTCTATTTGAAAGAATGGGTGAATACGGCATGATTAGGGATAAAACCAAGTTTAGAAGTGAAGGTGATGGCATTTTCGCTTTCAAGCCTAAACCACATCGATTTCTTTGTTTTTTCTTCAAAGGAGGTAAAATAATTATCACCAATGGGTTTAAGAAAAGGCAAGATGAATTGCCTGTACAAGAGAAAAAGAGGGCTTTAGCTATAAAGCAGGCTTACGAGCATAGAACCTATAAAGGAGAATATTATGAAAAATGATGCAAGTACTTTTGACCAATGGATGAACGATCCGGAAATCAAAACAGCTTATGAGGAAGAACGGCCCTATTTTTTGCTTTCGGAGCTCATCCATGAACTGATGGAAGAAAAAGGCATCTCCGTTAGGAAACTTGCACAAGAAACGGGTCTCTCTGCAAATACTATTCAGAAAATAAAATCAGGAGAGGCTACCAATGTCCGCTTTCAGAATGTGTTTGGCGTACTGAAGATACTCGGTTATCAATTAGTAGCAGAAAAGGCGGAACGCCGAATAGTTTTTACTGAATAGTATAGTCTCCATTAGTATATTTATCTGAATCCCAATGAAAGAATCGAACATCTGGCTCACTTTCTTTAATGAGAACACAAAGACTGTTCTAGTAACAGTTGGTTTGACCGTTCTCTTTGTCGTTATCCGATCTGTCACACTCCGTCTGATTAGGAGACACTCCGTCAAGAGCAACGTACCTCGAGATCGGCAGATCTATATTCGGAAGCTCTCCACGACACTTGTGCTCCTACTTTACTTGACTGTAATTGGTGCTGCATGGGAAATCTCCCTCAAAGGGTTGTCGGTTTACTTCGCCTCGATTTTTACGGTAGTAGGTGTGGCCTTGTTTGCCACCTGGTCGATGTTGAGCAATCTGACTGCCTCCATCATTATCTTCTTCTTTTTCCCCTACCGCATCGGTCAGAGGGTTAAGATTGTCGACGGAGATAATTCTATCGAAGGCAAGATTGCTGACATCACGCTCTTTTATATTTTGATAGAGACCCTCGACAATAAGATGTGTTCTTACCCGAATAATCTGGCCATTCAGAAGCCATTGCTGCTCTCAGACTAGTCCTGTTTTACTAGCTGTGCTTGCAGGTCTTCTAATGATACCCCTTTGGTCTCCGGCATCATTACTTTCACCCAGACTAGCTGCAGTACCATCATAAAGCTAAAGAACACGAACACATAACCTGGGTTTTCCGCGTTGCTGAGTAGCGGAGGCATAAACACCGTGATCAAAGCTGCTAGCACCCAGTGGGTAGAACTACCAAAAGACTGTCCTTTAGCTCGGAGGTGATTGGGGAAAATTTCAGATATGAAAACCCAAATCACGGTACCCTGGCCAATAGCATGAGCACCTATGAAAATGAAAAGAAAGATCGGAACAGCCATGCCCTGCCATCCTGCAAAAAAAGCAACAGCCACCATCGATAGGGAGAAAATATAACCAATGGAGCCTATGTACATCAGCATCTTACGCCCAAGTCGATCTATGAGATAGAGACCAGCCAACGTACATACCATGTTGGTGACACCAATACCAATACTACTCAACAGCGCGACACTCTTATCTAGCCCTGCTTCCGCCATGATGCGTGGTGCGTAGTATAACACAGCGTTGATCCCGCTGACTTGATTGAAAAAGGCTATCAGAAAGGCCAGCATCACAGGTAGACGAAACTTCGGCTGGATGATACTTTCCTTACGTGCTTCGGCTTCCTGCGCCTCTAGCTGGATAGCGCTAATCACGTCATCAAGTTGCTTCTCATTCTGCCCAACACCAATCAGCTGGAACACCTTTTTTGCTGCAACTTTATCTCCTTTGTGTAGAATCAACCAGCGTGGACTATTGGGTATCCCAAAGACCATAATGGTGTAGATGATCGCAGGAATCGCCTCTACCCCTATCATCCAGCGCCATGAGCTATCACCAATATCCTTAAGCAGATAGTTAGAGATAAATGCGATAAGGATACCAAAGACGATATTGAACTGGTACAGTGCGACCAACTTGCCTCTACTCTCCTTAGGAGCAATCTCTGTGACATAAGCAGGGGCGGCAATAGTGGAGGCACCCACACCTAATCCGCCTACAAAGCGGAAAAAAGAGAAGAGAAATGGATCAGACACCACAGCAGATCCTATCGCTGAGATAGTATATAGCACACCGATCCAGATGAGCGTCTTTTTACGACCAATCTTATCGGTAGGAATATGCCCAAACAGTGCTCCAACGACCGTACCCCAAAGTGCCATCGACATAACCACAAAGCCATGAAAAAGGCTGGAAGAACTCCAAAGTAATTGCAATTGCTCATCCGCCCCAGAGATGACCACTGTATCAAAACCAAATAGAAATCCCGCCAGAGCGACCACAATGGAGTAATAGAGCAAATTGCCTTTCATGGGTAGAAGTTAGGTGAATTGACCTTACCAATCTGATAACTTTTGGTGTAAGAACAAAATGTTGGGGTTCAGTCAAGGCATTTCATAAAACTACGTTTTTGGTATTGTCTTATGGGTATATTTAATCCGCTAAATGAAGACACCAGCTACTACATCCTCTAAGGCCAGTTTTGGAACCTTACCGGTATTCATGACCACTATCTCCACCATCCTCGGGGCAGTGCTCTTTTTGAGGTTCGGCTATGCAGTGGGACATGTTGGACTGCTCGGAACACTGGGAATTATCGCCCTTGGCCACTTAGTCACACTTCCCACAGCCTTGGCGGTAGCAGAGATCGCCACCAATCAAAAGGTGGAAGGCGGAGGTGTCTATTATATTATTTCTCGGTCATTTGGCATTAATATCGGTGCGGCTATTGGGGTTACCCTCTATCTGTCACAAGCTATCAGCGTCTCGTTTTATATCATTGCTTGTGCTGAGGCTTTTGCGCCAGTTTTCGATTTCCTCAATGCTCAGTTTGATCTACAGATTTATGACAAGAGGTTTGTCAGCATTCCACTGACCCTATTCATCTGCATACTGATGCTCACCAAGGGTGCGGGTATGGGTGTCAAAGCACTTTACGGAGTGGTGGCCATACTATTCGTGTCACTCATCATGTTTTTTGCAGGAAGCACTGACTATGAAGCTAGTCACACCACCGATTTTCTGACTAAGATTCCTGATGGTGATAATTTCTTTTATGTTTTTGCGATCATCTTCCCTGCTTTTACTGGTATGGCGGCAGGAGTGGGACTTTCCGGTGATTTGAAAGATCCCAAGAAGTCCATACCCACAGGCACTATTGTCGCCACCTTAGCAGGAATGCTGATCTACATATTGGCTGCTTTTAAGCTCAATGTGGCAGCCAGTCCCTCGGACCTAGCGGAAAATCAGCTCATCATGGCCAATATCGCTACCTGGGGACCTATCATTTTGATTGGATTGATCAGTGCCACACTTTCATCGGCTTTGGGCTCGATCATGGTGGCACCTCGCACACTTCAAGCACTGGCCAGCGATAGGGTTTTTGGCATCCCAAGCATCAATAGCTGGCTGAGCAAAGAATCTGGTAAAAACAGGGAGCCGGTAAACGGAGTACTGGTGACGGCAGTTTTGGCGCTCGTGTTCGTTGCTATTGGCAATGTCGATTTTGTAGCGGAGGTGATCTCCATGTTTTTTATGGTGACGTATGGTGCCATTTGTCTGATTTCATTTCTGCATCACTTTGCGGCAGATCCTTCGTATCGACCAGCTTTTAAGTCCAAGTGGTACTTTTCACTGGTAGGCGCGATCATGTGTTTTTACCTCATGTTTTCAATGAACGCACCTTACGCGTTTGCTTCGCTGAGCATCATGGTGGTGATCTATTTCATCATCACCAGAGTCGGTGAAGACAAGCAGGGGATGGCCAAGATATTCCAAGGGGTGATCTTCCAGCTAGCACGCACAATGCAGGTCTTTTTACAAAAAGCGGATAAAGACGATCAGGACTGGAGGCCTTCCGTTATCTGTATTTCAAAAAATGCCTTCAAGCGGACAGGAGACTTTGACCTGCTGAGATGGATGAGCCATCGTTACGGGTTTGGTACCTATATCTACCTCATTGACGGATACCTTTCTCGTGAGACAAATAAAAAAGCCAAGCATGATCTTCAGGAATTGATCAGAATGGCAGGAGGGGTAAAAAGCAATGTCTATCTCGACACAATGGTATCACCTTCTTATACTACCGCAATCGCTCAATCGCTGCAGCTACCTAGCATTTCTGGTAAGGACGGCAACATGTTCTTGTTTGAGTTTTCGAAAATGGGCGAAGACCGAACAAAGCATATTATAGATAATATCCCTTTGGTTCGATCAGCTGATTTCGACATTTGTGTATTAGGCACCTCGGAGAAGGGGTTTGGCTATCATCGTGAAATCCATATTTGGATTACACAAAACGACTATGAAAATGCCAACCTGATGATCCTCATGGGGTTCATCATCATGGGTCATCCTGACTGGCAAAGAGCTGAAATCAAGATTTTTGCTATCTATCCGGAAGAGAGTATGGAAGAGCAGCGCCAAAAGCTCCTACAGCTTGCCAAGGAGGGTCGTCTTCCTATTTCTGCCAATAATATCGAGACGATACCCAAGACCGGGGAGCGCAGCAAAAAACAAATCATCAACGACATCTCGGCTTCAGCTGATATGACCATTATTGGCTTCCAAAGTGAGGCCGTCAAACAACTCGGAGAAAAGATATTCCATGGCTATGACGAAGTAGGCAACATCGTTTTTGTCAATGCAAGGGACGAAAAAGAGATTAAATAATTCTCAACTTCCAAAGACAAATCAGAAACATTTGAGACCGTTGTTTTCCATTCTTGTCCAAGCTCATTAACTTATTGTCTTTAGTCAGCCCGCGGGTATCACTCAGCACTCTAATTTGTACGACGAGAGTTGGTCAGAGCAAACCGTTTTATAAAAACCGTCCAGATGTTATATCCAACTACCAATGTCCGGGTATGAAACATACGAAGAAAGTAATCAAAGACGTTAATTATTGAATTAATGTATGAATAAATTGTAATTTTAGTAGGTATTTTGTCAAAATAAGTCGTTCTTCAAAGAACACTCAGTATTCAGCTAGTAAAATAAAACGACCGCCATGTTCAAATCCTTTCAGGCCAGGGGGCTTTTATGCACTCTTCTTTCCATCGGCTCCTGCCTCTTTGCCAATGCCCAAGACATTCGATTCTCTCAGTTTTACCAAGCCCCACTTTATCTCAACCCGGCCTTCACCGGTGCGTCTGATGTTGGTCGCGCAGGCCTCAATTATCGGCTTCAAGGGACAAGCTCACAGTCCAACTACACCACACTCTCGGCTTTTGTAGACTACAATTTTGTGGACTACCAAATCAATACGGGCCTCCTCATTCTTGATGATAAGGATGAGTTCTCGGGCTACAACTCTACTACAATAGCCATACCGGTTAGCTATGATTTTCAGGTGAGCGATTGGCTGGCGATCAAGCCAGCATTGCAGTTTTCATATACCACCAACAGGATAAACTTCGGCGACATCCTCTTTGCTGATCAGCTGGATGGCCAAGGCAATTTAGTAGGACTAACAGCTGAAACCTTCGAAGGCAACAATGTCAATTTCCTGGATGTGGCATTTGGCACTTTGGTGTTTGGCCAAAACTATTGGGTCGGAGTAGCTGCTCACAATCTTCTGGAAAACAACATCACCTTCTTAGCAGGAGGTCAGGAAATCCTCCAGCGCCGCGTCTCCGTCCATGGCGGCTACCGCTTCGATATTTCCGGTAGGGGATACGGCAGACAAAGACGATCGCGCAATGCACCGGAGCGGAGTATCATGCCCAGCGTGAGTCTCGTAACTCAGGGCGACTTCACCCAGATAGATGTGGGGCTTTATGCGATGATCGATCCAGTGATGCTGGGTGCATTCTATCGAAATGTGCCTACTGGTGAAAATGACAATAATGCAGTTTCAATTATGGCAGGAGTCAGAAAGTTCGGCTTCACTTTCGGCTACAGCTATGATCACTATTTGAATCACACGACCGTGAGTCCTGGTGGTGCTCATGAGTTTTCTCTCACCTATATTTTTGATCTCTCAGATCCCAATAAGCCACCCAAGTCGAGTCGCTTACTCAAATGTCCACTACCAATTTGATAACCGATGAAGCAAATACAAATGACTAAAAAAATCGCAATCATCCGAAGCATAGTTGTAGCATTCCTGCTGGTATCTGGATTCTCAGCATCCGCACAGTTTGACCTAGATATCGAAGTGACCAATGCATGTAATGGTCCGAACTCAGGTGCCATTGAGATAACCATATTAAATGACCTGGTAGGCGGTGCTTTTACCTATGACTGGGCAGGCCCCAGCGGCTTCACGAGCACTACGGCTGTAGGGTTTATTGCTACACCTGAGCCTGGGACGTACACTGTGATGGTGACCAGAAATTTGGATGGCGCCATGCGTAATGCTACGATCGATGTGCTTCAGTCGGCTGTGCCCCTGGGCTTCAATCCAGCAGTCGTTACAGGTACGTCGTGTAACGGTGGTGATGGTGCCATTACCATCACCGGTGCGAATGGTACCGGACCCTATGTGTACGCTATAATACCCTATCCAGGAGTACCAGCAACCGTAGCAGACTTTGGTGGTTTTGTCCCTAACAATGGTGTATTCACTGGACTGGCTATTGACCAGTATAGTGTCGCTGTGAGAGATGCTCTAGGGTGTATTGAGATTCAAGATCAGATAGCTGTTAATCAGATTGCTAGCACAATTGGGATTACGCTTGATGGATCTACTAACGCTACATGTAATCTTGGTAATGACGGTGGTATTGCTGTAAGCGGTAATGGAGGTGTTGGCAACTATACTTTCTCGATTATCCCTGGCGGTGGTGGTTCTACAGAGCCGGACTTTGAGTTAGCTGGATACCAAGCCAATGGTGGTCTTTTCCCGAATCTCCCAGCCAACACCTATGACTTAGCAGTAAAAGATGATAATGGATGTGTCGCTATACGCAATGGAGTAGCTATCACAGAACCCGATCCCATTGTACTGACTCAAGAAGTGAGGTTTACCACATGTGATAGCTTACAGATACCAGACTTGGATGACGGCAATGGTCGCATCAATATTCTTACGACGTTGGGCGGTACCCCTCCATATACTTACGAATGGGAAGGTCCCAATGGGTTCACAGATACCGGGCTGGCGATCAATAATCTGATAGCTGGTGATTATGCTGTAACGGTAACTGACGGCAATTTATGTGAGAGACAATTCCCTTTTGTGATTTACAATGGCTTTGAACTACAGGCCCTGCCAACAAACGTGACCTGTAAGGAAGAAGACGATGGCGAAATAAACCTGAACATTATTTGGGATGAGTTGCGTGACGCAGGGGATCCTAACAATCTCCCACACGGACAGCCTGGAATAAATCAATTTGTACAGTGGGACAAAATCGAATTGGGTGTCGCTATTCCTCAGATAGATGTAGATAACGACAATAATATTACTGGACTAGGCCCAGGTACCTATGTGGCCACAGTCACGGACCATTTCAATTGCGTTAAGAGAGATACGGTTGAGATTACGGAACCTGCTGAATTCATTGATATCAGCAATGTCGACATTGTCAATGTACTGTGTAGAGGCGAGTCAACCGGCTCCATTACCATGACTGCCACCGGAGGAGGTCTGGCTGGTTACGAGTATTCAATTGATGCAGGTTTGAATTTTCAACAAGAGCCTCTATTCGAAGATCTTCCATCTGGCGATTATGATTTAGTAGTTCAAGATTTAGTCAATGGCTGTACAGATACCGAAACAGTGAATATTTCTGAACCAGGCACTACCTATTCCATTGATGCCATTAACACAACGGATATTGCCTGTTTCGACGATCCAGATATTGGGCAAGCTGAAATAGTCATTGGTAAAACAGATCCTTCACACCCCATAACGGACATCAACTGGTATAATATCGATGGTTCTATATTACTAAATAGTACTCAACCAACGCTGGTTGAGCAGCTAAACACATTGGCAGAAGGAGCATTTGTGATAGAGGTTATCGATGGTTTTGGTTGTGTAAAAACGGATACCTTCCAGATCAACCGGCCTGAAGAATTTCGTTTTGTACTCAACGAACAAGACATTCCCTGTCCTGAAGGTGGGGCTGTCGAATTGTCCATTGTCATTGAAGGTGGAACCGCTCCATACAATTATGTCTGGACATTCGGAGGTATTGAAGTACTAAATGAATCAAAAAATAATACTACCAGCACACTTAGTCGAAGTAATGATCCGGCCAATGCTGGGGATTATCTTGTCACAGTTACTGATGCTCGTAATTGTGAGATACAGCAGCCATTTAATATTGGGATCCCTGATCCAATCATTATTATTGCGGATCCTGTTATACAAAATGCTTGTATTGATGGTTCAGATGGCAGTATAGATATTACAGTGACTGGTGGCACTCCACTCGCAGGTGGCACCTATCAGTACAGTTGGTTTAAGGATGGCTCAACTACAGTATTTAGCACTTCGGATGATCTTGTTAACTTGGAAAGAGGTGAATATCGAGTAGATATTACGGATGCTAACGGTTGCGCACCGGTATCATTGACGGTAGATATACTCGATCCCACCACTACTTATCAAATTGATACAGTCTCGATCAGTAATGTAGTCTGTAATGGTGATGGTAATGGTGTGGTGCAACTTGGGATTTCTTTTCTTGACCCGGGGGGAAGTGGTGATACGCACCCTACTGCTCCTAATGAATTCACCTATACCTGGTCAAAAGATGGCGATCCAGGATTCACCGCCGGAAACACCCAGGTCATCAACAATCTAGGACCGGGGGTGTATCGGGTGAGTGTCAATGACAACTTCCCTAACACGGTCGGCTGTGTGCAAGAAGCGAGCTTTGAAGTACGAGAGTTCAATACAATTGAACTCAATGAAGTGATAGTCGATAACATCTGTCCTCCAGGACCTATGGGTGCAGGTAATACGGCAAGCATTACTCTTTCACCGACAGGAGGCTTTGGAACCTACATGTACAGTTGGACAAAGGATGGCGTTGATACTGGCGATACTGGGCCTATTATAGATAATCTTGAAGGTGGGTTCTACGAAGTGAGGCTCGAGGATGATCTGGGCTGTGTGGTCGCTGAAAATTTCACTATCACAACATTCACCGATTTTGTTGTCACGACGGAACAGGAATTGGATGTTACTTGTAATGGCGCGGACGATGGCTCTATAAGCATTGATGTTGCCGGTATCAATGGAACCGTGGAATTCCTTTGGACCTTGAACGGCTCATTTTTTAGCAGTGATGAGGACATTTCGAATCTGGCCCCTGGGCTTTATGAGCTGACCGTGACTGATGTCGTTGGTGGCAATGACTGCACCGTATATAGCGAAAGCTACACGATCACAGAGCCAGACATTTTTGATATCGTTGAGACCATCACTAACCCGGTATGTAACAGTGGCATGGATGGTTCTATTTCGATTGAACTGAATGATGGGGCTCCTGTCGATCCAAGCCCTTTCGAACTGAGGTGGTATGCGCTACCTGATGTTGTAACACCGATTGCGACCAATGTCACAGAAATACTCAGCCAGCCAGTTGGTGACTATCGTTTAGAAGTGGAATACGATTTGACTAATAACTGTATTGTTTCAGAAGATTTTGTCATAGTCGAATTTAGCGCTATCAACCCTAATTTCACAGTGGAGCAATTGGAGTGTCGTGACAATGCTGATGCATCAATTGCACTGAACCCATTGGGTGGAGATCCACCTTACAATTACCAATGGTTTAAGAATGGTGCAGACATGCTGATTAATGCGCCATCGATTTCAGCACAAGACTTTGGTACCTACACAGTAGTCATCACTGATGACAATGGGTGTGGTATACTAGTCGATGACCCTGCACTTGTCATTCAAGAAATTCCCGCATTCGTAATTAGTGAGAACGTAACTCAGATAAGTTGTAATGATGCCGATGATGGTGAAATCACAGTTGACATTACAGGAGGTACAGGTGCCTTGACTTACAGCTGGCTACTGGACGGCAATGTATTTAGCAGCGCCAGCCCCACTATTTCTGGTCTGGCTCTAGGCTCGTATGAGTTGACTGTCATAGATGCTAACGATTGTGAAGCATACAATCAGACCCATATTATAACTGAACCTGCAGCTTACGTGATTGTGGAGACCATAGATGATGTAACATGCAACGGGGGAATGGATGGTAGAATTGGTGTCGTTATGCAAAATGGCCCATTATCTACTGGTTTTACTTATTCATGGACAGATGCTGGTGCTACTGACCTTTCTCCAGGTGTTAACACTTCCTTTATTGATGGACTCACCGCTGGGCAGTACAACCTAACTGTGACTACCCCTGAGGGCTGTTCTATATCCGAATCATACGATGTGATCGAATATGATCCCATTTTCCTAAATCCTGTAGTCACCCAGCTCACTTGTCCTAATGTAGATGGTGCCTCAATAGTGTTGGCTCCTGTCGGTGGCAATACTGCAAGCGCTCTTCCAAGTGCATATACCTATGTATGGGAACGCAATAATGTGGTGCTCATGGGAGAAACTGATGAGAGTCTTCTTGGTATTGGTTCTGGAAACTACAGAGCGCGCGTGACCGATGATAGTGGGTGCGAAGTGGTCTATGAGCAAACGATTAATTTTATCCCTGACTACACGGTAGTCGAGAATATCACACAAATCACTTGCATTGGCGCTGATGACGGTTCGCTTGAGGTGCTTGTAAGTGGTGGTCTAATTGGACTGGACCTCACTTATCAGTGGGAACTCAATGGCAATATCGTTGGTGACTCTCCTTCAATTAGCAATCTTGGACCAGGAGATTATGACCTTACTATATCGAATGCTAATGGCTGTCTTGTGCTTGATGGTATGACCACTGATACTAAAACCTATACCATTGATCAGCCCGTGACGTTCACCGTCACACCTACTGTCACTGATGTGACCTGTGATGAGATCAATGATGGTTCAATCAGTCTCAATCTTACCAATGTCCCAGCGGGATTCAATGCTGCTGATTTCACTTACACTTTCACAAGACTGGTTGACAATGTCGTGGTACCATCAACACTATCAACAGCGATAAATTTAGAATCAGGTTTATACCGAGTAGATATTACTCATGACTCATTTTCCACAGGAATCACTTCGACTTGTACAGAGTCTTTTGAGTATGAGGTGATCAATTTTGAACCAATCACTATAACCCCTACAGTAGTGCCCAATAGTTGCCCTGCTGAAGAAGAAGGAGAGATATCCATTGTCATTGATGGTGGTAGTGGTCCATACAATATAGAATGGCGGAAGAACGGTATTATTGAAGGTCCTCAGAATGTGCTCTTGCAAACTGATCTTGGACCAGGCCAATATGATATTACGGTGACTGACCAGGCTACCACATGCGCCGAGTCGACGCAGATTAGTATTGAGCTTATAGATGACTTTATAGTTAATGCAGAAGTCACGGATTTGACCTGCCAAAGTGCAGCCAATGGTGGTGCTGATAACGGTTCTATAAGTCTAGGTATTACTGGAGGTACTGGAGATCTTACCTATTTATGGGTGGCTCTCGCAGATGGAGAAGTGCTAGATGATACACCTCTTCAGGAAAATTTAGCACCCGGCGATTATCAAGTAACTGTCAGAGATGAAAATCTATGTGTAGCGTTAAACACAACCTATACAATCAATGAACCACCATCTAACGCAATCGTCCTGGATGATCTTATTCCGGTAAGGTGTAATGGAGAAATGAATGGTTCTATCGAGGTTAGCTTTCAAGATAATTTGGGAGCCCCCATTAGTTCAAATCAGTTTGATAAAGTTTGGTATAGCGTAATTCTAGGAGTTGGGGGAGCTGCTCCGACGCTTACAGAGATAATTGGTCAAACAGGTGCGACATTATCAGGTAGACCTGCTGGAGACTATCGCATAATAGCTACTGAAAACAATCCTTCTTCTAACAACTGTGTCCTAGAGATGGATTTCACTATTGTCGAATATGACCAATTGACTATAGATAATATTATCACAAGTCAGCTCTCTTGTGATGGATTTACAGATGGTTCTATTCAAATAGAGGTATCTGGTGGTAATGCACCTACCAACGACGATTATACTGTTCAATGGACGCTAAACGGTCTCCCTTTCACTGATAACGATCCTTCCACCAATTTAGAAATTATCAATTTAGGTTTTGGTTCTTACAAAGCCGTAGTGCTTGACTTATCTGGTTGTAGTATTACTGAAAACGAGGTGATTGTCCAGCACGAAGGTATATCTGTGGTTGATCCTATCGTTACTCAGATTTCGTGTTTTAATACGGCCGCCGACGGCAGTATAACTATTGGAGTGACTGGGGGAACTGCACCCTATAGCTTCGACTGGAGCAAGGATGGTGTTGCCAATTTTTCTTCAGATCAAAACTTGACGGACCTGGAACCAGGTACATATAGCGTGCTAATTGATGATGTTAATACCTGTCCTTCTGGACCAATTACCAGTCAGGATTTTATCATCGAAACTCCTCCTCAGTATGAGATTACTGGTGTTATAGATAATGAAACTTGTCTCGGCGATAGCGATGGTTCCATAGACATTACCATCAATGTGGTACCAGGAAGTGCCACTACTCTAAACGCTAGTCTATTCGACTACACATGGTATTATAATAATACAGAGCTTCCTCAGTTCAAAGACCAAAGGGATATCAACGGGCTGACGGCAGGAACCTACCGCATAGATGTAATCGATAATACCACTGGTGCCTGTGCCGAATCAATGGAGTTTGAGCTTGTGGCTTTTGAGGATTTACAGTTGAACTCCGCCGTTTCGCAAATTACTTGTCCTGGGGAGGATGATGGCACTATTAGCATCGATCCTATCGGTGGTTCACCTAACGGCCCACCAACAATAGAATGGTATCAAAATGATATACTCTTAGCAGACTCAACGGGAAATTTATCAATAAGAGGGCTGTCTGCGAATTCGTACCGTGTAGTCGTCACGGATGCTGAAGGTTGTGCCACAGATGAGCGGTTTACAATCAACGAATTGGCTGACATTGTTGTACCTCAGGAGAATGTCACAGTGACTCAAATTAAATGCATCGGCGACACCAATGGTGAAATTTCCATTAACATAGAAGGGGGAACTGCGCCTTTTGGAATTCTATGGCAAAAGGATGGAAGCTTTTTTACGGAAGAACAAGGAGTAATAGATGCAGACACAGCAGAATCGACTATTTCTAATCTGACTAATGGAGTATACACTGTCAGTATAAGTGATGCAAACAGCTGTACGCCTTTCACCGCCAGCTACACCATCGATGATCGTACTACCACTTTCACGGGAGGTGTGGGTAGGCCTCAGGCCATCACTTGCTTCAATGCTTCGGATGGCATCCTCAATGCAGTGATCATACCTGATGCAGGCCACCCAACGGATTTTGAGATAGAGTGGTATAAAGATGATGCTACTGTACCTTTCTCTACGGAGATAGAAATCGACCAACTAGGGCCTGGGACATACAGATCAGAGGTAACAGATGCATTTGGGTGTATGAAAGAGGCCAGTGTGACTTTGATCAATCCCGATCCTATTTTCGCAAGAGCAGCAGTCACAGAGCTCATCTGCAATGATGCCCAAACTGCGATTATCCAGCTTGATCCTGTAGGCGGATACGGTGCTTTTACAACCACATGGTCAGAAGCAACAATAGGTGTCATCGATAATCCCGGCTTCAGACTCGCTAGCCTAGGGGCTGGTGAGTATACCATTTCGTTGATGGATACTGTGGGATGTGTAAAAGACACTACCATCCTCATACTCAATCCAATCGCCATTAACCTTATCTCTACAGTTCAGAATGTGGACTGCCAGGGCAGTCCGTCTGGAAGCATCGACCTCAACGTGACTGAGGGTACCTCTCCGTATACCTTCCAGTGGAGAAGAGATAGCACGCTGGTTAGCCTTGAAGAGGACCTATCGGAAATCGTGGCTGGCAACTATACCGTGAGAGTAGAAGACAGCAACGGATGCGTTGTGAATTCGGATACGATACAGGTCACCGAACCAGAAGTCAGCTTTACCATACAGGCTGAGATAAACCGTGTCACCTGCAACAACGGAACCGATGGATCTATCCAACCTGTTATTGTGGAGGAAGGCGGTACCTCCACCTATCGATTCAATTGGTACAAGGACAGTGTACTATTTGCACTAGACACAGAGACCATCGTAGGTATCAGTCCGGGCCTATATACCGTAGAGGTAGAGGATGCCAATGGATGTGTTAAGACCCGCAACTATGAACTAATCAATCCACCTGTACTGGATGTGAATCATGTGACGGAGGACCTAAGCTGCTTCCGAAGTGGGGATGGAGCCATCTCTGTTCAGGCTATCGGTGGCTATGGTAATTACAGCTACGAATGGAGCACGGGTGGTGAAGTGCTACCGGACACAACTTCTCGTCTGAGCAATCTTGAAGTCGGCATCTACCAATGCGTGATTACCGATGCAGAAGGATGTGATATCACACGGAGATTTCAAGTCAATCAGCCACTGCCGATCATCATCGATTTTGTCACGGAGAATAATACATGCCCAGGCCCTTACGACGCTTTCATTACGCCAACTGTCACAGGTGGACGTCCACCCTACACCTTCCTTTGGGAGAGAAATGGAGAGCCCTTTACTGATTCGTTAGCCATCGATAGTCTGCCGCCAGCAGAATATGTGCTGACGGTAACTGACAGCAGTCTATGTGACGTAAAGACCGATCCTATTATCATCGAGGCACCTGATCCATTAGGTTTCAATTTCCTCGAATTTGTAGATAACCTTTGTCCTACTACCGAGAATGGTATGATCTCAGTCCAGGGCATTGGCGGCACTTCACCTTATGTCTTCTCATTTGACAGCTCGGCCTTTGATGTGAGCAACGACTTCTTCGGTCTTGCCAAAGATAAGTATCCCCTATCGGTAATGGATGATGTCGGATGCGTCACGGATACGATTATTGAGATCAATCATCAATATGATCTGCAGCCTGACTTCACCTATAGTTTCCAGGAGCTGGCTATCGACTATGATATCAGCTTTGAAGATCAGACGGTAGGGCCAGGCTTAGTACGTTGGTTCTGGGATTTTGGAGATGAGCGTGCTTCGCCAGAGCAGGATCCGGTGACACAGTTTGAGGCAGTCGGAGAATATATAGTATCACTCACCGTCGAAAATGAGGTGCAATGTGTGGCAACCTTCTCTGATACGCTCCAGGTGGAGCAAGGCTATGTATTCACCATCCCTAGTGGCTTCAGCCCCAACAATGATGGCCTCAATGACTTCTTCCGTCCAGTATTTGACGACATCATTGACATCAGGACCAATATCGTAGATCGTAATGGTGAGATCGTCTTTACTTCCAATTCCCGCGAAGAGTTTTGGGATGGTAGGGTCAATGGTGATCGGCTACCGCAAGGCCCCTATTACTATGAGATCAGCTACACTTCACGAGCAGGTAAAACTCGCTTTCAAAAAGGGAAAGTCTTACTCTTGCGGTAGTTTTACTTCAAAAAGAGAATGGTTCGATTACCGGCCGAATGGGAGCCACAAGCTTTCGTACAGTTTACTTTCCCTCATCAACAAGGCGACTGGGCAGCCACCTACGATGAGGTGGTACCCTGCTTTGTAGAGTTGATCGAGACTACAGCTCGATTTCAGCCTGTGCTGGTAGTCTGTAGTGATCTTGAGAGGGTTCGAACCTACTTCACGCAGCATGACAATCTTCACTTTGCCGTAGCACCTTCCAATGATACATGGGCGCGAGATCATGGAGCAATCACGATCTTGAACGATGGGAAACCACAGCTCCTCGATTTCCAATTTAACGGCTGGGGTAACAAGTTTCCCGCTGAACTCGATAATCAGATCACAAGGAAACTCCATACATCAAAGGTCTTTGGCAGCACTCCCCTAGCACCCATTGATTTCGTACTCGAAGGTGGGGCCATTGAAAGTGACGGTGCAGGCACACTCCTCACTACTTCCACTTGCCTCCTATCGGAAAACAGAAACCCTCAGCTCGAAAAAGCTCAAATTGAGGTAAGGCTCAAGCAGTATTTCGCGCTGGAACGCATCCTATGGCTCGATCAAGGCTATCTGGCCGGGGACGACACAGATGCACATATCGATACTTTGGTCAGACTATGTGATGAGCAAACCATCGCCTATGTGCAATGCCTTGATTCAACGGACGAGCATTTTGAGGCGCTCCAAGCGATGGAGGCTCAACTCAAAACCTTCAAGACTGCTGAAGGTCAGTCGTACAAATTGGTGTCTCTTCCAATGGCTGACCCGTGCTACGATGATGATGGCGACCGCATGCCTGCGACCTATGCCAACTTCCTTATTTGCAATGGGGCAGTGCTGGCACCTAGCTATGGAGTCGCTCAAGACGAGCAGGCACTCGAAACGCTTCGCACCACTTTTCCCGATAGGGAAGTGATCGGCATCAATTGCCTACCTTTGATACAGCAGCACGGGAGCCTGCATTGCGTGACCATGCAGTACCCCGCTGGCGTACCGTTAAACGTATAGCGAATGAACATAGGGATAGTACAGCAGGCCTGTGGGACATCCAAGGCTGACAACATTAACAAGTCCATGACAGGTATTGCTGATTGCGTCTCCAAGGGAGCTGAACTTGTAGTTTTGCAAGAGCTGCATGCAGGCATCTATTTCTGCCAGGCGGAAGATACAGCGATGTTTGACAAAGCAGAAACTATCCCTGGTCCCACTTCTGATCTCTTTGCTAAAGCTGCAAAAGACCACAATGTTGTCTTAGTCACTTCTCTATTTGAGAAACGCGCACCCGGTCTCTATCATAATACAGCCGTTGTTTTTGACAAAGACGGCTCCATCGCTGGGCGCTACCGCAAAATGCATATCCCAGATGATCCGGCTTATTATGAGAAGTTCTACTTCACACCCGGAGACTTGGGTTTTCAGCCTATTGAAACTTCTGTAGGCAAACTTGGAGTACTGGTCTGCTGGGATCAGTGGTACCCCGAAGCGGCTCGTCTGATGGCACTTGCTGGTGCGGAAGTGCTCATCTACCCTACCGCAATTGGCTGGGAGGCAACTGATCCACAAGATGAAAAAGACCGACAGCTAGATGCTTGGATGATCTCTCAGCGTGCCCATGCAGTGGCGAATGGACTGCCAGTAGTTTCGGTCAATCGGACAGGTTTTGAGCCAGATTGGTCAGGCGTTACAGATGGCATTACCTTTTGGGGAAACAGCTTTGTGACTGGCCCTCAGGGAGAACTACTCCATCAATCGAGCGCCGATCAGGAAGAGGTTGTAGTAGTAGTCATCGACAAAAAGAGAACAGAAGAGGTGCGCCGTATTTGGCCCTATTTCAGAGACCGACGCATAGATGCGTATGAAGATTTGACGAAGCGGTATCGTGATTAACACGCTCCTTATTTGGAATTCTTCCTTGAAATTTGGAATTTCGATTTCCAATTTTCAAGGATGATTCTTAGAAATCAGATAGCGCAACTTATTGAATTAGGGGATTTTATTCCCGTAATCGGCATTTTAGGTCCCAGACAAGTCGGAAAAACCACTCTCGTAAAAGAATATGCAAAGCGACTAGATAAAGAATGGGTATATATCGATCTGGAAAAGCCTTCTGACTTTCAGCGGATGCTTGATCCTGAGCTGTATTTCAGCAGTAATCAAGATAAATGCATCATCGTAGATGAAGTACAACTCAAGCCTGAACTGTTCCCTGTCATCAGAGCTTTCGTAGATGAAAGGCGCGTACCTCTACGCTTCATCATTTTGGGATCAGCCACTCCACATTTATTGCGCCAGTCGTCAGAGTCCCTGGCCGGTAGGGTGGCCTACATCGAACTGTTTCCTTTTTCACTAAGCGAACTGCCTGAAATAGAGATCCAGCAGCATCATTTTTTTGGAGGATTTCCCAATAGTATATTGGCAAAGAAAGATAGACAGTCCTCATTATGGTTGGATGGGTTTATCAAAACCTATGTGGAGCGTGATCTACCGTTGCTAGGCATGAGTGCGAGCCCTCAGGTGACCCGAAGGCTTTGGCAAATGCTGGCCTGGCAAAGTGGCGGGCTACTCAATGCCTCATCCATTGGTAAATCACTGGGCTTAACCAACCACACGATTAATAACTATATTGATTTTCTGGAGGGTGCCTTCATGGTCAATCGATTGCCTTCATTCGCAACGAATGTGAAAAAAAGAATAGTCAAAGCTCCCAAAATCTATATCTCTGACACTGGATTGATGCATAAACTCATTGGCATCAACAGCTATGAAGAGCTATTTGGTAGTCCACTAATGGGTGCCTCATGGGAGACCTATGTGGTACAACAAATAAAAGCTGAACTACCTGAAAGCCTTGAAACTTACTACTATCGAACACACGCTGGAACAGAAGTAGACCTTGTATTGACCAAAGGCTTCAAACCTCATAGCTGTATTGAAATTAAATTTTCTTCAGCGCCAACCGTTACCAAAGGATTCCAAATAGGGATTGACGACCTTGAGACAAAGCAAAATTTCATAATTACGCCTCAAGGAGAAGCTTACCAACTTAAAAAAAACGTTACAGTTATTAGCTTGAGAACTTTCCTGAAAGAAATTCTCCCAAATTTGTAAGGGTTATGACGGCTACTGAGTTAAAAATGCAACCACATCCTGACGATCTTCCCTCTCCCCTCCTCAAAGCAATGTGGTTGGCAGCTCGTGATGATTGGGAGGGCGCACACAACATTGCGCAGGATATTGAAACCTCAGATGGTAACAGAATTCATGGCTACTTGCATTGGGTAGAAGGAGATCTACCGAATGCAGACTACTGGTATCGTCGTGCAGGAATGAATCGACCCACTACCAGTCTTGATAAAGAATGGCATAATATCACCAACCAACTGCTCGAATCATGAAAAAATTCATTGCCATCGTCATCGGATTCCTAGCCATTGGATTGGCGACCGTCTACTTTCTGCGTACCTATCGGGAAGGTGAGCCTAACTGGCAATATCCAGTACTGGCTTTTGGGATGGCCTTTGTATTGTACTATACGCTGGTCACTCCTTCTGGTAGGAGAAGAAAGAAGTAAAGGTTCATTGTTCAGCAAAGTCGTCGGACGACTTTTGTACGATTAGGTGTAGCAGTCCCTTGTACTTGCTGATCTTCCAATCTCTAGTCGTCCGACGCTAAAAACTACTAAGAATTCCCATAAACCTTAAGAACTGACCCTCTCAGTTCAGATCCCTCCTCAGAGCACGCAAACAAGATCGTACTGGCAATCTTCTCAGGCTTTACCCAATCATCGAAATTGGCATCTGGCATAGATGCTCGATTAGGTGGAGTATCTATTATACTAGGCACTACCACTGTTGCGGTAGCATTGTGCGTCTTAGCATCCCCATTGATAATATTGGCAAATTGGATGACCATTGACTTGGACAATGCGTAGGCAGTCACACCACCTGCTATGGCAGGATTGAGCGCTGGCTTTGCACCAACAAAGACGAGGCAACCCATCGTTGATTGCAATTTCATAATATCCAATACTGGTCGTGCAGTATGGTAGGCCGTGTTGAAATTGAGCGTTATCATTTTGGAGATATCCTCTCCAGTAGTGCTTGCTATATCGGCCATGGCAAAGCCTCCCACGAGCATGACACAGGCAGATATTTCACCCTCTGCACGATGAACCTCATCAATAAAAGCGGCAGCTTTAGCTTCATCTGCAAGATCTACCTCCATAAACTTCAGATGCCCCGTGTCTCTATTCTCATCACGTCTCTTTCCCGGCTCTATTGTGCCTATTACTTTGTATCCAGCGGTAATGAATGCTTCAGTTACCGCTCCTCCAAGATTGCCTGTTGCGCCTGTGATGATGACTGTTTTACTCATGAAATGCTATATTTTAGTCCTTGAATTATGGATAGTAAAGGTAACTTTTTTGAAGATGTATTTGAGGTGGCAAAACTGATTCCCAAGGGTCGTGTCACCAGCTATGGCGCTATAGCAAATTACTTGGGCACTAAGGGAAGCGCTCGGATGGTAGGCTGGGCTATGAATCAGGCGCATAGCGATTCGAAAGTACCCGCCCATAGAGTGGTCAATCGCTCAGGGCTGCTGACCGGCAAACATCACTTCAATCCCCCTTCGCGCATGCAGGAGCTCCTGGAAGCAGAAGGTATCAACGTCATTGAAGATCAAATCCAAGGATTCAAAGAATTATTCTGGGATCCTGCAGTTGAGTTAGGGCTCTAAGGCTGAGACGTCTTTTCCTTTGAGAGCGCAAACTTTCACTAAAAGATCTAAATTTGAAACTGTACTTTCAAATATTGACTGTTATGAACAATAAGATAATAGATGCTTTCGCAATACTCCTTCTAGTATTTCTCAATTACTTTTCAGTCTACTCCCAATCAGAAATTAGAGTAAAAGAGCCAGGAATTGTGGTCAGCGACAATCAAACGGAAGCTCCTGATTCAAGTGCTGTTTTTGATGTCAGTTCCAATACGAAGGGTGTTGTATTCCCAAGACTAACAACCCTAGAACGAGATGCAATCCCAAACCCTGTGGCAGGCCTTCTCATATTTAATCAAGATTTATTGGTTTATCAATATTGGAATGGCTCTAGCTGGATCACCTTTGGTGGTATAATAGACTACAATCCCTCATCTCCAAGTAGCCTAGCAGCTAGTCCAGATGATATTGATATTGCTATCAACTTGTCTTGGAATAATACGGATAGCACCTCTGATATCGAGATATACAAAAAACTTGCTTCAAATGCAGAATTTAATTTGCTGAACACACTATCCCCTCAAAGCGCTGAATATGCAGATCAAAATGTTTTGGCTAATGTCGAATATTGTTACAAAATAAAATATTCGAACCAGACCCTTTTTAGCCAAGATACTTGTGTCTATGCACCAGTTACACCAAAGATTCTAGGAAACAACCTAGTGGCTTGGTGGAGATCAGATGAATGGGAAGACAGTGGTGGAAATACAATTAATCATACTGGACTAGTGCAGAGACTTTTTGACCTAAGCGGAAATGGAAGAGACTTGGTACAAAACGATCATAACAGTAGACCTCACCACTCTGTGGTACAACCTGTAGCTAACGCCAATATTAATCAGAACAGGGCCATCTACTATTATCGGACAGGCACCAATACACGAAGACATATTAGAATTGACCCTCAAGACTGGGCACTCCAGAAAGCTTACCTTTGACCTTTGTAATTATCCAGAGAATAAATCCATCTAGTAATAGTCAAGGACATAATTTTATCAGAAACTCTTCTATTGATGAGGATCAAAATAAGGGGGCGTTTATAAGTGCGGATGGCTTCTCATCACATCTTTATCTTTTTTATCTGGAACGTAATCTACCCGATGCACCACATGTAGCTACATACTTCAATACCAAACAAAATGCTCCAGGACAATACATTCATCATGCCATAAAAGTAGCTCCAACCGCAGCAGAAAGGGATAAAACCTGGTTTAATGGGATATTGGAAACTAACATCGGCAGTGCGGGTGACGCATCTTCTAACCTGACATTAGACTCATTCAGCCTGGGGAGTTTTAGAAAAAAAGGAGGCACCTCCAAACCGAGATTTTTTGAATTGTACATTTTCCGTGGATTACCTGAGGACTTTCCTCAAGAGTTTAATCTCTTGCACACGGAATATGCCGCAAAGCGATATCCAGCGTTGAATATTCAAAATCCTGGCCTGTAACAGCGGGTCGTAGCATAAAGGAAGACAAGGTTTTGAACCTTGTCTTCCTTTAAGGCCTATTGATTAGTTATACGATTAGGAAACTAATCATACACTCCTTCGTATACCTGCCTATGAAACACACGCAGCTGGGTGAATTCGAAGAACTCGTATTGCTGATTATCGGCTCTCTCGGAGATAATGCTTATAGCATAAGCATCAAGGAAGAACTAAAGAATCATACTCAAAGGAACCCTAGTATTGGCGCCTTGCATTCATCTTTCAATCGACTACAGGAAAAGGGATTTCTGGAGTCTTACGAAGGAGGAGCTACCAATAAGCGTGGTGGAAGAAGTAAGCGCTTCTACAAAATCACCGCTCACGGGAGAAAAGCACTCGATCAGAGCTTCGAATTAAGGGCTTCACTCTATCATACCCTACCCCAACTCGGCTTGAACAATGAATAATCCTGAGGAATACACGCCACCAAAATGGGCAGATAAATTCCTGGAATGGTACTGTCACGAAGACCACCTCGACATACTGAAGGGAGATGTCTATGAGCTCTATGAAGACCGCCGAGAGAACGGCAGCAAGCTCAGGGCCGACCTCTACTTCTGGGGTGACGTGATCACACTGTGCAGACCTTTTGCCTTTAAAAAACAACCCATTGAAAATACAAACACCATGGCCATGCTTAGAAACTACTTTAAGATCACCTATCGGAATCTCTTCAGGCAAAAAGTCTATTCATTTCTAAATATCAGTGGATTGGCCATAGGCCTGGCCTGCTCGATCCTTATATTCTTATACGTCAGTGACGAACTGAGCTATGATCGATTCCACGAAAAATCAGAGCGCATTTATCGTGTATTAGAGCGCTTTGAAAGCGAAGGAAACGGTGAGCATTCGGCAAGTCTGCCCTTTCCGACCGGACCCACCTTGCAGCAAGAGTTCCCGGATCAGATTGCACAATCTGTTCGACTGTTCAACTTCCAATCACCCACATTGGCATTAGCCAATAAAGTCGCTGACAAAGCATTCAACGAATCAAGAGTGTTTTTTGCTGACTCGACCTTTCTCAATGTCTTCGATTTCGAATTACTCGTTGGCAACAAGGAAACAGCCCTTGATGATCCTAATACCATTCTTATCACTGCTTCTATGGCGAAGAAGTACTTTCCAGAAGAAGATCCTGTCGGCAAGAATTTGGAACTTCAGGGAAGACAAAACCTAGAAGTCGTCGGCGTATTCAGAGACCCTCCCAAAAATGCCCATTTTCAGTTTGACTTCATTGTCTCCTTTTCAAGTTTGAAACAATGGTACAATGGTGGCTATCCTGGAGGATGGTACTGGAATCCCTGCTGGACGTACGTTGTGCTCAATGAAAATGTCAACCCAGAGCAGGTAGAGGCTAATTTTCCAGACTTTGTATTGAAGTATTTTCCAGACTTTGTTGCAGAGGACATAGAACTCGAACTTCAGCCGCTCACTGATATCCATTTGCACTCCAAGCTCGACTATGAGATAGCCGCCAACAGCAATATCCAGAGCGTCTATATCTTCGGAGCTATTGCCTTTTTTGTGCTGTTTATTGCCGGGATCAACTTCATCAATCTGAGTACAGCAAGAGCGAGCAAAAGAGCCAAAGAAGTCGGAGTGAGAAAATCGCTCGGTAGCTCCAAGTCGCAGCTTGTGAGTCAATACATTCTAGAGTCCATTTTCCTTACTTCTCTTTCGATGGTGATCGCGCTGATTATCGTTGGATTAGCATTACCCTACTTCAATGCATTAACAGACAAATCCATTGGTTTGGCATTCCTATTTCAGCCTGTGGCCATATCGGGTCTCCTAGGTATTACCTTACTTGTTGGCCTGCTTTCCGGGTTTTACCCAGCCTTCGTATTATCTAACTTCAATGCCACACTGGTATTGAAGAACGCTCACTTAAAGACCAGCGGACTCACCTTTAGAAAAATACTAGTGACACTACAGTTTGCTGTCTCGGTCAGTCTCATCATCGGCACGATTGTAGCCATCAATCAACTGCAATTGCTCCAAAACAAGGATCTGGGATTTGATCAGGAAAACATACTGATGATTCCTGTGATTCGGTCTCCGATGGGTGAACACTACGAAACATTCAAAAGTGCGGCGCTTCAAAGCCCCCACATCAAGTCCATTACGGCGGTAGAAGAAATTGTGGGTGCCAAGCATCAGGTAAACAATTATAGGTTTGAAGGCATGGAAAAGTCCAAGCCCTTTGCGCATTTCAATCTACGCCACGATTTCACTAAGACATTTGATATCCCAATGGTCGCAGGTCGAGACTATGATCGAAACGTTCAGACTGACGATTCCTTGGCCTTAGTAGTAAACGAAACTATGGTCAAATCCATGGGCTGGGGCACTCCTCAAGAAGCAGTTGGCAAGCGTTTCTACTACCGAAATGAGCTTAGAGGCAGAGTTATCGGGGTAGTTAAAGACTACAATGTTGTTTCCAAGCACCACCCCATTTCTCCATTTGTACTTGCATTGAACGCACGACCAGGAGCATTCAACTTGTTCATCAAATATGTAGCCGTCAAAGTGGACAATAACCTTGAAACCTCTATTGCAGACTTGAACACTGCGTGGACAGCCGTACTGCCTAGCATGCCCTTTGATTACTTCTTCCTGGACGATAGGCTCAATGACTCTTATCAGTCGGAAAAGCAATTGAGCAGCGTGACCGTCATATTCTCGGGACTCACGATACTAGTCGCCTGCCTTGGGTTATTTGGCTTGGCAACATTTAGCGTCGAGCAGCGAACAAAGGAAATCGGAGTACGAAAGGTATTGGGGATATCTACTCCTCAGCTGCTCGTTCTCCTGTCAAAGGAGTTTTTAGGTTTGATCGCCATTGCATTCGTGATTGCCATACCTCTCTCCTATTTGCTAGCGCAAAATTGGCTGAATGGCTTTTCTTATCGCGTCGACATAGAGGTATGGCCATATCTGGTCGCTGGACTGATGACATTTGTTGTGGCATTCTTGACTGTGGCCTATCACAGTTTAAGAGCTTCAACGATTAATCCTGTAGAGACTTTGAAGTGTGAGTAGATACTCATAAGGAAGCCAAGGTTTTGAACCTTGGCTTCCTTTTTAAGCAGCGGGCGTTAACTTTAGCATATGAAGAAGAATATAGAACCTCTTCAACCCACTCGTTTCTATCATATTTACAACCGTGGAATAAACCGCTGTAACCTTTTTACGAAGTGCGATAACTATCATTATCCGTACGCAGTGGCTGGGTTAATGACTTTTACCGTCGCTTTTGTGACAGTCGCTTATCATAGCCTTAAAGCATCCACTATTAACCCAGTAGATACGCTGAAGTGTGAGTAGACACTCATTAAGGAAGCCAAGGTTTGAAACCTTGGCTTCCTTTTTAAGCAGCGGGCGTTAACTTTAGCATATGAAGAAGAATATAGAACCTCTTCAACCCACTCGTGTCTATCATATTTACAACCGTGGAATAAACCGCTGTAACCTTTATACGAAGAGCGATAACTATCATTATTTCCTACAGAAGTACAAAAAGTACGTATACCCAGTCGCAAAAACATACGCCTACTGCCTTCTACCCAACCATTTTCACTTCTTGGTGGGTATCCGTTCTGAAGAGGAAATCTTAGAGAGTACGGGATTTTTAGATTTTATCAAGCTGACCTCCAATACTGGCAGACCTGAATAACCCGAGAAGGATACGTCAACACTGCAGATCTATATTAGTAAGCGCTTTGGGACTCTCTTCAATGCCTACAGTCTGGCATTTAATAAGCAAGAGTCCAGAACAGGGGCTTTGTTCGAAAAACCATTCAGGAGAATAGAGGTCAAAAAAGATGATTACTTTAGTGCTTTGATCAACTACATACATCAAAACCCATCCAAGCACGGTATCACTTCAGATTTCCGCCACTACACTCATTCTTCTTATCAATCTCATCTCTCAGAACAAGCCACTTTATTGGAACGTGAAGAAGTGCTGAACTGGTTTGGAGGTAAAGAAGCTTGCATCAAATTTCATGATGACCAGAAGACGTTCCCAGGCTCAAGAGATTTACTCTTTGACTAAGAAAGGAAGCCAAGGTTTTGAACCTTGGCTTCCTTAGCGCCGACCCACGGCTCGTATGCGACAACTCCCGTTAGACCGTCACAGCTCATCACTGTCAATTTTCAATATGAAAGTGGCGTATGTTGCTACGATTTATTTATTCTATCTATTTGTATATAAAATATATTATATACATTTGA
Source organism: Cyclobacteriaceae bacterium (assembly GCA_040222235.1). Classification (GTDB taxonomy): domain Bacteria; phylum Bacteroidota; class Bacteroidia; order Cytophagales; family Cyclobacteriaceae; genus UBA6059. The sequence goes on from JAVKDO010000138.1 coordinate 32,251, forward strand.
ATAAAAATAGAAATGGGCACGAGAGGAAAGCATATTGGAGAATTCGAAGAGATGGTACTCCTCGCGGTGGGCGTCTTAGGCAATGAGGCCTATGGCATATCTGTGAAGGACAAAATTGAAGGTATGATCGAGCGCAGTGTGAGCATGGGTGCATTGCATTCGGCTCTTAATAGGCTAGAGGAAAAGCAGTTCGTCACTTCCAAACTTGGGGAGGCTACCAAGTCCAGAGGAGGAAAACGCAAGCGCTTCTATTCAGTAAGTACAATGGGTCAAGAGGCCCTAAGCATCCTTATGGAGCAGCGCCAGCAGCTTTGGGAAGCCATACCGCAGGGCGCATTTTCCGTTAGGTGGACACCAGACAAGAAGTAAAGATGGGCCCGACTCCTCCCAAATTTTTTGACCGCTTACTAGTATCGTATTGTCGGCAGGCTGACTTGGAAGACCTCCAAGGTGATATCTACGAAGTGTTTGAAGATCGTGCCAATACTGCTCCTTTCAGGGCCAAGCTACTCTTTGCGCTAGATACTTTAAATCTCTTCAACCCATTTTCAAAGCACCGAAAGCGCAATACATGGTTGGGAGAGGCCTATCATTTCAATTTCAGAAATCAATTCACCCGATCGGCTCGATACGTTAGGAAACATCCCTTTATCAATGCACTTAAAATTGTTGGGCTAAGCCTAGCCCTGTGTGCCTTCCTCTATATCTCTGACTATGTGAGCTTTCATGAGGACTTTGATGGCTTTCATGAAAATAAGAACCGTATCTATCGGGTGGTGACCACTGTGACTTCACCTGATCTGCAGGATGTCACGGCATGGTCGCATGGATATATCAGAGACATAGCAGATGAGTTCCCCAGCGTCGCGCAGATCGTTAGGTTACTTAAGGTTGAGGAAACCGTCCTCATTGATACAGGTGCTAAGCAGTTCGAAGAAGGGGAAGTGTTCTATACGGATCCTGAGTTTTCGGAGGTCTTTAGTTATCAATGGCTCGAAGGGAATGCGTCAACCGCACTTGAAGAACCCAACTCAGTCGTACTGACCAAAAGCATTGCGCAAAAGTACTTTGGCGTTGATCGAGGTATCATTGGCAAGACGCTCCTGATCGATGACGAGTCATTTCAAGTCACTGGCCTGGTCGATGATATTCCTGCAAACAGCGACCTCAAGTTTGACTTCCTCCTACCCTTCAACTACTCCGATATGGAAGAGTGGATGTTCGTCTATCTACTGCTCCAGCCCAATACATCCATTATAGATTTGGAGCAGTCTTTTCCCGAGGCGCTGAGCTACTACAATGACGACTACACTGATGAAGGCGTCTCGCTACAATATGATTTTGAAAACATCCAAGACGTACACTTCAGTGAGGCGAGACTCTACGACACGCCTAAGATGGATAGAGATCGCATTTTTCTATTCAAGCTAATTGGCTGGGTCATACTGCTGATTGCAATGGCGAACTACATCAATCTGTACACTACTCAGCTGCTTCAGCGTATCCGCAATATCAATATCCAAATGGTCGTAGGTGCAACTAAAAAACAGCTGTTCGTTGAGTTTGCTGGAGAAGCATTCCTCTACCTGGGACTGGCGCTCGGACTTAGTTTGGGGTTGACCTATCTGACCGTTGATTTGATGAGTCAATACACTGATTTCAAGTTTTTCGAAGTGTCTGACCCATTGGTTTTAGTCCTCTATTCGTCCTTCGGATTTGGAGTGGCGATTATCGCACTAGCCAGCTATGCACTGACCCTATCGGCAAATCAATCTAGCCTTTTCAATGCCGAAACAAATCAGATTAAAGCTCCTCTGCGAAAGGCCTTGATTGGTGTTCAGTTTGCGCTTTCTTTTGCTATGATACTCGGCACTTTGGTGATCTATCAGCAGACCTCCTATCTCCAAAATCAGCCCCTGGGATTCAGTACCAATAAAGTCATCAGCTTTCAGTTTCCTGATCAGGCACGTCAAAGCACGATTGAGGTATTGAAGGAGGACCTGCGGCAGCTCGATATTGTGGAGGTGGTCTCTCAGCTGGAGGGTAACTCCGTACCCGGAATGGATCCGTGGGTGGAAAACTACAACATTGATAACTCTGCCAATACAAAGCTTGTCGAAGAGCTGGGTGTAGATCAGCATTATCTAGAAGTGCTTCAGATCGATATGGTCGCTGGAGAATTCTTTGACAAGAACAAGCACCGGGCACAGCGAGCGTTTGCTGTCAATCAGGCGTTCGTTAATCACTTCGGCTGGGAAGCAAATGAGGCTATTGGCAAGCGCCTTGACGTTTATGGTTTCAAAGGAAGAATTGTCGGCGTAACGGATAATTTCTTTTTCAATTCTCCCCACCAGCTCATCCAGCCGATGGTCATAAGGTATTATCCGACTGCTACCAACGCTATGGTTCGCTTGACTGCACAAAGCGACTTGATCAGTGCCATCAACAAAATTGAAGCTGTTTGGTCAGAGTATTTGCCAGGTGTTCCTTTCAACTTCTCTTACCTCTCCGCTGACTATGAAAATCAGTACCGCCATGAGGAAGCTACACTGAATGTCCTAGCTGCAATAGCCGCGCTAGTCATTGCATTGTCACTATTGGGTATGCACGCCATACTGATTATGCTGGCCAAAGCTCGCGAAAAAGAACTCGGTATAAGAAAAGTCGTAGGAGCTACCAGTAGAGATTTGTTCGATCTTTTTGTGAAAGACTTCCTCTACATACTTCTGATTGGCATTGCCTTGGCCATACCAATATTGTGGCTTGGACTCAATAGTTGGTTGGCAGAATATCCGATTCGCATTGCGCTAAATCCGCTGACTTTTCTGGTTGTCGCCTTCTTCATATTTGGCATTGCTGGGTTAGTCATTTTTGTTCAGGCGCTGAAGTCCTATCGGACAAATACCATTGAAGCACTGAAGTATGAATAGGCGGAGTGCTTCGTATAAGGTTCTCAGAAGAGGTTTACAAATTGGATTTGTCTATCTGATATCCGTAGTACTCTCATCGACTTGCTACAGCCAGAGCACAGTCATTTCTGGTACGATCATGGATGCCGAGACCAAAGAACCACTGGCCTTTTCGACAATTAGCACCGTCAATTACACATCAGGAGCTGTGTCCAATTTCCTCGGTGAATTCACCTTCACTATTCCTGATGGGCTGCCTAGCGATAAGCTCGTTATATCTATGCTGGGCTATCATACCCGCGAGATTTCAGTTTCCAGTTTCAGCATTAACGCTGGCCTAGTTGTCGAGCTTGAACCAGAAGTCATACTACTTTCCGAAATACAGATCTCAGCAGAGCAATTATCGGCTGATCAGATTGTACAGAGGGTCGTTGAAAACATCCAAAAAAATTATCCGACCAGTCCCTACCTGCTAGAAGGTTTTACCCGTGCCCACAAATATGAGTGCGGTCAATACGCATGGCTATATGAGGGGGTATTCGAACTGTATGGTTTGGGGTACCAAAAAAAGAGCCCTGAGCGGGTCTATATGAAGGCATCTCGTCAAACTCTTCCCGTCGAAGACTACAGGTCGCAGGTGTTGAGGATGAATCGAAATCCATTCATCTCTATGTCGCACATTAATGATGTCATGTTCCGGAGCTATTCTCTTAAAACAAGAGGGAAAGAATATGAGCTGAGCAACTACACTATGCTCGATGATCAGCTAGTATATGTCGTCAAAACAAGTCACTCGAGGTATGAAGAACACAAGATGTACATCGATATCAATGATTTTGGTCTGCTAAAAGTAGAGATGAAAATGAAGACACCAACCGACGAAGATGGGAATCCACTACTTAATAAAGGCACCTCCAACGATTCGTTGGACTTCAAAGTCACTGAAATATCGAAGACCATTCAGTTTGAAAAGTCGGGTGATAAGTATTATCCTAAATACATGGATTGGCTGGTAGCTGGCGTCCTAACTGACAAAGACACCAACCATGAAGTCTGTGACTGGGGATTCCGGTTTGAGACCATGTATTATGACGTGACTACAGACAATGTCAAAAAGCCTTCAAATGGAAATCTCATGCGTCCAAGAGGAGGCAAAGATCCTGAGCCAAGTCCATATCATCCTGAGTTCTGGAGCGAATACCCTCTGCTGAAAGAGTTCCCAATTACTCCTCAGATCGTCAAGGATCTGGAAAAGAATGGCGGATTGGGGGAACAATTCAAACTGATACGCAAGTGAGAATCCGCTTTCTAGTCCTTCTTTCATTGATGGTTAATCAGACTGCACTTTCGCAAGACTATTTTCCTGTTTCTGGTAAGGTGATCCACTCGAAAACGAAAGTGGCCATCCCACTTGCAACCATCACAGTAAAAAATCAGCCTGTAGGCACGGTGACAAACTTAGATGGAGCATTTACCATCTTCTTACCTGAGAGTCTTCGAACGGACTCATTGTTGGTCAGTCACGTTGGTTTCAGCACTTTCAAAATAGCCATTCCCGACATTACAGACCAAACCTCTCTGCTGGTTGGTTTGGAAGATAGGATCATCGTGTTGACGGAAGTAGAAGTGAATGCCGAGCAGTTGACAGCTTTGGAGATCATGAAACGAGCCATTGAAAGGCTGAAGGATAACTTCAATAGTAAGCCGTTCGTATTGAAAGGCTTCTTTCGCGACGTGCGAGAGCAAAATGGAAAAACCGCCTACTTGGTAGAAGCCTCCGTCGATATGCAAGACCCTGGCTATTCATCGTCCAAGCATCGTCCAAAAAAAATCTTCTTAAAAGGGGTCAGAGCCAGTGATTCTCGTATTCACGAGATGCTCTCGGGATCGCTGTTAAATACTGGAAACGCACTTATCGTCAACCTTGAGCATAATTTCTGGCTTAGCTGGCTCACAGGCAATATCAACAAACATGACTTCCATATTGATGACATTATCTCGAAAGATGGAAAGTTCCTTTATGTCATAAGTGTGCAAGAAACACCATCAAAGCCTAGCCTTGCTGAGCAGTTCAGTGATATGAGGTATGTACTTACGCATAAGTACTATGTGGATACTGAGACCCTCTCGATTCACAAGGTCGAACATCTGGAGTCACCAATGGAGGGTAACTACATAGCCATCGAAAGACCCTATGAAGGCGATTCCCTTTTCTATAGCAAAAAGGGTTGGAATCAGGTCATCGAATTCGAGGAGTATGATGGTAAAATGTATTTGCAATATCAAGATGTGTCCTACACGTTTGACATTGTCAATCAAAAGCGAGAGCGTGTGTATCTGGACATGGCCTATCAATTCACGTTTGTGGTAACTGATATAGAGACCGATCACAATTCAAAGCCTGATGGCAAGAAAATGGTTGCAAAACGAAGTTTACTACTACAGTCGGATCCATATGATCCCGCGTTTTGGAATGAACTCAGTAATGCGAAACTCAGCCCACTCACGGAAAAACAGCTACAGGATCTATCTCAACAGCGAGAATTGAAGGAACAGTTTGAGTCAAACAAAAAACGAATTAAATGAGGTTAAAATCGCTCCTATCCATTGTATTCATGTTGGGAAGCTGCTCATTATTCGGACAAGACTTTATGAGCATATCAGGGTCTATAGTAGACGCTACCTCAAGGCATCCACTTCCTTTCACGACGATCAGCATCCAAAATAAGCCCATCGGCGTGGTGGCCAATTCGGAAGGACGCTTTGACTTCACATTCGAAATCAGGTATGCCGATGATACCATTGTGATATCTAGAGCCGGCTATGAACTGAAATACCTCCCGATCAGGAGCCTGATGGGGAAATCTTCAATGGAGGTTGTGCTAGTCAACAAAGCAGTAATGCTAGAGGAGATTGTGATCAGAGACAATCCACTCACGGCAGAGGAAGTTATCGCCTTAGTCCGAGACAACATCAAAAATAATTATCCTACTAAACCCTACGAACTGGAAGCCTTCTATCGCGACTACAAGATAGAGGATGAGAAATGCATTGGTCTTTTCGAGGCAGCAGTATCTGTCTATGATAAGGGATATACTGGGCGTACAATTTACAATACACTCAAAGAGAAGGTGACGCTACAGCAGGTCAGAAAGAGTCTGGCTGTCACTTTTCAGTCTCATGTGTTCAACGATATGAATATCATGAAAGGGCTATTGGGGCTCAACGATATTCGGTACGTTTCAAGGGCAATGGACAAGCGGAAAAGACGAGATTACATCTACAAACTAGATGGCTTCACCACCATCAATGACAGATTGATGTACAGGGTACAAGCCGAAGATGATTGGGCCTTTACCTACTATGTAGACATGGAAACGTTCGCTGTTCCCAAGATTGAGATGAACTATGAATGGCAGGATGGTGTAGCGGAAAATGAGTGGGTGAAAAATGACTCCATTAGATATCAGCAAAGAGCGGCAAAAGAGATACTGGAGTTCCAAATGATCGATGGACTCCTCTATCCCAGATTCCACAGCTTCACAAGTAATCTTCATGCGTTCCATCCGATTTCAGGCGAACCGCTTTTTACTTCAGTCCTGCGACAGGAGTACATGGTCACTGATATTGATACCCATCCTGACGAGAAACCTGAGAAGCGTGAATTGATGGATGATGATTTGATGTTGGAGAAACAGGTGTATGACTATAACCCTGAGTTCTGGAAGAACTACAACATTTTAAAGCTCAATGCACAAGATCAGCAACTGGTCAAAGACCTGGAAAGGGACATCTCGTTAAATGAGCAGTATGAGCAATCAGTAGTAGAGATCAAGAAAAAAGGGAAGAAACGATAAAGCTGTCTTTTGGCCTGTTCCCAGGGAGACATGGCTTGGAACCTAGGCTTCCTTATCCCGCCTTATGAGCCACAGTCCTATAAACGTCAGCAGTCCATTGAGCATCAACAGCTCAAAGCCGAACTTGTAGCCGAAGAGCCAATCGACGCTATTGACATTGATGGCATAAGACAGCAAAGGTGATACAAGACAAATAGGCAGCACGTACTTGTCTTTCACCTGCAATTTGGTGAACATGCCAAAGGCATAAAGCCCCAAAAGTGGGCCATAGGTATATCCGGCGGCTGTGAACACTGAGTTGATCACACTATCATCGTTGATCGCTCTGAAGATGATCACTACCGTAAAAAGCACCACCGAAAACCCGAAGTGCACCTTTTTTCGAATGCTATCAAACTTGGCTTCATCCTCCTTTCGGTACCCCAAAAAATCAACACAGAATGAAGTAGTCAGTGAAGTCAGCGCAGAGTCGGCACTGCTGTACGCAGCAGCTATTATTCCCAGTAGGAAGAGAGCTCCGCCAAATAGACTGAAGTGCTGAAGCGCTAATGTCGGGAAAAGATCGTCAGACCTTTGCGGTAGCACAATGGCCATCTCGTCGGCATAGATGTAAAGTAGAGTGCCGAGTGAAAGAAAGAGAAAATTGACAATCACCAGCACCACACAAAACCAGAAGATATTTTTTTGTGCATCGCCCAGCGTTTTGCAGGTAAGGTTCTTCTGCATCATGTCCTGATCCAGTCCTGTCATTACAATAGCGATAAATGCCCCGCTAAAAAACTGCTTGAAGAAGTTGCGGCCACTCTGCCACTCCCACACAAATATTTTTGACATCTCACTCTCCATCACCCGATCCGAAAGCTGTACCCAACTAAGCGACAACTCATCAGCGATGAAATAAATACTAAAAACTACCGAGAAAAGCATAAAAAGGGTCTGTAGTGTGTCCGTCCACACAATAGTCTTAATACCACCCCTAAAAGTGTACAGCCAAATCAATCCGATGGTGATCATCACCGACACCCAAAAAGGAATACCAAACGCATCGAAGAAAGCAAGCTGAAGTACGCCAGCCACCAAAAACAGCCTAAACGACGATCCAATGATTCGCGATAGCAAGAAGAAAAATGCACCTGTTTTGTACGACCAAAAACCGAAGCGCTGCTCCAGATAGGTGTAAATCGAGATCAGGTTGAGTCGATAATACAGTGGCATCAGCACCATGGCGATCACCCAATACCCAAGCAGGTAGCCGATCACCACCTGGAAATATGCAAACTGCGAATTGCCCACTTCTCCCGGTACGGAGATAAACGTCACACCAGACAAAGAGGCGCCAATCATGCCAAATGCCACGAGATACCAAGGAGATTGGCGGTTGGCAGTGAAGAAATCATTGGAAGTCGCACCTCTTGAAGTAAAATGCGAAATGAGCATCAGGATCGCGAAGTATCCTGCGATGATGGTAAATACTAAAATGGGTGTCATCTATTCTGCTAAGAGCTGATATTGTTCTATTTTTGCAATCGTGGAATTCGCAAATTACATGGAGCCCCTCGCCTCCCATAGAGTTCGGCGGGCAGGCATGGGGCAATCAAGCTATATTGCTACCTTTGGTTACATACGAAGATGTCATTGGCATAATCGCTAAAATAGGCTTAAAATAGCTATTAGTTGCAAACTATGGACTTTGGTTATCAGGAATTAGAAGAGGTAGAAGTACTAGAGGATACTGGCCTTGAAGATGAGAAAAATCTCGTTGTGTTCAACGACGATCACAACACCTTTGATCATGTGATCAAGACGCTGATCAAGGTGTGCAAGCACGATCAACTCCAGGCGGAGCAATGCACCTACATCATCCACTTCAATGGCAAATGTGCCGTAAAAAAAGGCGAGCTACCTACGCTCAAGCCCATGCGTGAGGGTATCGTAGATGCGGGCATCAACGCTGAAATCCACTAGCGTAAATGGAGTATCCCTCAAAGCTGATAGAAGAGGCTGTCAATGAAATATCCAAGCTGCCGGGCATAGGCAAGAAAACGGCGATTCGTCTGGCTCTACACCTGCTAAAGCAGCCCACAGAGGACACCCATCTCCTATCGGAATCATTAAAAAAACTACGCGAAGACACGCGCTACTGTAGCATTTGCCATATCATTTCGGATACCGAAGACTGTACCTGCCGCACCATGCGCAAAGACCTAGGCGTCATCTGTGTGGTGGAGGATACACCAGATGTAATGGCCATCCAGAACACCGGACAGTACAATGGCTTGTATCATGTACTCGGGGGCATCATCTCACCTATGGATGGGATTGGTCCGGAGGATGTGCACATCGATTCTTTAATCAAGCGGATTGCAGAATGTGATGGAGAAGTAAAAGAAGTTATTCTGGCATTAAGTACGACTATGGAGGGTGACACTACTGCCTTCTACATTATCAAAAAACTGCAACCCTACAATATCAAGATCACCACCATCGCCCGCGGCATACCCATCGGCGGAGAGCTTGAGTATACTGATGAGCTTACCCTTGGCAGGAGTATTATTACCCGGACGGTGTACGAGCAGAGTTCTTAGATATTGGCGTTCTTAGTGGTTCTTGAGGTTAGCTGCGTTAAATAATCTACCATTCCTTCCTCGGCAATCATCAGAATATCCTGATCTTTTGTTGCTTGTTGATAGGTATTACGGTATAGTGCTTTGTCAATCTCATCAAAGTATATCCTAAGTGCTTGCTCTATGATCTCGTTCTCTGGAAGTGCCAGTTGCTTGGACTTATCGGCAAGTCTTTCGAGGATGTCTCTAGGTAGAGTAATTCTTAATGGAGTCATATCAGATACAATACTAATCGAATTCTGATTAACTTTTCTGTCTTCAAAAGGTGTGTTGGACAGGCTCAGGGTAAACTTATATTCATCTAATCAGACTCATTGGATTCTTAAAAGACTCAACTTATTACCCTTCTTTGATACTTGTATTACATCCCATTTTTGAACGTAACCGTTGGCTAGCACCTTGCAGTATTGAAGGTTCCAAAATCTTTCATCCTCAAAAGATGCGTACAAAGTGGTATCACTCAAAATAGTCTGAGGCACCTGAGAGCGAATATCATACATATCGATATCAACAATCAATCTAAAGGAAGAAGTTGACAATTGTTGGATCAGGTTGTCTTTATCGCGTGGTGATATAAGAATATCAAACTGCAAAACGTGATCCATGATACCGGTGATACTCTTTCTTTTAAACTCAAAATCATCGGACAAAACGATATTATGTTCTTTTAACGTACTCCTTGCATCAGACTTAAAGAAGAAAGCATCTTCGTAAATGAAACTTATTGTAGTAAATAGCAGAACGGCTGAAATGGTACTAACAATTCCAATCCCAATTTTCAGATATCCTAGCCTAGAAGATATCCATACAATCCAACCCAATACGCCAAGAATGAGGCATGTGATCAACAACCCAATTAGCAAAAACACCATCTTGACAGTACTGCTTTAAGCATTTCGTGTTGAATATTTTTCAAAAATTCTCTGAATCATACCTATGAAAAAAAAATTTAACATTGTTCAAAACTTCACCGCCAAACCCGTCATCAAAGTACTAGCGCCATTGGTTGGACCGTCTTCATTCTCATAAAGATCATTGTCACCGGTAGCTACTCTAAACTCTGTTCTCCACGCGATGTTGGACTGAGGTCGATAGTTAAGGCTGACAGACCCTATATTATTCTCGAATCCAATAGCACCCGGACTGGCAATCAATATACCATCCTGATCGATCACATATTCATATCTCAACCCCAGATCAAACTTCTCACTAAACTTTACACCACCTATCAAAGTGGCAAAAAAGAAGCTGGCATCTTCATCCGAGTCCCATGCCTCCTGCGACCCATGATCTAGCGACAGCATCAAATGAAAGCCGTCACTCACCTGGTAGCGGGTATAAAAGTGATTGTAGATGCGGTACTTCTGACCAATGGCATCATTACCTTCATTACCCAGCAAGTTGCCGTAGTTCAATGTTAGTTGATCGTTGACCGCATAGGTTAGGTTGAAGCCGTAGGACTTGGCATCATTGGTCTCAGAGATGATCTGCCAGCCATTGAGCACTACGGCTGTGAGCGATAGCTGATCAGTCAGTTCTGCCGATAGTCTTACTCCTGTCTGATAGTAGGGCGTGTATTCCGTTGCTAATGCCCTGGTATACACTTCATTCTCGATAGAGAGCGGAGACTCATAGCCCGTGTGACCACCGAAAACGCCGGCATCCAACCAGACGCCCTCGCCTAGCTTCACTCCCGCATACGTATCGTAGATCAGGCGCGTTAGGTCATTTGGCTCTGCCGCATAGTTGGTCTGTACATAGGTGCCAGTCTGTAAGCCTACGCTACCGCGAACTTTGTCATCCTCGTACTCCGCTTTGACAAATAGCCAGTTGAGGTTAAACTCATTGTGTCGTACCGCTTGCGTTACATAAGGCCGATTTTGATCAGCTGGTTCGTTAAATTCATAGGCATAGTAAGCGTCCGCATAGGCCGAAAAATTGACCTGAGGGCGTGCTTCATCTTGCGCACTTAACCTGAAAATAGTCAGGCAAATCAGCGTGATTGTTAGTATTGGTCTCATAGGGTTGTTTTGTTTGAATTTAGACAAATCCTGTTAATAATGATATAGCATCTCATTATCGAAATTCATACTTTTGTCATCATTTTTAAGACACTACTCATGACCCAAATATCCAATCGCTTAGCCAATCTTGAAGAATCCGCTACCCTTGCAATGGCTGCTAAAGCTAGAGAATTGAAAGAAAAGGGCGTCAATGTCATCAGTCTTAGCTTAGGCGAACCTGATTTCAAAACCCCAAAGCATATACAAGAAGGCGCCAAAGCAGCCATCGACGAAGGGAAGTATTTTGCCTATCCTCCAGTCAACGGTTATCTTGATCTGAGACAGGCGATTGCTGATAAGTTCAAAAGAGAAAACGGTCTCGAGTATGGCCCAAATGACATAGTAGTGTCTAATGGCGCCAAGCAGTCCATCGCCAACGTGATGTACTCTCTGGTCAACCCTGGCGATGAGGTCATTATCTTTTCGCCCTATTGGGTTTCTTACTCGGCCATCGTACAATTGACAGAGGGCAAAGCCGTCTATGTTAAAGGTGGTATCGAAAGCGATTTCAAGGTGACTGGTCAGCAGCTCAAAGAAGCGATTACTGATAAGACTAAAGTGGTGATCTTCAGCAGCCCTTGCAACCCTACAGGTGCCGTGTTTACCAAAGAAGAACTCACCGAAATCGCAGATGTGCTACGTGAGCATGAGGGCATCTATGTGATCTCAGATGAGATCTATGAGCATATCAACTACACCGGTCAGCACGTGAGCTTTGCCTCCCTACCGGGAATGCATGATCGCACGATAACAGTCAACGGATTTGCGAAGGGCTTTGCCATGACAGGCTGGAGAGTCGGTTACATAGGAGCCCCGACTTGGATCGCCAAAGCCTGCAATAAGATGCAAGGACAAATCACCTCCGCCAACTGTAGTATTGCTCAGCGCGCTGCTCTGACGGCACTCACTTCAGACCTTGGCCCGACCAAAGAGATGGCTGACGAATACCTCCGCCGAAGGGATCTGGTACACGGCCTGCTACAAGAAGTAGATGGCGTGAAAGTCAATATGCCAACAGGCGCCTTTTACTTTTTCCCTGATGTGAGCTCTTACTTTGGCAAGTCAACTGAAGATATAAAAATCAACGACGCAAGCGACCTGGCCCTGTACCTACTCGATGATGCCCATGTGTCGGTGGTGACTGGAGATGCCTTTGGCGATCCCGACTGCATTCGATTGTCATACGCTGCGTCTGAAGAAGACCTCAGAGAAGCCATTGATAGAATCAAAACCTCCCTAGCAAAGCTTTCCTAATATGGCTTATTCGTCACTCAGCAATGTATTTGAGAGCTTCACGAAGCTCAAAGTACTCATCATTGGTGATGTGATGATCGATGCGTACGTCTATGGTGGTGTCTCCAGAATATCCCCAGAAGCTCCTGTGCCTGTGGTCAATGTCAAGTCTAAAGAAAAACGACTGGGTGGTGCTGCTAATGTCGCTCTCAATGTGCAGGCCTTAGGTGCGACTCCCATTCTTTGTTCTATAGTCGGTGATGATCTGGAAGGAGCGATATTTGAGGAGCTACTTGCTAAGCAAGACATTACTTCCAGGGGTATTATCAAAAGCGGCAGTCGTATCACTACCGTGAAAAATAGAGTGCTGGCAGGCTCTCAGCAAATGCTACGCATAGATCATGAGTCAGATCATGGACTTGATGCGCTGGAAGAGAAAACCTTGATCAAGCATATCGGCAATCTTCTGGAAGAATGTCAATTGGTGATATTCGAGGATTATGATAAAGGTACCCTCAATCCCCAAGTCATAGCAGCCACTATCAAACTAGCCAATGAGAAGGGCATTCCTACGGTAGTAGATCCTAAGAAGCGCAACTTCATGGATTACAAGAAAGCCACACTTTTCAAACCTAATTTGAAAGAGTTGAAAGAGGGGCTGAAGATTGATTTTGATGTTCAGTCACATTCAGCATTAGAAACCGCAGTAGCCAAACTGAAGAAGCATCTTGAGTTTAAGCTAGGTTTGATTACACTTTCGAATAGGGGTGTCTACATTGAGAGTGATGAAGAAAAGCATCATTTGCCAGCTCATATTAGGAGCATTGCTGACGTATCGGGCGCAGGTGATACCGTCATCAGTATCGCTGGATTGTGCATTGCACTTGGATTGCCGCTGAAGTTTACTGCAGAGCTAGCCAACCTAGGTGGTGGTCTCGTATGTGAGCACTTGGGCGTAGTACCTATCGATAAGGACAGGCTCTACAATGAGGCCGAAAAGAATCAACTTCAGTCCTTGATATAGCTTTAGTCTAGCCTCGATCAATCGGAAAGGTCAGGCAGTGTGGGCCTCCACCTCCTCGACTCAGCTCACTCGCCGGAATCCTAATGATGGTCTTTTCGATATCCTCAACATTACCAACACCTGCCTCAAGTGCGGCAAGTAAATCTTCCGCCATCACCACATTGTAGCCATGCTCGGCAAATGCATCTAGGGTATGGGTATTGCGCCCATAGGTAATCACCACACCTGGTTTTACTGCCACGGTATTGCAAGCCATCGTCCATTGCTCACGCTCCTCGTATCTCTCCTGAGCTTTTCCACACTTGATAAACCTTGCATTCGGATATTCTGATAAGATCAACTCCTGAAGAGTCTTGAAGGTCTTTGGAGCACTGCCATCTTGATAGTACTGAGTCACCATCACTTGTGCAGTGTCTGTAAAGAGCTTATCAAAGTAGACGAAATCCTCTTCATCCACCTTGGTGAAGATCGTGTCAATATGCATGCAGTAGCCTTCCTTCGGGATATCTACTATCGTGAATTTCTTGATCACCTTTTTCTCAAAGGCAATCTTCATCACACGGTCAAGGCCCTCCCGTGAGGTGCGCTCGCTGCAGGCTATTAGGAGATGGTCTTTATTGATCATGGTGATGTCTCCACCTTCGATGCAGGCACTGCCATCTATGAGGTTGTCAACCAAAGACTGAGCATCTCCAGAAATATCAATGTATCGGTCATTTTCCCGCAGTTCGCTGAACATTGAGTGATAATGCAAAACGTACCAGGTGATGAGGTTCTCTCTTTTTCTTGGGGCTTTATTAGCATGACAAATCAGCACGTGATCATTGATCATTGCTCCAATATCACGTGTGAAGATTAGATTAGGAAGCGGCTTTACAATGACCTCCCCTTCATAAATATATCCGGCAAGCAAGGCTGTAGCCAGCATCCCAGGGTCAATGTCAGACAAGACCTGAAAAGCCTTTTCCGATAGGGACTCCAAGGCAAGAACTGACTGCAAAAGCTCTGATCTGACGGTAGCATCCCGGAGGGTTTCTTCCAGTAAATCACGGATATCGTGAACCGATGATGGCCCGGCAAAAGCCGCTAGCACGTCTTGTAATACCTGATGCTCCTGCTGCATATGAGGCAAGTACACAATATCATCATAGAGTAAATAATCTTTATTGGTGGGGGTGACCCATTCTATCCCCTCATCTGGCATGTGTACAATAACCTTCTTCAGACTACCTACATCTGAACTCACACTCAGCGAACTGTCGCTCTCCTCCATAAATTATCACTTGTCTATTCAGCTAAATAAGTCCTTTTAAAAGTTTTTTGACAGTCAATAAAAGAATATTTTAGAAGCATCATCTAGGATTCCTTTGAAGCACCTCCTCCATATTTCATTACTCTACCTCCTATTCATTAGTGTATATGAAGTTCACTCTGCCCAGAGTGCGCAGATTAATGAAGGCGTTTTGGATCTCAGAGATTACAACCTGGATCAGCCCATTGAGCTGTCCGGCGAATGGGAGTTTTATTGGAATCAACTGCTCAGACCTGATCAAATCACCTCTTCAAGCCCAACAGGCTACCTATGCGTACCCTGTCTATGGAATGATACATCGGTTGGCAATACTGATTTGGAGGTGACAGGATTTGCAACGTATCGTCTGCAAATCATTGTCTCAGATCAAGAAACTGACGTTGGAATAATCTTGCCAGACGTCTATATGTCTAGTCGGATTTTCCTAGATGGCAAAGAGGTCGGAATTACTGGTATGCCCGCAACCACCAAGGAAGACTACCAGGCAGGATGGGCAGAGAAGGTGTATTTACACCACCCTACAACAGATACTATCGAAGTAGTTCTCCAAATAGCCAATTTCCAACATAGCAAAGGAGGGATAGGGCAACCCCTACTTTTCGGATCAGGAGAAATAATCATTAAAGAATCTTCTAAGCAGACGATGATTGACCTCTACCTCACCGGTAGCTTGGTTATGGGAGGGCTTTTCTTCTTAGGTCTCTATTGGTTTGGTAAAAATGAAAAGCCCATTTTGTTTTTCTCACTTTTCTGCTTCACATATGGCTATCGGATACTTGGCGCAGGCCACTATCACTTGCAAGCCTATTTTCCAGAAATCCCCTTTCAACTTACATACTTTCTGGAGTACACTAGCTTGTTTTTAAGCGCATATCTTTTCATGCGCTATACCAGATGTTTATATCCCAAGGAGACTGCTAGCTGGTTGGCTAATGCCTTCACGGTCTTGTCGATTATTCTGATAGCCATCACGCTGGTCATGCCAATTTCGATTTCGAGTCAGATCATAGCACCTTATTTTATTTTGCTCCTGATGGGGTTCATCTATGTGCTGGTAGTTTATATCAGGGCTGTTTTTCTCAAGAGGTCTGGAGCCTATTTCTCCCTTATATCCACGGTGATCGTCATCGTAGTATTCGTGCAAAATATCATGGTCTACTTCCAGATGGCCACTGCTATGCCCTTACTGGATCTGCTTGGTTATATATCTTTCTTTTTTCTTCAGTCACTCGTACTCTCCTATCGATTTACAGATTCATTTAAGTCTGCCAAGGATATGGCCGAGCAAGCCGCTACCGCCAAAACTGAGTTTCTGTCGACCATGTCTCATGAAATAAGGACACCTCTCAATGCGGTGATTGGCATGTCACATTTACTGAGCGAAGACCCAAGAGAAGACCAGAAAGAAAATGTAACAACACTTCAGTTTTCTGCTAAAAACCTGATGCTGTTGATTAACGATATACTTGACTACAACAAGATCGACTCTGGTAAGCTCGAGTTCGAACAGTCAGAAGTTGAGATTAGAGAACTCGTAAAAAATCTGTTGCAGACCTATCAAGCCAGAGCCGATGATAAGGGCATAGCACTAGAGCTCGCTGTGGATAAAAAGGTACCCCAAACCATCTTTACCGATCGTACCCGTTTGTCTCAGGTGCTCAGTAATCTTGTCTCTAATGCTATCAAATTTACGGATAAGGGACGGGTAGAAGTTAGCATAATGCAAGTGATGCGAACTAAGGAGCGATCTGCGATTAAATTCAAAGTAGAAGATACAGGCATAGGCATTCCCAGAGAAAAGCAAGCCGTCATCTTTGACACATTCACACAGGCGAGTTCTACGACTACACGAGAGTTTGGAGGTACCGGCCTTGGATTGGCGATCACCAAAAAACTCCTCGGTCTTCAAGGGGTACCCATTCATCTTTTTAGCCTACCGGGAAAAGGGTCTCGCTTCTACTTCACACAGACCTTTAAGATTCCACGTGATACCCCTGTAAGAGTACCCACAGTACAGTTGACCATCAACGATAAGGAGAAAAATGACCTAGAAGGTCTTAACATATTGCTCGTTGAGGACAATGAGGTGAATGTGCTTGTGGCAAAGAAATTTTTGCTCAAATGGCAGGCCACTGTAAGTACGGTTGAGAATGGCAAGCTCGCGCTTGACGAGATCGTTGAAGATCGTGATAAATATGATCTTATACTGATGGATCTGCAGATGCCGGTCATGGATGGGTATACCGCATCCCGAGAAATCAGGAAAGTGGGTTATAATAGACCAATTATTGCCCTAACAGCTTCTGCATTGATGGAGGTTGAGGCAAAGGTGAAAAATGCTGGTATGGATGACTATGTCACTAAGCCATTTAATCCCAATGATCTGCTATCCAAAATACTAAAGATTCATTCGGCTAAGCGCGCAGTGTAGCACTGTACTCCTTAACAGTATCCACAAATACCTTCACTTTATCTGGATGAATATCTGGGTAAACGCCATGGCCTAAATTG
>JAVKDO010000139.1:0-51359 GCA_040222235.1 Cyclobacteriaceae bacterium
CGATAGTTTCGATTTATGCTACATTATCAGATTCACTCAAAATCGACTATCATTTGGGCAGTTATCCAAATAAGATGGTATAATTACTACGCTCGGAATTGATGCTAGACACCTCACTCGACTCTTTTAATTTCTACTTTCTGCTGGCTGTCTTCCAGGGCTTTATTCTTTCCGCTATTATCATTTTTCGGCAGCCGACCAGGAAGCCTAACCTTTTCTTTGGGCTGTTGGTCTTTCTGATCTCCCTATCACTACTACACCTCATACTGGAGCAGTCTATACATGCATTCAATGCTGTTTTTCCAGTACCAATGGACTTTGGTCTGGCTTTTGGTCCATTGGCCTATTTTCATGTACTCTTCATCAAGGATCCCATGCGGCGGTTCCGGGCATCAGATCTACTTCATTTCCTACCCACCTTCCTTCTTGACGGAGTATTGTTCTCAACCACATTCATTTATCTCGGCAACCATCTAGAGTGGGCCTATGACAATGTTCCTTTGATACAGGGTGCGGGAATCGTAATGGCCTTCCTAGGATCTATGCAGCTCACAGTGTACACGTATCTCATCTACAAAGAGACAAAAGACGCCCATCCCGTATTGAGAGACTTTGATAGGGTCAAAAAATGGTTGTCTTACCTCATAATAGCTTGGTCAGCTTTAGTTGGCTTTCTTGTGCTGGCATTACCAGTCGCTTTGATTTTCATCAATGATTTTGACGACAACTCGGGTCTGGTCTATTTACCGCTAGGTGTCTTTAAAGGCCTATGCATCTATATACTGGGTTACCTATATGTGTTGAGATATGCTGCTGTAGTTGGCAGCTACATCGACCGGATAAGCAAATTCAATTTCTCTAGTCCTGATTTAGATGAACAAAAAAAACGTCTACTGAAGGCCTTGAAAGAAGAGAAGCTATATCAAGACTCAAAGCTTACCATCGCTAAACTCGCAGGGCATTTGGGCTGGCCGATCAACAATCTCTCTAAGATGATTAATGAGTCGCTTCATACCAACTTCAACGACTTAATCAATCAATACAGAGTGGAGGCATTTAAAGCTAGGGTTCTTGCTCCCGATAGTCAGAAGTACTCCATTCTTGGTCATGGGCAGGAAGTTGGGTTTAGCTCCAAAGCCTCCCTTTATAGAGTTTTCAAGAAGCAGACGGGCACTACACCCACTGATTTCATCAAGTCTCAGGGCTGAAAAAGTACCAAATGCTCATCTGAGACTCCTCCAGTTTTTATGTCAGATCGCTCCAATAGACTTTTGGAAAAAAATCAAACGACATGAAAAACATCCTGCTCACAATGCTCATCATTTTCGATATGGCCGCTCATTGCAATGGACAAGCGGCATTGGTGGATGTAGAGAATAAAAAATACAAGACCACAGAAAAGATCAAAGTGGAAGGACAGGTCGGCTACATGGTCGTACCGGAAAACAGGAATAATACTTCAAGTAGAGAAATCAAACTGAAATACATCCACCTCAAGAGTATCGCTGACAACCCCAGCACTCCATTGATCTACCTGGAGGGTGGTGGTGATGGCAGTACATGGCAAGCCGAAGATCCTGAGGAGCTTACTTTCTGGCTGGAAGTCCTGGAAGTCTCGGATCTGATCTTCCTCGACCAACGCGGAGCAGGGGACAATTCGCTGGCTTACATCTGGGAAGGTGACTTCCCTACAGCATTTTTCATCTCTGAGGAGCAGTCCAATGAGCACTATCGCCGTATGACCACAGCTGGTCTGGCTCACTTTGAGAATAAGGGAATAGATGTCACCGGCTACAATCTTGAAGAGAACGCCAGAGATGTCAATGCTCTGGCCACTGCGCTTGGAATCAACACCTACTCCATCTTCGGCTTTAGCTTTGGCTCACAAATAGGTATGACCACTATGAAGCTATTTCCAGAGCGAATAGAGCGAGCCATTCTCGCTGGATCTGATGCTCCCAACCAAGCCTTTAATTATCCTAGATATTTCGACCAACAAATTGATAAAATAGCCAATATCGTATCACAGGATACCATGCTGAGTGCCAAGATTCCCGACTTCCGGGCACTGGTCGAGCGAGTGATGCTGCAACTGGAAGAAACGCCCGCCACAGTGTCCATCAAGAACCCCTTGACCGGAGATGATATGGATCTTGATATAGGCTCATTTGGACTTGCGATTATCCTCCGCTTAGACATTGACGACAATGACGACCTACCGGCGATTCCCAGGCTGCTCTACACTATCGATCAAGGAGATTATGAGAAGTTGACTTGGTTTGCTCAGAAGAGGATCGTCTATGGACTTGCCCTACCGGGAAATGGCATCAATCAGCAGGTAGCCTCCGGAGCTACCCAGGCCAGGTGGGCAGAGATAAAAATGGAAGCTGAGCAAAGCATGTTCGGGAATGTGGTGAACTTTCCATTCACGGGTGCTAAGGATCATTGGCCAGAAAACAAACTGAAGGTTAATACGCTGGAGCCAATGAAGACTGACATCCCCACCTTGTTCATTACGGGTACGCTCGACCACCGTACGCCTGTGGAGCAAGTAGAAGAAACCATGAAAGGCTTTAGCAATGCGACCCATATAAAGGTAGAGAATGCCGGCCATGCGCAAGCGATCTGGGATGCCAATGTCAACAACATCTTTATACCAGCTTTCTTATCAGGCGAAAAAGTCGAAAGTCAAAATGAGTACTTCAGTGACATTACATTTCTCCCGTTGGAAGGGCCAACCAAAGGACATCCATCGGTTACTGGCCGTTAATTAAATTAGGGGATTTGTATAAACACGATTCACCCTTATCTGTAGAAGGCCTTTCATAAATTTCAATGTTCAGACCTCAACGACGATTCGCGACTTCACGAAACACAACATGCAAGTTCATTGAACACCTGCATCGCAAGAAGGTCAGCTGAAAATCATTGGAATTGGTTCCAACTAAAAGAGGAGAAGACTTGTCTATTCCCCGTACAAAACCCAATCCTGGAAAATGAAAACAACCTTCTACGTCTTTATCGTTGCTGCCCTTGGCTTCATTGCTTGCAATAATGATGATCAAATCGAACGCTCGTTTCTATCTGCTCAACTCAACGAATCCTCCTGGAGCGGAAGATCAGAAATCAATAGAGACGCTACCAATAATGACACCCTGGCGATCTTGGGGATCGGCAATGAAGAAGTACTGGTTCTTAAAGTGAAGATCGATCAAGTAGGCGTGTATGTACTGACCGGCGAACAGGCTATCTACTACACCACTGTGGGTGGAGATGCGATGACTAGCCGCTATATCGTTGATCCTGCACATAGCTCTCAAGTCACTATCACCACCTACGACAGGGACCGCAATGTGGTGGAGGGAGTCTTCGAGGTTTCTCTTATTCAAGAGTGGAGCAACCCAGAAAACGATCTCGATCAACTCAGATTTACCAATGGCCAGTTCGCGGGAGTTGTCGCTCAATTCTAAAAGTCCATAATAGCGTAGTTTCTATTAGTCTACAATACCGCATTGGGCTGTTTGCGGTTATAACCTTTGTGATAGTACCACTATGCTTTTAGTTCGGATATGAAAGCCATTAACTTCGAACGGATTATTGCAAAGCATGATAGAATTAACCCAAGATCTATGCGGCCGGTGAGAGCTGTCATCCAGATAGTTTTGTTCTTGATAGCTCTTACATCGTCACTCTCAAGTTTCGGTCAGGAGAAAGTCGAGAACGCAATTCAGCAAATTGCGGATACGCTAGATGGCCAACTGGGTGTGAGCATACTACATATCGAATCGGGTACAATGGCATCTTTCAATGGCTCAAAGAGATTCCCAATGCAGAGCGTCTATAAGTTTCCAATCGCAATGATTATGCTACGCCAGGTGGATGCTGGCCAATTTGCGTTAGCGGATACCATTCATATCGACAAGAGCGAGTACATACCTGCCAATGGACATAGCCCGATCAGAGATCGGTACCCTGAAGGTGCTGACCTGACCATTAGAGAGATCCTTGAATACAATGTATCTCAAAGTGACGGTACGGCCTGCGATGTACTCCTCCGGCTGCTCGGAGGTACTGAGGAAGTACAGGCTCAGGTACGTGCGCTGGGTGTGCGAGACATTGCGATAGCCACTAACGAGATGGTGCAGGTGACCTATGATACGGTGCAGTATCAAAACTGGTCTACCCCTGAGGCCATGAATAAATTGCTGCAATTGTTTCACTCCGCGGATTACTTATCAGAATCAAGTCAGAAGTTCCTTTGGGATCAAATGTCAATCTCCAACCGCTGGTTTGATCGTCGGATCAAAGGGCTGTTACCAGTAGCAACCCCTTTGGCTCATAAAACAGGAACCGCCTGGACTTACAACGGATTGACGCGTGCTACTAATGATGCTGGAATACTGACCTTACCTGATGGTAATCACCTCGCCATTTCCGTTTTCATCTCAGACTCCTTCGATTCGCAGCAGAAAAGAGAAATGACCATCGCACAAGCTGCTAAAGCAGCTTATGATTATTGGACAGAGAACTAGCTGAGGATGTTTAGATCCACTCATGACTACACAGGCTTGCAGGGTGCAGGAGCGTTCACTACTTTCATACACCATTTATGGTGGGTTTCATTGCTGTTGGTAGCCCAAAAAATAGTTGATCATCCATAAGAGATTCAAAAATCGCTCTTTAAATGGAATACTTTCTTGCGATCGAGATAGCAGATAACTACACTTACACTACCGTTATCTTCTATTTCAAAGAATGAAATTCAGGCTTTTTATCCTAATCATTGTAGTGATCACATCTTCGGCAAGAGCAATTCATGCCCAAGAATTAAGCCTTATCGGCAGGACTAACCTTTCCATCGGCTTAGATTATCGCGTTTTGGACTACTTCGGAGAGGATCTACTCTATAGCCCCGGAGGCGGCATGGGTCTGGAGTTGGGTCTCCAGGTGGATATGGGTGAGGGATTTGTCCTACAATCCACATTGGGTTACCAACTCAATCTGGCATTTCAGATAGAATCGTTTGATGGAGTCACAAACAAGAGTTCTTCGTCTTTCAATAGAAAATTTGTCTCACTGGGAGCTCTTAAGGGCTTCAACCTCAATGGTACCACCATAAAAAGCCTACAGTTTGGCTCGGGTATCAATTTCAACTGGCCTGGTGCTTTAAGCAGAATCGAAAATGACGTAGAACTTGGAAAATCGACTTATAGCACTGGTATTGGTCTCTATTTCGAAGCGGGATTGAGATTACAAATATTGGACAACACCTACCTCGACCCGGCCATCAGGTACAGGAAATTAAGCTTTACAGCGAAATCATTTACGCAAGGTGCAGTTTCCGAACTACCAGACTACCTACAGAAACTGAACGCCAATGGTATAGAACTAGGAGTTACCTTCGTAAGAAAAATAGGTCGCTGAAAAGGTGAAACCCTACATTTATTAGATTCTGAACAAACGCACATAAACGTAACGAACAAAAAATGAAGAAAATCATTCTGTCAATCTTTATTGCATCTTGGGTAGGGTTTACTGCTACCGCACAAACTCAATTATTCATTGATCCTGAATTTTCAAAGCATGGACATCAGCACCAGATACTTGCAGTTATTCCATTTAAAACGTCCATCACCTTGCGTCCAAAACAGATGGCTGGCTTAAAAGAGGGTCAATTAGAGAATATGGAACAAAATGAGAGCCTAAATATCCAACAATCTATGTATTCATGGTTTCTCAAAAGAAAGCAAGCCGGAGATATGTGGGTAAATATTCAGGATGTCAGTACTACCAATGCACTTCTCGCCAAAAAAGATGTTACCTATGAGAACATCGAAGAATTTACTCCTGTTGAAATCGCAGAAATTCTAGAAGTTGATGCTATCATTAAAGGCACCTTTGACACCAACAAACCTATGTCTGATGGGGCAAGTATGGCATTAGGGCTTGTAGTCGGGTTTTATGGTTCGACCAATCTAGCAACTATCAATATGTTTGTCCACGATGCGAAGGATGGCAAAGTCCTTGTCAATTATTACAAGGGGGTTGCAGGTTCTGTCGGATCTAGTACTGATCAGCTTATCAATAAGGTGATGCGGAAAGCTTCACGTAGGATCCCATACACCAAACCGAAGGAATAACTCGACTGACGTGACAGCACACTCTTGCAGGGTGCACCAGAGTTCATTACTTTCATAGACCATTGGCACAATGGTGGATTTCACAGCCGTTGGTAGCAAAAATAGTTGATCATGCATAAGACGCTCATCCTACTCCTATCTATGACCCTTGGACTCTCTCCTCTTCAGGCACAGCCTACTTACCTCGATACTAGTGCAGACCTTGATACCCGAGTCAAAGACCTAATCGGACGACTGACGCTACAAGAGAAAGTGGATCAGATGCTGATGAATACGCCTGCGATTCCTAGGTTGAACATTCCACCCTACGATTATTGGAATGAGGCGCTACATGGTGTGGGTCGGTCAGGGAAAGCCACCATTTTTCCTCAGGCCATTGGACTAGCGGCCACTTTTGATAGTGAGCTCGTCTATCGCGTTTCCTCTGCAGTCTCTGATGAAGCTCGAGCGCTGCATAATGCTGCCAAGGCAGCAGGCAACTACAACAGATACAGCGGATTGACCTTTTGGACGCCTAACGTCAACATATTCAGAGATCCTCGCTGGGGTCGTGGACAGGAGACTTATGGCGAAGATCCCTATTTGACAAGTGCACTGGGTGTCTCCTTCGTCAAAGGGCTGCAGGGAGACGATCCCTCCTATCTCAAAACGGCCGCCTGTGCCAAGCATTTTGCTGTGCACAGCGGACCAGAGAAACTAAGACATGAGTTTGATGCGGTGGTCAGTCAAAAGGATCTGTTTGAAACTTACCTGCCAGCTTTTGAATCGCTCGTCGATGCTGGTGTAGAGTCCGTCATGTGCGCTTACAATAGAACAAATGGTGAGCCTTGTTGCGCTAGCAATTATCTCCTATCGGAAATCTTGTTCGACCAATGGAAATTCGAAGGGCACGTTGTGAGTGACTGCTGGGCCCTGGTGGATCTGTATGCGGAAAACGGTCATGGCACTGTAGAAACACAAGCCGAAGCAGCAGCACTCGCCCTGAAGAGTGGCGTCAATGTCAACTGCGGTGATACTTATCCAGCATTGATCGAAGCAGTGGAGCTCGGTCTGGTAGAAGAAGCTCTGATCGATGAAAGGCTATTGCCCTTGCTACGCACTCGGTTCAAACTGGGCATGTTCGACCCTGAGGAAGACAATCCCTATAGTGCGATACCATCAGAGGTGATCGACAGTGAAGAACATAGAGCATTGGCCTATGAGGCCGCAGTGAAATCCATGGTACTCCTGAAAAACAACGGCATACTCCCGTTAAAAAATGATCTCAGCAGATACTATGTCGTGGGGCCCAATGCGGCTTCCATAGATGCGCTGTTGGGTAACTACTTTGGTGTTAACCCCAACATCGTCACTTTCCTAGAAGGCATCACCGACAGGGTAGCCGTAAGCAGTCAAGTTCAATACAGCCCCGGCACCACACTGGATAGACCAAATGTCAACCCTGTGGACTGGTCCAGTGGAGAAGCAGCAGTAGCGGATGTCACCATAGTGGCCATGGGACTGACGCGACATATCGAAGGAGAAGAGGGAGAATCCATCTCCTCTCCCTATTTCGGAGATCGACTGGACTATGATATCCCCGAAAATCAACTTGACTATCTGAAGAAAATAAAAGGCGAGCATGGTAAACCCGTGATTGCGGTAGTAACAGGTGGCAGCCCCATGAACCTGACCGAAGTGCACGAAATAGCCGATGCGGTGATCATGGCGTGGTATCCGGGTGAAGAAGCTGGGCATGCACTCGCAGACATCTTGTTTGGGACAGTATCACCATCGGGCAGACTGCCCATCACCTTCCCAAAGTCACTGGATCAGCTACCTGCTTATGAAGACTACTCGATGGAGGGCAGAACCTATCGCTATATGACAAAAGAACCTATGTATCCTTTCGGATATGGACTGAGTTATACGGAGTTCTCTTACAGTGATATCAGCCTTACCGCCTCATCAATCAAGAAAGGGCAAACCATAGAAGTCAGCTGTACAGTGACCAACACTGGTGACCATGCCAGCCAGGAAGTGGTACAACTCTATATCACAGATGAGGAAGCCAGCGTCGCTGCTCCGCTATTCTCTCTAAAGGGAGTACAGTCTATCAAACTAGCTCCTGGTGAAAACCAGAAGGTAGTGTTCACCATTACCTCCGACATGCTGGAGCTGATCGATGAGCAGGGTGCAGCGATCATCGAGAAAGGTGACTTTACCATCGCCGTAGGAGGCAGCCTGCCAACGGATAGGGCTTTAGTACTGGGTGCTGCTGAACCAGTACACGCCAAGCTGACGCTGAGATAAAGCTCCAAAAAGAAGTACTTCGGATCAACCAAAAAACATCAAATTATACTCATTTGTAGGTATTGACTGGTGTAAGTGGATTGGGTAATTGTCAATTTTAGGGCCTATACGCAGTATTTGGCATGGTAACAGAAGAAAGAACATTACTTTCCATTTCCCCGTCATCATAGCCAAACGTCATCAAAAACACCATGATCCCAGTGAGATAAAGGATATAATGCTACCTTTGCACTTTATACAAAAAATGTAATTATGAGTAACGGAACAGTAAAGTTTTTTAACAACTCGAAAGGGTTTGGATTCATTACACCTGATGATGGTAGTAGAGATGTATTTGTACATCAAAATGGATTAACAGAAGACATCAATGAAGGAGATAAAGTCAGCTATGATGTTGAGGAAACTCCTAAAGGCTTAAACGCAACTAACGTCACAGTACAGTAGTAGTCTATTACTTTGTGACATCCCAAAAGCCTATCAGATTTGATAGGCTTTTTTTATTTTCAGAATTGGCGCTTCTTAAGGTGCAGAGTGCTTTTCAAAGTAGGCTCCACCTTCGGCAATCAAGAGCTTAAAAGCTTCACTCAAAAGCTCAGGTTAGGGGAAATTCAGTGCTACTCCTTTGGATCCACTGTATCCAGCCAATCATGTTCTCCTCAGTGATCGACTTATGCTTCGACTTGTTTTTGCGGTAGCTACACCCTAGATCATTACCCCTTGAAACCAACTAACTCAATAGCTTTTTAGAGTAATCCCAAAAGTCAAAAATGTATCTTCTCTATTTTGGTTTTCTATCACTATGCTTTCGAATGTATGCAGATAATTGATTTTGAAGTTTAAATGCTTGGAAATGGGTAATTCTAAGCCAATATCTGCCTGCCAACGAAAGTTGTCACTATCCTCAAGAGAGGGCTGAAAATAGTTTTCGTGGGTTAAAATGAGCTTCTTTTCAAACAGGTGATATTTACCACTTACCCAAAAGGTACCACGAATCGTGTTGATGGATTCGCTTCCATCGTACTCTGACAGGTTGAAATTGTTTTCAGAAAAATTTGTCTGTTCGTATTCGCTTGAAAGCGAAAATTTAAGCCAATTATCGTCCTTTTTCAGGATTTGATAAGTGACTCCTCCGCCTACCAGATAGCGCAGATCAATTTCCCTTCTAAAATTGGAGCTTACAAAACCCAATAGTAGCGGAGAAAATCTCCGCTCAGGATCAAAATTCAGAAAGTTGAGGCTTAATATATCCTCATCGGCTTTCTCCTTCCCAAACTCTTGGTACACGTAAGAATTCTTGGTGTTGAAAACCCATTTCTTCCAAGGCTTATAAGTCACATCGGCTTTGGCTCTAAAAATCAAGGTTTCCACGTTTCCTGATTGCCAAAATCCCGTTAGCGCCAGGCTTGCTTTCAAGTTAAGTGAATCGCTCTTGTTGGCTTGGCCAGAAAGACAGAAGGGGAAAAGTAAGAAATAATATAGAAGCTTTTTCATTCTATTATGCCGTGATAGTACTCTTTGACAAAAGATTCAAGCGCTGTTTGATGTATGCAGTATTCTTCTGCAGGTATATTATTGATGCTCTTCAGGGAATGTTGAGGGTACTTGCGCAGCGATAAGCATTGGTTGCTCTTTCAGAACAGTGGTAAATCAAAAACAGATAAATGATTTGTAACTGGCCGCAAATATCTAGAATGAAACTTAATGATAAAAGCCTATACACGGTATAACTGTAATAAAGAAGTCGAATTACCTGCACGGGCTGTATTATCGAAGCGAGCGTCTCTACTGAAAGAGTTAAGCAGGCCTCACTCTGAAACAAATGCACATGTGAAAACAACCTGCTAGAAATCTCACCCGTGCTAACAAGCCGGGATATCGCTAGAGATATCCAATGGTACGCCGACCAAGTTGGATTCGAAGTGGGTGCATATCGACCAGATGTATGCCGTTCTCATATAAGAAGCATGAAGCCGACAACCTCATGCAGACCTGACGAAGTTTTTGAAACTGCGTAGGTCTGTTGATCCAAGAGCCTAAAACTCGACCCGATAGCTCAAGTTGGGAAACATCCCTAGCTGCTCCTCGAGGATGACTGCATCCTGCGAACCACTGTAGTAATGATCGAAGTAGTTGAGCTTGCCTGTCACATTCTGCACATTGATCGCGATGATCGACGAATGCTTCGGCTTATTTTTGCGGTAGCTGACACCAAGATCCATCCTCCAGTAGTTGGGTAGCTTGTAGCCGTAGGGCTGGCTGAAGTCGTAGTGCGTATAACCTTGCTCCCGCGACTTGTTGAGGTCGATAGGGTGCGTGCGGTTGCCACCACTCCAGATCATACGTCCGTTGACAGAGATGAAGTTGGTCTTCTTGCGACCAACGCGCCACTCTTTTCCCGCTAGGGCATTGAAGATGAAGTTGCCATTGAAGCGTGTATCGTACGTGTTACCATCTCGTGGCGTGTACTCTGACTCATAGAGCGAAGTGGTGAGCAAGTAATACAGGCCATTGTTCATAAATCGCTCGAGCGATAGCTCAATGCCATAATTATCACCTGTTCCATCATTTTTCAGATCGAAAGAAGTAAAACCGTCCTTGCTATTGATGGCACTGAAGGTGCGCTGAAAGTCAGTCTCCGCAGTACTAGGCCATATCGGTACATTGTATAAATGTTGATAGTAGACTTCTGCTTTGAAGCGTACCCCAGGTTTCACCATCTTCTCATAGCCAAGCACCACATGCTGTGCTTTCGCTAGCTCAAGATCTTTATTGTTTTGTCTTCCAAGCGAATCCTGTGTCAGATAGTTGGTGATCGACTCGAGGCGACTATGAATACCCACGCCAAAGTTGATCGAAGAGGTGGCATCTACCTTCCACTTCAGACCAATCCGCGGCTCTATGGAGTAGTTGTTGTTAAGCAAGAGTTGTGAATAATGCACACCAGCATTGACTATCACAGCCTCTGATAGTCGATGCTGCCACTGGCCATAGCCTTGCACGAAATGCGTGGTGCCATCATCATCGATCTCGGTGAAGAACTCATTCCTGAAGTTGTACTCAGAGAAGAGATTGTAACCTAGTCGGCTACCAATCACACCCGCCCGGAAAGTATTGCGGCTGTTGATTTTCTTATTGAACAAGAACTGAAGTCTGGTGGCGTCATTATCAAATGTTTCTCTATTATACTCTTTAATACCCAGCGAATCATTAATGTATTTATTGGTCGATAGCGACTGAGAAAATGTGGTTTTCAGATAAGTGTCAGGGTTGAAATATAAGACGTGGTTGACACCATAGACACCCATCTTGGTCTGGAAGTTGTCATTCTCGAACTCACCAAACTCAGTATCTGCATAGTAGATATCCTCACTGGCACCTCCTAGTCCCCAGATGGAGAAACTACCAGCATTCTTAGTAGGGAAGTGCATCTTGAAACTCAAGTCCTGGAAGACCACATCCTCCTGCTCCCCGAGAATCTTCACACCTAAATCGTCAAACAGCGCCAATGTGGAATAGCGATAGTTGACCAAATAAGAAGACTTGGAGCCCTTCTTGAAGGGGCCTTCTGCTGAGGCAGCTACACCGAGCAGTCCTGCCTGAAAGGCATATTCTCCTTTATCATAATTGCCCTGTCGCAGGTTGATGTCAAAGACGCCAGAGAGCGCATTGCCATACTCTGCTGGGAATGCTCCAGTGTAAAAGTCAGAGCGGCTCATCACATTGTTGCTGAGCATACTAATACCTCCAGCAGAAGAGCCTTCTTCACCAAAGTGGTTGGGATTGAACACCTCCACACCCTCTATCCGCCATAGCAGCCCTCTGGGTGAGTTACCACGAATGACGATCTCATTGAGGATGTCGTCTCCTCCTCCCTGTACCCCTGGAAGGGATAGTGCCGCCCTTGCGGGATCATCGAAAGTCGCCGCATATCGACTGGTCTCCTCTACGCTGAAAGAGATCGCACTCACACTGGCCATTTCGTTAAGCACTTGACCCTTATTCTGCTCTGCAGCGGTGATGACCACCTCATCCATGGTGGTAAACGACTCAGTAAGGGTAGCGTCAAGGACGACTTCCTTGCCGCTACCTACTAACAACTCGGGGACAATTTTGTCTTCATATCCGATAAAAGAGATCTTCAGGGTATGCCTGCCGACGGGCACATTGGTGATTTTAAAATAGCCTTCTATGTCTGTAGCGGTTCCCTTGAGTGGGTCAGTTGTGAGCACGGCTATCGTTGCACCAATTACTGGAGAGCCAGATTGCGCATCGATAATTTTGCCTTTGATCGTCTGTTGAAGTTGCTGTGCTGACAGCAACAGGGGGAAAAGTGAAAGTCCCCAAAAAAGTAATCGTTTCATGTCCTTGTGTTTTGAGTTTTAGTACTAAAAATGCCGCGGTGGAAGCGGGGTTGTTTGGAGGTAAGGACAGAGCCGCGTAGTGAGGGTTACCAAGTATATGATTTTTTATTCCTTTAGGAGTTAGTTTTGCACTTATCAGAATAATGAAATTAAGCTTAACCTTTTGGCTTTGAAGGCGTTATTCAAGTCTGTAATATCCATCAATGACACCACCCTATTATACCCGCTCAGCATCTCATCAAGTACAGCTTACCAGAAGATTACAACGGGACATGGAGCTCGCAGAGGCGCATTCTTGGAAGCACTTCTATGAGGCGCTAGGACAAAAAAAGGACGGTGGACAGTTTAGAGATTTACTTCTTGCTTCAGTACCCGAAATAGACTTACTGCTTTTCAATCGCGTGGTAGGGCTCGGTATGGGATCCATGGTACTCGACAGCAAGATTGAGGATCTCATTGCCCACTATGGCACACGGGGCGTGAAGCGATTTATGGTTCAGCTCAGTCCTTTCGTGATCCCAGATAACACAGATCTGATGCTAAAGCGGAGGAAGTTTGTTCATGAGAGTGATTGGGCCAAGTTAATTTGGCGTGCTAATGATCATCTTGAAATGACCGATGCGCCATGTGAGATACGTCGTGTAGAGGAAGGCCAAGAAGACCTCTATGCCGACGTAATGATCCGATCACTCGGTTGGCCAGAATTGCTTAGGCCTGCCTTACGCGGCA
Source organism: Cyclobacteriaceae bacterium (assembly GCA_040222235.1). Classification (GTDB taxonomy): domain Bacteria; phylum Bacteroidota; class Bacteroidia; order Cytophagales; family Cyclobacteriaceae; genus UBA6059. Next base: position 13,523 of record JAVKDO010000139.1, read on the forward strand.
GCATCCACAAAGAGGGCTTTATGCACTATCTGGCCTGGTTTGACGGTGAAGCAGTCGCTGGAGGCTCTACCTTCATTACGAAGAATTTCGCTACACTTAAGCTCGCCGGAACGTTACCTGCTTACCAGAAAAGAGGCATTCATCAGTTGCTGCTCAAGCGCAAGATCAAAGATGCCATCGACATGGGGTGCGAATGGATCACAGCCGAAACGGCGCATATGCCGGATGGCACACCCAATGCTGCCAATAGCAACCTTAAGAAATTAGGCTTCACAGAAGCTTATAAGCGAAGCAACTTCGTCTATACTTTCTGATAGGACTATTTCAATGCCTTGAAAGTACGCATTAGCCCCACCACGGCGATCACTGTACCCAACACCAAAGAAGCATAGAACCACGGCTCGCTCATAGTATAGGAGCCAGAGAGTTCGTTCTGTACCATCTTACCAATTCCGGCTTTTGGTGAGTGGGTAGACGCCCAATAAAGGACAAAGGCGCCAACGGCAACCATTATTAGACTGGGGATTATTGCTTTGTTTTTCATGGTTTTTGGGTTTTGTAGAATGGAATCTCTGCGTATCTAATAGTATCCTTCTCGAGGATCAGCTTGACCTTCAATTCACTCATACCTTCAGGTAAGGTAGAAATATCGATCCATGTAAGTAGTCCCTTTTGTTGATTGGATTGACGATAATGAAACTTGTACGCTACATCCGTTAGCAGCGAATCTCCCAATGAAAGCTGGTAAGCTTCATTGAAACAGGCCAGGGCCTTGGCAGCTCCAATTTCCTGCCGGTCTATGGTTTCATCAAAACCACATTTGCTGACAATATCATCTTCATGATCTGGACTCAGTGCAACAAACACACGCAGGACATTTCCCTCAATAATATCTGAGGGTATCTGAGCTCTAAAGGAATAAAACTCTACGTCCATATCTTCATAATAGCCACTATAAGCACCGTTTCCCATGGTGGAAAAGAAAAGCGAAACGTTGCTATTTTCAACATCAATCCTGTCAGTCCGATAAAACCGATCAGCCAAAACGTAATTGGCTACAATAAATAAAATCATCACTACCATGAATATCCAACGATTGGCATGTGAAGCCCATGCATAGTAGATAGGGCGATAGAGGAAGGACAAGGAAATCACTCTGACCACCTGGGAAAATGGATGATACACCCTACTGAATACAGGAATCTTTTTTACCAGACCGAAAGTCAGATAATCGATCATTACGATAACAGCAACAATCCTAACGATGATAGAGTAAGCATCAAAATACGGATCTATTGCTTCATAAACGTCAAAAAAATCAAACAAGAAGTATGGAATACCCAGAAGGCAAAACACAAAAACGTACGCTCCTACTACTGACATAAAGAGAAGAAAGGAAATGGAGAATATGCTGCTACATATCTTCTCCCACCTGATAATGAGACCATTGATACTGGGAATACGGTCTATTTCCTGATCAAACTCTTTGACGAACTTAAGCCGGCTCCTATTCATGCCATCAGGTAATACAAAACTCAACCCAACCAGACCTATCCATATGCCTCGTGTGATGAGGTGAATAATCAGGCCAAGTACCAACCAAAATACGCTGACCTTCATGATCGACACGAAGTTGTCCATGTCGGTATACCTATTGGTAATCTCCCTCTTGACGAAGAGTAACATCTCATCAAGCAAGTCCGGCACCTGTAGCAAACCGAAGAGCACAATCCCCGAGATCAATATCTCTGGTTCCCAGCTCTTGAGTTGAATATCCTTCAGCCAATCGGGAATTTTGGACTGATCTGTTTCTGAACTATTTTGAGATTTGATAGCTTAACTAGTTTATGGCCTGAATTTAGATAAATATGAAAGTAAAACAAGAAGATAACGGATCCAAGGGCAGCTTTTATGTGGGTGAGCTCAATGACAAAAAAGCCGAAATGACCTATACCTGGGCAGGTACTGACCGCATCATTATCGATCATACGGAGATATCAGAAGAACTTAGAGGCACTGGAACAGGAAAGACCTTGGTAGAGCATGCGGTGACCTTTGCACGTGAAAAGAAAATATCCATCATCCCTCTTTGCCCATTCGCCAAGTCGGTCTTTGATAAAAATGAAAGTCTGCGCGACGTTCTATAATTGGCCATGGACAACATGACAGTCTTCAACTCGGACAATACCTGCTTCGAACTCTTTGTGTATGGAGAGCGTGCCTACATCGAGTGTAAGCAGCGCGATGATGTCATCTATATGATCCACACTATCGTACCCGAATCGCTGCGCGGCAATAAGATAGGAGAGATGCTGGTCGAAGAAGCATTGACGATCTGCCAGGATAAGGGCTGGAAGATTGTCCCGCTTTGTCCCTTCGTATTAGCCTACCTTACGGAGCATACGGAGTATCAGGCTTTGGTTAGGGAGCAAGATCGTGAGAAGTATTTGGGGTAATTCTGTAAGTGGTCAGACGACCTTTGTAGCCATGAGTAGTATAACAGAAGCATTCAATTACTTTCATTGGATAGTCGTCAGACCACCATCTAGAACACTTGTTCTCTCATCACCAATTAACTAACTTCATCATTATGAGTAAGACCAAAGAGTACACCAACGGAGAAGTCACAATAGTATGGCAAGCAGATAAATGTATCCACTCTGAAAATTGCGTAAAGGGTCTGCCAGGGGTATTTGATCCCAGTGCCCGACCATGGATAAACGCCGATGGAGCCAACACTCAGGAGATTGTCGCACAAGTCAGACTATGTCCCTCTGGAGCACTCGCTACCTATATGAACGATGAAGCTCCAGGTGATGAGCCTATCCAGAATGAACAAATAGTAGAGGTTGCGAAGAACGGTCCGCTAATGGTCTATGGTAATATTACTGTCAAGAACCCTGACGGTAGTAGGGCTAGTCAGCACAATGTCACGGCCTTCTGTCGATGTGGGGCCTCCTCCAACAAGCCCTATTGCGACGGTTCTCACAAGAAAGTCGGCTTTGAAGGCTAGATAGAGTCTGATTCAAAGTATCCGATCTCAACTTTACAGACATACACTAATTGGACAACCTCAGTTTGTCCATCATAGGGAATTCCTGCACAAATTTTCACGGTAGTGTAATAAACCTCCCATACTCAAGACTAATGGTGATGTAAACACCAACCAACAAATGAGTTCAGAGGAATTCTTTAAGACGTTTATCAAAGACCAAACGGGAATCATTACTAAGATTTGTCGTGCCTACACGGACAATGAGGATGACTTCCAGGACTACTTCCAGGAGGTGGCACTTCAGCTCTGGCGGTCTTATCAGAATTTCAATCATCAGTCAAAAGTATCTACATGGGTCTATCGTGTGACACTCAATGTATGTCTTACACACTTCAATAGACAGAAGAAAAAAGTAGCAACCGTCGCACTGGATCAGATTCATTTTGAGCCTGTCGGATACGACGATCAGAAAAAGGAACAGGTCGATATGCTGTATCGATCCATCAGACAACTCAAGGAGATTGATAGAGCGATCATACTCTTGTACCTGGAGGAAAAGAGCTATAAGGAAATGGCTGAGATTCTCGGTATGAGTGTTACTAACATAGGGGCAAAAATAAATAGGATCAAAACACAACTCAAAGCAATCATCGATGGACAAGATTAATATAGAAGAGGTGTGGAAGAATCAGCCAGAGGAAACGGCTGCTCTTCAAGACGAAGAAATCAACAAAATCCGTATGCGGAAATCCGAGGGCTTTCTCGAGAAACTACAGAAGAATGCACGGATCGAGCACTATATGAATGTAGGGGTATCTGTCATAGTCACGGGTGGGTTTCTCATCTCACAGAAATGGGTATCAGCTATGATTTCAGTAGGACTCTTTTTGATATTGATATTCTATTATCACAATTTGTACAAAGGCTTATGGCAACTAAGGCCCACTGCTGACGTGCACGAGTTTCTTGAGATACTCACTAGCAAAATGAAGACCTTCATGCAAAGGTATTACACGGGCTTGTTCTTCGTCATGCCAATCTCGATGGCTGCTGGTTTTTGGCTGGCATCAGGTGGAGAGCCTGACTGGGAAAAATACAGTTCCCCTGAGGCAATGGGGGTCGTTGGTTTCGCGTTTGCGATTGCCTTTATTATGGCCTACTTCATGGTTGAGTTGATGTACGGGCGTACTTATAAAAAACTCAGGCAACTGCTAGCCGAGCTAGACCAACAAGAGGAAAACGTCAACTAAAAAGCTAATGCTTCTACCTTATTGTAAGGCTTGACCGGCAGATATATCTTTCCAATAAAAACGATGGACAAAGCATCCAAGTCTGTATTCTACTTTGGTATCTACATCCTGATCACAGGACTTACTCTACTTACTGCGCCGAGTATTCTCCTCCAGCTCTTGATGATCGATGATTCACCGAATATCTGGATGCAATTACTGGGATTAGCACTTGCAGCGCTGGGCTACTATTATATCAAAGCTGCCAAAGACAACAATATTGATTTTTTCAAGGGTACCATCCCTATTCGCATTGCGCAGCTTGCAGTGGTAATCATTCTCGTTTGGGTATACGATGGCCCGTACATTCTTATCGGAGTATCGGGTATTGAAGCCCTATCGGGAATCATCACCTACATATTCATACGAAAGGGATAAAATGCAATCGACTTATTGCAGCCACTGACTGATGAGTATGATGACCACCAAAATCACGATCTGCATTAAGAATCCAAAATCCCGCTTAAGCTTTAACTTTTGACTGACTTTCATAGGCGTTGGGTTTATTCCAAAAGCGCCGGTTGTGCTGAATCACCAAAAAGAGACATTATTGACATATTCCGTAATCCTTTTGGCTAAGTTTAACTATTCGAATGTAAGGAAAAGAAATCTCATGAATAGCATTTTAAAAGTATTTTTTGGAATTATTTTAAGTTTAGCTGTTTTCTCTCCCGTGGTAGCTCAGTCTACCTGGGAGATCAAGGCGACTAACATTGACCCATCGAACTATTTCGGCATCACAGCAGCTAACGGTATGATTGGGCTAGTCAGCTCTCCAAAGCCAATGCAGGTACAGGACGTAGTACTCAATGGGGCCTACGATCTCTATGGTCGTGGTAGAGTCTCAAACATCCTCAAAGGCTTCAATTTTGTCAACATGGATCTCATCGTTGATGAAGTGAGATTGGCTGACTCAGAGATTGTCAATTTCGAGCAAGTGCTCGATATGAAGGAAGCCGTCTTAACAACCACCTTCGAGATCAAAGATAAGGTGAAGGTAAGTTATCAATTGATGGCGCTAAGGCAGCTACCCTACACTGCTATGATCGATCTCAAATTCACGGCGCTGGACAATATCGACCTCACTCCTATCAACCAGATCCAGTCACCTGATCATCTTAAGGATGTACGCAACTTTTTCTCCTTTGTGATCTCACAGGTTCCTGAAGAGAATGGACATATACCAAGAATCCCCTTACTCACTTCTGTCGGTGAGAGTCCTACCGGAAAACATACCGTTGCAGCAAGCATTAGCTTTATTGAAGGAGCAGATGCCTTCATCAGTGATCTTGAACATGAGGATCTGGACTACAACATGCACTTGACAAGGTTCAAAAAATCTATGCGCAAGGGCACTAGTCTGGAGTTCTCGGTAGTGGGGTCTATCATCTCCACGGCAGATGTAGAAGATACCCACAATGAAGCAGAGCGCTTGACACTCTTTGCAGCTATGGAGGGAAGAGACAGGTTGCTCTCTCGACACAAAGCGGCATGGTCAGACCTATGGCAAAGTGATATCATCATCGAAGGAAATGATGAAGATCAGCGAGATATTCGCTCTTTCCTTTATCATCTCTACTCTTTCTCAAGAGAAGGTACGGCCTATAGTATGAGCCCGATGGGACTTTCTGGACTCGGCTACAACGGCCATGTCTTTTGGGATACCGAATTATGGATGTTTCCTCCGCTACTCATGCTGCAGCCAGGTATTGCCAAATCACTCCTCGAATATCGATGGGATAAGCTAGAATATGCAAAATACAACGCCTTTGCTCATGGATATAAAGGTGCCATGTTTCCCTGGGAGTCGGCAGATACAGGTCAGGAGGCCACACCCGTATGGGCGCTGACTGGACCTTTCCAACACCACATCACCGGTGATGTAGGTTGGGCCTATTGGAAATACTATCAAGTTACCGGTGATAAGGAATGGTTGAGCACGCGAGGCTACCCTATGCTTAAAGAAGTGGCAGACTTCTGGGCAAGTCGAGTAGAGCGCAATGGCCCTGGACAGTACGATATCAAGAACGTGATCGGTGCTAACGAATGGCAAGAGAATATTGACAATAATGCCTATACTAATGGTATGGCAAAACTCGTGCTCGGCTATGCCACCGAAGCGGCTAAAACACTTGGCATTGTCCCTGATTCTGACTGGGCACATGTGGCCGAGAATATACCTATGTTGACTTTTGCTGATGGCACAACAAGAGAGAACGCTACTTATGATGGTGAAATGATCAAGCAGGCGGATGTCAATCTTCTCGCTTTTCCACTAGGCTACTACAAGGATCAGGCTCAAATCGATAAGGATCTAGAATACTATGAAGCTAAGATGTCGCCAAAAGGTCCAGCGATGGGTGTGGCCACTCTGGCTGCCATCCATGCCAGAAAGAATGACGCAGATACAGCTTATGAGCTGTATAGGAAAGGCTATAAGCCCAACGAAGTTCCTCCATTTGGTGTGATGTCGGAGACAGCCGGTGGTACGAACCCCTATTTCGCGACAGGTGCTGGAGGTATGCTATTGAGTGTGCTTGGAGGTTTCGGGGGGCTGGAGATTACCAACAATGGTATTGAACAAATCGCTCAGCCAAAGTTGCCAAAAGGCTGGAAGTCTTTGACCATGAAAGGTGTGGGGAAAGATGAGAAGACATTTACAGTGCGTTGATATGTCAAGTTCAGATAAGTAAAGAACCACCGCGACTCTACTTGTTCTTCTTTGAAATCAAAGAAGACATTTCTGACTTGTAGATTGGCTCTTCAAACTTGGTTAGGTATACTTCTCTTATGGATTTTTTGGCCTTTTGTCTGTCCGTGATATCTGCCAATTTCCATAATAGATAGTAGTGCTCTTCATAACTACTATCGAACACTTCCTTTCTATTTAGATACAGGTATAAGAATTCTGCCAATTCTGCTGTTTGAATCCTTTTAATGAAAGTGTTAACGTTTCTTAACTGCTCTGTATAATCACTTGAAGGTTGGGGAATAAGATAACCAAGAATCTCATTAGAATAGGTATTCTTAATACGATGAACTTCGATAAGAATCTTTACGATGAGAGCTGTAACGAATCGATTATTTGGATAAATACATTTTAATTCAAGTGCCTTGAAAAGAGCCAAATCGTAATTTTTAGTTGAGAATGCTCCATCGGCTGATTCAAATCTCATTTGATCCTTGAACTCCCATGTCAAAAAATTGTCGGTTTCCGATGATTTGATACCGGTGGCTTCCCCATACTTCGTCGAGATATCCGTAATTCGGTTTCGTATAGAGAGGTGCGTAGCTACACTATCTTCTGCGAATACCGACCTCCCTCCCTTAAAAGATGATTTATTACCAGAAACAATCCATTGCTCATTCCAAAATGGGCCAATTCTTCTTAGTTCTTCAAAGAGTTCATCACTATTAAAGGGTGTCACAAAGGACGAATCCAATCTCTTCAATGCATTTATACCATTGATGTGATTGAAATTGAGTGCTATAAGTGCTTCGATTGCGATACTATCAGCCTGAATTTCAGACTCTCTTTTGAGTTCAGCATATTGATATATTTGATCTTTCAATCGCTCAAAATCCTTTAGTGTTATTTCATTATTCATGAAGTTTCGCAAACTCGTGTTCCATTTTCTCTGACCACCCCTATACCTAGCCGATTGAACTGTATGACCCAACTCATAATGTGCAAATTCATGGGCCAACACAAAAGTCAGTTCTCCAATATTGTCTAGTCCGCTTAACAATCCAGTCGTGATGACCAAAGAACCCTCACCGATTGACATGGCATTGCTCAAAGGAGATTTAAGGATAAATATCTGCTCAACATGTTTCTCAGCCTCCAGTGCATCTGAAATATTAGATGAGATATCGAATAAATCTTGAGTAAGAATGTCATTTTTGATTAGTAGCTTCTCGTCAATCAACTCAATCAAAAAATCCGTATTCTTTCTTAACAACTCATTCGTTTTCCATAACGACGAATGGCTTTCATCTTCAATTATTCTCCGCATCTGGTTTCTGAGCACATTCTTCAGAGCACCAGATTTATGATCATAAGTTTGGGCCAATTCATAATCCAAAGAGTATTGACACATTCCAGTGCTTTGACCAAACACCAGGACTAAAACAAAAAATACCGCTAAACGCATTAGGATCAATGTTGAAAACTCAATTGAATATAAATCTTTTCATGCAATCAACTCTCTATTCAGCAGACAGTTTTAATTATGACTGGTATCAAGTAAAAGCTCTTTAAGTCAAAAAAGAAAGGCGAGTCAGGAGCAACGCCTCAAGACCTGCATAATCAATTGCCCAATGCCGAATCCAGGTATCTGAAGGCATAAACCCATATTTCACAACAAGTGCTGGTGGCATGCTGCTAAGCGTCCTCGGTGGTTTTGGTGGCTTGGAGATTACCAACAATGGTATTGAACAAATCGCTCAGCCAAAGTTGCCAAAAGGCTGGAAGTCTTTGACCATGAAAGGTGTGGGGAAAGATGAGAAGACATTTACAGTGAAGTAATGATATGTAATGACTCCCAAATGGAGTCACTTTCCTTACTACCGTAATGGTTATCTGATATAACGAATACCAAAATTGAGGACCTCACCGGCACCCATTTCGATTCCTTCGAACCCTTGACCGGTTACAAAGTCTCCATAGCCCAACTCAAAGCCGAGCCTTCGAGTAGCTTGGTACTTAACACCCGCACCTAGTTGGATGCTCGACTGGAGTAGCCCAAACTTCACATTCTCCTCTGAGTCTGTCAGTCCAGTATTACCATATCTGCTGAAGTACTGGGCTGAAACATAAAGGCTCCATTTCTCGGTAGGGAAAAAGTTGAGAAATGCTGTAGAGGGTAAGTCAACAAAATTAGGCTGGAAGAAGACCTCATCTACATCCCGTCGCATGAGGTAGTTAACATCTAGTTGATAGAACAGTCTCAATTTTTGAGTCAACTTCAGGTCAAGAAAGAATTGATTTCTCCACTGGTATCTGTTGAGGGCTAAGAAAACGTCTCGACTCTGGGTCTGTGCCTCTGGGTCGCCCGCCACAGGAGCCAAAAAGCTGGACTGCATCGAGAAAAAGGCATACTTCCTAATCGGTTGGAACTTGATCCTCGGACCGATGGCCGTCACAGCGACATCATTGGCGATATTATCTGAAGCAAACAACTGTAGCTGACCTCCTGGGGTGTTGCCAACTGACCCGGAACTCAACACAATATCGGCTCCCACATTTATCCTCGAATTGTTCGATACCCCATAAGTAAACTGTACCGTTGAAGTCAAGATGCTTATGCGACGATCCTGACTCATCTCATTCCCATCACTGTCCCAAGTAGAGGTCTGAGAATATAGGTTATTGAAAATATTAACCTCGTATTGTCCCTTACCGAAGAGCTGAGAGGGCGTAAACTGTAATAAGTTAGACGTGCTTTTACTTTTTTTTTCTTTCACTACAGTCGCTGACTTGTTTAACGTCCAGTCGTACTCATAGTAGGAGATCTTGGTATCCGTGCTCAGTGGTGTTCGACGATATAGGTTAATAAAGGTCAATACATCTCTATCGCTACCGCCAAAGTCTGACCGGTACCATTCGAATATTCTTGATAATTGTACTGTTCCTGCTTGCGCATCCACTTTGGTAAAAATCAGACTATTCATGGCTTCCTGCGTCTGCTCCGTAAGTTGAGCATCGAGTGTCTCGGGTCTATACGCTTGTTCGATGATCTGAGGACAACCTTTTGCCGCACATACCAAAGCGAAATGTAATCTTGCGTCACCTGTCTGCTTGAGCAGGACATCTTTTTCTAGCTCATTCAAGCTGATCTTCTTGTTCTGAATCGAAAACGCCCTGCTATCAAAGAAATTAGAAACATCCATCGGAGAACCCACCTCGCCAGCATCAACGATTCCCTTGATTACAAATAGATTGTAAGCATTGATCAACAGTGCCTTATCGTTCGCATTTGAAGTTTCCAGCACCGCATTATCATTGATATAATCAACCAGCGCTGTAAGCTCTTTTGGATTCTTTCTAACCGAAGTATAATCTACAAGCCCCCCCGATACGTACTGCTCAAAAAAGCGATCGGCATTATCAAAAAAGTTGTCTTGTGCCTGTACACCATATCCTACTAAGGATAGCAGCAGGATGACTGAATAAAATTTTCTCATGACTCGGTCTAGTTGCTCGTATACCGACCACTGATATCGAACGACCCGAAGATATCGTTCTCGTATACTCCTGTAAAAGTCAGGAGATTACCTTCGAGGCTAACCACTTTTACCCTTGATTCCTCATCCGATCCTGGCTCAAATACTAGCTCCTGATCAGCGAAATCAAAACTCCAATTGCCGCTGCGATTTCTTTGATCATCTTCCGCACCGCATAGCTCGCTACCTCCATCATATTCATAAGTACCATCAGCCTTGAGTGTCACTGTATCATCAAGACGGCAGTCAAGAAAACCACTGATACCTTCTATCGAGAACTCACTGGAGATCCATGTTTTAGTATCTCCGCCGTGCAGCAGCTCACCAAACATTTCCTCCTCTGTGGGAAGAATACTGGTACCTAAGTCTACTTCACTAAGTGGCTCAGATTGGTCAGTCACCTCATCTATTTCCTCATCCAACTCTACAATACTGCAGGCTTGAGTGAGTATCAGCAACCCTAAGAAGAAAGTAAATTTCATTGAGTTCATAACGCATTTATTTTGTGTTTCTATTTACAATATAACTGAAGAAACATTGCAGAACTATCACAGATCTCTCAAGTTTTGATGTACCTAACACCCAAACAGGCCTAAGAGATTATCAATATCGCCTTACAATAAGGAGAATGTCGGCTGGTTGACTCAAGTCCAAGCGGACTAGCCCACCGGAATCCAACTTATACGAGGGTCATTAGTCTGCGTGTGAGGTGTTGGAATCGCCAAAAGTGTGCAACTGCGGCGAGTGTCAATCCAATCAGCAGGCCAATCCAAATGCCGATAGAACCCATATCCAATGTGATCCCGAGTACATAACCTACCGGAATAGCAATGAACCAGTAGGCGACCATGGTAACGATTGTGGGAATTTTGACATCAGCCAAGCCTCTAAGAGCTCCCAAACCTACCACCTGTATACCATCAGATATTTGGAAAAAAGCAGCAACTATTAATAGATCGGCTGACAAAGCGATCACTGCAGCGTCATCAACATAGAAACCTGGGAGTGCTGTTTTACCCAATATGAATATCAATCCACAAATCGCCATGAATACTGATGCCATTATGACACAGGTGAAACCAACTCTTCTAAGTGTGCTGATATCGTTTTTACCCAATTGATTGCCCACGCGAATAGTTGCTGCGGCTGATATACCCGAGGCTGTCATGTAAGTGATTCCTGATAGGTTGAGTGCGATCTGGTGAGCAGCAAGAGGCACTGCGCCCAGCCACCCGACCATGATAGCCGCCATAGCGAATGCTCCAACCTCAAACACAAACTGGAGCCCCGATGGAATACCGATTTTCAATAGCTTCTTCCAAATTTTCCATTCGTAGTTACGAAAGTTGAAGCCTGTCGTATATGGCTTAAAGTCCTTGAACTTGAAGACAAACCATACCATCACGATCATCATCAAAACACGACTGATAAGAGTGGCCCAACCTGCTCCGTTCATCCCTAACTCTGGAAATATCCAGATGCCATAGATCAAGAAATAATTCAAGATGATGTTAATCACGTTGGCACTAATACTGATGTACATAGCTTGCTTGGTGTATGACAAGCCTTCGCCAAACTGTCTAAAGCCTTGAAATATCATCACAGGTATCAGTGATCCAGCGATAATATTGAGATAAGGCAAGGCAAGATCAACTACCTCAGGTTCTTGATCAAAATAGCTAAGCAATGGGCCTCCGAAATAGAGTAATAGAAACAAGAGGACGCCTACGATGGTATCAAGAATGACAGCATGCTTGAGCAAACTGCGAATACCTGATTGCTGATTTTGTCCCTCTGCTGCGGCCACTAGTGGAGTGAGTGCATAAGAAACCCCTATTCCAAAGAGCATGACCACATAGAATGGTGCCCCTCCCAAGGATACAGCCGCCAGCTCTTCAGTACCTAGCTGTCCCACCATGATACTATCGGCGACACCTACGACCACATGGCCCAGTTGGCTCAGCATCACTGGATAGGCTAGCGATATATTCTTAAGAAAATGCTCTTTGTAGGTCATGGCAGACAAATCAGTACTTCAGCAGCCGCGCCACTTTTAACAACCCTGCCAGACTGAGGCTGTCTGTGATCTCACCGTTCATCGCCATATCTACGGCGGATTTAAGAGGTAGTTTCTTTATTTCTAATTGCTCTGTCTCCTCAAACTCTGTCTCTGACTGAGTCAATCCTTCAGCGAGGTAAACGAACCCTTCTTCATCAGTTACTGAGTTGGAAGTATGTATGCGAAGTATCTCTGTCCACTTTGATGCAATAAGGCCGGTTTCCTCCTTGAGCTCTCTTTGCGCGGAAACGAGTTTATCAATTCCGATAGGTCCACCCCCCATGGGTATCTCCCATGAGTACTCTTCAAGCGGGAAACGATACTGCCCTACAAGCCAGGTGTTGAACTGCTCATCAATGGGGATAATACCCAGAGCAATATTCTTAAAATGGACGCGTCCGTAAATACCCTTGCCTCCAGATGGATTGAGCACATCAAACTCATCTACCTCAATCCACGTGTTTTTATAAATCGATTTGTTGGAAACTACTGTCCAAGGGTTCGTATTCTTGTCCATCGCCGGCAAAGGTAGATGGATTTTTATAGCGGACGCTAATTGAAGAGCTATTGAATCTCGAACGAGATGGGCATGATCATGCGGCTTGTGCGGAGTTGCCCTCGCTGTACTCCTGGCTCCCAGTCACCGAAGGTTTCGATGACTCGCTCAGCTTCCTCGTCACAGCCGCCCCCTATGCCTTTGATTGTCTCTACATCATGTATACTACCATCCTTGCCTACGACAAACTGCACTAATACCTGCCCAGTAATGTTCTCGTATCTCGCATTGCGTGGGTATTTCAGGCTATTCACAATGTGCTTTCTTAAATTATTGACGCCTCCTAGCGGCATGGGTGCTTTGCTCAAGGTATTATACCTGACTTTGCTACCACTTTCTGAGTAAGCCTTACCTCTTAGCAGAATTCCATCGCGATAAAGTTCTTTATATAGCAAGTCACCATCATGATCATAGCCTAGCCATATCCCATGCTTTAACCCATCAAGAATGCCCCCCTTAGCGACTACCCGCAGTTCTCCTACATATTGATGTTCGTTGTATTGAATAAGCTCTCCTTTTCCTCTATTGACAACCTGATTGCCGTTCTCATCCCAAGAGCTAATCGTAAGTTCTATCTCTTCATTAGGCACTGAATTGGTATGAATAATCAATGCCTCTTTCATCTCTTGCCCATTGGGGTACCACCACTTCCATTCTCCTAGTCTCAGATTTTCTTTAAAAATGCCCTTAGACTTCACCTGTCCATTAGGATAATAGTAGACAAACTCCCCATCCTTGACGGTATAGCTAGAAGTCAAATAAGCCCCATTGGCGGCTACCTCACCGGTCATATAGAAATCGGTCATATGGAACCTATCGGCAATCGGGAATTGATTAGAAATTCTGTAAAAAGTAGCCTGAGAAGAGGATGTCACCTTGCCTTCACTATCGTAATATACCTTCGTGTCTTCCGCAGACACGAGGAGGCAGGAGGAGAAGTAGAAAAGTAGAAGTAGCTTCATAAAAGTTGACCGTCGCATTTTGAGTTTGACTACTTGTACGTAGAATTTACATTTTATTTTCAATTATTTTTAAAATAATACCCCCTAGTTTGATGAAAGGACAAAAATATATCACCAATGAGCATATAACCTTCATGGATTATATCAAAAAAGCAGATCCTCTTGAGAACCTGCTTTGTCACTAATATATCTATTGTCCATTACTGGCCATGACGTGAGCCCGGACCTCCGCCTCTTCTACTGTGCTTTAGCGGCATTTGATCAAACTTTATTTGTTGATCCTCAGTAAGTAGCTCTCGGACAGCTAGTCTCGTAGAAGCTCTTTCCTTTTTCATGGAGATTTCGAGCATCCCAATTTCCTCGATCACATCATAGATCGCATCCTCATTAGCCGCTCCCCCACTCATCAATGTCTTTAGTCGAGCTGCCTTTTCGCCAATTTCATTTTCAATCGGCAGTATCGCCTTACGCATTCGTAGATGTAGTTGCTCGGCCTCAGCCTTTTGATCATCTGTCATGTCCAGTCGTTCCATCATACGCTCTGGACCATGTCTTTCACTTTGTTCTCCGCGGTTGTGCTTGTGCGGCTGTGCTTGTAAGTTTATTGTTGACATACCTGCCACAAGCAGTGCTGCCAAGAGTAATTTCCAATTTTTCATTTCTATCAAGATTTAAGATTACCAATACTACTTTGATGTCTTGATCATGAATAACTTGCTCTCAGAGACGAAATCATTTGTTAAAAGGTGTTAAAGAGTCACTATCGTAAGGGAGTAGCAGAAGCTGGGTGTGATGAGGCTGGCCGAGGATGTCTTGCGGGCCCGGTAGTGGCCGCAGCGGTCATTCTGCCGCCAACTTACACTCACCCTGTACTTAATGACTCGAAGCAGCTCAAACCAAGCGTGCGAAATGGCCTGGTATCCGATATCAAATCAACAGCCATTGCATGGGCGATTGGGATATGTGATCACAAAGAGATTGATGAGATCAATATTCTTAATGCTTCCTTTCTCGCGATGCATAAGGCCATTGGAGCACTAGTCGTCCAACCGGAGCTACTGCTGATTGATGGTAATCGCTTCAATACCTATCAAGGAATACGGCATGAATGTATTGTCAAAGGTGACAGCAAATACCTATCTATCGCTGCGGCTTCTGTGTTAGCGAAAACCTACCGTGATGACTTGATGACGGCCTTGTCCGAAGAGCATCCTGAATATGGCTGGCAGACAAACTTTGGCTACCCTACTAAAAAGCACAGAGCCGCGATAGCAGAACATGGATCTACACGGCATCATCGCATGTCCTTCCAATTGCTGCCAAGACAAATGGAGATTTTTAGCGATTCTACCGATAAGGTTTAGCTCAACTACCAAAATTTCTCTTGGCTTCAAGACAATCCACTGGAAACTTCACGAACTACAGCTAAATTCGCGGTAGTAAAACTTAACCCATGGAATTGAAAAAAGTAGCCCTCGACCATATCCACCAGAGCCTTGGTGGCAAGATGGTGCCCTTCGCCGGATACAACATGCCGGTGCGTTATTCATCTGACATAGAAGAGCATAAAACCGTACGCAATGGCGTAGGTGTATTCGACGTGAGTCACATGGGTGAGTTTTCGGTGAAAGGCCCCAATGCTCTTGATCTAATTCAAAAGGTGACGAGCAATGATGCCGCTAAGCTTGTAGATGGTCAGGCGCAATACTCCTGCTTTCCCAATGATCAAGGTGGAATTGTCGATGATCTTATCGTATACAAATTTGCCGATGAAGACTACATGCTCGTCGTGAATGCCTCCAATATCGATAAGGATTGGGCGTGGATCACAAGCCACAATGATATGGGTGCTGATCTCGATAATCTCTCTGATCAGATATCGCTTTTTGCGGTGCAGGGCCCAAAAGCAGGTGCTTCGCTACAGTCCTTGACCAACGTTGACCTTGAAAAGGTGAAGTTCTACCATTTCACAGTAGGGACTGTAGCTGGTATAGACAATGTCATCATCTCAGGTACCGGATATACGGGAGCAGGTGGGTTCGAGCTGTATGTAGACAATGAGCACGCTGAGACCCTGTGGAAAGCTATCTTCGAAGCTGGTGCGCCTCATGACATCAAGCCAATCGGTCTTGGAGCAAGGGATACATTGAGACTCGAGATGGGCTATTGTCTGTATGGAAATGATATAACGGATACCACATCACCATTGGAGGCTGGTCTTGGCTGGATCACCAAGTTCACTAAAGACTTTATCAACTCAGAAGCTTTGAAGAAGCAGAAGGAAGAAGGCGTACAGCGCAAGTTGGTCGCCTTTGAATTAATGGATAAAGGTATCCCAAGATCACATTATGAGATATTCAATGAGCAAGACGAGCTAATCGGTGAGGTGACCTCAGGAACTATGTCGCCTTCAATGAGCAAGGGCATTGGTCTCGGCTATGTGAAGGTCGGCCATCACAAGCCTGGTACAGAAATCATGATCGCTGTACGTAACCGTAAATTGAAGGCTCAGATCGTCAAATTACCCATTTTTAAGGCATAGCATTGGACAAGAAAAGCATAGACGTCTGCATCACACCTGAGCAGATTCATCATTTTGACTTGACCGGAAAGATCGTGGTAGTCACTGATATACTTCGAGCTACCTCGTGTATGGTTACGGGTATTGCCAATGGCGTAAAGTCAATCATACCTGTCGCTACGTTGGAGGAGTGCCAAGCATACCAGTTCAAGGGATATTTAGCAGCTGCTGAGCGAGGTGGAGAGCAGGTAGAAGGTTTCGATCTTGGCAATTCACCGTTTGAGTACATGAATCCTGCGCTTCAAGATAAGTCAGTCGCTGTAACTACAACCAACGGTACTCAGGCCATCACAAAATCACTTAAGGCTAAGTCCATACTGATCGGTGCTTTCTTGAACCTATCCGCAATAGCCAAACATCTAGTCTTCTCTGATTATGATGTCATCGTTCACTGCTCCGGATGGAAAGGACTTTTCAGCATGGAGGATACATTGTTTGCTGGTGCCCTATTGGATCGTCTAAGCAAAACACATTCCTTTGAAAGTGATGCAGCGCTAATGGCCCTCAGCCTCTACAGGCAAGCCAAGCCAGATCTTTCTGGGTTTATTCATGGCGCTAATCATGCCAAGCGACTTTCTAAGTTTAATATTCAGAAAGACATTGACTTCTGCTGTAAGATGGATCAGTACAACCTAGTGCCAAGACTAGTCGGTAGAGAAATAGTCGCTGGCTAGCCCGACTACTTTAGTTTGGTATTATCCTTATGGCGCGTAGCATCCCTGATGTTTTTCTTCTCGAAGTTCTTCTTCAGTGCGTCGGTAAGATCAACACCCGTCTGATTAGCAAGACAGATCAACACCCAGAGCACATCAGCCATTTCATCGCCTAAGTCTCTATTTTTGTCAGACTCCTTGAATGATTGCTCCCCATAGGTTCTTGCCATCAACCTAGCGAGCTCGCCTACCTCCTCCATTAACACAGCTGTATTCGTCAGCTCATTGAAATATCTTACTCCAATCGTTTTGATCCACTGATCCACCTGCTCCTGAGCTTCTTCTATTGTCATGGTTTAGCTTATACTTTGTTTTTACTATCGATAATGATGGTGACAGGGCCGTCATTGGTCAAGCTGACTTTCATATCAGCGCCAAACTCACCTGTAGCGATCGGCTTACCCAGCTCCTTAGCGAGTGTTTTCTGCATTTCTTCATACAAGGGGATGGCGATATCGGGCTTAGCAGCCTTGATGTATGAGGGGCGATTACCCTTTTTGGTGCTCGCCTGCAGCGTAAACTGGCTAATCAATAAAATATCGCCCTCTATGTCTTTGACACTTAGGTTCATCACTCCTTCAGCATCATTGAAGATTCTAAGATTGGTGATCTTTCCGGCCAACCAACTGATATCAGATTGGTCATCTGCCTCCTCAATACCGATAAGAATCATTAGTCCAGAACCAATTTTCCCTATTACCTCACCAGTCACTGTCACTGAAGCGGAACTGACTCTTTGAATAACCGCTATCACTCTATGGCCTTGGCTAGATCTCGGATTTCGTGCGGTTTGTGTACAAACAAGCCTTCTTCACCCTTCTTAGCAACGTAGAACATACCCTTTGCTACATCTTCTCCGCGGATTGACCAAAACTTGTTGAGACCAATGATGAAAAATGATAAAATGACTGTCAGAAACTTGGCAATCTCTTCAAGAATTCTAAAGTCCTCTCTGGCCCCTATTAGCAAGGATGGTTGAAATATATGGAGCGATTTCAATCCGAGGTTTTTCAGCTTATCCTCAAGTTGACCCTTGATCCGATTGTAAAATAGCTGAGAACCAGCATCCGCTCCTACAGCTGTCACCACAATAAATGTATTAAACCTGGATCCTCTTTTTGCTATATCCGCTAGTGCTAATGGATAGTCCAGATCAATTTTCATAAACCGCTCTTTAGACCCAGCCTTTTTCATGGTAGTGCCCAGGCAGCAATAGTGGTCTTGTGCGTTGAGCTTATCCGCGATAGAGTCTAGTTGACCAAAATCAACAACGATCTCTTCGATTCTATTGTCTTTGATTTCTAAGCTCCTCCGGCCAACCACTACAATTTTTGAGTAGTGGTCATTAGCCAGCAATACCTTCATCAATTCACGACCTACAAGGCCGGTAGCACCTGTGACGACAGCAATTCTCTCCATTAACTAGTTCATTTCCCCCACATCCTATCCACTAGCCTCAAAAAATCAGCTTCGGTAGGACTTAATGTAGGTACCAATCTCTTAATGTCGGCCTGTCCTCTTTTCTGGTCAATTCCAAAAGCGAAAACAAACTCAGAAGATGGATCAAACCACCCCTTCAATGGCCCAAATCTTAGGTCATTCAAAACCAAGTTATCGCTTTCCTGTCTAACAGCAAAATAGCCCTTTGAAAATTTAATTAGCTGATTTACTTCATGTTGGCTTTTCAAGTCATCAAGTAAATCCGATTGCTGAGGTAAGTAATCCAAGCTCAACGGCTGCTTGTCGAAGACAGAATAATATCCTGTATGGAATCCTCCATCTGTCTTAACTACAACAGACCAAAGCACATTATTAAAGGGTGTTGGGGCTGACATGAACGACTCGTACTCCATCTTTTGCTGAGATAACTGCGATTCGATATTGCTGTCAACTTGTAGTTTATTCACTACCGTGAAAATCAGATAAACCGAACTTAGGAGTAGTCCTAAATGATTGATTTTTGTTCTCCAAGCATTTTTCCTGCTAAGGAATAATAGAACTAGACAACTGATAAGCAATGGTAATGTATAGAGGGGGTCAACGACAAAGATCGTATTGAGTGCAACACGGAAATCAGAAAATGGGAGCCAGAGGCCAGTACCGTAGTTAGTAAATATATCTAGTAGCGGGTGTGTGAAAATCGACCAGAAGAATAGCCATGACCAGCCTATCCAGGATGTCTCAGATTTGCGATATAGTCTGGATATCAGATATCCCAATATGGGAGCTGCCAGCATTGCAAATACTATAGAATGAGAGAATCCACGATGCATCAATAGTGCATCTACTTCGCTGTAGACAAAATTGAACAGTACATCTAAATCAGGAATGGTGCCACCGACAGCACCCCACAGCAACGCCTTCTTACCTTCCCTTTTACCAAGTACAGCCTCTCCTACAGCCGCGCCAAGCACAAATTGGGTTACCGAATCCATATGGGGATATCTGGTGGTCTATTGTGGATAGACGAGACTTGCTTCCCACTCTTGATACTTCTCCATATCATCTGAAAATGATTTGAAGATCCAGAAGATCACCGAAATATCGTCAACAAATCCGAGCGCAGGAATGAAGTCAGGAATCAGGTCAAGAGGAGTAACGAAGTATAGGATGCCAGCTACGAGAATGATCAACGTGCGCCAAGGCAACTCTCGGTATTCTCCGGTGACATATGCCCTGATCATGCGAATGGCCAGCCTAACTTGATCCGCGAACTCGCTCATCTTCGCGCTATTGCTCATGATCGTCGTAATCTTATCTCCAGCCACGTCTAAGAGTGATTTCACTTTAGACTCATCATCAAGGAGACGTTTTGCCTTGGCCTTATACTTATCGAAACTCTTCGGTTCTTTTTCCTCCTCCATATTCTAGAATTCTTGTCTTATTTCATCCTTAATAAATACGAGCGCCTCATTGATTTGATCTGAGCCTTGCTCCATCACCAAATCAAAAATTCGCTTTGCTAAATCGAGACTCTTGGCTTCTTTGCTCACCTCAGATCCGGCCTGGTTGATTTTAACCACTAGATCCTCCATGGCTCGCCTAACCATATTCCAAGCCTCATCACTCATATATACCTGCTGCGACAGATTATGGTTATACTCTTCTCTCACCTCCGAGAGTAGCACATGCTGAAATTGTGCAGCATTGTATTCAGAGTTGTTTAACCTAACGATCAAATTATTAGGTGAGATGCGCTCTAGGAAAAGGCACATGCGTTCATAAGCCTGAAGCCTTATCGGTAGGACGGTCTCAATGCTCTTTTGGCTCAACTCCATTTTTTGGCTCTGCCACTCCTTCTGTATAAACATCTTGATAGTGAGATACATCGCGTACATCACAGCCATCGCTGGAAGGATAATCTTACCAAATTCAACCAATAAATCCATTGTCAGAAAGCCGTTTTAACTAAATTTTACGTGCTAAAGTTAACTAATTTTAATGCTGATTAGATGATCACTAACTAATGAAACTAGAACCTGTAGGTCTCACACCAGCCGCAATCGAACAAGTCCGATATATAATGGCGCACAAGAATATTCCGGTGGAATATGCACTCCGTATAGGAGTGAAAGGCGCGGGTTGTGGAGTGGGGTTTCAGCTTGGCTTTGACAAAGTCAAAGAAAGTGACCTGTCTTACTTGGTAGATGACATCAGGGTGCTTGTTGATAAAAAGCATACTATGTATCTGTTGGGAGTCACTGTCGACTACTACTCTGGAGCAGACGCCCAAGGCTTCACATTCGTGAAAGAGGAAGTCGCTAACGCTCCGAAGTAAGCGAAACACTTGCCAGCTCACAGAGCCCTCCAATAGGTGGATTGTGCTTTGATACAAGAACAGTAGAGCATTTCACACTTGGGAATGCTTTGAGGATATCCGCATTGATATCTGTGGCGATGGTCTCTAACAGCTTAGCCGGGCTCTTCATTACAGATGAAACCACTTCATAGACTTGTCCATAGTCGACGGTAAGGGCAAGCTCATCTGACGCACCAGCCTTTTCCAAGTCTACATTAATTTCCAAGTCAACAGTGAAGCGATTACCCAGCTTCTGTTCTTCTTCGAAGAAGCCATGGTAGGCATAAAACTCCATGCCTTTAAGCTGTATCGTGCTATTACTATTCTTCATCCAGTTGATCGAAAAATGAAGCTTCTTCAGAAACCTCTGGAGCAGAAGAAGTCGGTTTTTCTTTTGGAGTATTTTCCTTTACGGTATTCTCAACCTTTTTTAGTTGCGGTGTTGCAGTTGCCTTTACACCATTATTTCCTTTTTCAGACTTCCCAAACACCGGAAACTCAGGTGGTTCCACATTTCTCATCTTGAGTGGCTTCTCGTCTAACTCATCCTGTGATTCTCGGATGACGGCCTTCACTTTTTTGATATGATCTTCGAGCTTGAATTTTCGGCTGGCCAGATCTATTTTGCCTACGCGGGCTATGATGTCTTCCGATAGGTTTTTTAGCTCACCAACAAGGTTGTCTCGCTGATTTTCTATTGAACGATAGTTTTGCTCTAATTCTCGAACTGCATCTTGCATCTCTTCGACTATGTTGCGGGATTTCATTTCCGACTTTTCAATGATCGATTTAGCCCTTGACTTAGCCTCATTCATCAAGGCATCCGCATTCATCTGCGTCTCTTTCAAGTGGAGATCCGCGGCTCTGGTTGCCTGATCGATCATATTGGCGCCTGTATCCTCTGCGGTCTTCAGTGTCTTGAACAGCGACGACTCCACTTCTCTGAGCTTTTGAACCTCCTTCTCACTCTGTTCAAGCTTTATTTTCAATTCCTTTTGTTCGTCAATCAAGCGTTCCCACTCGTTGGACATAGAAAGTAAGAAGGCCGTAACCTCTTCCTTGTCATAGCCTCGAAAGCCTTTTTCAAAGCTCTTCTGACGAATTTCTAAAGGTGTAATTTTCATCTTTTCAATATTTACGGACAGACATTCCCACGCCCAATATCAGTTTTCAAAATCAAGGTTCCACACTGATATCGTACGATCATCACTCGCAGAAACCAATTGATTTTTATAACCTGACCAGAATAGTTTGTTGACAGAGGTGCCGTGACCGGCATGACGGGCCTTATCTATTACTTTTAACAACCGAAAAGTCTGTAAGTCCCAGACTTTAATGGCCTTATCCATACTACAAGTTACAAAATGTTTGCCACTAGGGCTAAAATCAATATGATTAATGGCGTACAAATGAGCAACGATAGATTCCTGCTGTTGGTACTTCATGGTATCCCAAACCTTGAAATTAGCATCACGTCCTGCCGTCATCAAATGTTGGTAGTCGGGTGAATACCTCACTGTGAAGACTGAGTTGGTATGTCCACTGATTTCATGTTTTACCGATAGGTCCTTCAAATCTAAAATACGTACCAGATGATCACTGAACCCAACAGCCAACTCCATATCTACTGGATTCACAGATAATGCCCTAGCGCTTTTATCACTCATCCCCATTCGTTTTACGATAGTGGGGGATTCGGATATATTGATTGCGATGAGCTCTCCGTCACCGGTACTGACAAAGCACAGGTCTTCGAATATCTGAATGTCGAAGATGGCTGCCGACGTAAGCTTCACAGAGTACCGTTCGGTTCTCGTTTCCAGATCGATAAAGTGAACGCCATCATAGTTGTGTCCCAGCACCAGTTGATTGCGCCTTTCATCCAGCGCAAGTGCGTAAACGCTATTGGGAACCTTAGCAATAAGCTGTCCGTTTTCAGGGTCAGCCAGATCCCAAGCTACGACCATTCCATCACCAGCTCCACTATAGCATATTTGGCTATCTTTGAGTCCAGCCAGCGTATAGATACAGTCCTTGTGTCCTGTTAATGTTGATTCCTTGTTGACGCTGACAGTGGTTCTTTTCATGAGCGATCTGTTAGCACAAAAGTAAGTGCTTAACGCCGATTATTTGATTATTATAGCACAATGCCTCTGGCTCTCTACCGAAATATAAATGACTGTTCTGCATTTGCCATATGGCACATCACTGAGGAGACTGATGCGTTGCTTGGTCGCCTACCGGAAAGTGACCGAAATGGTAGTCTGGTAAAACATGATAAAGGTCAGGCTGAGTATGCCGCCTCAAGACTATTGGCAAATATACTTTGTGAAAGACATGGACTTATCTATCAAGGGATAAAAAAGGATGACTTTGACAAACCTCATCTGATCGGAGATATGGCGCACATCTCTATTTCTCACAGCCACCCATTTGCAGCAGTCATGATACATATGGATAAGTCATGTGGCATAGATATTGAAAGACCCCAAGAGAAAATTCGCCGTATCGCGCATAAATTTATGAATACGGATGAAGAAAGGTGGGTCGATGAACAGTTAGAAAACATGACTCTCGTGTGGTCGGCTAAAGAAACATTGTATAAAATCCACGGCCGCAAAAAGCTTGCTTTCAAAGAAGAAATGATGATTTTTCCGAGTCAAACAATGGGGGGTGAGTCGCTAACAGGTGTTGTGAACGCGGAAAGTTCCGAAAAAAAGTATAATTTGGGTATTGAAAGAATCGAAGATTTTATAATAACTTTTTTAGAATCATGAATAATCGATTAGCTGTTATATTAGTTCTATTGATGTCACCACTTTGGGCGGTTGCTCAAAAAAGCATCACTGATTTTAGTCTGAAAAATGTCAAGAACAATCAGACCGTTGACTTAAGCTCAATGAAGGATAAAAAGGCCGTAGTGGTGGTCTTCACAAGCAATTACTGTCCATATGCCAAGCTCTATGAAGATCGACTCATTGGCTTGTATTCTGCTTACG
Organism: Cyclobacteriaceae bacterium; assembly: GCA_040222235.1. Taxonomy (GTDB): domain Bacteria; phylum Bacteroidota; class Bacteroidia; order Cytophagales; family Cyclobacteriaceae; genus UBA6059. The sequence goes on from JAVKDO010000139.1 coordinate 37,701, forward strand.
AAGGACAAAACGTTGGATTTGTTCTAATCAATCCAAATCATCCTGATGCGAGCCCAGAAGATGCTGAAGCCATTATGGTCAAAAGGGCCAAAGAGAAAAGTTATCCATTTGCCTACCTATCAGATAAAGACCAATCCGTAGCTAAGCTTTTTGATGCTCGTAAAACACCTGAGGCTTTCATCTTACGCCCTCATAGCGCTGGCTTTCATATAGTATATCAAGGTGCCATAGATGATAATCCTCAGTCAGCAGGTGAAGTGCGCAATTTTCATCTTAAAAACGCACTGGATGTGACTCTGGCAGGTGGCAAACCAACAGAGAATTATCAGCGTCCTACCGGCTGCATGATCAGGGGCAACTGACTTCTTACTACTCTTCTATTTGCTTTAGTAGTGTCTTTACCTCATCCGCTTTAGTGTATTCGCCGATCTTCTCAAATGCTACAATAAGGTTTCGGAAGGCACGCTGTACAATTGATACATTATCACATGGCTCATAGAATAGATCTTGAGGCACAAGGTTGAGGTTATTGATATAGTGATCAATATCGTCTCGTGAAAAAATAAGGCCTTTGTTAAAGGCATTGATATAGAACTGAAGCTTTTCTGTCTTGTAGGTAAGAATGAATAAGTTGGGCAAATTCACTCCGTAGATTGGCAGTTTCAGCTTTTGGGCTACCATCATATAGATCACACAAAGTGTAATCGGGTTACCTCTTTTAGACTCCATCACGATGTTGATCATACTATTGGATGGAGAATGGAAGTTCTTAGTATTCGCCCTGAACTTGAGCTTATTGTAGATCACACTATTGAGCACTTTGACTTGATCGAAAGGATCCAGGTCATTCTTGAACTCTAACCAAGTGTCATAATACAACTGCTCAAAGTCCTTAGTGAGATTTTCATAGCTGATATCTGGGTATTGGTAGCTAGCCACCAACCACATTCCTTTTAGCAAGTTGTCAGACTCAGCAGCCTTCCAGATCATCAAATGCTCCTGAAGATTCTCAAACTGGAGTTGATGGATAAGGTCTTCGATCTTTTTCTGAATGACTGGGTTAAAGGTCTTCTCCCACTCCTTCTCTAGAAAAGGGATAATATCACTGCCTAGAGAAACGATCTTGCCCTCGACATGTGAGCTCACCTCCGTATCTTCATCCTCCAGCAGAGAGACTAGCGCTTTGAGTTCGCCTTCATTCATATACTAAATCTATAGAACCTGTAGAATAAAACCAGCCATCAGGTCTGAATAACGCCTACGTTGAACTTTTCTGTGATAGGCGCCTGATTAGCCGCCTCTATACCCATAGAGATGGCCTTACGCGTCTCCAACGGGTCGATGATACCGTCCACCCATAATCGTGCCGCCGCGTAATAGGGGCTTAATTCCTTATTGTACTTATCAGTAATCTCCTTTAGTAGTTCCGCCTCCGCCTCAGGAGTGATTTGTTCTCCTTTGGCTTTCAGTGTCGATACCTTGATCTGGAGCAATGTCTTAGCTGCAGATGCTCCACTCATCACAGCGATTTGGGCGGTAGGCCATGCAAAAATGAGTCTTGGGTCGTATGCCTTTCCGCACATAGCGTAGTTACCTGCACCGTAAGAGTTTCCAAGTATAATGGAGAACTTGGGTACCACAGAGTTGGCCATTGCATTCACCATTTTCGCTCCATCTTTGATGATACCACCGTGCTCTGATCGACTGCCTACCATGAAGCCACTTACATCATGAAGGAACACTAAAGGAATTTTTCGCTGGTTACAGTTCATGATGAAGCGAGCTGCTTTGTCAGCTGAGTCAGAATAGATGACTCCTCCCATCTGCATCTCCCCTTTCTTGTTCTTAACCATCTTGCGCTGATTGGCAACAATACCAACTGCCCAGCCATCCATTCGAGCATGACCACATAGTAGCGTCATACCGTAGCTCTTCTTATACTCATCGAATGAGGAGTCATCGACCATCCGCTCAATGATCTCCCTCATGTCAAACGGCTTGACTCTGTCCACTGGATAACGTCCATAGAGATCCTTGGGATCCTTAGCTGGCACTTTTGGCTCTGCCCTATCAAATCCAGCCTGCTCTGGTGCGCCGATCTTATCGAAGATCTTCCTTATCGCATTGAGGCACTCTTCATCAGAGTCATACTTATTGTCAGTAACGCCGCTGATCTCACAATGTGTCGTGGCTCCACCCAAGGTCTCGTTATCTACGGTCTCACCTACAGCAGCCTTCACCAGATAGCTTCCAGCGAGGAAGATACTTCCGGTCTTGTCGACAATCATAGCCTCATCAGACATGATAGGCAAGTAAGCACCTCCTGCAACACAGCTGCCCATAATGGCTGCTACCTGTACTATTCCCATAGCGGACATCTTAGCATTGTTTCTAAACTGTCTACCGAAATGTTCCTTATCAGGAAAAATCTCGTTTTGCATTGGTAAGAATACACCCGCGCTATCCACCAGATAGATGATTGGCAGTCTATTTTCGATTGAGATTTCCTGGGCACGTAGGTTCTTCTTAGCAGTAATCGGGAACCACGCCCCTGCTTTTACGGTAGCATCATTAGCGACAATGACGCACTGCCGGCCTTCTACATAACCAATACCGGTCACCACACCACCGCTGGGACATCCTCCAACATCGTCGTACATCTCGTCACCGGCAAAAGCTCCTATTTCCAGGAATTTGGAGTCCTTGTCACGCAGGTAGTCGATACGCTCTCTGGCCGTAAGTTTCCCTTTTTTGTGATGGCTCTCTATTTTCTTCTCCCCTCCACCAAGCTTGATTTGCTCAAGTCGCTTGTGAAGCTTGAAGAGAAGCTGTTTGTATTGATCTTCGTTTTTATTGAATTCAATATCCATCATCAATTGGGGTATATGGGTCTAACTAAATTTCTCACAAACAACACTAGGAGCAAGCCAAAGTCTGGATTGCAGATGAGGTGCAAGAGTCTCAGCGAATTTACCTGAAAGATGTAAAAGGCGTGCTTAGTTTTTGGAAAGCTCTTTTTGCACTTTCTTATGGCTTTTGCCCAATGGGGCCATAAAATGTTTGGGGTATTGATTGAAATGAACCAACAAACTATCAAGATCGATCATCGCTTGATTCAGATTGTTATACAACTCATCGTCTGTCATTATTTTACCAACGGTACCTTCTCCATTATTGATTGACTCAACCGTCTGATTCATTGTGGTCAGCAATGTGCTGACTTCCTTCAATGTCTGTTCAAGCTCCAGCGCATTGATCTTATCGAGTGTTTCTCCGCTTTTACTGATTATTGGGTCTAGAGAAGCGATCCTCTCCTTCACCTCTACCATAGTTTGGCTAAACTCAGCAATCGCCAAAGTGATTGACGCTTCATTTTTAGCTATCAGTCTGTTTACACCACCCAATGTGCCATTGAGCTCATCTAGCGTAGTATTGATCTTCTCACCACTACCCTGCAAGCCTAGTAATATTTCATTGATCCTTCTGATTGTAATACTCAGGTTGTCAGTGATGGGTTGGGCGCTAGCAAGCAATTCCGATAGGCCCTTGTCTACCACTGAAATGAGGGTGTCTCCATCTTCCAAAGGCGTAGTGATTTCTTTGATATCGAGGATGATCGCCTTACTACCGAGAAAGTCACTATTGGCAAGTGTGGCGGTAGTCGAGTCACCAAGTAGGAGCGATTCGTCTACATCCATTTCAACGAGTATCTTATACCCTTTCTCTTGCAGTATGGCAATTCTACTCACCCTGCCCACAGAATAGCCATTGACAATGACTGGATTAGATGCAATAAGCCCGTCTACATTGTCATAAAGCGCATAGTACTTCTTGACTGGGGAGAAAAAATCTATCCCCTTTAAAAAGTTAAACCCTAAGTACAATATAATTCCGGCAACAATGGCTATAAAGCCAACTTTAAATTCCTTTGACACTATACGGTTAGTTCTAGTTCATTGACTCGATTTCTTTCTTGTAGTCCCGAAAGGCCCGAAAGATACCTGAGGCAATATACGTTTGTTGTAGATCATCGTTGAGTTCTACTTCTTCTTTTGGGTTACTAAGAAAGCCTACCTCCACTAGGACGCTTGGCATTGAAGTTCTCCAAAGCACTAAAAACGGGCCTTGCTTAACTCCACGGCTCTTGCGGCCTACTCGCTTGGCAAACTGATTCTCTATGTTGCTGGCTAAACTCAAGCTGTTGTTGAGAAAAGAATTTTGGTACAGGTTGAATAGTATGTAAGACTCTGGTGAATTTGGGTCAAAACCTTCGTAGTTCTCTTCATAGTTTTCCTCCAGCTCGATAACTGAGTTCTCTCGCATAGCAACATCAAGGCTCTTTTCTGTCTTATTGAGTCCCATTACGTAAGACTCTGTGCCGTGGACGGATTCACTGTATGGGGCCGAGTTACAGTGCACAGACAAGAATATATCTGCACCGTTTTTATTAGCTATGTCCGCACGGTCGTTGAGTGATGGGAAGCTGTCCTTATCTCTGGTATAGATGACCTCCACATCAGGCATGTATTTGTTGATAATCTCGCCTAACTCGAGGGCTATATCCAGCGCGACATCTTTTTCATAACTAAAGTCGCCGTATGTACCCGAGTCCTTACCTCCATGGCCAGCGTCTATTACCACCTTTTTGATACGGTAATCTTTGACTCCAATAGTGCTAAAAGAGCCCAGCAACAACGCTATTGAAAAACATGATCCGAGTACAATATTTTTCATTTTTTAACGGTTCTTAACTGGAAATGAAGATAACTTTACGCAAAAGTGTGAATTTTTCCCAGAAACAGAAAATTGAGTCAACATTTTGAAATACGCGTTTTTGGTCATTTTATTATGCAGTTTCTGCACCGAAAACCAAGCTCAAAATAACAAAAATACTTCAGTTTCCGATTCACTTCGCTCCACAACTTCCGACACTACAATCACCGTACCAGATAGTGTCTTTGTCAATCCCGAGTATCCTATCAACTTTGTAGACAGCCTTGGTGCGGGTCTTCAAAGTCTACCTTCAGTTGATACATTTGGTGATAGCCTGATTGACGCCAGTCAACTAATAGATAGTACTGCGCTCACTGGTCTGGATTCCATCTATGCCAATCAGCCTAGGGGTGACATTAGTACTACCATTGAGTACTCGGCCGTCGATAGTATCTATTTTGATATGCAAAATCAAAATGTCTATCTCTATGGGGCATCCCAGATTGACTATGGCAGCATTCAATTAGAGGCAGACAGAATCAAGATCAATTGGGTGAATAACGAGATAGAGGCTGACTATACTAGCGACTCAACGGGCAGGAAAATAGGTAAACCCATTTTCACGGATCAAGGACAAAGCTACGAGACTGATGAGATGACTTACAACTTCCGCTCGCGGAAAGCCATTATTCAGGGTATCATCACCCAGCAAGGCGAGGCTTATGTCCAAGGTGAGACTGTGAAGAAGAATGAAGATGATGAACTGTTCATTCGCAATGCGAAATACACAACCTGCAATCTAGCTAACCCACACTTCCACATATCCTCAAGAAAGCTGAAGGCCATACCTGGAAATAAGGTAATATCTGGACCCTTCAACTTGGCTTTTCAAGAAGTAGAAACTCCATTAGGTTTTTTCTTTGGGATGTTTCCTCAACCACGAAAGAAGACGTCAGGGGTAATCATACCTAGTTATGGTGAGGAGAACAGGCGTGGATTCTTTTTACGCGACGGGGGATACTACTGGGCTGCCAGTGACTATGCAGACTTTAGGGTAACCGGTGATATCTACTCGAAAGGAGGCTACTCGTTTAATGTGAATAATAACTATAAGAAACGATATGCTTACACAGGCAGCCTAAGGTTTAGCTATAATCGATTCTTGAGCGATGAGCCTACTGAGAGTCTAGATACAAAAGACTTTTCGCTTAATTGGGCACACAACCCCCAATCAAAAGGTACCAGTCGGTTCAGCTCATCTGTGAACATCAGGACAAACTCCTACAATCAGAACAACAACCTGGTAGATCAGGACTTCAATCAATCGATAAGCGCACAATTCAGCTCCAACGTCTCTTACTCGAAAACTTTCAAAGGAACCCCCTTTAATATCTCAACTAACTTGAGACACAATCAGAACGTGCAGACCAAAGCGATTACTATCACTGCCCCTGAGTTCACCTCAAGTATGAATAGGATTTATCCTTTTAAGAATGTGAGATCTTTGAGTCGCGGCATCTTGGGGAAGCTCAACTTCAGCCACAATTTTACCGCTAGGAATGAAATCTCTAACGCTGCTGTGCCTCAACTGCCGGGGGTGAATGCTGTTAATCGTGATCCTCAGTTTGACAGCCTGCTGGTATTCAATTCTGAAAACTTTGGAGCCATTATGGAACGAGCGCAGATTGGTGGTCAGCATAGAATCCCAGTGAGCACGTCCTTCACTGCTTTAAAGTTCTTGACCTTCAGTCCAAACCTTAACTACACTGAGCTATGGTACACGCGAGAGCTTAGCTATTCTTATGATACAGAGCTCGAAGGTGTGAGAGTTGACACCCTAAATGGATTTTCAAGGGCGGGTTATTATGATTTTGGGATGAGTTTGAACACCCGTCTCTATGGATTCTTCCCTATTAATGGTAAGAAGGTAGAGGCCATTCGGCACGTGCTTACTCCACAAATAGGTTTCTCATATAGCCCAGATTTCACTAAAGAAAAATTTGGATACTTTCAGGAGACTCAAGTGGATGAAGAAGGCACTACCCAGCTATTATCAAAATATGCTGGATTTACTAGTGGTAATATACCTCAAGGTGAAAATGCTTCTCTAAATCTCACTTTGAATAACAACATCGAGATGAAGGTGAAGACAAAGCGTGACAGCTCTGGTAAAGCTGCAAGCAAAAAAATAAAAATCTTTGACAACCTATCTTTCTCGAGTGGCTACAACTTTCTGGCCGATTCGTTTGCGCTTAGAGATATTCGTTTCTCGACTAGGACTAGTTTCTTTGACCAGCTTATTAATGTAAATGTACAGGGCACTATAGACCCGTATGTTTACATCCTTGATAGTGAGACGGAAACATCAACAGGTACAACCGTCGTGCAAAGAAAAATCAACAAGTACGCCTGGAATAATGGGGATGGTCTAGGGAATATAAGTCAGCTCAACACTTCATTGGGCTTTAGATTTACCCCCAACTCCTTCAAAGGCAAGAAAGAAGGCGAAGATGATGAAAAGGAATCGGAGTATGGAACTCCTGAGGAGCTACAGCACATCAATGCCAACCCTGAAGATTATGTAGACTTTTCCATCCCCTGGTCCATAAGTGGCAACTACTCGGTGAATAGAAGACAGACAGGTTTTCAAGATGCAAGTATTACCCAGGCACTTACCTTCAGTGGTGATTTCAGCATCACCGAGAAAACCAAGATCGACTTTCGATCAGGTTATGATTTCGAGAACAAGGAGTTTACACAGACATCAATCAATGTCATTCGCGACCTGCATTGCTGGAGTATGCGTTTCAACTGGGTGCCCTTTGGACGCTTTCAATCCTTCGAAATCACCATCAGAGCTAAGTCCTCGCTCCTCCAAGATCTCAAGTTAGAGAAGCGTAGAAGGTTCTTCGATAATTTCTAGATGGTTGTATCCTCAGTGTCATTGCACTCTTCGGAGTAATTCTTCCATTCATGGACGACTACTTCTACATTGCCAGCTTCAAAATCTTTGATGATAATGTAGTACACATGGATGCCCGCTTGTAGCTGAGGCACAGTAGGTCGGGCCAAACTTTCATTCGGATCATAGGAAAATGTACTATCATTTATCTTGAATGAGATGACAGGATATCCTTGCTCTGGCTCAAATTGTACAAAATCAGAGAAATGCTCTTCTCCTTTATTGGACACTTTGAGGATTTCCCCAAGTGAAAAGATAACATCTGAGATTGTGTACTCCAGGGAGTCATCACCTACTGAAGTACCCGACTCGTTGGTGAGTAGTGCTGTGGTAGCCCTGGCAGCCGTCAGGTTCACTTTAGATAGATCTATCTCTCCACGAGGGTTCGCTACACATAATGGCTGGGCATCCTCATCAGTACCACATGCTGTTAAGACAAGAACGATAAGGAATAGAGCATTTCTCATGTTGTTAGATTTTAAAGTAAGACGCTGCAACCAGCAAAATCGTTGCAAAAAATAGGGCTACCGCAATTGCGATAGCCCTCATCAACCAATTATTAGCGCTAACAAAGTCGTTTACCAATTGACTTTTCAATTAATCCTAGAGACAATATCCCCAGAGACACCACCGAAAATCAAATGGTTGGAATCGACTTGGTGAAATACTTCCTAAAATCCGCAGATCAATCCGTAAATACCTGATGGTAAGCAGACTAACCCTGTCAGGGTTCATTTAACTGAATGACTAAATTTAGGGGTAAGTCGCTGGTTTTCATGCATAACCCTGACAGGGTTGCGGATTCAAGGTACTTACTTAATCTTTTTGTCCTCTTACCCAAACCGCTAGTACCTCATCATCAAGCCTCATACTTAGCTTATCATCTTCTATTTCATAAGTCGATACCTCGTTTAGTACTTGGTCTACGCGCATATCCAAATCACCTCGACAGGCCATCCGAGTTCCTGCTAGCATTGGGAAAGTTAGCGTGGTGCCCTCATTGCTAAAGCCGCCCATAACACGATTGCAGCCATTGCTACCGCTAGCTTTCATGTCAGAAATGTCAAGCTCGAGAATGGGCTGATTTTCTTTTTCGGTCTCTGTGAGGTCTTCACCCTTGATACTCAAGAGATTCCAGACACCACTTAGACGGTAGTCGGGCACGTATCTTCCACAGCCATTGAAGCTTTTAAATTCCGCCATATTACCATTCTTAGCCTCCACAGCAACGCTGTAGGGAAACTTCTCTCCTGACATGGGATCAGTACACTCCTCTGATTTGATGTCAATCGTTATTGACCCACTTTCTACCTCTGCTTTATAGCTGAGTACAGATTTGTCATCAGCATCGGTGGGTTCCACTTTTGGAGTGTTGAGCTCAGCGATCTCCGTCATGGACTTGAATGAGATCATGTTCTGTTGAAATATGTCAAGCGACCAGCTGGGCTCATTGCCAACCGCATAAAAGTCTACTCCATCACGAGACTTCTTTTCTAAAAATGAAGCATCAGCACCTTCAGCTGGTTCTGTCAGTTGCGCATCCCCAACAGCAGTGTTTTCTTCTACTGTGGTTGAGTTCTCTTTGGCGGGCTGGCATTGCCAACAGACACAGGCTGCAACAATTAATAAAGCAATTCTATTTCTCATATCTCTAGTTGGTTTTGGTTGAGCAATAAGTCAAATATTTCATTCAAAAAAAAGGCCCGCTTCTCAGCGGGCCTCAACAAAACTCAAACTCACGACTACTTAAATTGTAATCTCATCTATGTTTAGGAACTCTATTTCCTTGTCGTCATTAAGCGTGATGCCGACTACAGCATCTTTGCTGATTTTACCAGCTAGGATTTCTTTACTCAGCTCATTGAGTATTCTACGTTGGATCACTCGCTTCAATGGTCTAGCTCCAAACTGCGGATCAAAGCCCTCAGCACCTAGTGCGTCCAACACATCATCACTAGCCTCTAGCTTGATACTACTTTCCTCCAGCCTTCTCTTGATCAGATTGAACTGGATACCTACAATCTTACGAATGTCGCCTTTGCTCAGTGGTCTAAACATGATGGTCTCATCTATCCTGTTGAGGAACTCAGGTCTCATCGACCTTCTGAGCAAGTCAAAGACTGATTTTTTAGTCTCGTCAAGTACTTCCTCTTGGTTGTCCAATGTCATCTTTTCGAATGCCTCCTGTATCAAGCCTGACCCGATATTGGTTGTCATGATAATGATCGTATTCTTAAAGTTGGCTACCCTTCCCTTATTATCAGTCAATCGACCATCATCAAGTACTTGCAAGAGTATGTTAAAGACATCTGGATGGGCTTTCTCTATCTCATCCAGCAATATCACGCTATAGGGCTTTCTACGAACCGATTCGGTCAACTGTCCACCCTCATCATAACCCACATATCCTGGAGGCGCTCCTATCAGTCTGCTCACTGCGTGTCGCTCCTGATATTCTGACATATCGATGCGCACCATTGCATTATCATCATTGAACAGATACTCAGCAAGTGCTTTCGCCAACTCCGTCTTACCTACACCAGTAGTTCCCAAAAAGATGAAGGAGCCAATCGGACGCTTTGGATCTTGCAACCCAGCACGACTTCTTCTTACCGCATCAGCCACCGCCTGAATAGCTTCATCCTGACCAGCCACCCGCTTGCCAAGTTCACCCTCCAAGTGGAGCAGTTTCTCCCTCTCACTCTGGATCATCTTAGCCACAGGTATTCCTGTCCATTTGGCTACCACCTCAGCTATATCTTCAGCGTCTACTTCTTCCTTTAGGAGAGACGTTTGACCTTGCATTTCCTTCAGCTTAGATTTGAAACTCTCAATCTTCTGCTCGCTCTCGGTGATCTTTCCATATCTGATTTCTGCCACCCGACCATAGTCACCAGAGCGCTCCGCTTGCTCAGCTTCCAGCTTATATTTCTCAATATTCTCCTTCTCATGTTGCAGGCCATGGATAACTGATTTTTCATTTTCCCATTTGGCTTTCAAGTCATTTCTCCTATCGGAAAGATCAGCGATCTCTTTATTGAGCTCTTTTTCTTTATGCTTGTCTTTCTCTCTTCTAATCGCCTCTCGCTCAATTTCAAACTGCATAATCTTTCGATTCAGCTCATCCAATTCTTCCGGTAGAGAGTCTATCTCTATCCTCAACTTGGAAGCGGCCTCATCCATCAGATCGATCGCCTTATCAGGCAAAAACCTATCGGAAATGTAGCGACTGGATAACTCTACCGCTGAGATGACCGCATCATCCTTGATACGCACGCCATGGTGTACCTCATACTTATCTTTGATGCCTCGAAGGATCGAAATCGCATCTGTCATATTGGGCTCATCCACCATCACGGACTGAAATCTTCTCTCAAGCGCCTTGTCTTTCTCTATGTATTTCTGATACTCCTTGAGCGTAGTGGCTCCAATTGCATGTAACTCACCTCTAGCCAATGCTGGCTTCAAGAGATTCGCTGCATCCATAGCTCCTTCTCCACCACCCCCTGCACCTATGAGCGTGTGTATCTCATCGATGAACAAAAGAATCTCTCCATCGCTATCCGTCACCTCTTTGATAACCGCTTTCAGGCGCTCCTCAAATTCCCCTTTGTACTTAGCACCTGCTACAAGCAGCCCCATGTCAAGTGAGATTAATGTTTTGCTCTTCAAGTTCTCAGGTACGTCACCGTCAACAATACGCTGAGCCAGACCCTCTACGATAGCCGTCTTGCCAACCCCCGGTTCACCAAGCAGAATAGGATTATTTTTAGTCCGTCGAGAAATTATTTGAAGCACACGTCTAATCTCTTCATCACGGCCAATGACTGGATCTATCTTACCCTCTTCTGCCATGGTGTTGAGATTCTTTGAGTAGCGCTCAAGGGATCTATATTTTGATTCAGCGTTTTGATCGGTCACACGATTACCTGATCTCAGCTCGGTGATGGCCGCCTTCATGTCCTTGACATTGAAGCCCAACTCCTTCAGTAGCTGTCCTGCTTTATCCTTGGAGTTGACCAAGGCAAGTATCATATGTTCTACCGCCACATACTCATCTTGAAAATCCTTCATATAATCATTAGCCTTTTGCATCACCTGCGCAGACTCATTGCTCAGATAAGGTTGCTGACCTGACACCTTTGGATATGATTTGAGTAGCTGTATTAGCCGCTCCTGTAGCATCTGCTTGTTGGCTGCCAGTTTTTTTATAAGGAAGTTCACGACATTGTCATCAGTCTGCATAATGCCACTGAGCAAGTGAGCTGGTTCTATAGCAGGTTGCTGATCAGCTAGCGCAATCTCTGCCGCTTTGTTTATCGCCTCCTGTCCTTTGATTGTATAATTATTAAAATTCATGACTAATCTATTTCGAGTACGCTCAGCTTTGATCAAATACAGAACCAAGTCAAAAATTGAACTATTTCAAGACAATCTGTCAGGTTCATCATGAATTATTACTTTTTTAAAGACATTATGACCGGAAAACTTTACGGCAGGCATGCAGCTAACTAGACTAGTTTTTTTTAATTTCCCCATCCGTCCAGAAGATGTTGATACCAGATGAAAAAGTTTGACAAATTACTTTTAGCCCTTTCACTATATGTGGTCGTGGAGTTGTACTTAGGTACGGTGATCGACTATACTCCGGACATGAAGGAGTTTACCTTCTGGGCCGACTTGGTGATTTGTGCTGTTTTTCTTTACGACTTCTTCAAAGGACTTATTAAGGCTGATGACAAATGGTTATTCTTCAGGTACCATTGGATAGATTTTATATCCTCCATACCTATGGTCGGCTTCCTAAGAGTAGGGCGCTTGGTCAAAGTTTTCAGGATACTGAGAGTAGTAAGATCAGCTAAAATTGTTTTTCAATTCTTCAGTGCTAAGGACTCCTTCAACTCACTGCGCAACTTGATCATCCTTAGTGTGGTGATCATCTTCCTTTTCACACTCAGCATCTACCACTCTGAGCATTTGATCAATCCACAGATCAGTACAATCGGAGATGCACTATGGTGGACCACCATCACGACTATCTCCGTCGGGTTTTTACAGGATATTTCACCAGTCTCTGTCGAGGGTAAGTTTATTTCTGTGGTTCTGCTCCTATTGGGAATGGTCATCTTTAGTACGCTCATTGGTGCTATCACCGACTTTTTTATTGAGGATGAGGATATTAATGAAAACGTTAGGGGTCTCTCAAGTCAGCTCGAAATAATGCAGGATAAGATAGATGAGCTCAACGACAAGCTCGATAGGGTCAATAGCAGTCTTGATTCAAAAAACAAGATTTAATCGCCACCAATAGTCTACTACTGAAAATTCTTTTGTTGCCCCTCTGCTAGGAATGCCTTTGTGCTATCAGATTGGTTCGATATATTGGCTGTGACAATCAGTTCTATCTTACCTGAAGTAACAAAATGGATTTCAAGAACAGTGAAAAACAGACCGATCCTCAAAAATCAGTTCGAAGGGATTTTATAAAGAAATCTATCCTGGGAACGGCTGCCGCTACCACTGGACTGGCGTCCTGCTCTGAAGTATCAAAGAATGAGGTGTCGAAAGGCCCTTATATTAACTTCAACAACACCTACCTCTGGAAGCTTGTCACGACATGGCCACCCAACTTTCCTATCGTAGGATCTGGCTGCACGATGATGGCCAAGTGGATCGAGGAAATGTCAGGTGGACGAATGAATATCCAAGTATATGGTGGCGGTGAGCTGATCCCTTCACTAGAGTGCTTCGATGCTGTGCGAAACGGTGCGGTAGAGATGGGACATGGTGCCAGCTACTACTGGGCTGGCAAGGTTCCAGCTGGTCAGTTTTTCTCCTCAGTCCCTTTTGGTATGAATGCTCAGCAGATGTTTGCCTGGGTCATATCAGGTGGTGGTCTTAAGCTTTGGGAAGAGCTCTATGAGCCCTTTGGTCTTATAACCATCCCGAGTGGGAATACAGGCTTGCAGATGGGTGGCTGGTTC
>JAVKDO010000140.1:0-17228 GCA_040222235.1 Cyclobacteriaceae bacterium
GGCTTGATCAGTTCTACAGAAAAGTAAGTCGGCAAGTGGAATACTCCAGGCGAAACCAAGCCTATCCTCGTAAAACCAAACCTACCATTAAACATGCTATAGCATACAAAGTAGTATGAGAGCTTATCTTAATGGCATTAATATGTAAATACTACGGCTTGGGTAGGTTGGCAATGTGTAAATCTTTCAATTGCTCGTTATCCACCGGTGATGGTGAGTCGATCATCACATCTCTTCCCGAAGTATTCTTAGGGAAAGCGATGAAATCACGAATAGACTCTTGTCCACCAAATAACGAACAGATTCGATCAAAGCCAAAGGCAATACCACCATGCGGAGGGGCTCCATACTCGAACGCATCCATCAAGAATCCAAACTGCTGTCTGGCCTCCTCATCTGAGAATCCAAGATGCTTGAACATGAGCTGCTGAGTCGTCTTATCATGGATTCTAATAGATCCTCCACCAATCTCCACTCCATTGACCACCATATCGTAGGCATTGGCTCGCACTTTACCTGGTGCTGTATCGAGTAGCGCCATGTCCTCAGCCTTTGGAGAGGTGAATGGATGGTGCATCGCGTGGAATCGCTTAGTCTCTTCATCCCATTCAAGAAGTGGAAAATCCAATACCCATAGTGGGGCAAACTTATCAGCAGGACGCAAACCGAGTCTGGTTCCCATCTCCAAGCGCAATTCATTTAAAGCCTTTCTTGTCTTATTAGTTTCACCAGACATAACCAATAGCAGATCGCCCGGTTGGGCACCCATCTTATCCGCCCATGACTTGAGTTGCTCCTGATCAAAGAACTTATCCACAGATGATTTGAATGTTCCATCCGAATTATACTTGACATAGACGAGACCCTTTGCTCCGATCTGTGGCTTTCTTACAAAATCGGTGAGCTTATCGAGTTCTTTACGTGTATACTCAGCACATCCCGTAGCGTTGATTCCGACGACTAGCTCTGAGCTATCAAAAACAACAAACCCTTTGTTCTGAGCTTCATCATTGAGCTCAGTAAATTTCATTTCGAAGCGGATATCAGGCTTATCACTACCGAAATACTTCATCGCGTCCGCATAGGTCATGCGGGGAAAGTCCGACACTGAGACACCTCGTACGGCATCAAAAAGATGCTTTACCAAACCTTCAAAGTTGTTAAGTACATCCTCTTGATCTACAAATGACATCTCACAGTCAATCTGTGTGAACTCTGGCTGACGATCAGCTCTCAGATCCTCGTCACGGAAACATTTTACAATCTGGAAATAGCGATCAAAACCAGCCACCATTAAAAGCTGCTTGAATGTCTGAGGTGATTGCGGTAGCGCATAAAACTCACCGGCATTGATACGAGAAGGTACTAGGAAGTCTCTCGCACCTTCAGGAGTCGACTTGATTAATACAGGTGTCTCCACTTCGATGAACTCAAGCCCATCAAGATACTTTCTGGTTTCCTGCATCATCTTGTGACGGAGCATAAGGTTGTTTCTAACTGGCTCACGACGAAGGTCCAGGTATCGGTACTTCATGCGAAGCTCCTCTCCACCATCGGTCTCATTCTCGATAGTAAAAGGTGGCGTCTTAGATAGATTGAGTATTTCCAACTCATCCACTCGAATCTCTATTTCTCCGGTAGGGATATTGGAGTTCTTGGCATATCGCTCCACAACCGTACCTGTTGCCTTGATGACAAACTCACGACCCACTTTCTTGGCCTGCTCGTTGATCGCATCTGTGGTCACCCCATCCTCGAACACGAGCTGAGTGATGCCGTAGCGATCCCTAAGATCGATCCATACGAGCCCGCCTTTGTCACGTAGCTTTTGTACCCATCCAGTCAGGGTTACACGCTCATCGACATGCTCCAATCTTAATTCTCCACAGGTATGTGTCCTCAGCATACTATCAATTATTCAAGTTCGTTCGAAAATATGAGCCGCAAAAATAGCAATAGTTTTAGCTTTGAGCGACCAAGGTCACGAAATAACCCCTATTGGAAATCTTATGATGAACCCAGCATTTCATATTCGCCAGAAAGTATTTCTGATGACTATCATTTTGGCCTGTTTCGCTCCAGAGATTGTACAGTGCCAGTCCTATATGCAAGTGGAGGCTACCAAGAACATCACGCTGGCTGTACCTAGTGACTTTCAACCCATGACGGATGACCAGATTGCTGATAAGTACTTCACCAATCGCAGACCAGTAGCGATGTACACCGATCCTAGAAATGTGGTAGATCTCGGCGTAAACGAGAGCCAGACGGAGTGGTCCGAAGAGGATCTTGTCATCCTGAAAGACTTCTACAAGGCTAATATTTCGGGGCTATACACAGAGGTGAATTATCTGCGAGAAGGCCTAGAAGAGATCAATGGTCGATCCTATGCCGTGTTTGAGTTTGAGTCTACCGTGAAAGATGAGGACAATGCTTTCAGTCAAAAATCTGAGATTAGAAAATATACTTATATCCAATATACTATCGTGAATAGTAAATCTTGGGTGTTCAACTTCACGGTACCCATCAGGGATAAACCCCAATGGCAGCCTATTGCTGGTCAGATTATGAATTCTGTTAAGATCAAGAAGTGATGCTTAGCGTACACTCTGACGAGCACTACATGACTCAAGCTCTCAATCAGGCGAAGATCGCGTATGAGGAGGGCGAGATTCCGGTAGGTGCTGTGGTGGTCTGTGAGAATAAAATCATCGCTCGTGCCTATAATCAAGTCGAGAAGCTCAATGATGTCACCGCTCATGCCGAAGTGCTAGCAATCACGGCTGCAGAAAATTATCTCGGATCAAAATATCTTACCCAATGTCGGTTGTTTGTGACCCTCGAGCCGTGTGTGATGTGCGGAGGAGCTTCCGCCTGGGCTCAGTTGGCAGGTCTGGTCTATGGAGCCTCCGATCCAAAACGCGGTTTCAGCAGATTGAGAGAACAAATTCTCCATCCAAAGACGGAAGTAGTATCTGGAATTCACGCTGAGGAATGTGCTGAATTGGTAAGTAGTTTCTTTTCAAAACTACGCGGGGAACAATAGCCCAATTGGAATGGTTATTATTCGTGGAGTCAGTGTGATAGTGATGCTCTCTTAATTTGAGAATTGCTATTTTTGGCACCAATCAAAATTTGTTTTTCAACTAAAAAATCAAACATATTATGGCATTCGAATTACCCGCTTTACCCTACGCACACGACGCACTTGAGCCGCATATCGATGCACGCACCATGGAGATACATCATGGCAAGCATCATGCTGCTTATGTCTCTAAAGTCAATGGCGCCATAGAAGGCACTGACATGGATGGTAAGTCTATTGAGGATCTTTGCAAGAACCACTCTGACAATAACGCAGTGCGCAACAATGGTGGTGGTCACTTCAACCACTCACTTTTCTGGTCAGTGATGAGTCCTAATGGCGGAGGCACTCCAAGCGGAGATCTCGCAGCTGCCATTGATTCGGCTTTCGGATCATTTGACGATTTTAAAAGCAAGTTTGCTGATGCAGCTGCCACGAGATTCGGATCTGGCTGGGCTTGGCTTTGTGTCAAAGATGGTAAGCTAGAAGTATGCTCTACCGCAAATCAGGACAACCCATTGATGCCAAATGTTGGTTGCTCTGGCACTCCTATTCTAGGCCTTGACGTATGGGAGCACGCTTATTACCTCAACTATCAGAATAGAAGACCTGACTATATCTCGGCATTTTTCAATGTGGTGAACTGGGATGAGGTAGCTAAAAGATTTGCTGCTGCTTAGAACTAAATTAACAATTCATGCCATTAAGTTAAGTTCCGCTTTGTCCTTCTCTGTGAGAGTGTGAAGTGAGAGGAAACTTAAAACTCACTTATCTTAATGGCAATGAACATTGAAACCCCGCTGTTCGGGGTTTTTTTATGCCCTATTCGAAGAAACCATCACCATAGGGCTTCTCTTTTTCTTGTACTTCATCAGTCAACCAGAGCTTCACCAGTATGTAGGACAAAGAAAGTATCAATGAGCCGGTAAAGAGACCAATAAAGCCGCTGGAGATAAAGCCACCGATTGCCCCGAGGAAAATGACCATCATCGGTACTGCCGCACCCCGACCCAATACGAAAGGCTTCAATATGTTATCTGTCAAGGTTGCAATGATCAGCCAAATGGTTATTAAGGTAGCGGTCAACGAATCAGTTGTATAAAACAGGTAGATCACCACAGGTAGTACCACTGGCACGATACCTACCTGAATGATAGACAGGAAAAGACAGATAAATGCCCAAATACCTGCGCCTGGCACGCCACCAAAAGCAAATCCTGCTCCAGCCAATATCGCCTGAAGAATGGCCACTCCAAGGATACCAACTACTACGTTGCGCACGGTTCTTTCGGAGACTCTGACGAACTCAACTCCTTTGCTGCCAGCCAGCTTACCAAACGCCAGTCTTGCAATACTTTCTCCTTTGCTGGCATTAACAAGAATGACTCCAGCGATGATCAACGCCACCACTATTTCTAACAGGGCCTTGCCTGTACCGGTGATAAGCGTAAGGATCCAGCCACCGGCAGCACGCAATTCCTCCCCATATTCGAATAAAACGCTCTCGAGATTTTCAGAAGCTTTGACCCAGAGGTCCATTAAGTAACCACCTATTAGCGGTAGATCAGCAATCCCAGGATTAGGCTCAGGTATCTCAAATCCACCTTGCTGGTAGGCCCGATTGAACCATTGCACTCCATCAATCAACGAATTGGTTAGAATGACACTTGGGACAATAAATATGGCCAGTGATACAATGATGATGATGAGCGAGACCAAGGCAGCCTTGATTTTCAGTCTTTTTCTAAGCCACTGATAGCCTGGATTGAGCGCTATAGAAATAATGATCCCCCATAGTATGATAGTTATGAAGGGCTGCAAAATTTGAAAGCACCAAAAGGCCATCAGCGCCAACATAACAAGCCGAATGACGATCTCCAGCAACTTGGAATAGTTGTTCAAATCAGTGCTTGAATTGTTATTTTGCTTCATTGGGATTGATTCAACAATCAATAAACCTCAAACTACTAAATCGGAGGCATATTGTCTCGATTAAAATTTATCGGAAAGTTGAGCGTTTTTCTAGCATCGAAAAAATATGTTTTTTATATTCAGTCTTCATTAATTACAGATTAGATAAACTATGAGTGCACAACAGATCGAACAAGAAATTAGCACATTGGAAGGCCAATTGAGCGGGGACATGTTTAAAGACATGGAGATCCGTGACAAGATTCACAATCTCAAGATGAGTTTGAGTGGGGCTAAACCAATGAACCAGACCATCGAATGCGTTGGATGTGGGAGCTAGGAGTAGCGTTTGAGTCTTGATTAACCACAAAATATTGAAACCCCGTAATGTCGGGGTTTTTTTTATGCGCTAGTGCTTGAGATACAGTTAGTCGAAGATGATCAATCCTTCTTCGCCTTTTTCAACTCCTCTAATGCCAGCAGCTCATCTCTAAGTCTAGCCGCTTCCATGAAGTCTAAATCCTTTGCAGACTTCTCCATAGATTTTCTGGTTGTATTGATCAGCTTGGTAAGCTCATCCTTACTCATGTAAGCTACCACTGGATCAGCGGCCACATTAGGCTCTTCATTCTCCAGATAGTACTTACGCTTCGTACTCTTCTTGGAGTCCGCGACACTGGTCTGCTCCATGATTCGCTCCTTAGACTTTAGGATTGTCTTCGGCTCGATTCCATGCTTCTGATTATATTCCTGCTGAATTGCTCGCCGGCGGTTGGTCTCATCCATAGCCACCTGCATGGATCCAGTGACCTTATCGGCATACATAATCACCTCACCATTGACATTACGCGCCGCTCGTCCAATCGTTTGGACAAGAGATCGCACATTTCTGAGGAAGCCTTCCTTGTCCGCATCCATGATAGCCACTAACGACACTTCCGGTAGGTCCAGCCCCTCTCTGAGTAAGTTAACTCCTACGAGTACATCAAACACACCCAGCCGTAGCTCCCGCAGTATCTCTACGCGATCAAGCGTATCAACTTCCGAGTGGATGTATCGACACTTGATACCTACCCGATCGAGGTATTTCGAAAGCTCCTCGGCCATGCGCTTGGTCAGGGTCGTGATCAACACACGCTCATCAACTTTGATTCTACCGTGAATCTCTTCGAGCAGGTTATCAATCTGATTGACGGTAGGTCTGACATGTATGATTGGGTCAAGCAGTCCTGTAGGTCGGATGAGTTGCTCCACCACCACCCCTTCAGACTTACGAAGTTCATAGTCACTTGGCGTGGCACTGACGAAGATTACCTGATTGAGCATAGACTCAAACTCATTGAAAGTCAAAGGCCGATTGTCCATAGCTGAAGGCAATCTAAAGCCATAATCGACCAGGTTGATCTTCCGTGCTCGGTCACCTCCCCACATCGCCCTCACCTGAGGTATGGTCACATGGCTTTCGTCAATCACCATGAGGTAGTCATCCGGGAAATAATCCAGCAGACAGAAAGGTCGCGTACCTGGCTCTCTCCTGTCGAAGTACCTCGAGTAATTCTCAATACCCGAGCAGTATCCCAACTCCCTCATCATCTCCATGTCAAACTCCGTACGTTCTTTGACGCGCTTGGCTTCTACATACTTTTGCTCTTCCTCAAAAAAGGAAACCTGTCCCACCATGTCATCCTGAATCTCATGGATCGCTCGATGGACAGAATCCTTTCCAGTCACAAAAAGGTTCGCCGGGAAAATGGTGATGATTACTTCATCAGAAATTTTCTTACCGGTCGATGGCTCTATTCTGTGGATCTCCTCCACCTCATCCCCCCAAAAAATAACTCTATAGCCAAAATCGGCATAGGCGAGAAAGATGTCAACAGTATCGCCCTTCACTCGAAAGTTTCCTCTCTTGAACTCAACCTCAGATCTACTATACAAAATATTCACCAGATCGTGGAGCATTTTACTCCTAGGCACTCGATCACCTTTCTGCAGCCGTATTACATTCTTTCCGAACTCATCAGGATTGCCAATACCATAGATACACGATACAGAGGCCACCACGATCACGTCACGCCGACCTGTCAACAGAGATGAGGTCGCCGCAAGCCTCAACTTCTCAATCTCCTCGTTGATCGAGAGGTCTTTCTCAATGTAGAGGTTGGTGGTGGGAAGGAATGCCTCTGGCTGGTAATAGTCGTAATAGGAGATAAAGTACTCCACCGAATTATTCGGAAAAAACTGCTTCAGCTCACTATAAAGCTGTGCGGCCAACGTCTTATTATGACTCAGCACAAGCGTCGGCTTGTTTGCGCGGTTAATCAGGTTGGCTACCGTAAATGTCTTTCCCGATCCAGTAACGCCAAGCAAGGTCTGGGCAGGCTCACCATTATCCAGCCCCTCTACTAACTGCTCAATAGCTTTTGGCTGATCGCCTGTCGGTACGTATTCTGAAGTAAGTTGGAATTCCAATGCAGTAGAGATTTTAGATTATAGAACGGGGCTTGGGCTTTCTTGTTAAGCTTTTCCACTAGCACCACAAATTAGACTAGCTATTCCAAATCTCCCAAGACTTCTCAGCTTGAAGTTCAAGCATTTCGAGACCGTTTTTTGTTTTGGCACCTTGTTCCTTTGCTACCCTCATCAGCTTGGTCATCGATGGATTGTAGACCAGATCAAAAACGTGGTGCCCAGTATGAAATGCATTCACTGGAAGGCTGGCCATTTCATCAACTGCCGGAAACGTACCTAATGGTGTGGTATTGATGATCAATTGCACATCTGAAAGCATATCTGGATTTTCTTGGATATCCGAATAGGTAATACAACCCTCTTTTGCAGATCTCGAGACATTCTGATATTTGATATTCAGATCCTCGAGTGCCACTAACACAGCTTTAGAGCTGCCACCAGTGCCAAGTACAAGTGCGCTATCAACATCATTTGATAGCCATCGACTTAATGATGCCTTGAAGCCATAGTAATCAGAGTTGTAACCAATGAGCTGCTCCCCGACAATTTTTACAACATTGACAGCACCAACCCTTTCCGCACTATGATCAAGGTTGGTGAGAAAGGGCATCACTTCCTGCTTGTAGGGTATGGTCACATTGAAGCCTTCTAGACCCACTGTGCTTTGAATTAAATCTGTTAGCTCAACGATCGTTCTGAGCTCGAAAAGATCATAGCGAGAGTCCGTGATATTCTCTTTGGAGAACTTCTCAGCAAAATATTTTTTTGAGAAGGAGTGTTTGAGCGTTTTGCCAATCAGCCCAAATCGTTTCATGACTCCTGAGTGGTTAGCGCAGCTATCTTATCGATCAGCACTACCAGTCCTATCCCTAGCGCGAAAAACAATAAAGCTTGCATGAACAATGGCTCTTGTCCTGTAGCCTCTAGAAACTGAGCAGGAAGTACATTGTTCTCAAGAAATGGCACTTGCTCTCCCTTACTGTTCAGCCTATACTGAATCACCTCACGCCATGGCCATATCTTATTGAGCGAGCCAATCATGAAGCCTACCAAGACAGATATTGTGACAAGGTGGTATTGCTTAAGTAACCAAGATATCAACCTTGCAAAAGAGAGTATACCTACTAGACAACCTAGTGCAAATACAATTATTATGACCAAGTCCAACTCCTTCACAGCTCCTAGTACATACTGGTACTTACCTAAGATCAATAGTAGAAAGCTTCCAGATATTCCTGGTAAGATCATCGCACAAATAGCAATCATTCCCGATAGGAAAATGAAAAATAGTCCATCCGGTGTAGTGGCAGGGGTAGCTGAAGTAATCAAATAGGCGATAATAATTCCAGCCAGGATCCCAAGGACTGAGGACAAGTTCCATTGCTTGATCTCTTTGGCCACCATCAGCGCAGAGATGATAATCAAACCAAAGAAAAACGACCAGAGCTGAATAGGATGGTTAGTCATAAAGTAGGTGACCACCCTAGCCAACGATAGTATACTTATGAGAATACCTCCGAGTACTGCTATCAAAAAAGGACCGTTGATATGCCTCCAAAATAATTTGAACTCTAAGCTGAACAGTAGCATAAAGGCATCAACATCAACTGACTTAATAGAGTCGATTAGCTCTTCATAAATCCCTGTAATAAATGCAACTGTACCTCCAGAAACACCCGGAACCACATCAGCAGCTCCCATGGCTATGCCTTTCAGCATAAGCATGATATAGTCTTTAAATTGTCTCAATCCTGACTGCTCTTAGAGCTGATTCAGAAAAAAATCGAAGGTATCTCCCCGTAAACCTAAGCGAATCGTCTCCAATGGAATGACTTCATTCGGTGCAATATTTCCTAGGTTTACGTTAGTGCCAAGCAGCTTAATGAACCATACCTGCTGCGCTTTTTGTGGAGCCTCCCACATGATTTTTTCATTCGGTATTTGAGTGAGTATCTCTTCTACAAGTCCCTGGCGAACCTCACCTGAGTCTCTAAAAAGTCCCACGTTACCCCCTTCTCTTGCTTCGCCTATCACTTTCCATGCACCAGCATCGAGCTCTTTTTGCATCTGCTCGATCCATTTATAGGGAGGTATGATCTTGGCAGCATCCTTAGATCCTACCTCAGATAGTACAGTCACATGTTGTGTGAGCTTGGATATATAATCACACTTAACGTCATGATCTAGAACGATAGAGCCATCCGAAACCTCAGCATACTTGAGATCATATTTCTCAAGTACCCTAATGTAATCTTCAAACTGATCCCTTATGATAAATGCCTCAAAGAGCGTTCCGCCCAGATACACTGGGATATTTGCTGAATGATACAGCTCTATTTTCTCCTTGAGATTTGGCGTGACATAGGAAGTGGCCCACCCTAACTTGACTATATCCATATGATCCGAGCTAACACTCAGCATATCTTCAACTTCACGAAGGCTTAAGCCTTTGTCCATGACCATAGTCAACCCTGACTGACGAGGTTTTTTACTCCTCTCAGGGATTTTACTCAAAGTGTAATTCATTAAGAATTTTGTTTTCTGTGCTGTTCTATAATTTTAAAAAGTGCCTTCTGCGTTTCCAGCTTTGGGAAAAAATCATACAAGGTGGTATGCTTATCAAAGTCCAAAAATAATGCATTCTCCAAAATATTGAAGGCCTCTTTGTACTTACCATCCGTAATAAGATAAGCTACCAGGCGATAATATAACTCTGCCGTCTCAGGCTGCTCATCAATCGCCTGCTCAATGGTCTGTGCTGCTTTGGCGTATTCGCCTTGCTCGAAAAATATATTTGATAGAGACAGCCATGTCTCATAATCTGCTGGATCTAGCGCCAGGGCTTCCTCATAAGCATCGACAGCTGAGACAATATTGCCCACTTTCGATTCTGCTTCTGCCACGGCCTTCCAATACACTGCATTCTCAGCATCTAGCTTTAAGGCTTTATTGAAAAAATGAACGGCCTCATACCATTTGTCTTTGAAGGACATGCAAATACCTATACCAAACCAGCCTTCATCGTAGAACTGATCCAGCTTCACAGATTTACGGTAGTACTTAATTGCAAGATCGAATTGCTCCAGTTTTTCGTAAGCCGCGCCAATACAACAGTAGGTCTCGGGGCTAGCACCCTCCATATCCAAGGTGCTTTTGTATGAATCGAGTGCCTTGGTAAAATGGCCAAGATTCATATACGCATTGCCCATATTGAAGTGAGCAGAGCTGAATGTGTCGTCTATCGCTAGTGCATACTCATATGCGTCAATCGCCTTATCGAACTGTCCTAACTTGTTGTAGACTATACCAATGTTGTACCAGGCATACTCCGAGAATGGATCCTTGTCTATAAACTGCTGATAGTAGCTGAGGCTTGTCTCCAGTTCACCAATCACATCAAGGCAATAGGCAAGCTCATAAAGAGCGCTTTCATGATTGAGGTTTTCTTCAATCGCCATCTTGTAGTATTCACTGGCCTTATTGTAATCAGACTGGGTCTGATAGGTTAAGCCAATGTGGTAGTAAATATCATCCTTCTCTTCGGCGTAATTGAGTGCCATTTCGAAGCTAGTAATAGCTTCCTCTGACTGCCCCAACACGGAATGCACATTGCCCTTCATGATCATTATTTCGTCATCACTTGGGTGTAAGTTGAGCGCTTCAGTAAGAATCTGTAGTGCCTCTTCGTAGTTATCAAGGCTACTGAAGACTTGTGCCCTCATTATGGTAATGTCCGCATTGTAGGGATATAATTCAGCCGCCATATCCGCAGCTTTGAGGGCTCGTTTATTCTTTTGATTATCAAGGTAGTACTGGATGACGGTTTCTAACTTATCAGAATCGAAATAATGACTCTCTTGATGCTTCATGTAAGCCTCAAACTTTCTGATCAATTCTTTCACCTCCTCTTCCCGACGTTTATAGTTTTCAGCCATGGTAGTCAAAATTTAAGCCCGCAAAGTTAGTTAGAAATATAGATAGGAATCCCACTAGGTATGAAAACCCATTAGTAATGGAACTGAACACTTGGATGTGACCCATTTACCGGTGGTTTAACCTAAGATAAGTACTTGTCGAGTACTTTGGGCAAAGTAATAATAATTATTTTGGGCACTCCTACCACAACGGCTCGGAGATGAAAATGGTGCGCTAAAAATCACTTTTTCTCGCTATCCTCTTCGTAGTATCCGTGACCATAGCCATACCCGTATCCATAGCCTGAGCCATACCCATAAGCACCATTAGTTTTAGCTCCGTTGAGTATGAGTGAGAGGTTATTGAATTTATGCACTTGAGCTACTTTTCTGATGGTATTGGCAAAGGCCTTTCTCGAATAGCCTGCCCTCACAATATAAATGGGTAGATCCGCTTTCTGCATCACAAGCATACCGTCAGTGACCAGCCCAACAGGCGGAGTATCCATCATAATATAGTCGTAATCTTTCTTCAACTCTTCAATCAGCTCATCAAATCGCTTGCTTATTAAAAGTTCGGACGGATTGGGGGGTATCGGTCCGGCCGGCATATAGTCAAGGTTCTCAATGATTGTCTTGCGAATAGCTTCCTTTGCCGGGTGTCGATTGATAAGCACAGTGCTAACTCCTATTTCGCTTTTCTCATCGCCGAAAGCGAGGTGTACTTTGGCCTTACGCAAGTCAAGATCAAGTATCACCACTTTAAAATGGCTTAGCGCAATAATTCCAGCAAGGTTGACAGAGACAAAAGTCTTGCCTTCCCCACTGACCGTAGATGTAATCGATATAATCCTGTTCCCATTATCCATCTTCATAAAATCCATATTTGTACGGATCGACCTCATGGCTTCAGAAATGATAGACTTTGGATTCTTATGAATGACGAGCTGCGTATGATGGGTCTTCTTGTCGTATTTATATGCTGGCACGGAACCAAGTATAGGCAGAGGAACCAACCTCTCCAGCTCTTTTAAACCACTGATTTCAGTATGCAGTAGATAGCGTATTGCTATAAAGAAGATTGACAAGAAAATACTCGCCACCAGGCCGATACCATATATGATGAGCTTCTGAGGATGAATGGGTTCACCTGGTAAGTTTGGTGGTGAAAGAATTACGAAATTGGTAACGGTACCGGCACGTGCAATTTCTAATTCAGATTTACTCTTAATTAATGAAATAAAGAAATCAAGCTCAAGCCCATAAGATCGTCTCTGCTTATTATACTCTGTTCCCATCGATGGGAGTTGTAAGAAAGATTGGCCGATCTGAGTTTGTCTGGTGGTGAGTTCCCTTCGTGAGTTCGCAAGGTTTATCTTATAGAGCTTTATTAGCTCTACCAGATCAACGCTAAGGTTACCCGCTTCATTCTCAAGTTGCTTGTAAGCCAGTGTATTCTCATTGTAAGAATCAAGAAGCTTTGCTTTCCTTGTTTGGTATGACTTGTATTGATTTAAGGAAGAAATGATAAAAGGTGGAAAAAATTCATAGCTGAATGGGTCAATCGAAATTTGCTCACCTCTTTCAATTTGTCTAATGATCTGATCTACTGCAGATATCTTATTTTGAAACTCAAATAACGTAGTATCGAATCGATCTAGAATTCCAATAGCTTCTGCAATATCCGCCTCTACGCTGACCGTTCTATTTTCGATTGTGAAGTCCTCAAAATATGTCTCGTAAGACTCCAGTTTTTCCTCTGTGGAATTGATCTGGCTTTCCACGAAAGCAATCTTTTGCTTGATGGCCTGATTCTTAATCTCCTTGTTATAGTCTAAGTATAGCGTATCTATCGCAGTTAACAGTTCACGCGCTTTATACTTATTGAAATCTTTTAGGCTTACACTAATCGTCTTAGCATTCAGGTTTAGCGGTTCTACGGCAACTGATCTTTTTAAATAATTAATGACTGCTTGTCGGCTATTAATCGTGAAGTAATAGCGGCCTTCGCCATTCTCAATAGAAAAATTCTCCGTTTTCTTGATTCGAAAATCGAACGCGTCGGTAGTGATTTCTTCTTCAAACCTATGTTCACTGCTATTAATCTGGTCAGCAGATCCGTATTCCAGCATGAATCTCTGATCATCGAGAATTTCTACATCAAAAATCCTATCCTGGAGTCCTTCGTCTCGAAGCACGTACTCTACCTCAAAAGGACTATTGCCGTAGCGCTCATCAGATAAGTATCGGCCATAAAAATGGTAGGAAACATCCATATCAATTTCATCCGCCACTCTTCCGAAGAACAGATTGGATCTTAGGAGTTCTATCTCTCCGGATAACCCACCAATGTCCGACCCTATTAAAGGATTACTTACGCCAACTAGTCCTGATTCGCTTTTGATGTCCAACTTTAATGTAGACAGTGATTCATATACAGGCTTTGTATATCTGACATACATAAAGGCAGCCACATTGCACAGGATAAAGATCAAAAGTACCCATGGCGCACTCTTCTTTAATATCGAAAATATCTTTTCGAAATCTATATTGGACAGGATGTCTTCATCGCTGGCATTCTGATTGAATTGTGGGTTTGATATGCTGTCGTTGGATGACATATATTCCTACAAACTGGTGAAAACGAAAGTAAGAGCAATAACACTTGATATTAGGCTGAGAATTGGACTAACATCTCTAATAGATTGATAAACCGGCCTTCTCCAGGGCTCCACGTATATGACGTCTCCAGGGTTGATAGACACAATAGACATTTTCATAGCTGAAACTGAGGTCAAGTCCACCATAAAAATCTGAGGATTGGTAGGATCTCCCCTGATCACTTTTATGTTGTTTGCCTTCGAGCCAAAATCAAACCCACCATACAATGTGAGCACTTCTAGTAGTGTCGTATTTTCGTTTTGAATGGGAATCACCTGACCACCATTTGCTCCTAGCACAAATACACGCTTGTTGCTGAAGCTCAATCGAACATAACTGCCTTTATAGTAGACATTGAACAATTCTTGTAACTGGGTCTCAGCATCAATCAATGTCTTGCCAACTACATTGACCATTCCGACGACCGGCACTTTTATTTCTCCACTATTCTGAACCAAGTAGCTGTTTATATTTTGACCATTTTGGTTTTGGTTCTGATTTTGGTTCATGCGATTCTGTTGCCCACCCTGTCCCATTCCTAGCTCGTTGTTAGGGTCAATGATGCGCTCACCGTCATTGGTGAATACATCAAGCATCAATATGTCATTGGGTTTAATGAGGTAGTTGCGCTCCATCAAAAAGACACGCTCATTCAAGTCCTCTGCCGTAAAATCGTCATCCAACTGAAACAGGATGTCTTGATAGTACATCTTACAGGAGGAAGCACAAACCAACAGTGCCAAAAACAGCACCATTCCCTTCAAAATCTTCATTTGCGTCAATAAACTAGGGCGAAATTTACCAATGGTGAAATTAATCAAAGTTTTCGGATCATTTTGCAAAGCATGATATTGAGTGAGTTCTCAGTCTTGGGTCGCTAATTCCTGAATCAACTTCCGGTAGGCATCAACGACGATCTTTTCGTCAAACTTAGTCTCTGCCAATTGTCTACTTTGCTTACCCATTGTCAGAACCTCACTTTTGGTTTTTCCCAGCGCAACTTCGATCGTCTCCGTTAGGTCATCAGTACTTTTGGCAGAGCATAGCAGACCGTTAACACCATGACGAACTACTTCGCGACACCCTGGCACATCTGTGGCAATAAGAGGTCGACCGAGTGCCGCGCCCTCGAGCAAAGTCCTTGGGGTACCTTCCCTATAGCTGGGTAATACAATCCAGTCTGATCCAACCATCTCATCTTTTATGGGATTAACAGACCCTAAGTAGGTGACGTCACCGCTGCTATGGTAGTTGTCGATGACAGATCGGGCGACTCCTCTCACATGGCTTTCATCTACCTCACCCGCTATCGCAAATTCGGCATTACAGCCTTTCGCTTTAATCCGGCGAGCTGATTCCAGATACTCTAATACGCCTTTGTCGAGCAATAGTCGCGCTACCAATAAGAACCTTGGGACTTCATTATTAGGAGGGTCATGATATTCAAATTGTCCTGTATCAATTCCTGACCCTGGTACAAGGGAATGAGGAACACCCAACTTGACCTTAGCAGTAAAGTCCCGCTGATCATCTTCATTCTGAAAGAGGATATGACATCCCTGTCTGAAAGCCACACGGTAAAGACCCCTACCAATTTTAGCCGTGACGTTCTCATTCATAAATATGGTACCCAGTCCACTTACATTATTAATACAAGGGATACCTATTGACCTAGCGGCTAGCGTACCGTAGATATTCGGCTTGATGGTATAATGAAGTATTACATTCGGTCTATACTGAGCATATATACCTCTTAGCTGAATGAGCAACTTAATATCCTTAAAAGGATTGGAACCAGTGTTGTCTATCTCTATTGGGATATACTGAGCCCACTCGCTTATCTCATCAGAGTACTCATCATAGGGTGCAATTAATAATAGTTCATGACCGTCTGATTTTAACCCATCGATCAAACCTCGGCGAAAATTATAGATATTCCAGGAAGTGTTGATGACTATGGCGATGAGCATATGCCAGTTGAAAAATTGCGGATAATCAATGATAATGCTGAACTTTGTAGCATCAAAGAGGGATTGATAATATATGATTGAAAAGATTAAGTCAACGGCTCCTGTAAAGGAATATGCAATACTGGTTGCACTTGTGGGTCAACGCCAATCTGACCATACTACTCAAGAGTATTTAGATGAACTTGAGTTTTTGGCCTCTACATTGGGTATCATAACCCAGGCCACCTTCACGCAGAAACTGGATAGACCGGATACTCGGACCTTTATTGGTAAAGGAAAGTTAGAAGAAGTTGACGCTTTTGTACAGGCAAGTAATACTGGTATTGTCATTTTTGATGAGGATCTATCCCCTTCTCAACTCCGCAATTTGGAGAATGCACTCAAAGTGAAGATTTACGATAGGAGCTTACTCATCCTGGATATCTTCCTCAAACGAGCGAAGACTTCCCAAGCAAAGACTCAGGTAGAGCTGGCACGCTATCAATACCTAATGCCACGACTTACCAGAATGTGGACCCACCTTGAGCGCCAACGTGGTGGCACAGGCACTCGTGGAGGTTCTGGAGAGAAAGAGATAGAAACTGATCGTAGAATCATTAGAGATCAAATCACTGTACTTGAGAAAAAGCTAGAGAAGATTGACAAACAGGGCGTCACCCGTAGAAAATCTAGGGCTAATGTGGCAAGAGTTGCTCTGGTAGGGTATACCAATGTTGGCAAGTCAACATTGATGAATCTGCTCAGTAAGGAAAAAATTTACGCTAAGGATGAGCTGTTTGCCACGGTAGACTCTACTGTTCGAAAAGTGGTCTTCAATACCATCCCTTTTCTGTTAAGTGATACAGTAGGGTTTATCAGAAAACTTCCTCACAATCTTATAGAGTCGTTTAAATCTACCCTCGATGAAGTCAGAGAAGCAGACATCTTACTACATGTAGTAGACGTGTCTCACCCAGGGTTTGAAGAGCATATGCAGGTGGTAGAAGATACCTTAGCCGAACTAAAAGTGTCTGACAAGAAGATGATCACTGTGTATAATAAAGTGGACAAGTTACCTGCGGAGACATTGGAAGAAATCAAGCAGCGTCAATCATCGAATGATGACGATCCATCTATATTTATCTCGGCGGCCGAACGAATTAATATCGATGAGCTGAGAAAGCTGGTTTATGAAAATGTCTCCGCAGGTAACTTGTCCACTTTATTATACACAGT
>JAVKDO010000141.1:0-19574 GCA_040222235.1 Cyclobacteriaceae bacterium
CACCTGATAAGCACCTGAAGTCACTCCCCGAAGGGAGTCTCTGTTGCAGGAAGCACAAGGTTGGATCATAAATTCCCTTCGGGAATGACTTCTAACCGCAGGTTTGCCACAAAGCTGTTATTTCTTAAGTGCCTACTTCAATAGTTTTTTTGTTCAGCTAATTCGATATAGAAATCCAAACTCTCTAAAAAACCTGACCTCCAATCCAACTTTACTAAATTCTATACTCTCCTGGGGCACCAATGACCGCAGTAGACTCAAAGAACAACTCCAGATGACCGCTAGCGCAAATGCCTCAGTGACATTTTATCAGCCAACCAAAGGTTACGATCTGATTTTTTCGCAATTCACAGCAGCCCTGATGGAAGACAATCTCAATGACATCTTCTACAATCTGCTGCAAGTAGTGGCAGGCACTACCACTACCAAATTGCTGATCGCTGGCATTTATAAGTGGCCAAGTTGTATCTTAATTGTAACCTTTGGCCACTTGTGTTTCTATAAACAAAGCATCAATTGTCAATTCTTTTTGCACTAGTTCTAAACTGTATGCGTTCTCTTTGACACCATAGGTGCTCATCAAAGTGATGAATACATTCTTTTTCGTTTTGGTGATCTCTTTGAACAGCGTCATCTTATTCCTTAAGTCTTCAGCATACCTTTTGTCGATAGTGTACTGAGCATTATAGAATTTCATTTCACACATATTGATAACATTGTCAGCTCTATCTATCAATAAGTCAATTTGAGCTCCTTTTTCTTTATCCTGTTCATGCCAGCTATAATTCTCAGAATCCACCGCGGCAATTCCTAAGGAATATTTTATATACTCAATATGTTTCAAACACACAGATTCGAAACTAAATCCCTGCCAGGAAAGATAGGATTGACCATTCGATTTATTTAGCCAAGTACCAAGCCCAGTCGCAGTGCTGCTCTCAACAAACTTCAGATAAAACATGGAGTACTCATCGGATAACCGATACACTGAATCTTTTTTTGCCTGGTTAAATTGTGGGTAAACCTCTACAAACCCAGACTCCACCAACTCTTCTAATGAGATGGTTAGTCGGCCGCCGGATGGGATTCCTGTCTTTTGGGAAATTGTTCCCCTTGTTATCCCTTTTCGAGATGTGGCGAGCATGCGAATAATACCAACATGTCGTTCATGATGCTCAAAAATTGAAGCGAATATGTCGTTAAACTCTTTCCTTAGTAGGCCATCTTTCATAAAGCACATTCTGTCGATAGCTTGTGCCACGCTTTCACCCCTTTCCAATTGCTCTAAGTAAAAGGGGATGCCGCCTATGGACATATATATTTTCAGAACATCATAGTTTGAATAGCTAATACCCTTATGCTCTAGGAATAGCTTTGTTTCTTGTAGTCTAAAGGGCTCCAACCTTATCCGGCAAGTAACCCTGTTGTATAACCCTCCGGTATTCCTTACTATATTCTTTATCATATATGAGGCGGCAGACCCACATATGACTACCACCAGGCCGTTTCTCTTTGAAGCATCGGAATTCCAAAAATCTTCAAACCACATTAGGAATTTCGACCTACGTGTATCCAACCACGGAAACTCGTCAATGAATATTACTTTCTTTTTTTGTGAGCGCCTGCTGCTTATAAATTTACTTAACTGTTGAAACGCTTCCAACCATGAGTCTGGTGCCGGGTTTTGTCCACCTAATGCAGAAAGAACACTATGGAATTTGGCTAGTTGATCTCGCATGGATCCGTTTTGTAGCCCGGTCAACTCGAATATGATGGAGTCCTTGTAAGTCTCTCGTATGAGGAAAGTTTTGCCAACTCGTCTTCTACCATAAATAGCGATCAATTCTGCTTTGTCAGATTTGAGAGCTTTTTCAAGCTTTTTTTTCTGCGATATCCTTCCGATTAATTTGCTCAATACTTTTTTTAAGCGGCCAAATATAATAAAATAAGTATCATTTGGCCACTTATAATTAGAAATAAATCTAAGTTGAGCCCCTTTCTTCCACCGGTCAATCTCAATCTCAATCTTTTAATCTAACAATTCCCCCAATGCGTGCATTGGGTTTCCTATAAAACCGTCATCCCCGCGCAGGCGGGGATCCAAATGAGAAATTTCTGTTTTTGACCTTCAGATCAAAATGAAACCAGCGGAATACCCCGATGGCTTGCCTCGGGGATAGTTGGTTTCAAGATTTTTTTATTATTTGCCCAAACACTACTTTCTCACATTAGCATTCGAAATGTGCATGGACTGGTCTCGAACAACAATGACAAGATGTCGATCAAAAGCTGATATAGCAGGTTGATCCAATAACCCTTTTAGCCATGAGAGTTATACCCTACTCAAGTAATCCCCAGGTTTATTGTTTGATTCACAAGTTTCGAGCAATTAGAAATGAAAAAGCCCGATGCTATGCATCAGGCTTTATGCAGAGGTGGAGGGATTCGAACCCCCGGTACCTCGCGGTACAACGGTTTTCAAGACCGCCGCATTCGACCACTCTGCCACACCTCTGTTAAATCCCCAAAGCTATAAGCGTCGGAGATTGGTCTCTGCAATATCTTTGGAGTAGTTATCTACTCACTTTATTTTCTGAGGCGGGTCCGCCGCATTCGACGGGGACACCTTGTCCACTCTGCCACACCTCTGTTAAATCTCCAAAGCTTTAAGCATAGGAGATTGGTCTCTTTAAAATCTTCACAAAGCCCTTCGACCACCCTGCCTTCATTGCATTCCGGTAGACAAGTCTTCCACGCCTCTAGTCAATAAAAAACCATTCTCTCGAATGGGAGTGCAAATGTAGATGAATTCTGGATTTTGACAAGTCGCTAGCTATTTTTTTGGCTAGACTTAGATTGATTGAGTCGAGCGGCTAGATCTGCGCTAGCATTCCACTCAAAGCCCATCAGGAGAACTGCAGAAAGCATGAACAACCAGACCATCAAGGCGATCAGCACACCGATAGATCCGTAGACCTTGTTGTAAGTTGCGAAGTTGTTGATGTAGATGGCGAAACCAAAAGATAGTGCCACACAAATGACAGCTGCCATGAACGAACCTGAAGAGAAAAATCTCCATCGATCATGAATGGCGGGTGCTAAATAATAGATCAATGAAATCGCTAGGAAGAAGGTGACCAGGACAATGATTAGCCGAACCAGTAGCAGTGTATAATAAAGGAGGTCTTCTGTGAGCATACCAAAGCTAAATAGCCAATCGATGACGAACTGGCCAACGACCAGCAGTACGAGCGCTAGTAAGAGCACAAAGGCAAGCATAATGGTAATGCCGGTAGCAATGAGTCGGGTGGTTAAGAAACTTCTCTTCTCCTTGGTCTTGTAGCAGTTGTTAAAAGCTTGCATCAAGGTATTGACCCCATTAGTAGCAAGAAACAAGGCGAACAGTACACCGAAAGAAAGGAGTCCGCCGCGTTTTATTCCGATGATGTCCTCTAGCGTGCTTGCCGTGACCGCATACATGTTTTCCGGTAGGGTCACCTCCAGAAAATCCATGATCTGTTGCGTATCCACCTCTGGGATAATGTTGTGAATAAACGGAATGAGGGTAAATAGGAAAATGATCGATGGAAACATCGCCAATGTAAAGCTGAAGGCGACAGCATTGGCCTTCTCAAATATTTGATCCTGACCGAGCTTGCCCATAAACACATTAATAGTCGAGTACAGCGTAGCATCTCCGCGCCTAATCCGAATACTTTTTAGGAAAGTAAGAAGCTTCTGGTAAGAGGTGCTAAACAGCAGGTGCCGATGAAGATCAATCCTTCTCACTAAAAAATGGGATAAGTAGATCGTGCATAATCTGCGGAAGTCGTACAGGACGTCCATTTTCCATCTTCATAAAGACGAGTGTGGTAGTACCCTCATTAATCATTTTACCAGCCTCATTGAAGATCTCGTAGTAAAACTTGATACGAGCAGTGGGCATTTCGGGGATTTCTACCTTCAGTGTAAGCAGCTCGTCGTACTTCCCTGGTGAGTGATACTTGATGTTCATATCCAATACGGGCATACCTATGCCCATGTCTTCAAGATTCTTGTAGGGAAACCCCAATTTGCGAAAGGCCTCTACCTGAGCCACCTCATAGTACATCGGGTAGTTACCATAATAGACATAGCCCATCTGGTCAGTCTCGGCATATCGTACGCGCACTTGTGTCTCGCTTGCAAACATGATTATCTATATAGTCCGGCACGGTTGAGTGCAGCCTGATACTTTTCAGCATTCCTCAAATGATCGCGGAGATTAGTAGCAAAGTTGTGGTAACCTGAAAAATCTTCCTTAGCGCACATATAAAGATACCGGTGCTCCTCGTAATTCAAAACGGCATCAATGTAATTGGGTTGGGGCATATTGATCGGTCCGGGTGGCAAGCCGCTGTACATGTAGGTGTTGTAAGGGGAGTCAATCTCCTTATGCACATTCAGCACCCGCTTGATGGTAAAGTCCTGTGCGGCAAAGACCAGCGTAGGATCAGCTTGTAATGCAATGTTTCGCTTGAGTCTGTTGAGGTAGAGGCCCGCTACGGTAGCTGCCTCATCATACTGCTGTGTTTCGGCTTGAACTATAGAAGCGAGCGTACTCACCTCTAGTGGAGTTAAGCCCAAGGATTCTGCTTTTTGCTTCCTTGAGTCAGACCAAAAGCGCGTGTGCTCTGCTTTCATCTTCTTGAGCAAAGCTTCAGCACTCATGGTCCAGTAGACCTCATAGGTGTTGGGAATGAACATGGAGATGATGCTCTCCTTGGTAAATCCAAGAGACGCCACTAACGTGTCATCTTCAAGCAACTTGCGAAAGTCTTCAGGATTAATACCGGTGTTATCAGTGATTTTTTCTGGCAGTTCCTCGATGAGCCGCACATTGTTGAAGGTAATATTGACAGGTGTCTGATCACCTGATCTAAGCCTACGCACGACCAGGATGTTGGGCATGTCCTTCTTGATGGTATAGACCCCCGGCCTGACGGACTCATCGTAGTTCATCAGTTTGGCAAGCAAGCTAAACGCCACTAGGTCGTTGACGATACCTCGATCATAAAACATGTTTTGTACGTCTTTGAAAGTTGCGCCTCGTGGGATGAGGATGTCTATGTCTTCTTTTTCCTGTTGGAAATTAGGTGTGTAGATGACCTGATAGAAGTAGAATACAAACGAGGACAACATGGTGGAAAACACCACAATGACCAAAACAAGCCAATTTTTTTTTCGCATAGTCACGCAAAACTAATAAATTGATTGGTACCCCAATTGATGTAATTTTGATGCACTGATGAAGGCAGAGTTAATCAAATTGTTTCCAGAAAATCCAGAAGAAAGGAAGATTGAGCATATCGCCGATGTGCTTCGCGCTGGAGGTGTGATTATCTATCCTACAGATACAGTATATGGCCTGGGCTGTGATATCTTCAATCCCAAAGCGATAGATCGGGTGCTACAGATCAAGGGACTGAAGGGAAAGAAGACGGATCTTAGCTTTATCTGCTATGACCTTAGCCATATCTCTGAGTACACTAAGAGTCTCAATAACACTACTTTCAAACTGATGAAGAAAGCCCTGCCCGGCCCTTTCACTTTCATCCTCAAGTCCAGTAGCAAAGTGCCTAAGATTCTCAATGCCAGTAAAAAAACCGTAGGTATCCGAGTGCCGGATAATAGCATTCCCAGGGAGATTGTCAAAGCACTTGGCAACCCTATCATTACTACCTCTATCAAAGACGATGATGAGGTGGTCGAGTATTCTACTGATCCTTCGTTGATCTACGAAAAGTTCGAACACCAAGTTGATGTGATCATCGATGGTGGCTATGGCAACCTCTCCCCAAGTACCGTAGTAGACTGCACCGATGATTATGAAATCAATGTGGTGCGGGAAGGCCTGGGCGACCTCTCTGAGTTTTTATAACCTACCGGAAATTGAAGCCGATCGTCATCGAAAGTCAGTATCTGCCTGGCATAGCCTACTTTTCCTTATTGGCATGTGCCGATACTATAGTTATCGACAGTCATGAAAACTACATCAGACAGACCTACCGGAATAGGGCTGAGATCCTAGGGTCGAATGGCGTCATAAACTTGACCGTACCAGTTGAGCGAGGCAGGAGCAGGCAGCTGATGAAAGACACATTAGTGGATAATACCTCTAATTGGCAGAAGGTTCATTGGCGAAGTATTCGGTCCGCCTATGGTAAGTCACCCTTCTTTGAATACTACGCTGACCAACTGATTCCTTATTACGAAAGGAGGTATCAGTACTTGGTAGATATTAATCATGACTTATTGTCATGCTTGGTGAAGTTGGCAGATCTGGGTATTGATTGGAGCTACTCTGAACAATATATTAATACAGAAGGTATTGGTATTCAAGACTATAGATCTATAGTTAATCCTAAAAACAAAGAGGAATTCCTGGGAAAGTTGTCGGCTCATGCGTACCCTCAGGTGTTTGGCAGTAAATTTGTCAAGGGCATGAGTCTAATCGATATGCTGTTTTGCGAAGGTCCGAATACAGGCTCGATGATCAGGAAAACGACCGTTTTGTGTCAATGAACAAATCCTGAATAATCTGCGTTTTACAGAAGTTAATTAGAGTGAGAGGTGGTTTATCACTCACGAAAAATATATTTTTACTTAAGACAATCACGTCCATCATATGGAAGCTAAATTTTCAAATAGAGTAAAAGAAGTGATATCGCTAAGTAGGGAAGAAGCACTGCGACTTGGTCATGACTACATTGGCACAGAGCATCTCCTGCTTGGAATGATCAGAGAGGGAGAGGGAGTGGCCGTGGGTTTACTCAAGAAACTGGGTGTCTCACTTGACGAACTGCGTGCTGCAATAGAGCAGGCAACCAAAGGTACTGCGACCAGCAACGTCAAGAATCTCGCTAATATCCCATTGACAAGACAATCAGAGAAAGTGCTGAAGATCACTTATTTAGAAGCAAAAATATTCAAAAGTCAGTTGATTGGTACAGAGCATTTGTTGCTTTCTATACTAAGAGATGAGGACAATATCGCCACACAAATCTTGGAGAAGTTTGACGTCACTTATGATGTGGTCAAGGAACTCCTGGAGTACCAAACGGATAACCCTTTGGCTTCTTCTGATACTGACGAAGGTGATGAGGACAGCTCAAGGATCTTCGGAGGTGGAGGTTCGTCAGGAGGATCATCGGGCAGAGGAGACTCTGGTTCTAAGTCTACAGAAAAATCTCGTACGCCGGTGCTTGACAATTTCGGCCGTGACCTGACCAAGATGGCCGAGGATGACAAGCTCGATCCCATTGTCGGTAGAGAGAAGGAAATAGAGCGCGTGGCGCAGATTCTGAGCCGAAGAAAGAAAAACAATCCTATCCTAATAGGTGAGCCGGGTGTTGGTAAGACCGCTATCGCAGAAGGGTTGGCCTTGCGAATTATCCAAAAGAAGGTATCGAGAATACTCTTTAACAAAAGAGTAGTGACGCTAGATCTTGCTTCATTAGTTGCGGGTACAAAGTACCGTGGGCAGTTTGAAGAGCGCATGAAAGCTGTCATGAATGAAATAGAGAAGACACCAGAGGTGATCCTATTCATTGATGAGCTCCACACCATCGTAGGTGCAGGTGGGGCGTCCGGTTCGCTGGATGCTTCGAATATGTTCAAGCCAGCCCTAGCTAGAGGAGAGATACAATGTATCGGTGCTACGACGCTAGATGAGTATCGTCAGTACATCGAAAAAGATGGAGCATTGGCGCGAAGGTTCCAAATGGTAATGGTGGATGCCACTACTACAGAAGAGACCCTTCAGATTCTTGATAATATCAAGGATAAGTACGAAAGTCATCATCATGTGAACTATACGCCAGAGGCCCTTGCGGCTTGTGTAACGCTTTCCGATAGGTATATCAGCGACAGACATTTACCTGATAAGGCGATAGACGTAATGGATGAAGCCGGAGCTAGAGTCCATATCAACAATATCTATGTGCCGGATGATATCGTCAGTCTCGAAGAGCAGATAGAGGAAGTGAAGAAAGAAAAAAATCAGGTAGTCAAGAGCCAGAAATATGAAGAAGCTGCTCAGCTACGTGATAAAGAGAAGAAGCTAATCGAGCAACTCGAGATTGCTAAAGCGAAATGGGAAGAGGAGACTAAAACCAAGCGCTATACGGTAGAGGAAGACAATGTGGCGGATGTGATCGCAATGATGACAGGCATCCCAGCCAATAGAATAGCTCAAAAAGAAAGTAACAAGCTGCTCGGCATGGATGCTGAGCTAGATGATAAAGTAATAGGCCAAAAGGATGCGATCAAGAAATTGGTCAAGGCGATACAGCGAACGCGTGTCGGTCTAAAGGATCCTAAGAAGCCAATTGGTTCATTTGTATTCCTTGGCCCTACGGGTGTAGGTAAGACGGAACTTGCGAAGGTATTGTCGTCCTATTTATTTGATAAGGAGGATAGCCTGATTCGTATTGACATGTCTGAGTACATGGAGAAATTCTCCGTGAGTAGACTCGTGGGAGCACCTCCGGGCTATGTGGGCTATGAAGAGGGCGGCCAGCTTACTGAGAAAGTAAGGAGAAAGCCTTATAGCGTGGTGCTGCTTGATGAGATTGAGAAGGCACACCCTGATGTATTCAACATCTTGTTGCAAGTATTGGATGATGGTATCTTGACTGACGGTCTCGGTAGAAGAGTAGACTTCCGTAATACGATCATCATTATGACTTCCAACATCGGTGTGAGAGACCTCAAGGACTTTGGCGCGGGTATAGGTTTTGCGACTAAGGCAAAGCAGGACAACAATGATGAAGTCATGAGATCGACGATTCAGAGTGCCCTGAAGAAGACTTTCAGTCCTGAGTTTTTGAATCGTCTTGATGACGTCATCATCTTCAACTCACTAGAGCGTGAGCATATTCACAAGATTATTGACATTACGCTTGGTAAGTTATTTGTGCGTATTTCAGATCTTGGCTATACCGTTGAGTTGACTGAGCCAGCTAAGGATTTCCTGGCGGAAAAAGGCTATGATCCTCAATACGGAGCTCGTCCATTGAATAGGGCCATTCAAAAATACCTGGAAGATCAGGTAGCTGAAGAAATCCTGAAGGGTGATGTTCAAGAGGGAGACGTACTTCTCGCCGATCATAAAAAGGAGGCTGAAGAGCTGACCGTTACGATCAAAAAGAAGAAGAAAAAGAAGGAAGAGAAGAAAGAGGATTAAAATGAAAGGAGGCGAAAGCCTCCTTTTTTGTTGCAGTTCAGCGCGTTTTTTTGAAATACTTGAAACTTCGAAGTTGACTAAGCTTCAGTGCTACTCATCTCTTAAGGAAGTCACTGGATTGGCATTTGCTGCCTTGATCGTATGATAGGCAGTAGTGATCCCTACTAAAGTCAATCCAGCACCAAGTGCGACAATGAAAGGCATCAACGGAGTGTTTATCCTATAGGAGAAGTTATCTAACCAAAGATTTGCTGACAACCAGGCGAAAGGCACAGCAATTACAAACCCAATGATGACAAGGCCTACAAAGCTTTTTGAAATTAGCATAAGTACTTCAGCCACGGTTGCGCCCAGCACTTTTCTAATACCGACTTCCTTCATACGATGTGCCACTACAAACATGACCAAGCCATAGCTACCTAATCCAGCAATCACTATTGCCAGAATAGAAAAATACTTGATCATGGTCCCAAGTCGCTCTTCAGCAATGTAATTCTGAGCAAGATTGTCATCTAGAAAAGTATAGGTGAACGTTTCTTCTGGGAAAAACTCGTTCCAGGTATCCTCAATCGCCGCTATAGTAGGAGTCATATTTCCGGATTCAACTTTGATAGAATAAGTGTTGAAAGAAGGAACACTGATTTCCATAAAGAGAGGTCCGATTTCTTGGGTCAGTGGAAGATAGTTGAAGTCACTTAATACACCTATGATCTTCCCTTCCTTGCCTTCGACATTCACATCTTTACCCAAGGCATCCTCTGCGCTATTCCCAAGATTGTATTCTTGTAAAGCTTGTTCATTGATCATGAACGCCTGCAGATGATCAGTCCCATACTCCGTGGAGAACACACGGCCAGCAACAACGGAAATATCGTATAGGTCGATGAAGTCATAGTCTACAGAAAACACTGGAGCAATGATCCGGTCATCGGCTGTGTGCCCATCAGGTATTACATTTCGATTGACCACTCCTGAGCCAGGAGAACCTGACGACACTGTACTACCTATCACTCCTGGTACTGATTGCAATGCCTCCTCAAAAGCGTTCATCGTGCTGCGCTTTTCTCCGTCGATTCCACCAAAAAGGTTATTGAAATTCTGACTTTGGACAGGTACGTTGAGCATTAGGTTTTTATCAAAGCCCAGTGGTCGTTCATTGATATATTCTAACTGATTGAAGACGATCATCGCACCAATCACGAGGAGAGATGAAACGCTGAACTGTACAACAACAAGGGCCTTTCGCAAAGTGAGCGAGCTTGAGTTAGCTGAGAGTGTTCCCTTCAGGCTTTGAATAGGAGTAATCTGTGTTACCACAAATGCTGGATAAATGCCGGCTGCAATACTTGTGATCAAGATAAGCGCGATATAGGCAATGATTATTTGAGGTTCCAACAACGATTGAGTGTTCAGCTGTTTATCCAACAGGTTATTGACCAATGGCAAAAACATTTGTGCCAGAAAGAAGCTGGCGACAGCTGCTACAAGTGTTAATACAAACGCCTCACTGAGAAACTGTGCTATAAGTTGCTTTTTTCGCGCACCGAGTACTTTACGAATACCAATTTCTTTGGCCCGCTGGATGAATCTAGCTGTGGTCAGATTGATGAAATTAATACACGCTATCAGCAGCGTCAAGATACCTACCGCAATAAGGATATAAATCATCAACTGACTGCCAGGAGGTTCTGGGGTGCCTGCTACCACATTATTGAGATGGAAGTCAGACATAGGCTGTAGCAAGAAGCCTTGCCCGCGCTGCATGTTTTCTGGTATCTTCTCCTCCCCGAATGCTGAGAACTTAGCATTGACATTACCAGGGTCTGCATCAGGTTTTAGGAGGACATAAGTGTGCGAGTGTGATACCATCCAGTTCATCTGGTAGTTCTGTCTGATTCGATTTTGTAACTGCTCAGGCTCTATATCATACATATTCTGATAAGGGAGGAGTATATCAAAATGGAAATGTGAGTTGGGTGGGTAGTCAGCTACGACAGCAGCTACCTGAAATAAGTTGTCCCCCTCTATGGCAATTTGTTTTCCGATAGGACTCTCACCTGGGAAGTATTTTTCAGCTGTAGTTTGATTCAGTATGATCGAATAAGGTCTATCCAGCGCCCCAGATACTTGACCTTGAAGTACTTGAAAGGTCAGCATCTCAAGCAGCGTAGAATCTGCAAAAAACGCATTGGACTCTTCAAATCTAGCGTCATCGCCGATGCGAACACTGATCGCCCGGTTGAACATCCGTGCTGTTTCCTCCACCTCACTGA
Organism: Cyclobacteriaceae bacterium; assembly: GCA_040222235.1. Lineage (GTDB taxonomy): Bacteria > Bacteroidota > Bacteroidia > Cytophagales > Cyclobacteriaceae > UBA6059. The sequence goes on from JAVKDO010000141.1 coordinate 11,500, forward strand.
AGTAGGAGCGAATGTGGCTGGACATAACAGGAGGGACGCTGGCAATATCGAAGTTGTTGATCTGATACTGTACCCGATAGAGCCGATCACGCTTTTCTTGGAAATTGTCATAGCTGTACTCATCTACTACGAATAGGAGAATGAGCAGGCAGCAAGTAAGTCCACCAGCTAAGCCGGTGATGTTGATGACGCTGAAGCTACGGTACTTGACAAGATTTCGAAGAGCGATTTTGAGGATGTTTCTAACCATGGTGAGGGGGGTTCTGACTTATGAATGAGTCACTTGATACCACTCTTTCTTACCGTGAAACCTGCCATAAGTTGAATGGATGGGACGAACGGCTAATTGGGCAAGTCGAAATGCTGCTGGCGTAGATAGTTGGAAGTGGATTGTCTCCGACTTCTGCCTACTAATAGCTACCGCTATACTTCCTGATGAACCATTCCGTGCTCACGAGGGCCAGAAGAATGAAGAAGATCCACCTGAGGTTGATCAGTGACTCAAAGCTCTCAGTTGAATAGATGATACCTTTTGCTTCCTGCTGCGTAAGGTAGGACGGTAATGAGCCTATTTCTGATAAGTGAAAAAACTGTCCTCCTGAATTCTCACTGACTGTTCTCAGGAGCTGATGCTGTGCAGTGAGGGAGACAGACTCTAGCTGTAGTTCCTGCACACTCAGTTCTCCGGAGATGGTCTCTCGCTTTTCATCCAAGATGGTGTATGCCTCGTACTGATAGATACCATGTGACAGCTGACCAATCGTCAACCTGGAGTTAGACTCACTATTGATGAGGGAATATTGGTTGATATTGTCTTCCTCATCTTTCAGGTCGAGGTTGATTTCAAAGCCATAGACGGGCTCATAGATATTGTTGTAGACCTCAGCTTCGAATACCACCGGCTCAGTGTCGAAGTACTCATTCTTCTCTGGGTAGAATCTGAACTTGCGCTTGTCCTCCTTGGTACTGAGGTACTGCACTGTCTTTGAGATAAACTGGTCAAACACCTCTGTGCTTTCATATTGAGCATATTCCTGAAGCCGCCATTGCCAAAATCCTTCGCCTATAATTACACCGACCTTTCGATCTTGTGTATTTCTGACCATCATAAGCGGCTTGGTGGTTTCGATGCTTCCGACCTTTTGATAAAAAAGCACCTCCGTCTCAGGGTGTACTGTAAACTCTCCGTAGGGCACAGTAATCGGAGGGTAACTGTTGAGGACACTCTGGTTTTCTTGGTCAAAGGTGAAATAGGAAAAGTCCTCGTTGTACGATGGAGATACTCTGTCGCGTTGACCGGCCTTAGCCTCAAATTGTGCTAGGTCAAAAGTCTCGTTGTAAACTTTGAAGTTGGAGCGATTGCCCAGCACTATGAGCAGAGAAGCTTTGTATTGGAGCACCTGATCAAATATTGGCTTTAATAGATTAAAGCGATCAAATGCTTCATTAATGATGATAAGATCATATTGATCGACCTCATACTCATCTACGCCCGGAATGTACTGGGTGATCTCGTAATTTTCATTCTTGCTGAGCGCTGCATTGATGGCTTTCATGTCAGGGTGTGGAGCAAAGCCAATCATCAAAATCTTTTCCTTGCCATCAATGATCTCCAAGTATGCATCTTGACTATTATTTGCAGCCGTCAATTCATCTACCACTTCATCCACGATGACTTGATAGCGCTGGAATCCGGCAGTATTGGCCTCCAGATTGAACTCAGTGCTGAAAACGGAATTATCACTACTTAGCTCGACCGTCTCGGTAGCCAACAGCTGACCGTTTTGAAGAATTGAAATGGAAGTGGACTCGCTGAGGATTCCGTCGTTTTGTAGCTCTACGACTAGCGGGAATTTATTTCCCAGGTAGGCAATCTTATTGTAGTACAGGTTCTTAATCTTAACGTCCCTTTTAGGGATCGTATCTCCCAAGCCGAGTGTATGAATGGGGAAAGCATAATTTCGATACTGCGGCGATAGCCCTTGATTGAAGATGCCATCAGAGGCAAGCACAACGCCAGCTAGGTTTCGACCTTCATAGTCGCTCTGGATTTTTTTCAGTAGCCTTGAAAGATGGGTTGACTTGCTGTCAAACTTGAGGCTGTCAAAGTCATTTGGCGATAGCTTACCATCAAAAGTGTATACATCTACCTGAGAGCTGCTCTCATTCATGCCAGAGATGACCGTCGAAAGTCTAGCCTTAAGTGCTGAAGGATCATCATCAACACCCAGCACCGAGGCGCTATTATCGACAGCTAGTACAAAAATAGGATCTTCGATCTGGCTGATGATCTGCTTGAGTAGTGGGTTGATTAGAAAGAATGCCAGCAGGGCCACAAAGAAACCCCTGAGTCCAGCGAGTATTTTATTCGTGGTGCTACTCCATGGGCCACTCTTTTGGTAGAGTAGCCACGCATAGCCCGCGCCAAGCAAGATGCTTGGCAATATCCACCAAGGTGACTCCTCAAAGATGAGCTGAAGTTGATCCATAGTCAGAGCACGCAGGAATCCACGCTGGGGTTGGGAATTCTATTTGAGTGGAGGTAAATAATCACTATCAGGTGAGCATGCCACCATCTACATTGAGTACCTGGCCGGTGATATAAGTCGACATGTCTGAGCCTAAGAAGACACAAAGGTTGGCTACATCACTAGGATCACCTCCGCGTCTCAAAGGAATACCATCTCTCCAGGACTGTACCACTTTCTCATCCAATGCTGCGGTCATTTCCGTCTCGATAAAGCCGGGCGCTACTGCATTGGAGCGAATGTTTCTAGAGCCCAACTCTAGTGCTACTGACTTAGTAAATCCTATCATACCGGCTTTGGACGCAGCATAGTTGGCCTGTCCCGCATTACCTTTTACACCTACTACGGAGGTGATGTTGATGATCGATCCCGCTTTCTGCTTCATCATCGTTCTGGTGACCGCCTTTACGGTATTGAAGCAGGACTTAAGGTTAACATTGATCACATTGTCCCACATCTCCTCAGTCATCCGCATGAGCAGATTGTCCTGGGTGATGCCGGCGTTATTGACCAATATATCCAAACTTCCCAATTCAGCAACTGTGTCGTTGATGAGCTGGTCTGCTGCTGTAAAGTCTGAAGCGTCAGACCTGAATCCTTTGGCTTTGACACCTTTGGCTGCCAGCTCTTTTTCGAGTGCTTCGCCTTTTTCGACGCTTGAGAGATAGGTGAACGCTACGTTGGCGCCCTCTTCCGCAAAGCGAATAGCAATAGCACGTCCGATACCTTTTGAGGCCCCTGTGATAAGGGCATTCTTACCAGAAAGTAATCCCATTGAGTTCTAGTTTTTATAGTTGTTCTACTTTGTTGTAAGCTATCCCAGTACAAAGATGTCAGGTTGAGCCTGCCTTGTCGGCAGACAGGCATGTCGAAACCTATTGACGTGACATTTCGACAAGCTCAATGTGACAATGAATTCAGCTCAACAAAGTAGTGTATTAAACCAGCCGTAAACTTAGGCTAAAAAATGGTGAATATAGATGGGTTCAAATCGCTAATAGACCACTCAACATGCAGTATGACGGCCATTCAGAGATTCCGGTAGGTAAGGGCATAGCTACCGGGTTATGAGTTTTTTTCTAGCGCCAAAGGATATAAATTTGCGCTCATTCGAAGCAAAATCTAGAACGACTTATGGCATCAAAATACGACATATTAGTGATCGGTAGCGGACCTGGCGGATATGTAGCGGCGATCAGAGCGGCACAGTTGGGCAAGAAAGTGGGTGTGGTGGAAATGGAATCTCTTGGGGGTATCTGCCTCAACTGGGGTTGTATCCCGACCAAGGCGCTACTGAAGAGTGCTCAGGTATTTGACTATATCAATCACTCATCGGATTATGGGATAACTGTGAAGGATGCCAAAGTAGATTTTGATGGTATGATCAAGAGGAGTCGTGGCGTTGCTGACGGCATGAGCAAGGGCATCCAGTTCCTGTTCAAGAAAAACAAGATCGATACGATCAATGGCTTTGGAAAGCTCGTCTCTCCCAAGAGAGTCGAAGTGACAGCCGAAGACGGAAAGAAAGAGCAGTACGAAGCGGATAGCATCATTCTGGCTACAGGAGGAAGATCTCGTGAGCTCCCCAACCTGCCGATCGATAATGAGAAAATCATCGGCTATCGCAAAGCGATGGTCATGGAAAAGCAGCCTAAGAAAATGGTCGTAGTTGGCTCGGGTGCCATAGGCGTAGAGTTTGCTTACTTCTACCATAGCATTGGCACTGAGGTGACTATCGTAGAATTCATGCCGAACATAGTGCCTGTAGAGGACGAGGAAGTGTCAAAACAGCTAGCGCGTACTTTCAAGAAAAGCGGTATCAATATCATGCTTGAGTCTGAGGTGACCAATGTGGATACTTCTGGTAAGGGCTGCAAAGTGACAGTCAAGACCAAAAAAGGCGAGGAGACGCTGGAGTGTGACGTGGTATTGTCAGCAGTAGGTGTAAGTACCAACCTCGAAGGCATTGGTCTGGAGGATGTGGGCGTGGCAACTGATCGCGGCAAAGTACTCGTCGATGACTATTACAAAACGAATATTAACGGTATCTACGCTATTGGAGATATCGTGCATGGCCCTGCCTTGGCGCACGTTGCTTCTGCCGAAGGAATTATATGTGTGGAGAAGATTGCAGGTCATCACCCTGAGCCACTGAACTATAATAACATCCCGGGCTGTACTTATTGCTTCCCAGAAGTGGCCTCAGTGGGCTACACAGAGAAAGCCGCCAAAGAGGCTGGATATGATATAAAAGTGGGCAAATTCCCATTCTCGGCTTCTGGTAAGGCGAAAGCTTCTGGACATTCTGATGGCTTTGTGAAGGTGATCTTTGATGCCAAGTACGGCGAATGGCTCGGTTGTCACATGATTGGTGCCAATGTCACCGAAATGATCGCCGAAGCGGTAACAGCCAGAAACCTAGAAACTACGGGTATGGATATCGTGAAGTCAGTACACCCTCACCCGACTATGTCGGAGGCGGTGATGGAAGCTGCTGCAGCCGCTTATGATGAAGTGATCCACCTTTAGAAATTGATAATTAATGCCATTGAGCTAAGCATGTGCTGTCCCTCTTTTGGAGTGGTTCGGCAATCCCAGGGCTGGGGAGAGGTGCTAGGAAACTAGCTTGGCGTGATGGCATTCAATTGAGAATGGATAATGAATCCCGACGCTAGTCGGGATTTTTTGTTTGTATTAGATCGGCTAACTTTATTCTTATGGCTAATCTGACGTTTGAAATAGAAAAAGATGGAAACCAATACCACTCCTGGTGTCCGGAACTTCCAGGCTGTCATTCTCATGGAAGTACCACCACACAGGCAATTGAACATCTAAAAGATGCGGTTTCTCTGTATTTGAGTGTGCTTATAGAAGATGAGCTGACTCATAAGGCGCTCTCTTTGGATGAAGGCTAAGGAATTAGTGAAACTGCTTGAAGGCGAAGGGTTTGTTTTTGTTAGACAAAGTGGGAGTCACGCTATATTCAAGAAGCCAGGAAATAAAATCATTGTAGTTCCGATTCATTCCAAGGATATCCCGACGGGTACTTTAAGTGGTATTTTAAAAGATGCTGGTTTGAAGTTACCCCATCTAATTGCGAAAACGAAGTAATTGAAAATGAACTATGAATCCCGGCCTTGGTCGGGATTTTTTGTATTATGATCAGCAAGTAGGCTTAGGGCTTGAATAATTGGGATAGTTGTAATGTTAAGTCCAATTAGCTAAATTAATCTGTTTCTAAATGATAAAAACCACTAATATGTCACTTAAACAACTCATTTCTACTACACTCCTCTCAATAAACCTCATGATCCTATCAGTTTCATGTGGGTCTGAAGATGATAGCACCACCCTTGATGATCCTTTTGAAGATCTACCAGTTTCAAATGAATTTGACGGCAACTATGTAGGTGTGGCCCTAAACACTGTTGACGTCCAACTTGGTGAGATGGAAATCTCAGTGAGCAATGGTGACGTAAGTGGTCAATACAGGTTTTTTGATTTTGGTGAGGGGAGTGGACAAGAATCAATTTCAGGGTCAGTAAAAGATGGCGGGCGGTTGTTCTTTCCTCTTGGTGAAGGTGTTGAGAATGAAATTTCAATCAGAGATGGAATAATTACCGGTACTTGGTCTGATCCAGAAGAAGAAGGTGTCGTGAGAGGGGCTTTATATGTTCCAGACCTTGATGGCAGGTATAGCGGTCAGTTTATAGTTCAGAATCCAGCTTCTGAAAATGAGACAACCTGGTCAATAGATGTGCAGGGAGGTATTGTAAGAGGTGTAATTGAAACGGAAAATAATTCAACTCCAGGCAGTTTGAGAGGGTATTCGGCACAACTTGCTTCAGGTGATAATATCTTTATTTATCAAGTTGATGGTGGTGGTGCTTTAACATTTCCCCGTGCCACACTCACTGTAAGTCAAGAAGGAGTAATTGACGGCTTCTTTGTTGATGCTACAGGAATAGGAGGGATGGTAACTGGCACTAAAGAACAATAACAAAAAAGCCCCCGCTCTCACGGGATCTTTGTAACCTGCTATGAAAAGCCTTGCTGCTTACTCTACAGTGATCGAGTACAGTGGGGTTGGGTTCAGAGGGCAGAAGTAGACATACTCGCCTTTTTCTAGTGTCACTACACCTGAGTTACCAGTTTGACCATCTTCGATCGTAGAAGTCAAATAAGCTTCAGGGATGTGGTTGGGCTGATCGGTCTTGCCTTTAGGCGCTACTACAAAGCCGACCGCATGATCGATACCATTGTTAGCAACCTCGAATACGTACGGCTTGCCCGCTTCAAGTGTTAATGTTGTTTCAGTAAATTCTCCAGGCACCTGTTCTAATTTGACGGTTTTGGCGTCCTGTGCGTAAACTGAAGTGATTGCTAATAATGCTCCTACTAATATTGATAATAGATTTTTCATGATTTTATTTTTTGAAAGGTTAAAAAAATGGGCTGTCTCAGAAGCTTGGCTACTTTGTAGCATGTTACATTGAGCCTGCTTGGCAGACACCTTGTCGAAATGAATCAGGTGAAACTGATAGGTTTCGACAGGCTCAACCTGACAACTGCAGGCTTTTGAGACAATTGAGTAAAAATTATGCTAGAGCAGGTTCAAGTTCAGGTGCTGTTGGGAAGTCCACAGGTATCTGAGTTGCTCCGTGAATGAAGTTGCTGATGATCTTATCACCGATCACTACGATGGTATCCACCAAGTTCTCTTTTGTGTAGCCAGCTGCGAAGAAATTATCTAGGGCTTCAGGGCTAGGCTTGCTTCTATTGATGGTGATGTCTTTTGTGAATTTTGCCAGCGCGTCGAATTTAGCGTCGAAGCTTGCTTCACCAGTTCTTAGCTCAAGAATCTGCTCATCTGTGAAGCCATTCATTTTGCCAAGGGCAGTATGAGCAGCTAGACAGTAGGCACATTCGTTGACCTGGCTTACCACTAGGTTGATGATTTCTCTTTCCTTTGCTTTCAGTGAGCTCTTGCGGTTTTGTAGTGCAAGATAGTCGCCCAATGCAGTGTCACTGTAGGCGTAAGTCGCGTAAAGGTTAGGTACAAAGCCAAGACCTTTTTGCAATTGGTCGAAGATCGCTTGGTTGTTTTCGCTTACTTCTTCTCGGGTCGGAACGTTAAATTGAGTTGCCATAATTTCTATTGTTTTAGTTTTTTATTTTCTGATTATGGTTAGTCTAACGCCCCTATTCCGGTAGGGTAAGTGTCCATTCTTCCCGATGGACTGTCCATTTTACCTTTTGTGCTAAAAAGCCTTCAGTATTGTGAGATGACAGACTCAAGCGACTTTTTTTACTAGCTTTATATCAGCCTTATAATGACAGACGTTTTAACCCAATGAACCGAACCTTCAATTACACCTTCTACTTTGTGCTAGCAGCAGTATTATTCACTGCTTGCCAAAAGAAAATTGCGATAGCGCCTGTGGATGAAGACTTTGATGCCTTCTATGATCGATTTCATGAGGAGGAGGACTTCCAGCTAGATCGAGTAGCATTCCCGCTAGAGGGTAACCTCACGGATGATCAAGG
>JAVKDO010000142.1:0-70057 GCA_040222235.1 Cyclobacteriaceae bacterium
CAGGAATCGAAGGCGTTGATCTGGGCTCGCACTGATGCGCAAATGAGGGGCAATTGACATTTGTCTGAACAATGATTCCGGTAGGCTGACACTGCCGATACAAATCGACTCGTCCTCTATCCAAATAGGCTTGGAGGGATCGAGAGTGCGACAAAAAGCATGGAGATCATTCTGAAACTGTTCGCTGGTAGGCTGTCCATCTGTTTTGGCATTGCCAAAGCTTGATCCTTGGTGGTTGGCCAACCCCTCGAGATCGATCACCTGCGCACCTTTTCGAGCCATATTTTGAAGCAGCTCTGTCTTCTGACATCCTGTGTAGCCAGTGAGTACCCTCAAATTTAGCCGCTGCTCAAAGAAGCTAAGCACTTCATTGCGATAGGCCTTGTAACCACCTGATAGTAAAGTCGTTTGCAGTCCATAGCGCTCAAATAACCAAGCCATACTTTCTGATCGCATACCGCCACGCCAGCAGTGCACATGCAAATGGGGTGAGTTTGTGGCTTCAGCCTTGTTGATAAAATCGACCATCTTTGGCCCAACGATACGCAGACCCTCTTTGATAGCTACTTGCTGCCCTTGCTCTTTGTAAAGCGTGCCTACTATGGCTCTTTCCTCATTGGTAAATAGCGGGATAGCAACAGCGGAGGGAATATGTCCCTTTTCAAACTCTCCTGGGGACCTAACATCGATGATTGGAATATCTTCACCAGCTTCTAAAAAAACACTTGCATCGACTTTGACCATGTCAGTGCAAATCTACCATCTTTAATCTTGGATAGTGATAGTCACAGAAGAGTTACCCAGTGTCAGACCTGTAGGTATCTGCGTCTCATCTATGCGCACAACAAGCGTCCGATCTCCAGTTGTGTCGGGATCATTGTTCACAATAAGTAGAAGAGAATTAAACTCCTGATCTTGCTGAATCACCGGAGTAATTTCGCTTCCATCAATAAATTCTAAAGCAATTCCTTCATAAATAAATGGCACGGATATATCAGTACCTGTTCGATTGGGAGTATCTGTTCTCAACGTGATTGCAAACTGCTCACCTTCATCTATTTCTTGGACATTGGCTGTGATGCCGATGACAGTTGGTGCTGGGGAATCCTCTTCTCCACAGCTGAAACAGAACATCAAACCAATACTTAGAAGTCGGATCAAAATGTGATTATTAAATAGTCTTAATGCTTTCATATCAGGTTCCGCATTTTATTGAATTGATCTTCAAATTTAGGTAAAATCCTTTCGTTTAAAGACTGATAATATCTCAAAAAAAGAGACTGATAATTTAGTTACAATATCAGAAACTAATCAGACAGATAAGACCCGTGAAAAGTAGACCTCAAAATTCGGAACCAAGGAATAAAGTCAAACCCATAGACTTTTCTTCTAGGTTACCTGGTGTGTAATTCAGCTACTGGTCAGCAGACCTACTTTTGAGTACAACGGAAAGTAAAAAAGTACGATGGGAATCCAAGGTATTGAATCATAACTTTCTTGATTAGTCTCTGTGACAAAGATTCCTACCGGAATGACTGCAGGGGCGAGTTAGCGCTCAGCTGCTGGGGTGACCTTCGCGATCCTTTAGTATTCTTTTTGAGGAGGACTCTGCCTTAGCATGGGGTCAGATGTTCAACTACCGTCTGACACCTCTATCCGAATGCGGAAGACCCAATTCTTTCTGGTCGGCAAAAAGAGCCCAAGCTTTGAGCCTTAGGTTCCTTGATTGGTCAAGTGGAGTCATTATTTAACTGCCACTATCTTTACGCTCACTTAACCTCCTCCTACTGGAATCAACGGGGGAGATGGTGCTTCAAGCCCGCATATTAATAATCTAGCTATCTTAGAAGAAACAATCTAACCGAAAGCACCTTGGAAACACAAAAGACTAACAACGCCTACATCATACTGATCGCCTGTGTCGCCACTTTAGGCGGGTTTCTATTCGGATTTGATAGTGGCGTGATCAACGGTACCGTCAAGGGTATCGAAAAGGCCTTCAATGCTAGTGATATTGGTAGTGGGTTCAATGTCGCCTCTATGCTCCTCGGCTGTGCGGTGGGTGCCTATTTTGCAGGGACTTTGGCTGATAAGTTCGGTAGAAAAACAATGTTACTCATTTCAGCAGTGCTATTTCTCATTTCTGCATGGGGTTCAGGTATTGCGGTAGCGTCATCGGAGTTCATCGTTTACAGAATCATCGGTGGTCTTGCCGTGGGTGCCGCGTCTGTCATGGCTCCAGCCTACATCGCTGAGATTGCTCCGGCGAACTATAGAGGTGCCTTGGCCACCGTACAACAGATTGCTATCATTTCTGGGCTCTTCTTCAGCTTCATCAGTAATTACGTTCTTGCCAATATCTCAGGTTCAGCACTCAATATCCTGTGGTTGGATTTCGAGACCTGGCGTTGGATGTTTTGGGTAGAACTTGCTCCTGCCGCTACATTTTTGATCGCATTGCTATTCATACCCGAAAGCCCTCGATTCCTGGTCGCTACTCGAAAGAACGAGCAGGCCCTGAAAGTGCTTAGCAGGCTGTATGGCGAGGAACAAGGAGCAGAAAAACTAAAGGAAATTGATGCCTCTATGGCTCAAGATCATCACAAGCCTAGAATTTCAGACTTGTATGACAAAACATTGGGTAGAATTAGACCCATAGTTTGGGTGGGTATCGGCCTGGCCACCTTCCAACAGTTGGTCGGCATCAACGTCGTGTTCTACTATGGTGCTGTGCTATGGCAAGCTGTCGGCTTTGGTGAAAGTGACGCATTGTTGATCAACGTGGTGTCAGGCGGTTTGAGTATTGCCGCAGTAGTGCTCTCACTTCTGTTAGTAGACCGTATGGGGCGAAAGCCAATACTCATGATCGGATCAGTAGGTATGACCATCGCTCTCGCATTGGTGGTAGTGGCTTTTTCGACAGGATCGCTGGATAGTGAGAATACCCTTCAACTTAGTGATAATATGGGCGTCCTCGCATTAGTGGCGGCCAATCTCTATGTCGTATTTTTCAACTTCTCCTGGGGCCCTGTCATGTGGGTGATGCTAGGCGAAATGTTCCCGAACCAGATTCGTGGCTCTGGACTAGCCGTTTCAGGATTGGCGCAATGGGTGGCCAACTTTGCTATCACGCTTACCTTCCCTATCCTATTAGCATCAACTGGACTAGCCTCAGCCTACAGCATGTATACCATCTTTGCTGCTATCTCGATCTTCTTTGTTGCGAAGTACGTCTATGAGACCAAGGGCAAAGAGCTGGAGGAGATGGAGGGGTGATATAAGTGGTCCGTGGTTATCAGTTATTAGTCCATGGAGGCTATTAAGTTGAGGCTTAGTTCATTGCTTGTTAGCTTTTATCTTTTGCTTTGGATTTCGATATTGGGAGCTACCAAGGACTAACAACTAACGACCAATAACCAACTTCAATTCCAGTATGTGACCTGTAGCGATTTGCTTTGATGGTAGGTTTTGAAATTTACTTCCATGTGCAACCCCCACCCTCACTAACTACCGCTCAGCATAGCTTCCTTTGACGGACCTCTATCCTATCGTAATTTGGTATAGCGGTCTAGATGGATCGCCATTTTAATCAGTCCCAAACCAAATTACGACATATGAAATTCGCAATGAAACAATTATCACTACTGGCCATACTGATGGTCATGGTGAGCACTGCGGACGCACAGCGTAGAAGGAGCAGTACTCCCGCTCCCACGCAGAGCAGCGCGTTCAATGAAGAAACTTTTGACGGACTGGAGCTCCGAAACATTGGCCCGGCATTTATGTCTGGACGTATCGCCGATCTGGCTATCCATCCTGAGGATGAGAGCATCTGGTACGTAGCGGTCGGTAGTGGCGGTGTATGGAAGACCGTCAACGCGGGTACCACCTTCACTCCTATATTCGATGAGGAAGGCTCCTACTCTATCGGTTCGGTCGCCCTTGATCCCAACAACCCTCATGTGGTATGGGTCGGTACGGGTGAGCACGGCGGTGGCCGACATTTCGGATACGGAGACGGTATTTACAAGTCAGAAGATGGTGGTACGACATGGAAAAACATGGGTCTACCTAAGTCGGAGCACATCGGTGAGATCATAGTCCATCCGGGCAACTCAGATGTGATCTACGTCGCTTCACAAGGCCCACTTTGGAGCCCAGGTGGTGAGCGTGGTTTTTACAAGTCGACTGACGGAGGTGCCACATGGAAGAAGACCCTCGGTGACGAGGAGTTCACAGGCGTTACCGATATCGTCGTTGATCCGAGAGATGCCAATACGGTCTATGCCGCCACATGGCAGCACCATCGCACCGTGGCTTCATTGATGGATGGAGGCACCAAATCTGCGATCTATAAGAGCACCGATGCTGGTGAGTCATGGACACAGCTAGTCAATGGTCTTCCTACCGGAAAGCTGGGCAAGATTGGGCTGGCTGTAAGTTTTCAGCATCCAGACATAGTGTATGCTGCGATAGAGCTCAACCGTCGCAAGGGCGGTATCTGGAAGTCCACCGATCGTGGTGGCAACTGGGAGAAGCAGTCTGATGCCATCTCTGGTGGTACCGGACCTCACTACTATGTAGAGCTGTACGCTTCACCACACCATTTTGATCGACTCTATATGATGGATGCTTCTATGCAGTTCTCAACTGATGGTGGTAAGACCTGGAAAAACATCAATCGCCAGCACCGTCATGGTGACAACCATGCGCTAGCGTTTAAGGCAAGTGATCCTAACTATATCATGGTCGGTACCGACGGTGGTGTCTATGAGAGCTTCGACCTAGCAGAAAACTGGCGCTACATGCCTAATCTGCCTGTGACGCAGTTCTACAAATTGGCGGTAGACGATGCTGAGCCATTCTACAATATCTATAGTGGTACGCAGGACAACAGTACGCAGGGCGGTCCATCACGTACAGACAATGTGCAGGGCATCCAAAACTCTGACTGGAGAGTCGTCCTCAACTGGGATGGTCATGCTCCGGCTACTGAGCCAGGTAATCCTGACATTATCTATGCTGAGCGTCAGGAAGGTAATCTTGCTCGTATCGATATGACTACTGGTGAGGTCGTCGACATCCAGCCACAGCCGGGTGCTGATGAGGACTATGAGCGGTTCAACTGGGATGCACCTATCCATGTGAGCCCACACAAGCCAACTCGTCTATACTTCGCTTCACAGCGCGTATGGAAATCTGAAAATCGTGGTGATAGTTGGGAAGCCATCTCAGGTGACCTTACCAGAAATGAGGAACGTTTCGCATTGCCGATAATGGGCAGTACGCAGAGTTGGGATTCTCCTTGGGATGTATTGGCTATGTCTAATTATAATACTATCACTTCCCTATCGGAATCACCGAAAGTAGAAGGACTACTTTATGCCGGTACTGATGATGGATTGCTACAAGTCACAGAAGATAATGGTGGTAGCTGGCGCAAGGTTGAAGCTAGTACCATGGGCGTACCTGCCACAGCATTCGTCAATGATATCAAAGCCGATATGTTCGATGACAACACGGTCTATGTATGCCTTGATAATCATAAGTATGGTGATTACACTCCTTACATGGTAAAGAGTACCGACAGAGGTCGCACATGGACTTCTATCCGATCTAACATTCCCGATAGGACTGTGGTCTGGAGAGTAATCCAGGATCACGTCAAGCCGGGCTTGATGTTCGCCGCTACAGAGTTTGGTATCTACTTCACGATCAATGGTGGTCAGCAGTGGACTATGATGACGGGTGGTGTGCCTACTATCTCTTTCCGAGACATTGTGATTCAGCGTCGTGAGAACGATCTGGTAGCCGCCAGCTTCGGTAGAGGCTTCTTCATCTTTGACGACATCAGCGTCTTCAGAGAAGTAACGGAGGCCAGTCTACAGGCAGAGGCGACATTGTTCTCAAGCAGAAAAGCACTTTGGTACGTGCCACGCTCCCACCTCAACTTTGATTCTCAAAAGGGATCGATGGGAGCGCAGCATTATGTAGCCCCTAACCCTGACTTTGGAGCGGTATTCACTTACTACCTCAAAGATGATCTCCAGTCCAAAGCGCAAATACGACAAGCAAAAGAGAAAAATGGAAGCGCTAGCTTCCCTGGTTGGGATGCTGTAGAGGCAGAAGCTCGTGAAGATGCTCCTAAGATCTGGATCACCGTCAAAGACAGCAAAGGCAATGTCGTGCGACGAGTGGAAGGTTCTACTAAGAAAGGCTTCCATAGAACGGCCTGGGACTTACGTTATCCTTCTCCAACGTCTATGGGACTCAATGGTGGTGATGGTGCTAAAGGCCTCATGGCTGCTCCCGGCTATTATACCGCTACGATCTCTAAGTATGTAGATGGTACGCACACCACTCTAGGTGAGCCAATGAATTTCGAAGTAGTGCCATTGAGAAAGGGCGCACTAGAAGGTGCTACTCCTGCGGAGGTTGCTGCCTTCTGGAGAGCTTACGAAGAAGCAGTGGGCAAAGCCACGGCAATCGACATCAGTATGTCCAGCGCGATGAAGCGTATCAATGCCATGCAAAAAGCATTGGCTAAGTCTGAAGCCGCTCCAGGTGCGTTGGATGATCGTATCCACGCGCTCAAGCAAAAGGTACTGGCTGTCGAAGCTGACCTCAACGGTATGGCGGCCAAGCGTGAGCCTGGTGAGAAGACCAAGCCTACGATTAGTCAGCGACTATTTGCAGTAGATAGAGGTATCTCGCTCTCTACCTATGGTCCTACCCAGACCAGCCGAGAGCAGCTGGATATCGCTAATACCGAGATCACCAGAATGACTAAAACACTAAGTGATCTTGACGCAGAGCTCAAGTCAGCGGGCAAAGTGCTAGTCGCTGCGGGTGCCCCTTGGGTTGAAGGAACCGGACTCTAGTTTAGCTTAGAGTTGATAGATTATAGTTGAACTTGAAATAAAGATCTAAAGGGCTTTTAAGTGAAAGGAAGCCAAGGTTTAGAACCTTGGCTTCCTTGTATCTAGACTGTTAGATAGCTGAGTGATTTCAGATAGAAAAGTAGAAAGCCCTTTGAGAATGATGTCTCAAAGGGCCTTTCATTTAAGAGAGCTAAGCTTAGGCTACTTCTCGTCAGCGCTTTTAGAAACTCGAATGGTTCGTGGAGCAGCGATCCCATAGGTTAAGGCACTTAGCAGCATGTCTCCAAAAGTGAAAGTCTCACGTGCCGTATAGTTCTTAGCATCACCTGCCAACATATCAGCACTTACTTCGTCCAAGGGCATTGCTCCCCAGAACAAATACCAATGCTTTTTCTTAACATCATACTGTTTCATATCATTGCCGGCATAGGTACCACCGCTACCAACCACGTGGGTACTGGCGTAACAACTCGACATTACCATGGCTATCGCGAGCATAAGAGTGACATTTTGAAGTTTGTTTCTAAGATTTCTCATCGTGTTTCTATTTTATTTTTGAGATGTTATTAAACAGCCTTAAGATATACCAAGTTGACTGAACATTTCTACATGTTGTCATGAAGAATTTTGTGTACTAACCTGAGTTCTTTTATGTCGAGGAAGTGACAATGCTTATAGTAAGTTGCCAACGATCAATTGGCGAACGATTCCGAAGTAATGGATGTGAAGGTTTCGAGCCATTACTACCAAAGAACGTTCATTCCCAACTCGAGAATTAAACCGTAGGAAATTCCATATTTTCATATTTCAAGAAGTAATTCACAATAAATGTGACTATTGACCAATTATAGTATTGTATAGGTAAAGCTCCCGAATTGAGAAATCAAGAGACGACCATCGGCCTACAAGAAGAGAAAGCTTGGATCGAAGATTCGAAGCAGGACATTCAAGCCTTTGAGCCACTATAAATGAAGTACTATCCGGAAATGCTCAGATTTATTTACCGGCGAACAGACAACCAAATGTTGGCTGAGGATCTATGTGCCAATACCTTCTACAAGGCCCTTAGAAATATCAAGAAATACGAGTTTCGAGGAAAACCATTGGGTAATTGGCTATACAGAATTGCTGCCAATGAGGTCAACAAGCATTTCAAGAACAAGCAGCCTGTATTTGTGATCGACTACCACAGCATGAGTGAGTCGCTTGGCATTCCAGAAAATAATGTTCCGTACGCGGAGACCCAGCTTCAACTAGCCTTTTCTCAACTATCCGATGATGAAATCAAGTTGATCGAACTTAAGCATTTCGAGGGGTATACTTTCAAGGAACTCAGCGTGGAGATGGATCAAGGGGAAAGCACTATAAAAATGAGGCACTACAGGCTACTTGAGAAAATGAAGAACATATTTAACCAAGGTGATGAGAAAGACTGATTTCAGGATACGACGAGATGAAACCAAACTAAGAACCAAGGGCGACTTTGGACGCTTCAGGGGTCAGTTTGAGCAAAGACGGAAAAGAGAGACACGCTCAAAGTTTGTGATACTGGCAATTGGTATAATTCTATTGAGCCTCTTGGTACTCTTTTACACGCATGCTGCTCACCCACCTGCCACAGGCAGTCTAAATGAATTGAAATTCGAAAATGTTCAACAAAAACTATAGATATGGAAGCAAAGAAAAACCCCAAACACGACCTGGAGAGAAAGCATAGCTTATTCTTCTTCATCGGTCTCATGATCAGTTTGACACTCACCATTTCAGCATTTGAGTGGCGAACAGAGCATACCATCGTCAAAGACAGTCCCATGGTAGTAGACCCATGGGATGAAGAAGATATTATAGCTACAATCCATGAACCTCCCAAGCCACCTCCAGCACCGAAGGTTGTGCAGCCAATAATAATCGAATCTAAGGTGGAAGTTGAGGAGATCAAGGAGATCCTTATTTATCCTGTGGAAATTGAGATTTACGAGCCACCGGTTATTGAAGAGCTTCCTGAAGAACCGATGGAAGACCAGCTCTGGATTGGTATAGTAGAGTCTATGCCTGAGCCGGTAGGTGGCTTTTCGGAGTTCTACAAGTTCTTGGGGTCAGAGATCAAATACCCAAGAGCGGCTAAAAACAATAATGTCCAGGGGAAAGTCTTTGTACAGTTCGTCGTGAGTAAAGACGGCTCACTATCAGAAATAGAAGTCGTCAAAGGAATCGGGTTTGGCTGTGATGATGAATCGCTCAGGGTCATGAAACTTGCGCCCAAGTGGACTCCTGGTAAGCAGCGCGGTAAGCCTGTGAGAGTCCGTATGATTGTACCCATAAGCTTCAAACTGGGCTGATTCAATAAAGGAAGACAAGGTTTGTAACCTTGTCTTCCTTTATTGAATCAACTTGTAGAAATCAGAGTAGCTCAATATCACTTACCTCATTATGGGATGGGTGTTCTTCGGAATTCTGGCTACTTGTGCTGACTATCAAACTATACTAGATGGCCTCAACATCTCTCGAATACCATAAAATCACCTTCGCTTCTTGAAACCTTTTACGAATCTTGTCGTGTCCAGAACTTATCCCTATTCTTCTCAATAGTAGCTCTACAGTCAGGCTGATCTATCATTGTTTGCAGAATGGGCTCTTTGTCTAGGAAGAGTCCTAGCCAATACTCATAGCTCAGTCTTTCAGCAAACAGCCAACTGCTCTCATTTAGATTTCATAATTAGCTATAGAAGGAGATACCGCCAAACCCGCCTTCAAATCCGGTTCGGGCACTGGTGTACCCTTCACAACCTTGAGGGGCAGTACTCCCGCCCAAACATTTAAATCAGAGTCCTCTGGCTCGTCATTTACCCCTTCCGCTCTTACCTTGGCTGATGCTTCTTCTATATCTACAGCAATTACCAGCGTACGTTTGAGTTCGACTTCATTGGGTACTCTCGCTTCCTCCCACCTACCGGGAATGATGTTCTCGGTGATGATCCGCAGCGCCTCATTCTTTGCCTCTCTGTCTTCGATCAATCTGGGCTTCCCAAAGATGACCACTGAGCGATAGTTGAATGAATGATGAAATACAGAACGCGCCAACACCAGCCCATCCATATGGGTGATGGTCATGCTGATCCTTTCTTGGGCTAGTAGCGACTTTAGCATGCGATTGCTCATAGCTCCGTGTAAGTATATTGTAGCCCCTTCTCTACCATATCCTGTTGGGATAGAGATCGCTGCGCCTTCGTAGACATAAGAAACATGGCAAAGAAAATGACTATCAATAATCTCATTAATAGTTGCTTTATCATAGTCCGCACGCTTGGCACCACGGACTACTTTGTTGTGGCTTGACTTATCGTATGATTCCATTCTTGTGTTCTTTGATTCAAAGCTATTAGATTAGTGGTCTATACTAATCATCCAGTTATTACAAAATGGGTAGTCCGGTTTTTCCATATAGTTCATCACTCAAGCTTCATAAGAATACGCCAACTCCCATCTATTTACAATTGGCCAATGGACTCGTTGACCTTATCAGGAATGGCCAGTTGCGTACGGAAACTCGCTTGCCTGGCAGCCGTGAAATGGCAGGTATCATGGAGCTCCATAGGAAGACAGTCATTGCTGCCTACAATGAGCTGATTAGTCAAGGCTGGGCAGTCGCCAAACCCTCGAAAGGCACCTTTGTGATCAACAAACTTCCAATTGATAGCCCCGTTAGCATAGCACAACCCAATACTACTGAAAGCAAGAAGGCTAACATCTGGTTCAAGCGAAGAGATCATCTCATCAACACGGACAGCTACTACCCCGATCATCTTATCGTAGACGAAGGTGTCCCAGACGTCAGGTTAGCACCTGTTGATCTCATTAATCGTGCTTATAAGAACGTAGTAAGGCACAGCTATCAATACAGACATCTCTCCTACGCAGATCCTAGAGGTGATACTGACTTAAGGGTACAATTGCAGTCTTATCTGCAAGCCACCAGAGGGATCAACGTATCCACAGATCAAATACTGATCACTCGTGGCAGTCAGATGGGTATCTATCTGGCAAGTAAAACCTTGATTGAGCCAGGTGATCAGGTAGTTGTTGGGGATACCAACTATATCAATACTGACCATACCTTATTGGATGCTGGGGCGCAGATCCTACGATGTGCAGTTGACCAAGATGGACTTGACACAGTGGCGCTTGAGAAAATCTGTCGATCGCACAAGGTCAAACTGGTCTATGTCACACCTCACCACCATCATCCTACCACTGCTACGCTGACTGCCGAGCGGAGACTACATCTATTACACCTAGCGGAACAATATGATTTCGCGATAATCGAAGATGACTATGATTATGACTATCACTACGAACGTTCGCCCATCATGCCACTAGCAAGTGCCGATGTGCAAGGTCGGGTGATCTACCTGGGGGGTATTTCTAAGCTGGTAGCTCCGGTCTATCGGATCGGTTTCATGATTGGTCCAGAACAGTATATCGATGCAGCATCTCAGTATCGTAGAATCGTTGATCGACAGGGAGACACGCTACTTGAACGCGCCTTTGCGCATCTCTTTAAGATGGGAGATGTTCAAAGACATGCCAAGAAGGCTTTGCAAGTTTACCGCCAGAGATGGCTCGCGTTTGGGGATGAGTTGGCTTCCTTACCAGAAGAGCTGGTACAGTTCCAGCGACCTAGCGGAGGGATGGCTTATTGGGTGGGTTTGCATCAGGATTATCATTGGGGTACCCTATCCGAAATGCTCCTCCAGCACAAAGTGGTCATACCGAGCTATGCCAAGTATGATCAACATCAAATCGGTCATAACTACATCCGACTTGGCTTTGCTAGTCTTAATGATGAAGAGCGCAGTACCTTTTTCGAAGCACTGAATAAAGTGCTATCAGAATTATGAATGCAGGATAACATTCTCGCGCTTCCTTACGTTTTTGCCATATGATAAAATACATTCTGAGTATCATTCTCTTAGGCAGCAGTGCTTCTATCTATGGGCAGGAGATTCCTGAGTTGAATCAGCAGATTCTGACTTTTGTAGAAGTGAACATAGGTCAACAGGTCAGGCGCGGTGAATGCTGGGATCTGGTAGCTATACCTCTCAATGCCTATGGAGCGAAGTGGGACTTATCCTATGAGTATGGGCGAAACTATAACCCTAAGAAAGAAGCGGTCATCAAAGGAGATATCATCCAATTTGAAGGGGTGAAAATCCAATATACGGAAGGGAATACCACTTATACAGAGACCATGGAACATCATACCGCTGTAGTTTACGATCTGATTTCACCAACCACTTTCAAAATTGCTCATCAAAACAATGGCTTTTCCGGTAGGAAAGTAGGCATCAGTGAATTGGATATTGAAACTGTCAAAAAGGGAAAGCTGCTCTTTTACAGGCCAGTCAAGATGTGAATCAGTTACGCATCATCTCATCGAATGAGAAGGTAACGTAGTACATCCCTCCTACACTTGAGCTACCAAAACTAGTCGTGTAATAGTCGTTAAGAATGTTTGATGCACCTAGCTTGACCATACTATTGATACTTGGCAGTTTGAAGCTCACCTGGGCGTCAAGGTTGCCAAAGGCCGGTATCTCACCCACACCGAAAGATGACTCCCAAATGAAACTCTGCTGCCAGCGATAGTTGACATTAAAACCAAACCTGTCAGTTAGCTTCCGGTTTCCAATATTGATATTGTAGCGATATTCCGGGGTATTGAATCGTACCTGGAACCCTGGTCTATTGACTGCATCAGACTCGATATCGTTGTAGGAGACGTTGGCTCCCATGAAGTAGTTCTTGGGAAATTTGTAGTCCACTCCTGCAGCCCAGCCATAGGCATTGACCGGATCATCGATACTGATTGTCGTCTGGAATCTGCGCTCATTCTCAAGGTCATTAGGGTTTTGCACAAGATTCTGCGATGCGATGAAACCATTGTAGGTATTGTAATAGATATACCCGTCAAATATCAGCTTGCGATCTAGATAGAGCCCTTTATAGCCTAGTTCAAATGCCGTGACTTTCTCCGGGGCAAATTCGGGTACGGTAAAAGCACCCTCACTCAAGTCAGGATCTGAAAAAATAGGATCACTGCCACTGAGCGGATAGACCGGATTGCCTGAGAAATTGTACGTGTCCTGTACCTCAGGATGTCCACCCACTACCGTAATCGGCCCGACCATGAGGTTAACCCACTGATCAGTCACCGAAGGAAACCTGAAAGCAGTCTGGGCTGAACCACGAATAAACTTCTCCCTTGTATTGTCAATCGCATAGGAGAAAGAAAAGCGTGGTGTGACCTGGCCTTCGAAATACTCGTGCTTGTCGTATCTAAAAGATAGCGTGGGCTTCAATCGCTTGTTGACCCACTCATCAGAGAGCTGGGCATACGCACCAAAAGTGTACATGGTGATGGGATCGCCTGGCTCGTCAAAATAGATACTACCCTCACTATTGACAACATTGAGACGATACTGCGCGCCAACCATGAGACCGAAACTCTTGATCTGATTACGAAAGTCATACATACCTTCAACCTGATACATGGCACTCTTATCAAGAATCCGAGCTCCTCCATCTGCGATATTCAAAGCCGTCAGGCTGTCCTTAATATGGTTGTATCGCTCAGATCCTGGCTGTGGAAGAGATGGTTGATTTGGGAAGGGAGTGTTTCCAAATTGGTCAAAGTTATCAGCATTGGTACGGGCAAGGTTGTGTGCATCCTGATCACTCAAACCAAAACCGAGTTTACCATTTAAGAATCCACCTATGTAGTCTTCGAACCAAGCCTCACTAGGTTTCCATCCTTCATTCATCTGAGCAGCTAGTCCTCCTGCATCATAGGACTCACCTGACTGTTCATTGACCCCCCATGCTCTAGCAAAGAAGTTGGAGCCCTTGACTTCTGCTTTATAATTGACTATCGAGAAATCGTTGAGAGAGAATCTGTTTTGGGCACTGTACACAGCGGTACCCAGTCCATAATTAGACTGAACAATCGCTTCCACATCATCATTGATCTTATAGTGTAGTCCAAGACCAATTCTAGCGTTTTGAGTATTGTAGTTGACAAGGTTTCTCTCTTCCCAACCCGTCCGTGTCACATCATCGTTGGGTACAGCGTCTCTGATGAAGTTGAATTGCTCTTCATATTCCGGAGTTCCGGGTACGAGACCTTGCGACTCCACAAAGCCTTGCGCCACTTGATCTTTGAATAGGCCGAGATTGACCGCAGTTTCATCGCCGTATACATTGACTCCATTAAAACCAGAGTTAGACCATCGATTAGCATCAGGGTCGCTCAGATCGTTCTTGTCGCGGAAGTCATTGGCATGCCAGTCTTCGGCCTGCAACAGACTCCCCGTCACTTTGAAGGCAAATCGGTCATTGAATGATTGGGCATAGCGAACGCTCACATCATGCATGGGCTTTGGGCCATCAATGTAGTCGGCACCTACGTGCATCAAACTTGCCTGAACAGAAGCCGAAAGTCCTGTATACTCAAATGGACTCTTGCTAGTCATCAACAAAGTGCCATTCATACCACCGGGACCGTAGAGTGCTGAGGAAGCCCCTACCAAGAGCTCTACACTTTCGATATCAATTGGCGACAGTCCAAAAATATTACCTGCTGAAAAGCTTAACCCGGGAGATGCATTATCCACCCCATCGATAAATTGATTCAATCGATAGTTTGTATTGTCATTGAAACCTCGACTGTTAGGGTTACGAAACGTCAGACTCTGCACGATCATATCCACACCCTTGATCTTGTAGAGCTCATCGTAGAAATTGGCGGCTGCCGCCTGTTGAATACCTATAATGTCTATCTTCTCTATACTCGCCGCGGTAGAAAGTATGCTTTCCTCATAGCGGGAAGCGGACACTACCACCTCATTGCCAAATAGTGTGGCTTCCGGCAGCTCCATGTTCATCTCATAGTCGCCATACTTGGTGACTTCAAAAAACTTGCTCTCAAATCCTACGCTTGAATAGCGAACTGTATAAGGTGGCTCCAAGCCTGTTTCCAAACGATAAACACCATCAGCATCGGTGATAGTCCCTATGGTCTTATCCTCCACCGCGATATTGATTCCAAAAAGAGGCGTGTTATTTTGGTCAACTACTTTACCAAAAATTCTGGTTGTTTGTGCCGAGGCTATTTCTGAGAAGGCGACAAAAAGTAAGGAGAGAAGTAAAAATCGCTTCAATGTATTCCGTGGGTTTGTTTAGCTAATGAAACATAAAGATAAGGCTTCTCCACATTATGTGACCGCCTGATCTCTCGTCTTTTGGTTAGGCTGTATCGATTCTTTTTTGATAACAATGAAAATATCATTCACTTTACACTTCAACGTTAAAAACTTACAGATGAAAAATTTTTTAAAAGGAAGAAGCATTCAATTGCTAACGGGTCTTATGGTTGCTTCTATGGCGCTTGTTTCCGCATGTGGAGATGATGATAGTGAGCCGGCTGTAGAACCGCTATTGGGAATATGGGAAATATCTTCTGCGACCCTCGCAGCTGATGTATCTGCAACTAATGCACTCGGTGATGATTTACTTTTGCCCGAAGGAACAGATCTTACTGCTGTAATCGCCACCTCTTTTCTTGCCAACATTGAGTGTACTAACCCTACAGCCAAAGCCATTGAGCTTGCAGAGGGCAATGACATACTTTATGTATGTACTCTAGAGGAAAAATCTCAGGCGGCTGGTTCATGGAGCTTAAATTCTGATAGGTCAGGTCTTGACCTGAGAATAACGATTGACGGCCAAATAGTTGCGTTGAACTTGGTGAATCTTGTCGAAACGAGTAGCACAATGGGTGGATTGGTTAACTCAATTCCATTGCCTCCATTATTATTGGCTGCAGTAGAGCCTGGTTTTGCAACAGTACAGCAAGCAGCTATTCCTGTTTCGCTAAACATGAGCTTCAGAAAGCTCTAATACTGATTAAACAAAATATTGAAGTCCGAACCAATGGTTCGGACTTTTTTATGTTCAGGAATGAGCCTCCACATAAGTCTTCAGGACGTGATTTATCTTTGTTTGATAGCCTTTTCCTTGTTTCCTGAAATACTCCAGAATATCCATATCAAGCCTAATAGTAACGGTTTCTTTCGTTTTCGGGACATAAGTCGCCTTACTAAACCATTCTTCGTCTAGTAGTTCTGCTGCATCAGGATCACTAGCCACAGCCTTTTGGATATCATCATCCGTTAGAGCGTCCACTTTCTCCCAGTCTGTAGGATCGTGAAGTCCATCAATTTCCTTCGAACTGTATCTAACCATTTTTTCATTTTCCTCTTTCATAGCTCTCCTTTTCATTTGATCTAGCACTCCGTGCAGAAATGATCTTAACCACGTCTAACCTCATTGTATAAACAACCGTCACATATCTCTCGCTAATCTTTCCTATAGCGATAAATCTCTCCTCTTCAGAGTAGTCCGAACGAAGTACTAAACAATCTTTACCTCTCAGCAATCGAGCAGCGGTGATAAACGAAAGGTCATGCTTTCCAATATTTTTAACGTTTTTCCGCTCATCCCATTCGAACTCCACAGATTAAATATACATACAAATGTACATACAATAAAAGCTAAATGACCTCTATGCTCTCGGGCACTTCATACCCAAACTCCTTCATCGCAAAACCCCATCGATCCAGTATGGTACCTAGCTCAGTCTGGGTAATGGCGTGTTTGTTTTTCTTGTAACTCTTCTGCTGTTTTAGATATTGCTCAAAATGTACCCAAGCCTTAGGAAACTCCCCTAGCGGAAACCTATCATACACCTCTCCTAGTACC
Source organism: Cyclobacteriaceae bacterium (assembly GCA_040222235.1). Taxonomy (GTDB): domain Bacteria; phylum Bacteroidota; class Bacteroidia; order Cytophagales; family Cyclobacteriaceae; genus UBA6059. The sequence goes on from JAVKDO010000142.1 coordinate 16,698, forward strand.
TTCCTAGGGTCTTGCTCCAAGTCATCGAAAGCGAACTCAAAGTATTGCTCCTTTGGGACTTGATGGCTATCAGTGATGATAGCATGCATCAACCAATCATACACCTCGACAATCATTGACTGGATTTCCTCCTCGTCGAAATTCTGAAGCTGGAGCGTGGGCATCAATTGAGTAAAGAAATTCTTCGTTGACAGGTAGACAATTACTGGATTGCGATGAATATGGATGAAACTGCCATTAGGATACATCTCCAATAAGGTACTGATTCGGCCAGTATTCACAGGATTCTTCACTACTGGAAATCTTCCTTTGGTGTCCAAAGTAGCCTTGTGTATCAGTCTTCGGTAATCAAGCTTCCATCTCTCCTTTTCTTTTGAGCTTATCTCGAAACCAACTGCTTCTCGATAGTGCTTTGCATATTCTCTAGGGAAATAGAAGAAGTTGTAATAAGAATGCGGATTCATGTTGCCAAGAGCAAATTCATCCTCTTGCGGGAGATTAATCCCGAGCTTCATATTATCTCCAGGACGCCTATCTGGCATATTTAGTCTCATGAAAGTCTTGAATATCGACTTGCTGGAAAGGTTATTGGGAAACACACTTTGGTAGGTGGTCAAGTAGCCTGCATTTGGATCTTGACATAGTATATTGTGCAGATGCGTAGTACCACTTCTCCAATGTCCCAAAATGAATAAGGGCGGTGCTTCTGGAGAATAATTAGCTAACACCTTATCGAAATAGAACTTCTCGTACCAATGAAAAGGGCTAATCAATAAGGTAATCAGGGCGGTACCATAGGTCTTAAGCGCATAATTGATATCTACGCTATTCTTGCTTAGCAGCTTAATATTATTCGAGAATGTGCCTCCTATGATGGTAGAGATGGGAGGTATTTTAAATTCCGACATAAGTCAAGAGTAATACACTTTCGTTTAAATTAGCATTGTTCGACAGGCAATATTTATTAATCACCCCAAATCTATGCGAAGCAATCGGCTGTATTCTTTTTTCATCGTGATCATCACTTATGTCCTTGCCTACTATGCTGCGATTTACAGTCTGGACATGGGACTCCTAGCCGATCCCTTATGGAATGCACTCTTTGCAGATGTCATTGCCACAATTATCGTCTTCATCATGAGCATGATTTTTCGGAACTCAAGTCTATACGATCCCTACTGGAGTGTAGCTCCCGTTCTGGTTATTTACTTCTTCTTACATCTGGCACCTGAGGGCAATGCGACCAGACAACTGCTCATGCTTGGTGTGATGTGGCTCTGGGCCATTCGCCTCACATTGAACTGGGCTCGTGGATGGCCAGGTTTGGTGCATGAAGATTGGCGTTATGTTGACCTTGCCAAGAAGACAGGTGTCTTCTATCCACTCGTAAGTCTTTCGGGCATCCATCTCTTCCCTACAGTACTAGTCTTTATGGGGTGTATCCCTGTTTTCTATGCTGCCCAGTCTACAGCACCTCTCAACTTCCTGGACTACCTCGCGGTTTTTGTAGCTATTCTGGGTACGGTCCTTGAGCTAATAGCTGATGAGCAATTGAAAGTATTCGTGAAGACTAACACGGATAAGACAGCCGTAATGACGCGTGGCATCTGGGCGTACTCCAGACATCCCAACTATCTGGGTGAAATCACTTTCTGGCTCGGCCTATTCATCTTCGCGCTTGCGGTGGATCCAAGTGCTTATTGGTGGACAGGTGTAGGCTTCCTGGCAATGCTATTTCTCTTCGTGGGCATCAGCATACCGATGATGGATAAGCATCATCTGGCCAAGCGACCCAAGTATCAGGAGGTGATGGATCAGATTCCCGGCCTGCTCCCCCTACCGGGAAAGAAGTTCAAGGCCACTGCCATCATTCTGATAAGTCTTACGACGGTATCATTGTCCGCACAAGCGCCGACGTACGATCTTAATGCGTGCCTGGAACTTGCTCTTAAAAACAATGCCGATGTAAGAAAAATGGATTTGACACATCAGTCTAGGATGTTGGAACTGGATCAATCAAAAAAAAAACTTCTGCCGGAAGTAAGCTCTAGAGTCAACTATCTCTGGTATTGGAATGATTTGCCCACCTATTACTTTCCTGGCGCTGAGGGAAATATCCTATCCGGTGGTGCATCCGATGGTCCATATGCTGTAGGTCTCGGGCTACCGCAAAACCTGTTTGTGGGATTTGATATCAATAAGCGGCTCTATGATCAGAGAATTTGGCACGGTAAGGCTGCCATAGAGACGATGACGCTCACCAATTCGCTAGAGTATAAGAAGCAACGTAATGAAACAATATATACAGTCGCCAATAGTTATTACCGAGCTATCGGCTTAAAAAAAAACGCCAGTTTGCTGTTAGCTAATCAGGAATGGCTAGAGCAAATGTCCAGCACATTGGCTGTACAAGTTGAGCAGGGTTTCGCTCCTGAGACCGCATTGCTAGAAGTCAATCTTAAAAAAAAAGAATTGGCGCTCAAACTAATCGATCTTGAAAATGGCTACAGTCAGCTACTCAGATATATCCAAATGCTCGTAGGTCTAGCGCCTACCGGAGAAATGACGCTCGAGGCATCTGGTGAAACGGCCTGGCTTACACAAGTCACCGAAATAGACAAGACTAAGGAAAGCACGGAAGCGCAATTACTTTCTCAAAAGAAGACCCTCAACGAACTAATGTACAAAGTGGAGTCAGCGGACTACCTCCCATCGGTGGATCTCAATGCAGACTTTCAATGGCAAGCGCAGCGAGAGAACTTCGGGTTCTTCGATGGAAATGAATGGCAGAACATCAATCTACTCGGCTTGGACATCAATATACCAATCTACTCGGGTGGTAACAAGACCGTGGCTAAGCAGCAGCTCGTCATTGAGAACCAAAAACTGGACATTGATAGAACACAGCTTTACTCTTATCAGGAACTCTCGCGCGCCAAAGCAAATGAGGATTATAAGAGTCTGGTCGAGCGACTAAAGGTGACCAAAGAGTATCTTGAGTTGAGGGTACAGATGTATAATCTGACCAAGCTTAAATATGAGCAGGAAGTCTCCACCATGAATGAGTTGATGGAAGCTCAGGTCGCCAGACAGTCTGCGGAACTGGATTTTGAAACTACCAAAAATGAATTAATTCTGGCTGGGCTCGAAGTACTCAAGGCCAACAATCAAATGGAGGTGCTATTGCCATGAAATCAATTACCAACTATATCATCATAGTTCTACTTCTGGTACTCATTGGCTTGACGCTACGTAATAACAAGCAGGAGATCGACTTCAACACCGCACTTGCCGAGCAGAAACTGGAAGCTATACCTATCAAAACAGCTACGGTCGAGCAACGACAAATAGAACGTCGACTTCCATTAGCGGGAATTATCACCGCCGAGCAAAACCTTATGCTCATGGCCCAGGCACAAGGTCGAGTTATCCGCACGCTCGTAACTGAAGGTCAAACTGTTTCCGCTGGAGATGTCATTGCTATCATTGACGATAGTTACCTCCTATCGGAAAAAGAGGTACTCATCGCCAGCCTCGAAAAACTATCAAAGGACCTTGAGCGCTACAAAGTTCTAGCCCAGAGTAAGGCGATTACCAATCAGCAACTGGAAGGTGCTCAACTCCAATACGATAATGTCAAAACGCAATACGATATACTAATCAAGCGATTGGCAGATACCAGAGTAAAGTCACCCATCGATGGTAGGATCAGCAAGCTGCTCGTGGATAAAGGAGCGATGGTAGGTGCAGGCGTGCCCATCGCTCAGATACTCAATCAATCTAGTTTCAACATACGATTCTCAGTCAATGAGCAAGAAGTGATCAAGCTCGAAACTGGCCAAACAGTAGGCTTGACAGATATCGGATTTGAAAATATCAATGGGGTAATAAGCAAAGTATCCTTATCGAAAAATCGTATGGGTAAGTATGAAGTGGAAGCCACACTGACTGGATACGATAACACACCGCTTAAATCCGATATGGTACGTAGTGCTGAGGTGATCATTTCGGATACGACAGCCTACACACTCGTCCCGGCCAATGCAGTCATCTACAATGGAAATCAGCGTGGTGTCTACAAAGTAGATCAGACCAACGTCAGCTTTGTCCCCTTGGCCATTTCCGAGATGGCGGGTGATCTGCTCATCGTGAATGGTGAGTTGCAAGTAGGAGATCAGATCGTCAGCGAAGGACAATATCGCGTGACGGATGGAAGCGAAATAAAACTGATCCAATAGCGATGAACTTATCGCGCATATCTATAGAGCGGCCTACTTTACTCGCGGTACTGTTCTCAGTGCTACTGGTGTTTGGTGCGATTAGCTATGCTTTTTTGAGTTATGAGCTGGTGCCGAAGTTTACTCCGCCAGTCATTACGGTAGTCAGCATCTATCCCGGCGCTACTCCCGAGGAAGTGGAGACCGATGTGTCGATGGTTATCGAAGACGCCTTCTCCTCGCTGCAGAACGTCGAAACGATTCAGTCCACCTCCAGAGAGAGTTTTTCACTGGTGCGATTGGAGTTGCGGGCTGGCGCGGACACTGATCTGGCCCTACAAGAGGCGAATCGGAAACTAGTCGGCGTACTAGGTGATCTTCCATCTGAGGTAGGAAACCCGACTTTGACCCGTTTTGATTTTGACGATCTACCGATTATGCGCTTGGGACTTAGAAGTGACTTGGATGAGGTCAGCTTCAGCAGATTCATCGAAGATCAAATCATTCCAGAGATCAATAAGATCAATGGTGTGGCGCAAGTCCGACTACTTGGAGCTGTCTCCGAAGAGGTAACGGTCAATGTCGATCCTCAAAGGCTCAATGCCATGGGCGTGTCGCTGCTGCAGGTGGTGGGTGCGATCAATAGCTCCAATATCAGTATACCATCTGGTACCATCGAAAGCTTGAGTAATCGGCAGGGTGTCCGTTTTTCCAGTAGATTCTACTCCCTAGCGGAAATTGAAGACATCACCATCATGGATAATCCCCTGCTTGGAAGATCCGTCAAACTCAATGAAGTGGCCACTGTCACCCTCAGTAGATCATCACAAGATATTATTACTAGGATAGAAGGTGCTCCGTCTCTAGGCCTAGAAATCAAAAAACAAGGCAATGCCAATGCTGTGGATATTGCTGCGAATGTAGCGATAGCCGTATCCGAGCTGCAAGGTGATCATGGCAGTATCGGATTGCAGATCGATATCGCTCAGGACGCCTCAGAGTTCACGTTGGCAGCTGCCAATGCCGTGCGTGAAGACCTATTCATAGCTATTGCATTGGTATCACTAGTGATGCTCATCTTCCTGCACAGCTTGCGATCTTCATTCATCGTATTCGTTTCGATACCGACTTCCATCATCGCCACCTTCACAGTGATGTATCTACTGGGGTATACACTCAACCTACTGACTTTACTTGGACTATCTCTGGCCATTGGCATACTGGTCGATGACTCCATTGTCGTATTGGAAAATATCTATCGTCACCTGGAAATGGGAAAGAACAGGGTAAAAGCTGCCTATGATGGACGAATGGAAATCGGCTATACTGCGATCACCATCACGCTGATCGATGTGGTAGTCTTTATGCCCATCATTTTCTCTGAGGGTATGGTGGCTGATCTACTCAGACAGTTCTCAGTGGTGATCGTTACTTCTACCCTCCTGAGCTTGCTGGTATCTTTTACGATAGTGCCTTACCTGGCTTCCAGAATCGGTAAAGTCGAAAAGCCAGATGCAAATAATTTATTGAGCAGGTTATCTGCTAGAATCGATCGGTCGCTCGAAGGTTGGGTGGATCGTATTGAAAGTCTGTTAAAGTGGTCCTTCGGACATCAGCGAATTGTGCTGGGAACAGCATTGCTTCTGTTAACTGCTTCATCGCTTCTCATCGTATTTGGTTTCATCGGTATTGAGTTTACCAAGGCGGGTGATCGGGGCGAGCTTATCTTCGAGCTTGAGCTACCGCAAAACACACCGCTACAGAAGACGAATGCCGCAGCATTTGAAGTGGAGTCTTACTTAAGATCTCTGCCTTTCGTGACCTCTGTCTTTACGACTGTGGGCACTACCAGCAGTGGTAGGATCAGCTCCAGCGCTTCCTATCTTGCTGAGTTCAATGTGAAGCTGACACCTAAGGAGGATCGGGACTTCTCCACCACTCAGGCATCTAGAATGATCAAGTTTAATCTTGAAGGAAGCATTCCGGGCATCAAACTTAAACCCGTAGAGATCAATATCATAGGGCTGAGAGATGACGATGCAGTTCAAGTCACGCTACTCAGCAATGATGAAGCGCTGCTTCAAGAGAAATATGAAGAAGCCTTCCGCATTCTACAAGAAACGCCCGCTACTGTAGAAGAAACCAGTTCGGCTGGCGAAGGCACCACTGAGATCGATATCCAGATCAATCGCGGTAAAGCAGACGCCCTAGGCATCAATCCTGCCATGGCCGGCATGACCCTGCGCACGGCCATCAATGGAAATAGTGATTCTAAGTTCTTGACCAATGAAATTGAATTGCCCATCAACATACAGGTTGCGGCATGGAATAAGCAGAACATCAATGACCTCCAAACCATCTCCGTACTGAATAATCGAGGTGCGGCCATCCCTATATCAGAGTTTACGAGCAGCCAAGAGGCGCGTGCCCCTGCGACCCTTGAAAGAACCAATCGCACCCGATCTATCACGCTCAAATCGCAAATCATCGGTAAGCCTGCTGGGAGCGTTAGCAGAGACTTTGCCAATCGGCTTGACTTTGAGAATCAGCCTGATGGTATCGAGTACCTGTTCGGAGGCCAGAGCAAAAGAACCACAGATGGTCTCAAGACCATGGCGATTGCGTTTGCCATCTCCATTATGCTGGTGTATCTGGTACTCGTCGGGTTATACGATTCGTTCTTCTACCCTTTCGTGATTCTGTTTTCGATCCCCTTAGCAGTAATTGGTGCGTTCCTTGCGCTGGCTTTGGCCAAACAGTCGCTGAGCATCTTCTCTATACTGGGCTTGGTAATGCTGGTCGGGCTGGTAGGCAAAAATGCCATCCTAGTGGTGGACTTTGCTAATGCTTTGAGGAAGCAAGGGCATGCGATTCAAGACGCCCTGCTCCAAGCGACCAGAATGCGGTTCCGGCCTATCCTGATGACGAACCTTACCATGGTCTTCGGATTGCTCCCTATTGCACTCGCACAAGGCGCAGGAAGCGAATGGAAGAATGGACTGGCCTGGGCATTGATCGGCGGCCTAGTGAGCTCTATGCTCCTTACGTTGATCGTGGTGCCTGTAGTCTACAATGCTTCCGAAAGTCTACTGCTACGCTTTGGGGTGAATCTCAATAAGCCGAAGGTTAGGATTGATAGCAACTAGGGCTTGAAAGGTTGGTTTGGCAGCAGACTTACAAAGTTTCTAAAACTTCGTAAGTCTTGCCCGGCACTAACTGGAGCGCTTTTGCAAAGCGTTCCGGTTTATCTTTTGTATTTGCAATACGGATTCACACTTGGACACGGATTACAAATCTGCCGGAGAAAAGCACAAGCGAGGACGCTTGCCGGTGCACGTGAGTGGTGGGACGAGTATTCTACTTACTTGCCATTGACGCTGGGAGGTTTCTACTTCTGCTATACTAAACTCGTCCTACCACTAAGATTCGTTGTTTTCTCTATTGGGGGATGACTTCTTAATGTAGATTTTCCATCAACTAGTCCTGGAGTGCTTTTGCAAAGCGTTCCTATTTGTATCAGTAACCCGGCACACTTTACAAAAGTGCGGTAGGTTGCTGAGGCACAAGTGAGACACTTGCGCCAGCAATGTACTCATCCTACGCAACTTAAGTAGGAAGTGCTCCGCCGTTCACATGCAAGGTATGGGCAGATATAAAGCTGGCTTCCTTAGAGGCTAAGTACAAATAGGCATTGCCAATATCCTCAGGCAAACCGATTCGTGCCACAGGAATCATAGCTATCCCTGCATCGATTACTTCCTTCGGCATACTATCCGTCATGTCCGTTTTGATAAAGCCTGGAGCTACCGCATTGACAGTGATACCATACCGTCCAGTCTCTTTGGCTAGCGATTTTGTAAATCCGACGATTCCAGCTTTGGTAGCTGCATAGTTGGTTTGGCCAAAGGCACCAATTGATCCATTGATAGATGATGTGTTGATGATCCGGCCATATCTCGCCTCGCGCATGATGGGTACGATTACCTTACAGGTATTAAATGTACCCGTTAGGTTAACATTAAGTACGGAGCTCCATTCTTCATCAGACATTTTCATAAAGGACTTGTCTCTGATGATACCAGCATTATTCACTAGTATATCGACCCTTCCATACTTCTCCATGATCTGAGCTACCGCATCCTCTATTTGACTTCTAACGGTGATATCTACTTGCTGATACATGATTTTTCCACCTGTTTTCGCGATAGCGTCGGCACTGGCCTGCCCATCAATGATGTCCCACATCACTACTGTAGCTCCCGCCTTACAAAATATGCTACATGCAGCTTCTCCGATACCTTTTGCTCCTCCGGTGATAATCGCCACCTGACCTGATAGATCTCCCATACTATTCGATTTTGTATTATTGATTAATTCTTCTTTCATGGCCGCTTCTGGTAACCTGTCGCCTCACACACTCAAATCAAAACTTTATTCGAAGCTACTCGGTCCTTTAGTGATCAGCTTATAGACCACCCCAATAATCATAATGATCACCATAATAGTGAAAAATATTGCTCCAGAGCCTGCTATTACATTCAAAAATAGTAGTAGGCCACAAGTGGAGAAGCTCCTGTGATACTCCTTATCCCTAATTTGTCTAGCTTTCTTTAAAGTTCTATATCGTATGATTAGGTACACAAAGCCTATGATATAGGTAACTAGAGTAACAACTGGATTCATATACCGATTAATTGGCTTGATAAACATTTATCATCTTTGGTCAAAGTATATCACATCCCCGACCATGTCGCTTTCTGCTTGCCTTTCGACTTCTCGACCTTTACAGGGATACCTGTCAGGTGTGCCATTCCGGATACGCGCTCTAGGTTGTCCGTACCATCAGCCGCCAGGATGTTCACATTAACTCCTGTGGCCTTCTTCGCGACATTGAGACCAGAGTGCTGGTGACCCCAGCCGTGTGGCATAGCGACCGTCCCTGGCATCAAGTCGTCCAATAATCGCATGGGTATCCTGACAGTCGCAGTATTGCTCGTCACATCGACCATGTCCTGATCCGAGAGTCCGTACTGATCAGCATCTGCAGAATGCATGTACAAGTAGTTCGTCGCGCCATCGCGATGACCAAACCGCTCGATGTTGTGTGTCCATGAATTGTGCGTCGTAACAGCTCGCTTGGTAATCAACTTGAGTGAGTCTTTGAGCAATCGCTCTTTTTCAAAATCATCCTTCAGCTTTTCGGCTTGCTTCATCAGCGGCGTTGGTGCCAGATTGACCCTACCGGAATCAGTATGAACACGAGTGCCTAAGAAGCTCCCAACCTTGTGCTCCTCTCTGAGCCAGCCGTGCTTATTCTTGAGTAGCGTTTTGAAGCCTGGCTGCCTGGTCAGTTTTAGGATCAGATTGAGCATAAACTTCTGAGGAATACCCCTTTTTCCAATCTTCACCTTCTGAGTCCACATTAGAAATTCGAAGAACTTCTGCGCCACGGCAGAATCAAAAATGTTGATACCGGAATGCTTTGCCAAGTCAATATAAATGGAAGCTTCATCTCGTTGCTCGCCCTCTGTAGTCACCACTGCTTCAGTAGCCTGCAGGTAGGGCTTGGACTGTAATCCAAGCATCAGCGGGAATATAAATGGAAGGTCAGGGCGCTGTAAAGGATCCGTGCATGGCAGTACATGTGTAGCTACCGAACAGGTCTCACCTGGCTGGATATCCAAACAGATCAGAAGCTCTAAAGATTGGAATGCTTTCTTGAGTCTTTCAGAGTTGGGCATGGTGATTAATGGGTTTCCACCCGTAACAACCAGTGCTTTTACCTGATTTTCACCTGGTGTAAGGATTTCATCGGCGAGGATGCCTCCAGGGAACGCGTCATTCACAGAGCCGAAATCTCCTACCCTCGACCTGTCCTTTCTCATCAAGATTCCGTTCTTCACACCGAACTTGATGAAGTCCATCACCCCATGCCCTACTAGAGTTCCACCCTTCCTATCCAGGTTACCCGAGATCATATTGATGGCTTCCTGTATCCAGAAACAGAGTGTGCCGTTGGTGCCCATATTGACACCAGTAGAACAGTAGATGGACGCACCATTCGCGGTAGCGTAAGCACTCACTAATGATCGCAAGCTATCGGCAGTGACGCCTGTGATATCTGCGGTATGTTCGGGTGTCCATTCAGCAGCAAGGGCCTTTAGCTCTTGGAACCCTTCACCATGCTGATCAATGATTTTTTGGTCATACCCTTGTTGCGCAATCAACTCATTGAGAAATGACAAGTAGAAGAATACATCGGTATTAGGGCGAATGAAGATATGCTCACCAGCCGTCTTGGCTGTCTCTGTCTTACGCGGGTCAACAATGAATATCTTGACCCCTCGGCGCTCCATGTCTTTGAGGGTCTGAGCAGGATTTGGTACTTGTAGGAATGACCACTTGGAGACTACCGGGTTTGCCCCTATGATAATCAAGCACTCGGTATGCTCCAAGTCTGGAAATGGCTGGGTAAATGGGAAGCCGTAGAGATGTCTCGCAGCTGAAAATTTACTAGAGCAATCCTGCGTTGCGGAGGCGTACATGTTGTTGGATCCCACCCCGGTCATAAAGCCTTGGGCGAATACAGGATGCAGAACTCCAAAACCGGCGGCAGTACCAACGTACATGGCTACACTATTCTTTCCATGTTTTGATCTTATCGTCTTGATCTTGTCTCCTATATCCTTGAACGTCTCCTTCCAAGTCGACTCGACTAGCACATCTCCCCTCCTGATCATTGGTACCTTTAGCCGATCTGGAGACTCGTACATTTCATGTTGCTTGAGTCCCTTCACACAGCTGAATCCCTTGGTCGCCACATGATCTGGATCCGGCATGATGCTGACGATCTTGCCGTCTTCCTTGGTGACTTCCAACCCACAAAGGGATTCACATATTCGGCAAAATGTCTGCTGCTTCTCTATCATTCTTCTTTGCTTAAGCGTACTTTGACAACCTTCAAGTCGTAATCATCTGACTTGAAAATTATAACAGAAACTCAAGTCAAGGAAGATTAGCTGTACTATTCTGATAAGAAATTGGGAAAATACGATTATTGAAACTAACTATTCAATCAAAGTACTTTAACAATCTGATTATTAATTATTTAACTTCAAATAAACTATACATATAACTTTTTATTATACAGCTCTAATTGACTTTAAACGCGCTTTTATGCTTTGTAGGCATTCTGATAAAACAGGACGTCTATCCTACCAACTATCACGAAGACATCAATTACTCGGATGAAATAGCGCTCAACTTTCTACATTTGCCTACTACCTCATTCACCCCTATGAAAGCAGACCACTCACTGTGTGAAGAGTCCGTCTACAATTCCGTATATCAGGAGCAAGCCGAAAAGCTCCGCAACATTCTATATTACAAATGTGGTGACTTGAGTCAGGCTGAAGATCTGGTTCATGAGTCCTTCATCAAGCTGTGGAATAAATGTGCCGAAGTGCTATATGATAAGGTCGGTGGCTTTCTCTATACCGTAGCAAATAATCTCTTTCTTGATCAGATCAGATCGAAGAAAGTAAGCATGAATTTTGAGAAGACGCTAGGCCCTCAGACTGACTCGGAAGACCCCTATTATCAACTACGGTCTGATGAGTTCAGGCAGAATCTCGAGGATGCCATTGCTTCCCTACCCGAGGGTCAGCGTGAAGCTTTTCTGATGAATAGAATAGACAAGCTGACTTACAAAGAAATCGCTGCTCAACTTGACATCAGCCAGACGGCTGTGGAGAAAAGAATATCAAAAGCACTTGGCCGACTCCAGGTGCTGATCAAAGAATTTGAAAACTTTAAGATCTAGGGGTTGGGTAAAAGCCACTACTCCTCGTATTTAAGTTGACATGGAAAATAATCCCGACAAAGAAACGTTGCTGGCCAGATGGCTCGCTGATGACCTGACACCAGAAGAGCGTAAAGCGATTGGTCAGGACAAAAGCTTCGAGGCACTAAAGGCGGTCACAGAAGACATCAGTTCATGGCAGCTACCCGCCATGGACATTGACAAGGGATTGCAGAGACTCAGAGCCGCGCAAACTAAAGAAGAAAAGAAAACAGTACAATTGCAGTCTTTCGGCCATGCCATGAGAATAGCAGCTGCAGTGACGTTGCTGATCGTTGGTTATGTGGGATGGCAGCTCTACTTCAGCGGTGATCAGGTTTATGAGACGGGCATTGCACAGCGCCTTGACATAGAGCTTCCCGACGAGTCGATGGTAGCACTAGACGCAGGCAGCAGGTTAAGCTATGACCCATCAGATTGGGACAACAGCCGTTCGCTGGTCCTCCATGGTGAGGCTTATTTCGATGTAGCTAAGGGCAGTAAGTTTTCGGTAGAGACCAGTGCAGGTACAGTCACTGTCTTAGGGACTCAATTCAATGTTCGCCACTTTCCAGGTATCCTGGCAGTCACTTGCTTTGAAGGCAGTGTACAGGTGGTCTCAGATGATGAAAGCATAGTTTTGAAGCCTTCAGATGGCGTGGTGTTTGACGAAGGTGAAATGAGTACATTCATTACCGATAACGCGCTTCCTGACTGGCAACAGGGGTATACAAGATTCTCACGATCTAACTTGATCCGTGTGGTAAAAGAGCTCGAGCGTCGATTTAAGGCTCGAATCAACCTACCCGTAAAATACCATGACCTCAAGTACAGTGGTGCGGTACCATTTACGAGCCTTGAGGAGGCATTGCAGTCTGTATTTGTTCCCATGGAACTTGAGTACAGAATCGATAATGACGGTAACGTCAGCATCCTGTAGATTTACCCTTTTCTGGTTTATGACCTTTCTCAGACTGTGGTATATCGCCGTATTGATCATGCTATCGCTTCCTATTAGCGCACAGGTAGATCAGCAGTCACCAAACATCATAGATTTCCTATCGGAACTAGAGACTAAGCACAATGTCAGTTTCGCCTATAACTATGGCCTTTTCGAAAGCTTGCCAGTCCCTGCTACACTATCAGATTGCAACGATTTCGAGACGTGTATCAGTCAACTACAGGCACTTACTCCTATTGAAGTAAAGCCTTCTACCAATGGTCGCTATACACTCATGCCTGTTAGAGCTACCGCAATAGTCAGCGTAGTAGATGGTACTGACGAGACACTTCTCGATATGATTACGGTAGGACTAAATGATGGCGATGGCACCATTGTCCTGCCGACCGATAATCACTTCACCATCAAGGGTCTCTTCCCTACCGACTCAGTCACGCTATATTCTCGTTTTTATTTACCTAGTAAAATGTCTGCACAAGACTTGCTATCTGGGACTACACCTGTCAAACTCAAGGCTGACACCATCTACCTTGAAGAGGTCGTCATAGAAGATTTCATTACGAAGGGTGTTAGCACTCAATTAAGTGATCAAAAAATGATAGTTAATATGAGTTCGCTGGGACCGCTTGCAGGAGACACAGACGGTGATGTACTTACAGCACTCGGTACACTTCCGGGTGTACGCACGCCTAGCGGAAAGCCTGGTGGCATCAACTTTAGGGGTACCACATTTGATCAGACCATGATCTACTTTGATGACATCCCCATCTATCATACAGGGCACTTCTTCGGCACTATCTCTCCTTACAATGCGGCTGTTGTAGAACAGATAGAAATCTACCGTGGAACATTGCCAGCAAAATGGGGTGGCCGCTTAGGCGGCTTAATAGATATTTCTACTGCTGAAGACGTACCCGAAAAAGTAAGTGGCAGTGTCTCGCTCAATACGGTGTACGCTGGTGGAAGTCTCAACCTACCCCTTATCAAAGACAAATGGGGGTTGTCCATCGCCAGCCGAGCAAGCTACCCGATAGATAACCTTTCCCCAAAACTCGAAGCACTACGCCAGCTCAACTTTCAAGGCAGTCGTATCATCGACAGTGAAAACAACCCAAGAACTACACTTACTGATGATCTCTATTTCGGAGATATCAATGGTAAATCTGTGTATCAAGTCAATGACAGAAATAGCATCTCCGTAAGTGGGATCTTGATTGACAATGGATACAACTATGAATGGGGGTCACCTGACATGAATCTATTGGAGACGGAGGACCTTGAGCTGGACAACTGGGGTTTGACTTCAAAATGGAGTAGCGATATTTCAGAGAAGATCGATCTGAATCTAGGCATGTCTTTGTCAAACCTTGACGTTCTCGAAGGTGTCGGCGTTCAGGAGAATGGTCAGCAAACTCGACAGAGAGTTACCGCCAACAGTCTCGACGAGAGACGGATCTTTCTAGATATTAATCAAACTCAGAGCAACACCACTACATGGAGCTATGGATACAGCCTAACACGGCAGAGAGTAGTTTTTGAAGAAGAGAGCTTAGCAGATGGAAGACCTCCAGGCCAGCAAGTCACAGCTTTTACCCACTCTGCCTATGCATCAATAAAGAAAACCTTGTCGAGCAGACTTATCACGAATCTTGGGGTGCATTCTGATTACTATGCTCCTTTGGACAATTGGGTATTTGACCCAAGGGTATCGGCTAGTTACATTATTTCGGATAACGTCTTTCTCAAGGCAGGTGCCAGCCAATCACATCAATACATTCGCCAGCTATGGCAAGATGACTTCAATGACTTTAGGATCTCTACAGAGTTTTGGAGTATCGCTGAGAACCGCATACCTATACTTCAAGGAAGAAAGGCTATGCTCGGAATGATCTTTGAAAAAGAGCGCTGGCTTATTGATATCGAAGGATACTTCTCAAGATCTTCAGGCATTGAAAAAAAGAATGGAGCGACTATGATCGTACAGGGCGACCTGAATACTAAAGGAATAGATCTTTTTATAAAACGAAGGTCCAATCTGGTTGAGTTTTGGCTGAGTTACTCCCTAAGTCAGGTACAAACTGTTTTCGCTGAAGAAGAACTCGCCTACTACGATCAGCCACATATCCTTAATCTTGTATCAATACTAGCACTCGATCGTTGGAGCTTCTCTTTGTCCTGGGCACTTATGTCGGGCATGCCTGTGATCATTCCCGATATCAACCCAGGTGATCAGAGTTCCATGGGAGCAACAGCCCTCAGCATACCCTATGAGGACAGGTTTCCATTGCTTCATCAAATGGACTTCTCAGCTTCGATGAAGTTCTTGAAAGGAAAAAATGGCTATATGGGTACCATCGGATTGTCTGTTCTCAACCTCTACGATCAGGATAATATCATCAACATCTTTCAAGAGAATACGCGCCCATCTCAGCCCTACCGATTTGCGGTAGGTTTTGCTCCCAATATTAACCTGAACATCAGATTCTAGTCGGAAGAATCTCCATAGCTTTCTTCTCTCAGTGTTTCAATGTCTGCAATCAGTTGATTGACTGAGGTCTTATTGAGGCCATTGTAGATACCTCGAATATGTCTATTACCGTCGACGAGAATGAAATTCTCTGTATGTAAAAATTCATCCGGATCTTTCGTCAAACCAAGGTACTCCTCTACAAAATACTGGTATCGTCCAAGTTGGTAAATCTCCTCCCTATCCCCTGTTAGCAGGTGCCATTTACCTTCGACGACATTTTTCCGCTCTGCATAGCGCTTCAAGACTGGAATACTGTCATACTCTGGGGTAACCGAATGTGATAACAATAGCACATTATCATCCTCAAGAAACGCCTCTTGAACTAATGCCATATTATTCGTCATCTTAGGACAAATGCCAGGACAGGTAGTAAAGAAGAAGTCAACAACAAACAGCTTATTATCTACGTCCTTCTCAGTGAAATTTTCGCCAAGTTGATTGACCAAGGAAAACTCGGGGATACGATGAAAATCGGCTGGTAGCGTCTCTTCATCATCAAACCACTGCGGCGTAAATGTCGCTTCTCTATAGTAGGGCAAAGCCGTCACTCGACTAGTCACTTTTGAGTTATTTTCATTTGCTTGACAGCCCATCATAAGCCATATCAATGCACATAATATGAGTAATCTATTCATGAGCTACAATATTCTCTTCTGATAATTCGAAACAAAGACTCGAGCGTTTGAGTCCAAAAATTCGACCATTTTTCAAGTTTTGATTGTTTGATCTATAGACGTGGTATTATCGACGATCCCTTGGTGGTGGTGAATTGTTTTTTCCCTTATTCAGTAAAACACTAATCACCTGATCTATAGTCTTATCAAACTGGGCCAATTGTGACGGATCACAAAGTTCCTTCAACTCTTCAAAGTGGTCATAAGTAACAGAGATCTTATCACTTTCGAGCTTACTAAGCTTCGCCAATATCTCACCCATTGCCTTTTCAGAAAGGCTCTCTTTTTTCAAGTATCCCAGGTATAATTCGGCTTGCTCCTTCTGATCTCTTTCTATATGGCGCATCTCTTCACTGTGCTTAGCTGCCAGCTTGAAATACGCATTTCTTTGTTCACTACTTAAGCCGAGCCGATCACTAATTTCTGCTTTCAGATCATTCTGACCTCTTCCACCTGGCCTTCCAGGTGGAAGAGGTCGTCCCACGACTAGAAAACCGATCACCGTCACATTTACTGCGAGCATTATCAAAAAGCCAATTTTGTAAATCTTACTATTGCTCATTGTCATAAATATTAAAACTTGTAATCATCTCCGGATAAGCCTCCGCGGTATCAACCACCTGCTGTTTATTTGAGTGATTAGTCAGAAGTAGGGCATTGCTCGAAACAAGGATCAATATGGCAGCTGCGACTGCCATCCACTGCCCTCCCTTTTCAGCATTGGGGCGTGATCGAGCAGCCAGCTTTCGTCGAATGCCTTCGAACCCATCTGTAGGTGGTTTCGCTCGTTCGATCCCGCTTAAGCTGCGTATGACTTTGTCTTTCCACTCTTCCATAATTACTTAGACGCAATTACTTTTGATTTCACTCGTTCAGGATAATGTTTTTCTAGGATACACCTAAGATTGGACTTTGCCCGCTGTAGCAAGGATTCCACAGCCTTGCGTGTCACCTTCATAATCTCAGCCACCTCTTGTTGAGGAAGTTGTTCTATTTGCGTCAGTATAAACACCGTTTTCTGGTTGTCAGACAATTCACTGATCGCTTGAAAGAGATACCGCGCATCTTCCACATTCTCCATTTTAACTCCAGGATGATCAAAATCAGACTGATCAAATTGAAGTTTAGCAGAGTCTTTGCGATAAAGTGAACTAAAGATGCCCTTTCGCTTTGTTGCATTCTTTTTCCGTAAAAAATCTAATGCCTTGTTGACAGTAACTCGGTAGATCCATGTACTCACTGATGAGTCAAACCTGAACTTATGGGCCGTATCGAACACAGAGATAAACACATCCTGGAGCAGTTCTTCAGCGTCTTCAGCATTCTTAGTGTAGCTGATGAGCGTATTGTAGACTACCGCAGCGTACTGACCATAGAGTCCTTCAAGCGATTCCTGATCGCCTTCTGCCATCTTCTTTATAGTGCTAGTCTCGTCCATCATTGCTCCTACTCACCTACCGGGAATTGACTTTGAAATTGGTTCATAACCATAATGTCTCAATACTTGTAAATACCTAAAAATGGTCTGTGACAGTCTGATAGGAAACTTGAAGTTGATTTTGGTCTTTTAAATAATAGCCGGACTGCTGGTGGCCAGGATCTTCTACTATTTCAATGCTGCCTTTTGCATTGGCACTGACATGAGTTGATTCGCATGAAGTGAATACCATGCAAAGAAGCATCGTGGAGATGAATAGTGCCGTCGAAATTCTTATACCACCATCTCCAGTCGTGATCATGGTGATGGCAGATACCGTTACTAGTAAAAGAATCACTAGCAACCTGAATACGAGGTTAGTGGAATCCCTAGCTGTGAAACCTGAGGAAGCTTGTAAGACGGGAAGAGCTTCGATAATATAGCTTCTGTCTTTCCAGTGTAGTTTATTGAGTTCTACTGCCCACTGTTCCTCCCGATCATTGATGATAGCAACTCCATCCTTAACCAACACTAATGTCCCGTTGACCAAGATTGAATTATCTGCAAGATGCCAATCACGTGCCTCAAGATGGGTGATATCACTTGAGGCTTGTGATGAGAAGGAAGTGACTATCAGAAGGAATGCGGTTATTAAAATTCTCATATCTGAAATGGTTTACAGATAGGAGACGAACTACCATAGCAAATACCCAACCATCAGATCAAAAAAAAAAATAGAGATCAATCAAGTGGAAGTAATCTCAATTGAAGACGAGCTATCAGTTCTAGCTGACAACAAAGTGGATTTGGACTCTCTCTATAATTTGCTTATCTCATAAAAATAGTCCGTGAGAGGACATGATGAGCCAAAATATACAATTCAAGATTTGATTCAGGTGATTTATTTAATTGTCCAGAAGTATTGTTGCGAATGTTAGTGTCACGTATTTGCTATCGATAACTCATAACAGTTTTATCAAATTGAATAGCAAAAAATCACTTCTTCAGTGTCTTCTTATGCACTTCCATGTCTTCGTAGCTTTCCATAAACTGTGTTTCCAAATCACCATGCTTGCTTAGGTCTTTGACTATTTGCTCATTGACAGGAAAATCATTGATCATGCCGTAGTTTTCCCAAAACGAAGCGTTGTACGGCTGTAGTTGATATTCGTGAGGCTTCTTTCTGTCCATTTTTTTGGATGATGGGCGTTTGACGTCTTCTATTTTTATATCATCAACGATCATTTCGGTATGAAACTCATCCTCACAAAACACTTCATTGGTGCCGTCTTTGTACACTTTACCTCTAAATACAGCCATCGAATATTTGGGATAATACTTCCCATTCTGTTTAGCAAATTGCAAAGTCCTTTGATACCCTATGGCTCTATGCCAGGTAGAATCACTTGATCGACCGTCCGTCCAAGTTGAACTGCCTAATTTCACTTCTGTATCAATTTTTAGTACTGCGTAAGACTCGGTATCGATATACAAATGGTATCTGTCAAATTCGAAATGATTTCCTCTGACCACATTTCCTTCAATGACATAAACCAATCGATCGTCGATCATCGTATAACTGTCGATCTTATAATCATTATGTCTTAAAAGTAAAGAGCGGTGTGCTGGGAAAACAGTATCATCGGATATCAGCAGTTGGACAAGGTTACGCGCTGGCCTTAAGCTCTGAGCATGGTAATAATTGACTCTTTGACTTTGTCTGGTTTCGTTCAGATAGACCGTCCAGTTCGACTTCCTAGTCAAACTGTTAGCATGAAAACTAAATGTAGCTTCATATAGGTGTTTATATTCATCGCATTCCTTTTTATATGAGCGAGTAAAAAATTCCAATAAAAAAGGAGATGAAGGGTAATTGTCAGGAATGTGATCAATTGCTTTTTGAATGATCTCTTTTCCAGTTAAGGTTTTATACTTGACTTCTATTCCTTGAAGCAATACCACGCTTGGTGCCAATTCTATTGTTAAGTACGACTGGTCATCAAGTTCTCTGAAGGGCAGCATCAATTGCGTATAGCCCATCATAGAAATCAGCAGGGTATCTTCTTCACTCCACTTTGAATGCTTAAATGTAAACTCTCCGAGAAAATTTGAAACGACTCCCTTGGAAGTGTTTAACAAGCTAACCGTGGCGAAAGCCAAAGGCTCCTTGGTAAGGTCATCTCGTATTTGTCCATTCAGGACTTGCTGATCGCTTGCTGTTTGTGACCATGCTACTGAATGGAAGAGTAGAAACAATAGCAGTAGAGTGATTCTGTATAACATATATTGTTTCAATTTTATTCCTGATTTAGTATTTCGATAGGATTGACCTGAGAGTTTTTCATCGCATGAAAGCAAGAAGTCAGCAAAACAATCATCAAGGTCAATAAACCAGGAATGATAAAATACCACATATTAAGATCTATTCGAAAGGCAAAATTGTTGAGCCAATAGTCTGATAAGTAGAAAGCGATGGGCCAAGCGATGAAAACAGCCATTAAAATGAATTTCGCGAATTTCATAATATGCAATCCAAACAATTGCAATTGACTGGCTCCAACAACTTTACGAATGCTCATTTCCTTGGCCCGGAGATGCAAGAGCAGTGCAGAAATACTAAAAATAGCCAAACATGAGAGCATTACTGAAATCACCAACCCCACTTTGAAAATGTCCTTCACCTGATAATCTTGTTGATACAGGTTGACAAGGGAAGCATCGAGGTAATCCCACTCCAACTGAATATCTGGGTAAAATTCATGATAAACCTCTTCAATTTGAGCTAACAGGTTAGATGATCTAATTTTGTCAAGCTTCAGGAATACATAACCTGTAGGGTAGTCACCTTTTCCTCCATGATGAATGACAATCGGCTTTATCTTTTTGTGCATTGATTGCAGGCTGAAGTCTTTGATTAATCCGATAACATGTCCATTATCTATTTCTTTACCTATCGGATTTTCCCAACCAAATTCTTTTGCAGCAGCCTCATTAATAAGGTAACCTTGATATTTATCCGAAGGAATTTCTCGATCAAAGTCTCTTCCCCGTAGTATTCTGATTCCTAACAAATCCGCAAATCCATATCCCCAATACCCTTTCTTGATGATTACAGATTTTTCCCCATTTTCTGATTCTATGTTATGCACGTCACCCCACATATTTTCATCCGTATATATTGATGATCCTGCGACTTTATCTACACCATTTAGTTGCAGGAGTGAATATTCCATGGCCTCTGTGTTAGAAAAAGAGTCATAAGGCATTTTAAGTACAAGTGTATTTTTATCATCCAACCCTTTATCTGCTTCATTGATAAACTGAAACTGATCTACTACAATGAAGATCAGCGCAATCATCACTATGGAAAATGACAACTGAGCACCCACAAGGATTTCCCTAAAATGGAACCCACTTTGTTTAACGTTTAGCTTCCCTTTGACGATAGTTAGAATATCCTTGGATCTGGATATCACAAAGGAATTGATCGAGGAAGAAAATATGATGAACAAAACAAACCCAAATAGAATGACCATAAAATGTCTTGATTCCATAACATCAGATTCTATCATGATGCCCATTGAGTTTTTAGCCAAGTGAGCTCCTGTTGTATAGAACAATAGCGTTAAAGGAAAAATGACCAATACGCTTAGTAGTGTATTGGCTAATACCGTCTTAGAATGATCTGCCAAGCCACCACCGAATAGTTGTAATAGGCCTATTCTTTTAAGACTAATGGTTAATTCTGCTAGAGACTGGCCTAGGAAATTGACAAAGCCGGCGATGAAAAATAATACCGCAGTAGCGGTCAACAAATGCAGATTGGTTAAACTTCGTTTCTTGGTGTTATCAAAAATTAAACTATTTTCCAGGTGGATATCTCCAATGTTTGTCAGAATGGAAGTTACTTTCAATTCCTTTTCATCAATGAATCGTGCATTCTGAGCGATCACGGTTTTATGGCGATCTAGTATTGTATCGATTTTCTGTTTTACTTCATTGATGTCCGCACCTTGGACTAATTTCATGTAGGTGTAGGCATTCACCCCACCCCAGCATTCACAGTAGTCAAATGTTTCCCAATTCAATAATGCATCGAATTCTAAATGAGAAAGGTTAGGTGGATCTTCGACAATTCCGACCACATTCAAATCATATCCATTAAAACCAACTGATTTCCCAATGGGATCTTCTTCCCCAAAGAATTTAATTGCTGTAGATTCTGTAAGAACAATTGAGTACCATTCATTCAAAGCTTCACTACTTCCACTTAGGAATTTGATTTCAAGTATATCTGCAAAATCTGCGCTAGTCGTGAGAGCATGTTCATTATGAAAAGTCTGTTCATTGACTTCAAAGTCGTGTCTGAAATTGTAAATTTCGTCATCATACCATCCGGCATTTTCTATCTCTGCTATTTCTTCTTTTAGGGTGCTGGCAAGTGCTTCCGGAGACTCAGCGTCTTTCGTTATTACTCCATCTATTTCAGCCTGAATAGCTACTTTATAGATGCGATCATGATCTTGGATGTGTTCATCATATGAAAACTCCTGAAGAACATATAAGGAAAGGAGTAATGCAAAAGCCAGGCACATTGAAAGACTGATCATCTTTACAGAAAACAGCCATTTGTTTCGTCCGGCATTTCTAAGGGCAATCTTGAAGTTCAAATTCCAGAGGATCTCCAAATAACTGGGTATATGATTCTCGTTGGTATGCTTAATATTAGACATCCTGCAAAACCGAATGACATCATAGACATAACTCATGTCTGCAATGCGCTTTCCTTTGTTTTCGAGCCTTTCAAAATATAGTTCATGAGCATCTCCTTGAATCTCATCTAATAGCTCGGGATCACAGTACCAACTCAAAAAGCGTTCTGCCAATTTTGGAGGTTGAGCACGCTTCATATCAAATTTATTGAGAAGTCAGGAACTCTTTGATAGAGTTGAATTTTAAGTTCCATGATGTCCTTTAAGGTACTCTTACCTGTGTCAGTCAATTGAAAAAAACGTTTGCTACGTCCACCACGCTCTTGCGTAGCACCGCCTACATGGGAAGCAACTAGGCCTTTACTTTGAAGGCGCTTTAGTCCCTGGTGAATTGCACTGATATTGACATTTCTATTAGCATGTTCGCCGAGGTATTTCATAACTGAAACACCGTAAGCTTCCAGCCCCAATGAAGCAACTGCCAGCAGGATAAGTTCTTCGAACTCCCCCAAATGATTTCCTTTCGTACCCATTTTGTTTTATTAGTTATGCAAAAGTAAAACTAATAATTCATTTTACTTTCGTAAATACGCATTAGATCTTCGTCTGATGATTACGAATCTTTGCTTGAGGAAATTTTTTAATTATGCAAAGTGTCATGAGTCAAGGTATTAGCACGTCTTGGGTCTAAAATTGGAGTGTTTAATTAAACAGTTTAGTCAAACTAACCTAGCCGTCACATCTACTTTCCTCATCAGTAACTATACTTGTCGCATAATTACCGATATGTTCGTTCGCTATACCCTCCTGCTATTCTTATCAATCTTCTCTTTCTTGACTCTGGCTCAGTCCACCGAGGTGTTTTCGCCAGTCCAGCTAAAGACTGATATAAAAGTTCTAAGGGAAAACATGGAAGCCATTCAGTCAGGACTTTACACCTACTTTACTAAGGAGCACCAAGATCAGGAATGGGCTAAGATCGAAGCTCAGCTCGACAAGAGCATGACCGCAGTGGAGTTTTATCGGCTACTCACACCTATGCTGAAATATATTGCCAATGGTCATAATGGATTCTTACCTCCCAAAGACTACATTTCCTATGTAAGCAAAGAGGCTCCTCGATTTCCATTTGATCTTGGCTGGGATGGTAGTCAATTATTCATTCTTAGAAATGTCTCTCAAGACTCAAGCATAAGCGATGGGACTGTCATCAAAACCATCAACGGCCAGACAGTCGATGAACTTATGGCATTCATGATGGATCACATGACGCGGGATGGCTTCAATGAATCATTACCCTTACGTTCTACTACTGCTAATTTCAAAACCCATTATGCCCTGCTCTTTGGTACTCCAGATAGTTTTGACCTCACCTTAGAATCGGAAGGCACTCAAACTTCTGTCAAGGTTGATGCTATCACTATAGAGCAAATAGCCGACTACCGTAAATCACGTTATCCTGAGCTAAATCCTCCTTGGTACCTCAATGATGAGAAAGCATACTCCTTCGAACTTCATGATAACTATGCAGAGATGAAGTTGAGAACCTTTAGCATCGACTACATCAAGCAGTCTAAGCAGAAATACAGGCGCTTTTTCAAAGATTCCTTTGCTCAAATTCAAGCATCCGGTGTTGAGCATCTTATTATTGACTTGAGAGGAAATGGAGGTGGTGATACTGAGCCAACTCTGCTCCTATTGTCTTACCTATACGACGGACCGCTACAGTTCTATGGCGCCATGAATCTGAAGATTAAAAAGATCCCCAATCGTAGACTCTATGAATCCAAGTTGGGATTGGTAAACACCTTCTCCTGGATGCTTGTAAGGAAGAAAGAAGGTGATGGTTATGAACTTCGGCAGATCGATAGGTATCACAGAAAGAAGAAGCCTGCCAAGTCATTTGAAGGTCAAGTCTATGCATTGATTGATGCTGGATCATTTTCAGCTACCGGTGAAATGGCCGGGGCGCTCAAAGGCTATACCAATACCCTGTTTATCGGTGAGGAGTCTGGTGGTAATCCAGTCGTGAATACGAGCGGCGAAATGCTCAATCTTATACTACCCAACACAAAGGTTCAGGCTACCATTCCAATAGTGGAGTTTATCATGAACGTGCCCTTCGAGAATGACGGTCGTGGGATGATGCCCGATTTTACTCCAGATGTTTCCATTGAGGATCGCATCGAAGGGAAGGACAAAACCAAAGAACTGGCCATCGAGCTCGTTAACTATGGTAGGATCAATTGATCCTCCATCATATTTGATGGTATGCTTATGTCTCAAAATAGCCTTAATTTCACTTGCAAATATCCACCAATGATAAAAACCACTCTCCTCTATTTAGCTATCATTATGATAGCCTTCAGCTGCAACCAGCAATCACCTAAGACAGCCATAGAACAACCACAACCCCCAAAAGAAATGAATGACAATCTCCTTAACATTTTTATCGGCACTTACACTTCGCCAGAAGGAAGCAAGGGCATCTATCAGGTAAAGTTAGATACCGAGAAAGGAGAATTCGGACAAGTGGAACTAGTTGCTGAAACGGTTAGCCCGTCCTTCTTAGCACTGAATAAAGACAAAACAAAGCTCTATGCAGCAAACGAAACTGTACCCGATGGTGTGGTCACGGCATTCGAAAGAAGCGAGGGTGATACATGGAAGTCAACCTCGAAACTGCCCAGTCTCGGTGATGCTCCATGTCATGTGACCACAAATGACGATGAGTCGATCATTGTAGTCGCTAATTATGTAACTGGAAATGTGACAGCCTATCCACTAAATTCCAATGGTGATCTCGTTGATCAAGCTACCACCGGCCAGCATGAAGGTGTTGGCCCAAATGCAGCAAGACAGGAAGCCCCGCATGCCCACTTTGTGCAGTTCAGCAAAGATCAGAAGTTCCTATATGCTGTTGACCTTGGTATCGATGAGATCAAGGCATATCCAGTTGGTGAAAATGGGTTGGGTGAATCAGTAACTGCTATCCAACTCACTCCTGGAGATGGGCCGAGGCATTTTGTCTTTCACCCTACCAAAGACATTGCCTATATCGTTAATGAATTAACAAATACTGTCATTGCTGCGAATGTTGATATCGAATCAGGCCAATTCTCAGAATTTGATAGAAAGACTACCCTACCAGAAGACTTCACTGAACACAGCCAGTGTGCGGCCATCAAAATCTCTAAAGACGGCCGCTTCTTATATGCTTCCAATAGAGGTCATCAGAGTATTGCCATTTATGCATTGGCAGCTGATGGATCCATGGAGCTCCTCGAGGTAACCTCAACTGAAGGGGCCTGGCCGAGAGATTTCATGCTGACACCCGATGGGAAACATATGTTAGTGGCCAATGAACAATCGGATAACATCGTGCTCTTCAACCGTGATCTTGACACTGGTCTGCTCACTTATTCTGGTAAGCAGATCAATGTCTCCAAGCCTGTCTGCCTAATCAATTAAGCATGTTTGATCCGAATCATGTTGATCTGGACATTCTTAAGCAGCGAGCCTACAATCATCGATGGGCGGAAGTCCCCGATGAGGTTATACCCCTGACCGCTGCTGACCCTGACCTGCAATGTGCTCCTGCCATTGCGGATGCCGTGGCAAAATATGCTCAGGATAGGTACTTTAGCTATGGCCCAGCAGAAGGTTTACCTGAGTTTAAAGAAGCGGTAGCTGGATACTATCAGACTCATCGCAGCGTGCACGCAAGTCCTGCGCAGGTGATGGCAGTAGATACTGCGGCCTATGGCATCTACCTCACTTGTAAGACCCTCCTCTCACCTGGTGATGAGGCTGTGATTTTCAATCCAGTTGATTTTCTATTCAGGTATGGCATAGAAGCCGCAGGAGCAACTGCCATTCCTTTGAGTATTCCCCAGTCACCAGGCACTGTGGATATTGAAATGCTTGAGCAGTTAATTACTCCCAAGTGCAAACTCCTATGCCTTTGCAACCCGCTCAACCCTACCGGAAAAGTCTTTACACCCGAGGAATTGCAGGTCTTTGCTGACATGGCAGAAAAACACAACCTCTATGTCCTATCGGACGAAATTTGGAGTGATATTGTCTTCTTTCCAGCGAAGTTTACCAGTATCGCATCCATCAGTGACTCGGCCAGGAGCCGCACTATCCTCGTCAATGGATTCAGCAAGTCTTATGGCCTGGCTGGATTAAGAATCGGTTCATTAGTCGCTCCTGATGAAGCCTTATTCCAGAAACTACTTCAGGTTTCCAGGCACGAGTCTACCGTTCATGGGGCCAACACGATTGGACAAGTAGCAGCCATAGCCGCTCTCAACGAGAGCCAGGATTGGCTGGCAGACTTTGTTACCCATCTACACCACATGAGAGACTTGGTCGTTAATCGTCTTAATGCCCTACCGGGAATCATCTGCCAGCCGCCGGATGGTTGCTATCTGGCTTTTGCAAACATATCAGGCACTGGAATGACTTCTGAAGCGTTGCAGTCTAAAGTACTCGAAGAAGCTAAAGTGATGATCGTACCTGGTATAGACAAGTGGTTTGGTGATGGTGCCAAGAATCATGTAAGAATTAGCTTTGCCACATCTCCAGATATACTCAATGAAGCCTTTGACAGAATGAAATCGATTATATGAAGTTCCTCTCTATAGTTATCATTTCTTTTTCCCTGATTTCTGGTAAGGCGCTGGGACAAAATCTGGGAGATTCATTAATCACTATCAACAAGGATGTTAGCCTTGTACAGGTGACTGATAACGTTTATGTGCATCGCTCACAACTACTACTTCCTAGCTATGGAAAGTATGAGTGCAATGGCATGTTGTTTGTCGATAATGGTCAAGCTGCAATCGTAGATACACCCGCTGATCTGTCTCAAACTGAGCTACTGCTGACGTGGCTGGAAGAACAAAAGATTGAGGTGATCTCAGTGACAGTGAATCATTTTCATGACGACTGCCTGGCTGGACTTGAAGCTTTTCATCGAAGAAAAATTCCCAGCTATAGCACTCTTCAGACTCAGCGGCTGGCCATCTCCGATAGTCTAATTGCACCACTTTACACTTTCAGCGATAGCCTTGTACTCAAGGTTGGTGCGCAAGAAATGGTATCCAAGTTTCCAGGCGAAGCACATACCATAGACAATACGGTGACCTACGTCCCATCTGAAAAGGTGCTGTTCGGAGGATGTATGATGAAGTCGCTCAAGTCTGGGAAAGGAAATCTAGAAGATGCCAATGTTGAGCAATGGTCAGAGACAATTGAGAAGGTTCTCTTATTCTTTCCAGATATGGAATACGTCATCCCTGGTCATGGCCATCATGGCGGTACAGCATTGCTGGATTATACTATCGAAATGTTCAAGGCGTACTAGTCCTTTTTATAGATACCCTGTAGTACGCTTACCTTTCCATCGAAAGGGTTGCCAGCAGAACGACGTAGGCTAACCACCTGTCCAGTATGCCACACCGCATCTTCAATAGGTCCATTGATAAGGTTCCAAAAAGGGTAGGTGACACTATTTCCATCTGGGTAGACAAATGTCATCTCATAATCCTCAAAATCAGCTGACTCGCTATCGGCCAATATACCACTAGAGTCTTCAATATTATCCAATATCATGGCCCGTTTCTCCCAAAAGTCAGGTCCGTCTAGATCAATAGGAAAGGTGGTGGGGCGCTTCATGACTGCATTCTTGAGAATAGTGGTAAGGCTCACGATATGATCGATAGTCTCTTCGATAGAGCGAGCTTCTGCGCTAGGGCGATAAGCTACATTTTCGGCGGTTAGTCCTTCGGTAGCCCAATAGAAGCGAAATCCGAGTCCATCAACCATTCGGGAAGCGAAGTTTCCAATATTGTAATCTTTAGGTGTTTCGCTAATGTCTGCATAAGGCAGGTTTGAATTCTGTGCGGATAAAGCTGTTGAAAGCAACAGGCTCATGGCGATTAGTAGGTTCTTCATCTTGTTCATCTTAGGTCGAGTTAAGATTAGTCAATAAACTCATTAAAGAAGAAAATAGCTCGTTCAAAATGGTTCAAACCAGTGCTACCTTTGAACCGGTGTTTTGAGTCATTGTCGTTCTATGCGCCACTCTCTACGGACATGCAAAGACTTACGAAGTTTATAAAACTTCGTAAGTCTGATCGACACAATGCTATCTCACCTGATATCTCAAGATCGTCTTCTTACGAGACTCTTCCACTTTAGTCGGTTCTGAAATATAAATCTCCTTGTGATAACCTGTGATCTGTAAGCCCTCCTCTTTGATCAGGTTCATGATTTTCGCGATAGAGGGGCCCTCCTGATCCCAAGATCCTATGTGCATGACCTGGACACATTTTCCCTCATTGATCAATTCATACTTGAGTTTCTCCAATGAAGAATAACCCTTGTCCACGACTGCCTTTCTTAGCGCTTGATCAAAATGCTCGCGCTCCACGACATCTGGCATTCGCATTTGAATTTTCCAAAGCCACTCGTCCATTGGCGTCTCTGAGAACTTGTGCTGCTCCTCCGGCCCACCTGCGATAAACCAGTGACACTCCATTTTCGGAACCACAAAATCATTGTCCTGACCTTTGCAGAGAAATTTGATGCCATAAGCAACAGAATATACTGCTTGGATGGCTTCATTAAATGCTGATTCTTCTGGAGAACCCTCTCCTGCTATGGTTAAGTAATTGTACGTATCCAAGTCACGAATCTCAGGCTTGGCGCCTGCTTTATAATAGTTTGGATCGGCCTTCTGAAGATTGATTTTAGCTGTCATTGTTTCCATGATTTCTTGTTTTTAAGGTTTACAGA
Source organism: Cyclobacteriaceae bacterium (assembly GCA_040222235.1). Classification (GTDB taxonomy): domain Bacteria; phylum Bacteroidota; class Bacteroidia; order Cytophagales; family Cyclobacteriaceae; genus UBA6059. The sequence continues at coordinate 45,853 of JAVKDO010000142.1, forward strand.
AACAAAGAAATCCCTAGGAGTGACAACCCTATGTCACTGGGTTACTAGACCTCAAAATATTTTTTGTGATGCTCAAAAAGCTCCTTTGAGAAGGTCGCTACCATGCCCTGGAGCTCACTTGGTGCCTCTACCGTCACAAAGTCCCCATAGGAAAGTAGCCAGCGGGCTAGAAATTGGTAGGATGGTGTAGCGAACTTCATCTCCACATAGTCGCCAAACTGGCGCTCCTCTAAGAATCCATGTAAGTACTTCTGATCACCAACGAACCGAGCTACGTCTTTGAGGAATCTCACGGTCGCCTCCTTTGCATCGGATCCGTCCATCATACCAGTAGCAAAGTCTCGATAGTCAGGGTGCTCAGCAGGATCAAAAGTCTCATTCACGATTTCCACTTTGTTCATCCTGTCTGTGCGAAAGTCTCTCATGTCCTTTCTCAATCGGCAGTATCCGACAAGATGCCATCGGCTCGAATAATAGACTAGTCCCAAAGGCAGTACCTCCCGTTCCGTGGCTTCATCTTTATAATTCGAGTGATAGCCTATCTTGAGCACACGCTGGGTAGCCAACGCAGTTTGGACGGTATTCAAATTGGAATCGGGGAAGCCCTCTTTCGCAATCGAAGGTGAAGAACGCACGGTTACTTTCTGATCAAGCTGTTCCAAAAAATCCTTATCCGCATAACGAAGTACCGCTTTTACCTTGATCAAGGCCTGATCAAAAACATTTGCGGTAGCCTGATCTGCATTCTGCGAGATGAACTTACCAGCCATTAATATAGCTGCAGCTTCTTCCTTGTTGAAAACAACCGGTGGCAGATGGTAGCCCTCTACGATAAAGTAACCTTCACCCGCATCTCCCCCTATCGGAATGCCCGACTCAATCAAACTTCGCACATCTCTAAACAACGTGCGGCGGCTCAACTCAAAGCGCTCTTCCAACTCATCAAGGGTAACTCGAGGTTTACTCTGCAGGTGTACAATTAAAGCGTTGAGGCGATCTATACGGTTCATTAGTTAGATGGTCAGACCATGTTCAACGGAATGGTGATAAATGAGGTTAGTTCCATTTCTTTAAACCCAGCAACTTCTTCCCCAATTCTGATAATGCAGCAGTATCATACTCCAACTGCTCCTTGTTACGGGGATCGCCCGGAAAAGCATATCCTTCTGGCGCAACCCGATTTTTCCATGAGTTGATTCTCCACTCCCTCAGTTCTACATTATCTTCTTCAGCAGGCATCATCGAGATGTATTGTGCGACGCGGACTTTATCCTTGGAGTTGTTGGGGCGGATACCGTGTGGCTCAGTACTATTAAAAATCAATAGATCACCTGCCTCCAAAGTCACTTTCACAATATGTTCTTCAAGCCCGGTAGTATCAGGTTGAAAACGGTCTCGATCCTCAGGTTGTGTAAGTTTCCAGGTATCATAAGTTCGGTATAGCTCCGGGATACATTGAAACCCTCCCATCTCCTCATCAAGCTGGTCGGCTAGCGCCAATACGCCTTGTACATTCTGAGGTCGCGTCTCTGGGTCATAGTCCCAGTGGATAAAGCCTTTGTACTCAAAGCCTGCCTTGATTGGGAAATTGAGGTTGGCTCGATCGATGGTCACCCATAGTTTCTCCGTACCCCAAATGTCAACAAAGGCATCATAGACACGAGGCATTTGCCTATTATTCCACAGATGCCGGTTATTGTAGACCTCCACCATGCCCGTCCCTGCCAGCTCCTTCATCTGCATTTCTCTTCTTGGTGCCGCATACCAGGTGGTAGAGTCATTAGGGTCTTTTTCCTCAAACTCCCATAGGAACTGAGCTGTTGCTAGGGCTTGTGCCCTAGGTACGGCATTTTTAATAATCACATAGCCATTTTGTATCCAAAACTTCCAGTCTTCCTCAGTAAGAACACGCAGTGGCACGCCATTAGAGCGATCATTGAGTCTCTTGGAACTACTCGTAGCAGTCGAAGGGTTACCAGGTATGTCCTTATGGTTTTGATTAGGGTTGTTGGCTGCCATCGTCTTGGGTTTTAAAGTAGCCCTTGAATCTACTAAATATTTCAGATTACATCCTAGCAGTTCCTCTCCGCAACTATCCAGCCTCTGACAGGAAAAATCATAATTATTGAACAATCCAGCATGGTCTGTGCGTTTACAGTTCGATGATTAGCATTATGGGAGTCATTCGGGTATTTATCGCAATGGTCAGCATCGCTTTTGGGTCAACAACTTCCCTCAAAGCACAGGTGGGTGACCTACATATAAAGATCACTGACATAGAAGAACATTCCGGTAGGATGCAAATCGGCATCTATAATGATAGGGTTGATTTTCCAACCGCGGGAAAAGAGTACAAAATTGTCTATCTGGAAGTAGATGGGAATGAGGTGATACATACTATAGAAGGACTACCCCAAGGAGAATATGCAGTAGCATTTTACCATGACACCAACATGGACAGTATTTGCAATCTCAATTTTTTTGGTATCCCTAAAGAAGGTTATGGCTTTTCTAGAAACTATAGGCCGAAGTTCAGAGCGCCGGTGTTCGAAGAGACGGTCATTACGGTAGGTGATTCAACGTACGTGGAGATGGTACCTATTTATTAGTAAGCTGACTCATCCTATTTAGGGTATACATTGCATCGATGGCCTCTGACGGCCGGTTGTTACCAGCGTAACCTGACCAAGGTGCAAGGGTCACTCGAGCTACCGCTAATGCTGATATTAGCAGCTGCATTACTCTCATTGACATTGGCACTGATGCCATCACTGAAGTCTTCTAACGAAATAGTGCCGATCTCAAGCGCTTGACCATCAGCAGAAAGGATACGAAGCGTCGCAGTGGAATTAGTTGACAACATGTAGGGAATGGTAGTTTCATCATCACATGTCGCTGATGATGAGAATAGTACAAAACTATCTATGATAGTACCATCCACCTCCAGCTGTAGGTAATCTGTAGTCGACAAATCCATGTCGGTCCAAAAAGATAATGTCCTCTTACCCGCATCGTCATCGTCGGAGCAACTCAGCAAAAAAATACCCCAAAGAGCAAAACAGTAATAGTAAGTGTCGAGATTCTCATAGTTCGATAAATGATTGTCTGATTTCCCGAAATTATAAAAGAATGACTCATCTTAATAGTCTGAAGAAGGAAATTGCAAAATAGAAATTTGCTTTTTTAATAGCTTGACTTGCTGGAAAGTACAATTATCTACGAAAGAGCCCGGATTGATTAATTACTAGTATGTTCAGCTCCGATTCGCCCTATACCAGGCAGCTCAATAGCCATATCGAAGAGGTCCAACTCATAGCTCAACCCTAGAAGATTAAACTCAAGTCCCTCCTCCCATCCAACACTTACTCCGAGTAGCCCCCACAAAGAAGTCTGAACACCCGTACCACTGGATGACCATCCCACGGCTTCACTGATGGGGCGCCAGTCTTTACCGATTGCGGTAGCGGGCAAGTCCAGGCCAAGACCTGGCACCTCCTTGCCTATCCAGGCAATGAAAGTATTACTGTTGGGACCGGGCCAGGCGGTGTACTCGTGCTGATATGGGTAGTTCGTAATGGACTGCTCAATCTGAGGAATCATTTCGGTAGCCTCAGCACCGCGAATGTCAAGGAGAAGCTCCGGCGGATGACCATACCAGTCATGATCAGGAATGTCCGTTACTTGTCTCAGCGCCGTGCCGTGGCGCCTAAGCCGCCAGCCAAATATCTCGCTGGTAGTATAGCTCGTCGCTCCATCTGGTTTAGTCGCGATCCATGTGTGAACAGCCACCACCTGCTTAGCCCCACGGGTGCGGGCTGCATACACCTGGACAACAGCTCCGGTTTCATCAGCAGGATGCGGTGCAAATCCATAACTCCAACCTGACCAAGCGGGATGATTAGGAAGAATGGCGGGTTGAATGACAGGTTGATTGTCGCGCCATAGCTTGCCGGCAAAGGCACTCGTCAAACCAAGCACAATTAAAATTCCAATGCCCTTAAATACTAAGGGCAACCATCTTCTTCTTGGGCGATGTATTCTATCCATTAGACCGGTCTAACGGTTCTCATACAGTAATGTGACATGAATAACAGAATATAATAAGTGACTAAGAAATTATGTAACACTGATCTAATACAGGAATTATCGATTTGATCAGACCTACTTTGCAGATGGTTATCCGACTGTAAATTAAATATAATCACTCCATGCGGTGCTACGGCTTACTCGTCCTTCTAATCAGTTATTCCCTCACTTTACAGGCTCAAAATGAAAAGGTCGTCCATGACAACTCGCAGTTTTGGTGGAGCATCAACACCACCGCACGTATGGCAGACCGGTGGGGTGTGATTGGAGATTTTCACATTCGGCGTGCTGATTTCGTGAGCTCTTCGAACTTCTACTTTGCAAGGATCGGTGCGGCCTACTGGGCTACAGACAAATTGACACTTGTTGGTGGTTATGCACATCTATGGCTCAATAGAGATCTTGAGAATAACGTGACTGCCTATCAGGACGAAAATAGGGTCTACCAGCAGGCACAATGGCGCACCAAAGAAGGTCGGGTCACTTTCGTTTCTCGGGTACGAAATGAGCAACGCTGGCATGAAGTACTCAATCCTGACGGCTCAGTTAATCGTATCCGCTTCTCCAACCGCGTCCGTTTTTTATTCTCTGTCAATATTCCAGTCTTCGCCAGTCCCTACCTACCGACTATCTCTATCGCGGATGAGATGTTGATCCACTTCGGTAAGGAGATCGTATACAACTCATTTGATCAAAATCGAATCTTCCTGGGAGTCAAGCAAAAGCTAACGGGTAATCTGAGTTTTGACCTGGGCTACATGATGGTCTACCAGCAGCGCTTCTCTGGCTATGAGTATGACATGAACCATACCCTCCGATTTTTCTTCTATTACTCTCCTGACTTCAGGAAGAACAAAGGTGGGGTACACTATAGTATTCCTGGAGATGAGTAGACAGTCAAGTTGATAGTTATAAGTGGGTAACTGAGAGCTAGGTACATGATTCTGCGGAAATGGCTCTGTTGATTTCGAGTTGAAATCAAAGTGGCAGGCTTACTTACGCTGTATGGAGCAGGGCATGTCTATAAAAAAGACGGCCAAAGAGATAGGAATAAGTATTCAGACCAGTTTTGACTGGCGCCATAAGATATTAAGCTCTTTAACCTGACTAATGCCTGAGCAACTATCCTCAGAAGTAAAATGTGATGAATTAGAATTGGCCCTAAGCAACAAAGGCAGCAGGTGTTTAGAAAGAAACCCTCGTAAACGAGGTAGTGACTTCAAACGCAATCAAGACAAAGAAGAAGTCACTGTAGTTCAAGTGGTGACCGCAGTAGAACGCAACGGAAGAAAATATCTAAAAGCAGTTGAATCCAAACGACCGAGTGAAGAAGAAATCACCAAGACTTTAGATGGAAAAATTGCTCAGGATGCTACTTTGATAACAGACAAACACCCCTCATATAAAGCCTTTGCAAAAGCTCATCCCGATCTCAAACACAAAGCACTCTTAGCTAAAGATCACGTAGATAAGAAGGATAATACCATTCACCTTCAAAAAGTCAATAATACCCATTCACAACTCAGAACATTTCTACAACCATTCAACGGGGTGAGTTCAAAGTACTTACAAAATTATCTCAACTGGTTTGCCTACGCAGACCAGATAAGGGATAGTAAAACGACACTCAAGCAATGGCTTATTACTATACTGCTCTCTGATCAAGCCTACGAGCTATTTCGTCTATTTAAAAAAATGCTGTAATGATTAGAACTTAGCCCCAAGAAGGTAATGAAATCATGCAGGGTACTGGCTTGCCAGTTTGCGGTCGTTTGAGGGGCCACCACGATCATTGGGTTGTTCACAGACCATTGATTCAGTCGAATCAACTTTGGGGCGCCATTCCACAAAATGATATTCATACCCGCAGGATTATTGGCACTGTTGCCACGCTCGCCAAGTCCATGTAGATAGATCAACAGGGGATATTCATCAATCGCCAGTGAGTCATATTCCGGCGGTGCGTAGAACCAAAACCCGTAGGCCGCATCCGTTTGATTGAGATAGAATGGCTTTAGAACATCAGGAGTAAATACGAACGGCACGAGCGGGCTAGGTGGTGCAACATGGGGTTGGTCATCCTCATCAAGGCCGTTTTTCACCCATCCGGGAATGGAGTCGCACTGTATGACCACAGAATCCGGCCTTCCCAGACCATCCTCATCCTGATCATAGTGCCAGGCATGCTCCAGACAGTCCTCCTGGCCATCGGGCTGACATGCCAACAAAGCGCTGATAGGAATAAGCGTTATTATAAGAAGAATCCTATTCATTGATCCCTCTAAGATAGTTTTTATGATCTGAGGAAGGGGAAGGAAACTATCTATATCGATTTTGGAAGTCCCTAGTTGAGTTTATTCTATTTAGCAGCTGTAAACAAAGAAAACCCTTTTACCATCCCTACTACACAATCGCACGGTGTAGGTCCTCCTTCCCAAATTCCAATGCAGGGTACTTCGATGAGTTCTGGTTGATTCGTCTTTACCCAATCTTTAGCTTCATAATATACATCTAGGTCGTTTGAGGTAGTTTGAACTGATACAATTTGGTTTTTCCGGATGGATATGTGGAAGGAATCTGTTACGCTGAAATCAATATTCAAAGCCCCCATCAGATCATCTTTAACTGTGATTGGACAGGATATCAAAGAATCACTTTTCACGATGAACTCGTTTCTTGCAAAAATTTCATAGTTAGCACATTCCGCCCATTTTTGATAGTAGAGTATACTTGGTTGAGAATCAATTGCTTTATCCAGGATTGACTTTAGCATGTCCTCGTCAAACGAGTAAAATGCATCAATAAACTTATTGGCCAAGTCTACATTGCTAGTTGAACTATCAGGAATTTCAGATTGAGAGCCACTCTTACATCCCCATAAAATCAATACCAGTACAATCGTTATCAGTCTTAGTTTCATAATCCCATTTTAGGCATTTACTGCTACTAACTCTCGCATGAACATGGATCAATATACATAAGAATCCTCGGGAACGCAGGAGGAGCTTAGGAACCGATACATGTAGGCCGATCAGGCTTAATAGGACGGAATTCTCCGTGTTGGAATAGAGAAGTTCCATCAACTCACCTTCGACTCATCCAAAACAAGGACTAGAAATGGTCACGCGTTCGGAAACGCGCGCTAGCTGAGGGTTAACCAAAAAGCAACACTTTCTTTATCTGCTATCTGGACTGATATGAGTTTCTTCTAAATCTATTGCATTTTCAATACGTTCTAGTAAAGATTCTTTTTTACTTATGGTCTTCTGGCTATTATATTTACTTCTGTCAATAGACTCTTTCATAGCATTTCTAGAATGGTAGAGCTTTTTTAATAAAGTAGCTTTGGAAGCTTCTTCAAATTTTAAAACAAGATATTCATTGTACTCTAGCAAGGCTTCAGTGGAATAGTACTCGGGTATTTTGCGGATGTTTTTCTTTTTCCTCTTTAGAATGTCCTTTAATTCGACAGCTGCATCTCTGGATCGGGAAATTGAGTCCTTCGCTTTTAGGGGTTGGTTTTCAATGAAATCAGCTGCAGCAATGATGTAAAAATGAGCTAGAGTATTCCATAGAGCCTCTATCGCAAAATCAGCTCCGTACATTTTTTTTTTCTTAAACGACATATATCTTTCAAGCGCCTCTTCAACAAGCTGTATACCTTGCTGAATTTTAACATCTCTTGGAGGCTCTTCAGATACTTTATCTTCTTCAAAATCAGTGATCCATGAATAAATAGTAAGTGCCTGAGAATGATAGAACCTTGGATCATCAGGGTATTCATTGGAGTACTTTTTACTAAGTTTTAATCCAGTTGAATACTTTTGGGACCTTCTTGCGGCCCACACTTGAATATATTTCAATTCACGAATAATCCCAGCAGTATTTGTAGCATTATCCTTGCATGATGCTTCTCTCTTTTTTATTAAAAAACTCGTCTGATCGAATACAATTTCATTTGGTTTTAGCTCAGGTTCATCAATGGATATTGGCACAATCAAATACGCTAACGACTCAACGAGCATTCGTTCATCACTTTCCTCAGCAAAATCATTTAGATTTTTTTTTAGTACTTCTTTGAAGCTACTCTCTTGATATTTGGAAAGATCATATTGTAAGTAGTAATAACATATGGCACGAATTATATCTTTTAATTTTTTCTTGCTATTAAAAGTGCCATAATCAAATACAACCGGTAGTTGCTGATTAAGGCTTTCAATAGGATCTAATCCAAAATTCCTACTATTACTCAAATCAGTATCCCCGATTATATTTAGAATATTGATCTTTCGATCAACCTTAATCATGTAGTAATCGATACTATCAAGACCCTTATTTAATTTAATGTTCTCTTTGAGGTATTTATTTACTTTTCTTAGAATATCTGCAACAACATTATAGTCTTCACCTGCACTAAATTTACTAGCCGCCACTAGGTGGTCTTTTGTTTCCTTATACTCAAGCATAAGACCCACATTTTCCAAAGTGTTTCTGGTGTCTTCCAGATCTTTTCTCATTTCTTGGAATTCATTTTGGTCGATAAGACTAGATTGACTTATCAGTCGCTTAAGTATTTCCAGCCTTTGTATGTATTGTTCTATGTCTTTATTGTAGTAGCCTCGAAATACGAGTTGGGCAAATATTTGAGCAATATTGCGATGGAATAGAAACTCATTAGCATCCAGTTTAGGTAGATCCCCCATACTATTCTCATAGACGTCATATGACCATTCTGCTGATGAAAAATATAGACTCAGTTTTTTGGATTTTCTTTCTATGAATATATTGTTGGCAGCAATGGCTTTTGTCATGGCACTCGCATCATAAAACGCACTATTCTCTTCCCATTTTTGACGAGTCTCTTTTACAAAATCAAAAGGTTCGTCTACTCTTCTCGCAATGTTCTTATAGTAATCGTCAGGCTTTGCCTTTATAATATCAACATATTTTGCATACACTCTTTGGAACAAGATATCGTCTCCTTCTTCATACTCAATTTGATCAAACGCTTTATTATCAATTTCATTAACAAGAACATCATTGAAAAGAACGTGGTACCTGTGGGAAGAATCTTGACTTATTCCCAAGGCCATTGCACTTAGCAAAGACATGTTGTCTCTAACAAATTCCTCAATTTGATTCTTATTTTTCAAAAATTTCGACTCGGATTCTATAGCGTTGAGGTAAGGAGTTACCTTTTTCTCTATGTATTTGACTCGATTAAAGTACTTTTTGATTTTTCCAAAGTGAAGAATTCTGAATTCTTTTCCATACTCTTTGGTCAAAAGACATGATTTATTTCTAAAGAAATAGTAATATCCATTTTGCCTGTCAGCTGATAAATATACATTTGATTTTGTAGCTCTTTCACGCAATCCAATTGGGAAACAATAATCAATAATATCATAGGGATCAACAATATAATTGAAAGAGTATCCCAATCTTTCAAGCTCTGCTTCCTGAATTAATGCATCTATTTGAAGGGGCTTCAATGTGAATAAAAGAGATTTCCTTATGTCAGCTATCTCGCTACTCATGTGACACCCATTAAAGTTTGGCTCGTTTGGTTTTGAAACTCTCTAAAAGATGCTGGACTGTGCAGATCAGATGCATCACTCATCACCTTGTAAGCTTCAATGAGTGGTCGTATATAGCTCTCAAGCAATTTATTCTTAAACATTTCATGAGCATATGTTCCGTATTTTTCATCTACTATTTCTGAAAAATGACTGACCACAGTATCAGCTACTTCACGATTTTCATAGTTCAATGTATGGAAGACCAGGTCCAAGTAGTCATAAATATCGTAGTATTCAGCACTCAACTTTAGCCCAATACAGACAGCCTCCTTATCTGAATTGTTTTTAAGATACCGCTTTAGCTTAGGATAAAATATGTCAGCAACATCTTGATTATGATTTATTAAACAGACTTCATCAATGATTTTTAGAATTTCAGATTTTTTTGAGATATGATCTAAGATATTATTCTTATACACAACAGAATGAAAGTGCAATAAATATGTTTTCCATTTTCTGAATAAGGAAAGCAACAAACGATATCCCTCAGTATCTATTGTAATCTTTGACTCTTCAACAATTTCATTAAGTAATTGGATAACCTCTTCTTCAATTTCTGGATCCTTGAGGTTTTTTAATTGTAATTTGTTACTTCTTAATTCAATCAAATCCATTATTCTAGTGTCTTTATTCCTTCATGAATTTGCAATTGTATGTATCCTAGAACAGGTACCGTATTCAAGATAATGGTATCTGCATTTTGTAAAACATCATTGATTGAATGCTCACATACCAACAAAAGTTTTTGCACTTCATCATTATAACCTTGTCCCCCCTGATTCTTCAGGCTAATTGAAGCATCTTTAAATTGACTGATTCCTTTCACAAACTCCGGGTTTATCTCAATGATTATTTCAAGTGAATCCGTGATGTATTTTGGCTCATTTCCAGGGATATAGTCTTGACCAACATTAGAGGAAAATTGCTTGATCAGTGATTTGTTGAACATTTGATAGTTTGCCAAATATAATTTTACATGCTCTGACAGTATGCTCCTAGTTAATTGACTTTCTAGATGAAATTTATTGAAATGATGATGAGATGCCGTTTGAAATTTTTGGAATTCATCATGAGCAATCTTTGCATCATCAAGGTATCCATAAACAAGTGATAGCTGATCATAAATTTGAAGTAGGTGTTTGACTTTTTCTTTGTGGGAAGATTTTATTCTTACATTTTGTGCAATACCAAATATTCCTAGTATAACGGAAATTATATCCATGCTATAGTATTAAATTGAGCTGAGAGGTTGAAGAAGACTTTAACCTCCGTCTAGTTAAAATTAATCAAAAATGGTTATTCTAACCGTATAATTTTTTAGCCAATTATTTGTATTACAGAATCTATCGAATTTTATTCAGTTGATACTTAAACGCATACAACATCCTAAAAAACTCCATCTAGTCGATGCTATCTGCGTTATGGATTCTATTGTCAATTAATTACTCAACAATATTATAACCGAATATACTTGCTTGTCGTCCCATATAACACGTACTTTTTTTAACTAGATCAAGTTAGCAACTTAATACATCTAAAAAAATACCTAGAAATGAGTATAATTTGAATATTTGCTTAAAAAATCGTTCGAATATGGACATTTTTAGGTATAATCAAGAGTTTCAGCATGAATCTCTTAGCTCATCGCCAATAACTTTCGGCGGGTTGACAAGGCCTCAAACCAGTCGCTTTTGCCAAACAGAGCAAACTCCTTCCCCAATCTGCGCAAACTTTGAAACCAACCTGTGCAGACTTTTATGTCAAGTTGCGCAGACTCAGTCGTCAAGTTGCGTCAACTTTCCACTGAGTTTGCGGTAGTTTTCAAAACAAACATTTGAATACGATAAAGAGGCCTGTTGAATAAGTATAATTGTGGTATAAAACAAAATATTATTTCACAAAACATAACCTTACACAACTATCTTTCGTGTAATTATCTATAGGTTGTAGTTAAGCTTTTCTCACCCTCAGTCCGGATCATACCGGGAGCTCCCTCTTTACAGTTTTATTGTTTAACCATTTAAATACTACTATTATGTCTATAATGTATAAGGCCATAGGTCGTGGGCAGCCGGGAGTGGCTGGTGGCGGTGATTTGAAATATTACCCTACGATAGTTCGAGAGCGTAACGTCGATTTCAGACGTTTTATTAAGCAGATCGCTGAGTTAAATACCGTAAATACTGCCGATGTTTATGCAGTAATTGATTCCATGCTACAGTTGATCAATCGTCACCTGAGCCAGGGACGTACAGTGGAGTTGGGTCATTTTGGCAACTTCTCGATCAGCCTCAGGACAGAGGGGTCGGAGACGCCAGAAGAAGTCAATCGCAGTAAGATCAAAGGGACGAAAATCCTATTCAGACCAAGTCTGGAGTTCAAAGAGACTTTAGCAGGTATCTCCTACCAAAAGATCGAGAATCCCGATCTTGCACCTCTACCTGCCGAAGCACCATAGTGCAGGGCCTATTCCCTAACCGCAGGCTGTCAGCAGACAGCCTTTTTTTTGCATCTCGCCTTCTGATCACTTTTTCACCTTCTGTGTAAAGGAACCACTTTGCTTTCTTCAGCCACTTTCACAGCTTGGTTCTCAGCCATACATAGCACTACTTCCCTACCGCCTTCATCATTTTATGGAAAATGCTATTGTTCTCATAAACTCCTGAGAAGGCCTCAGCACCAGGCCCAAAGGCAAAAACAGGTACCAACGTAGCAGAGTGACCATCTGTAGCAAATGCTCCTTTCACCTCGGCATAGTCACCATCGTTGGAAGCCAGGGTGTAGCCAGCTGTTTCATGATCTGCGGTGACAATCACTAGCGTCTCTCCATCCTGGGCTGCATAGTCCAGTACCTGCCCTATCACCTCATCAAAGTCCAACAGCTCAGAGACGAGATAGTCCTCCTCGTTATCATGCCCACCCCAGTCAATTTGCGAACCCTCGATCATCAAGAAGAATGGATTTTCTGATAAGTCAAAATAGCCCAGTGCTTTCTGAGTCGACTGACCAAGGAAATCACCACGTCCGTCTAGCATTCTCGGCATGCCATCATCATCCAGCAGATAGCCATAGCGCTGATCAGCAGCCACTGCGCCATCCAGACTTGTCGTATCTACTGTATACCCAGCCGCTTTGAGTTTTTCGAAAGTATTGCGACCGTTGATGTTACCTGAGAAGTACTCCTGTCCTCCACCAGCAAAGAAGTCAATATCAGACTCCACCAGTTGAGCAGCGATCTCGTCCTGCATTCCTCGTAGCTTCACATGCGCATAAAAACAGGCTGGCGTAGCATGCGTAATTGAGGAGGTCGAGATCACGCCCGTCTTCCAGGATTGCTCTGATAGGATTTCCACGATAGTAGGTACGGCCATCGTGTCCACATCCATCCCGATGGCACCATTGTAGGTCTTCACACCCGCAGAGAAGGCGGTGGCCCCTGAGGCAGAGTCGGTTACCTTCTGCTTTGCTGTGGAAGTACGACTGAGGCCGACGTGTTTGAACCTGCTAAAATTTGGAGTGCCCTCTTTATAATAGTAGGCAGAAGACACCTGACTCAGGCCCATTCCATCACCTATCAGCAGAATGATGTTTTTTGGTTTCTTGACCTCTTCCACTACCGGTGTTGGAGGAGTCGAGTTGCAGGCTTGAAGAAAGAGGACAAAAAGGAGTGGCGCTAGATATTTCATGGGACTAAGTTAATTCTGATTTGATTGTCACCTTTGCTGTTCGTGATAATTAACAATTTGGTCATCGTGAGTGTGACTATATATTAACGCGAGCTAACGGATAAACATCGCAAATCTCCTGGAAAAGTCTGAAACCCAATGTCGCAGCACAGCGGAGATATCCCATTAGGCAAACACTTCCATTCTAGCCAATTATCCTAGCAACAAATAAGCCGTCTTCTCTCTTTATTAGCAATGACGTATTCCGTACTGTCAGTCTAAAGGAGCCTGTCGAAGACTTGTTGGTCAGAACCTGCGAAGTATCCTTCGACGAGTTCAGGATGACAGGTATCGCCGATACTATGCGTCATTGCAATTCGTCCGATTAGCACCTAAATGTTATATCTCAAAAGGACATTTGTTTTTAAACTCCTCAGCCATTCAACTCACACTACGATTTGACCACCGTTATCAAAACCAACTCGGAATTTCACAAGCTTCGTTTAACTTGGTAATCAAACTACGAATCTTATGCGGTACCTGACTCTACTCTTCCTTATTGCTTTGCCTTCTATCATGGTGGGCCAATCCAAAAAAGTGCTCGACCACTCCGCTTACGACGAATGGAGGAAGATCGAAAATCAGGCGATCAGTACTGATGGTGACCACATTCACTACAGCTTGATATCACATGGCTATGCTGATCCTGTCTTTGTCCTAAAGACGAACAAGGGAGAAGAACTTCTCAGGTATGACCGGGGCAACAAGGGACAGTTTAGCGCCGATGGCAAGTATGTGACCTTCACGATAGTGCCTGGAGATGCCACTGTGCGTGACCTCAAGCGTGTCAAAACCAAAGAAGAAGAGCTACCGCAAGATACCCTGGCTATCTATGATATCGAAAACCAAAGCCTAACCAAGCTTCCCTACTTGCAGTCGGTCACCCTACCGGAAAAATGGAGCGGCTGGATGGCTTATCAGACCATACTGCAGCCAGACACCACCAAAAAGAAAGCTAAGAAGTCCAACAAGGACAATGGCTACCCATTGACTGTTAGACGCCTGTCTGATGGAGCTACCTGGGAGCTGCCTTTCGTACAATCTTATGCCTTTAGTGAAATAGGATCGATGCTCTCTGCTATATCAGGCGGTAATGATTCTACGGTAGTAGCCGGTGTATATGTCTTTAACACTGAGCAGCCGGCCTGGCAAAACACCCATTCTGCTAAGAAGGGAAAATATGAGAACCTGGCCTGGGATGAGGCTGGCAATCAACTAGCTTTTACTGCTGATCTGGACACCACCAGGGCTTTAGTGAGAAACCCAGGACTTTACCACTGGACCAGCGGAAGTACTGAGGCTGGACTCATCCTTGACAGTACGAATGATTTTGTAAAGTCAGACATGCAGGTCAACCCTCATCAGAAACCCATGTTTTCTCAAAACGGGCAAAAGCTCTATTTCGAGATCATGCCTAACCCCATCCAGCAAGACACTTCCCTACTCGAAGACGAGATTGTCAATGTGGAGGTGTGGAGTTACAAAGACCCACGCTTATATACACAGCAGGAAATCGACAAGAAGAATGATGTCAAAAAAGGCTACTCAGCGCTGCTGGATATCAATTCCGGTAGGTTCACCCAACTAGGATCAGAAGAGCTCCCTGACGTCATGCATGGCAATGAAGGGAATGCTGGAATCTCTCTGGCTGCCAACAATCAACCCTATCTACAGTCGCGTACCTGGGAGGGTTTCCCTGATTACAATGACTTATATATCATCAATCAAGGCACAGGCGAGACGAAGTTGATCGCCACCAAGGTTCGCGGTAGTGCAGAGCTATCCCCCATGGGCAGATACGCCTACTGGTATGATCGTGTAGACTCGGCATGGTTCACCTACAACATTGGCAGTGAAAAGCTCGAGCAGGTAACCTTCAATGATCAGCTTACTTACTATGACGAGGAGAATGACTCGCCGGACTTCCCCAGTCCGTACGGCCTCATGAGCTGGACTGAGGATGACAGCAAGATGCTGATCTACGATCGGTTCGATGTATGGGAGGTAGATCCTAACAGCGCCGTATCACCCATCAATCTTACCAGAAATGGCAGATCAACAATGACGAAATATCGGTATGTGAAACTGGATGATGAGGAGAGGTTTATCAGCAAAGGACAAAAGCTACTCTTTACTGCCTTCCGCGAAAGTAACAAGGGGGCAGCAGTGGTCAGCATGACATATGGCCGATCTGGAATGGCCACTCTGGCGTCTGGTGATCTGCATTACAAAGGGTTCAAAAAAGCAAGAGACAGCAAAGAACTCATTTTCCAACAAGAAAATTTTGAGGTCTTCCCTGACATCCACGCCACCACATTGGACTGGAAGTCTACCACTCGTATCTCTACCGCCAATCCACAGCAGGCAGAGTACAATTGGGGTACCGCTGAGATCCATAAGTTTACGAGTCTCGATGGCAAGTCACTCGAAGGGCTCTTGATAAAACCGGAGAACTTCGATCCCACGAAGAAGTATCCAATGTTGGTCAACTTCTACGAGACGAGTTCGGACGGTCTCAACCGACATAGAGAGCCCTCTCCTGGACGCTCGACGATGAACTATAGCTTCTATGCCAGCCGTGGCTATGTTATCTTCAATCCTGATGTAGTCTACCGTGAAGGTTATCCCGGAGAGAGCGCTTACAACTGCGTGATGCCGGGTGTGCTTTCACTCATAGAGGAAGGCTTTGTGGACAAGGATCGAGTCGGTGTGCAGGGCCACAGCTGGGGTGGCTACCAGATCGCCTATTTGGTAACCCAAACCGACCTATTCCGCTGTGCGGAGGCAGGTGCACCCGTACCTAACATGGTAAGTGCCTACGGAGGCATTCGTTGGTGGACTGGACTTAGCAGAATGTTCCAATACGAGCATACTCAGTCCCGTATCGGTGGTACGCTCTGGCAATACCCGCTTCGATTTATTGAGAATTCTCCCATCTTCTATATAGATAAGATCAATACGCCACTCCTACTCATGCACAACGATGCTGATGGTCATGTGCCATGGTATCAGGGTATTGAGCTGTTTGTGGCTTTACGTCGCTTAGGCAAGCC
This sequence comes from Cyclobacteriaceae bacterium, assembly GCA_040222235.1. Lineage (GTDB taxonomy): Bacteria > Bacteroidota > Bacteroidia > Cytophagales > Cyclobacteriaceae > UBA6059. The sequence continues at coordinate 62,296 of JAVKDO010000142.1, forward strand.
TTCATGGATGCTTAACTACCAGGGAGAGCCACACTGGCCGCTCAAGCTGCAAAACAAGATTGACTTCAATGTTCGGCTGCAGCAGTACTTTGACTACTACCTCAAGGATGCTCCAATGCCGGAATGGATGGACAAGGGAGTGCCTGCCATTCAGATGGGAATCGATCAGAATTTGGATTTGATTGATGGGAATGAGTAGCAATCGTTCTTGAATATTCTTCTGGGTTTAGTAAAGTATACTCGAAGAAGCTAAATTAACTTCCGAATAATTAACCGCCCTTACGGGCCTACGATCATGGGTAAAGCACAAGACGCCAAAAAGGCAGTAAAAAAAGAACCAACAAAGACCATCAAGGAAAAAAGAGCCGAAAAGAAGCTTAAGAAAGGCAAGCACTAGTCGAAGCTGAAAGTTGTGGGTCAAAACACCCACAGGACTCCTCATATTTTTGTTGTGGAAAAAGAACTCCGTTCTCAGCTAGTTGGAAGTCTTTGGGCTTTAGAAACTTGGGCTATTTTCAATTTTACAGATCAACCTAACCCTAAGCACATTGAAAAATAATGCTCATCACTCCGGCCTTACCATTAAGTTGGCCCTTGGAATCATACTGATTTTTGCGGTAGCGCTTCCAAGTCTCAAAGCCCAGCATCATGGTGGAGACGGACTACCCCATGATTTTATGGATTCCATTGCGCTCTTCCCCAAGGCATTGGGGGATGTGGAATGGAAGGTTTCCTCCAAGAATGAGCAAGCCATGGCTTACTTCAATCAGGGTATTCAGCTGAAATATGCTTTTGCTGTAAATGAAGCAGCGCGCTCTTTTCGGCAGGCAAGAATGATTGACCCAGACTGTGCCATGTGCTACTGGGGTGAGGCATGGGCGATGGGAGCTTATCTCAATGGTGGTATGTCCAAGGCCAAGGGACCGCTAGCCTATGAGGCTATGCAAAAAGCGATTGAGCTGGCAAATAAGAACGCCTCTCCTATTGAGCAGTCGATTATCGAAGCGAGTGCAGTACGTTTCGTTGAGGACTATGATCCAGAAGGCCGGCGAGAGCAAGATTCCCTATATGCACTGGCTATGAAGCCGGTCTATGACCGATACAAGAAAGATAAAAATGTGGCCACCGTCTATGCTGAGGCATTGTTCTTACTTGAAGAACGCAGCGGTAGGAGAGATATGAACGATCCTGATCTTCAGCGCCTACACAAAGTCCTTGAAGGTGTTCTGGATGTGGATATCAAACATCCCGGCGCATGTCATCTATATGTGCATGCTACTGAATCCACTAATCGACCAGATCTTGGTGAAGCATGTGCGGAGTTTTTGGGCAGTTCGATACCCGGGGCAAGTCACATCAATCATATGCCCTCTCATACCTGGAATGAGGTAGGACGCTGGGGTGAATCTGTCAGAGCCAACTTGCAGGCCTGGCATTCGGACTTGAAAGCGGAGATTGGCGAAGGAGTCGCTATCTACCCTTCTCACAATCTTCATATGCTTTTGTATGCAGCGTCTTTTGATGGGCAGGGTGCTATCGCAATACAGGCTGGAAAAGACTACCACAAATCAACAGGCAATAGCATGTACCATGTCCTTACCTTATTGAGGTTTGGGCGATTTGATGAAATACTGGAGGTCACTGAGCGACCTGAACAAACTATCCCCGGAGCATTGTGGGATTTTTCCCAAGGTTATGCTCGATTGCGTAATGGAGAGGCTGACTTTGCCAGGGCCTATCTCACGAGAGTCCGAACAAATGCTGATACCGCTACTTCGAAGTTTCGTAGACATCCAGCGGAGCAATTGCTCGGCATCACAGGATATATCCTCGAAGGGGCGATTTACAGAGCCGAAGGTAATATGGAGGCCGCCCTTTTGAGTTTTATCAAGGCGGTTGAGCTGGAGGATAGCATGGAGTATGATGAACCTGAGCCACTACCCTTCGACTCTAGGCATTGGTTAGGCGCAGCGTCGCTGGAAGACGGACAATACGCGGAAGCAGAGCAGGTCTATCGCACAGAGCTGGAAGACCATCCTAACAATGGCTGGTCTCATTATGGTTTGATTCAGGCATTGGAAGGGCAAGGCAAGTCCAGCGAGGAAGTGAAGTTACTACTTGAGAAAAGTTGGGGGCGCTCTGATTATTGGATACGAGCCTCCAGATACTAATCCATAAGCATAGCTAGGTCTGATTATAGACTTTAGTCCTATTGACCACAAACTTCTGAAAACCAGAGGCTGGATCAATCCCAGGAACGTCGAGCCCAGCATTGATATACCATTGCATACTGGAGTGTCTACCAAAAAAAGTCGCTGGCATATCAGCCGGGATCGGCACCTCGCAGTTCCATGACTTACTCTCTCCAGCAGAGAGCTGCACAGTATTCTCCAGTTCGATAGTGGTCTCGTATATCACCTTAGTATTCGCTGACTTCTCCTCTGCCTTTACCTCTACGTAGACTTTCTTGATGGCCAAGGTCTCTTCTTTTGCTGTCGCAGATACATTCAGTTTTAAGGCTTCATTTCCATCAATCACCGGGTTTTCTATAGTCACCACCACCTCAGCTCCGCCACCGGTGACAAAATTCTTAACACTATCTAGCAGTCCCATAGCTATACCGTTTTTAAGGAGTAATTCATTTTCTTATTGATGACAAATTCAACCCAGTCACTATCAGGATCATTACCTGGCATATCAAGGCCAGCAAATACTTCCCATTTTAAAGCAACATCCTTACCATGATAGGTCGCCAAAGCATCATCAGGAATGTCAAATTCGGCTAACCACTTTTTGGTTTCACCCCTATTGATTTCTTCCGCCTCGGCCAGCACCATTTCACTCTCAAAATGAGCCTCATGGTGCGTCTCATAATTGTGGGTCGAGGTACTATTCCCATCTCCATCGTTAGTATGATGATGTACCAGCTTTATGTAAGTTTCCCTACCGCGAATCTTGAAGTAGACCTTCTTCACCTTGCAGTCATCTTTTGCGGTAGCCACAACGAATGCACGTAAGGGTTCACTCCCATCGGTTTCACCGGACTCAAAGACCACCTTGACTTCAGCGGCTCCTCCAGTGACGAAATTCTTGATTTTAGAAAATATCCACATATCTCAATTTGTTCAGATAAAAGTCTTTAAAAAATAGATAACCCGCCATCCGTGCAGGTGGGTATTTTTCGATTCCTACAGGAAAAATTATACGGTACAGTCAAGGGTTAACCTTTCAGTAAGAATTATCGGTGGTTTCTTTATCTGGGTTGAGGCCTTTTCGACTAACTTCTAATCATAAGTGTGATTTATAACCTGAACGACTATGACCCTATCCATTGACTCACCCATCATAGAGCAAAACCCAAGACTCTACAGCTTCTTTCCACTCTTATACATGGCTTGGGCCGATGCGATCTTACTTCCATCGGAGATTTCAGCGATAGAAGAGCATATCAGCCAGCAAGATTGGCTTACGAACTCAGAAATCGAATTTCTTTCCTCTTTCCTCGATCCAAAAAACCCACCAAGTCCGCGTGAATTGAAGCGCTGGAAAAATAAGATCAACGAACTCAACTTTAAGCATGACGACAGCTTGGTAGACATTGGCACGAAGCTCTCAGGGTTCAAAGGAGCAATTGCTGATGATAATATTACCCAATCGCTAAAGACCATTGAAGAGCTACTGGGTGTGGTGACAGAAGAGTCGACCTATCATCTGAAGTCTCAGGAGCATCATACCATCACGGAGCAGCAGACCTCTCGCACTTCCTTTGACATCTCTTCCATGACAGCTATCCTCGATGGAGATAATCAAGCCATTATGGATAGCGTGAGAACGCTCCTATCCGATCCTGTCTTTCAATATATCGAGACTGACAACTTATCGGAATACCGAGAACAGGTGCTGACCTGGTGTAAGCTACTGGCGGATCAGGGATTTGGGGCTATGGCCTTTCCGAAAGAGTATGGTGGGCAAGGAGACATGAAGCAGTACTTCGCCATTATGGAAGCACTCTCCTACCATGATCTCAGTGTAGTAATCAAGTTTGGTGTACAGTTTGGCCTGTGGGGTATGAGCGTCTATTTTCTGGGTACAGAAAAGCATCATCGCAAATACATCAAAGACATTGGCACACTGAAATTACCTGGATGCTTTGCCATGACAGAGACAGGCCATGGCTCCAATGTGAAAGGTGTAGAAACCACTGCCACCTATGACCATACTAGCCGGTCATTTACCATCCATACACCGCATAAGGACGCCTGCAAGGAATACATCGGCAATGCTGCCCTCCATGGCCAAATGGCGACCGTCTTTGCCAAATTGATTATTGATGATACGGACTATGGCGTCAATGCCTTTGTCGTGCCACTACGCACGCCTGCTGGTAAGACCCTACCGGGAATCACTATAGAGGACTGTGGCCGAAAGATGGGTCTCAATGGCGTGGATAATGGTAAAATTTGGTTTGATCAGGTAACCATCTCACACGAAAATATGCTCGACCGTTATGCGAGTGTTGATGAACAAGGGGAATTCAGCAGTCCAATCACGAGTGATAACCGTCGATTCTTCACCATGCTTGGCACCTTAGTCGGAGGGCGTATCGGTATTCCCAGATCAGGCCTCAGTGCTGCAAAGTCAGGCTTAACTATCGCCATAAGATACGGTGACGGGAGACGCCAGTTTGGTCCTGAGAATGGTCAGGAAGTCCCTATCCTCAACTATCGTACTCATCAACGAAGACTCATGCCGCTGCTGTCCAATACTTATGCGCTGCATTTTGCATTGCAGTACGTGACGGAGCGATTTCTGGTAAGAGAGGAAACTGATATGCAGGAAATAGAGGCCATGGCGGCAGGCTTGAAAGCCTGGGCCACATGGAATACAACCCATACGCTGCAGGAGTGTCGAGAGGCTTGCGGTGGCAAGGGCTACCTATCGGAAAACCGTATCGACCGCCTGAAGAATGATACCGATATCTATACCACGTTCGAGGGAGACAACACTGTCTTAATGCAACTTGTGGCCAAGGGAAGACTATCTGAGTTCAAGAAGGAATTCAGTGACATCAACTTCTTCGGTATGCTCAAGTATGTGGCTGATAAAGCGAAGGTGGGACTCACAGAGATGAATCCTGTCACTGTTAGGAACACGGATACAGAACACCTTCTAGATCCTACTTTTCACTTGAGTGCATTCCAATATCGTGAGAAGGACATTCTCACCTCGGCAGCCACTAGGTTTAAGAAGCACCTTGATGCAGGAATGGATTCCTTTGATGCCTTCAATAAGACTCAGTATCATATGGTAGAGGTAGGTATGGCCTATGTTGAGCGTCTAATTTTGGAGCGGTTTATCGAGCAAGTGTCACTTACTCAAGATAAGGCCTGTCAAGCCTCTTTGCACAAACTCTGTCAGCTATTTGCACTGAGTCAGATAGAGAAAAACAAGGGCTGGTACCTAGAGCAAGGCTACATGGATGGTGCCAAAACCAAAGCCATTCGTAAGGTGGTGAATCAACTTTGTTGGGAAGTAAGGCAGGATGCAGTAGGCCTAGTAGACGCTTTCAAGATCCCAGATAGCTGTCTGTCAGCGCCTATCGCAACCAGTATGGCTTCCTGAGTCCTATTGCTGCAACGAGTTGAAATTTTTGCCTGATTTGCATAAATTGAAACAAACTAAAAAACGATATGAAACTAGGAGCATTTTCAGTTAGCCTCGCCGTAAAAGACCTTGAAGTCTCAAAAGCCTTCTATGAAAATTTGGGATTTTCGGTATTCGCGGGAGAGGCAGAAAAGAACTACATGATCATGAAGAATGGTGACTCATTAATCGGCCTATTTCAAGGCATGTTTGAGACCAATATTCTGACTTTTAATCCGGGATGGGATCAAAGCGCTAACCAGCTCGAATCCTTCGATGATGTGAGGACAATCCAACAACACCTTAAGTCGCAAGGTGTCAAGTTGGAGAATGAAGCGGATGAAAGTACTTCTGGACCAGCTAACATGGTAGTAGTAGACCCTGATGGCAATGCGATCCTGATCGATCAGCATGTGTAATTGACCAATCTCAGACCAAGATGGAAAGAATCGTCATAGTCGCTTACCATCCGAAAGCCGGGAAGGAAGCAGAACTCATTTCGCTAGCTAGATCACATTGGTCGATACTTGACGCTCAAGGCCTAGTATCGGATAGAAAGCCAATAATTAGTAGAGCCAAGGATGGCTCAATAGTAGAGGTATTTGGTTGGAAATCAGAAGATTCCATTAATCAGGCCCATACCAATGAAGTTGTCCAGCAGCTTTGGGCTGAATTTGCACAGGTGTGCGATTATATTCCGGTAGGTGATGTGAAAGAAGCGAGTCAACTCTTCACAGAGCTGACTCCTATCTGATCTCAATTGCGAAATATTGACTGTATCATTTAATTTTCAACCCGGTTGCATCTGCCAACTTTCCGGTGATCAGCCAACCACCAAAACTTTCGGATACGGCGAAAACTAAGGTATTTTGTCCTCTCCTGAGATTGAGGTAAATAGAATCGAATAAGCCAATCGTACCGAGGTAGCGATAGTCTCTGGATCTGTAGCCGTTATTGCCTGTGTAGATCGGCTGGCCGTTGAGAATCGCCACTACTCTATCACTGTAGCCAAACTGAAATAGTCTCACCTGATCTTCATCTGATTCGATGGTGATTTTCGCAAATACCGTGTTGCCTGGGGTTTCGTCTCTCAATGTGACCAGCCTAGAGATATTGGCCGCTGTTCCTTCTTCGGCCTTCACATTACCCTTCCAGCCTATCTCATTAATCATAGCATCGAGCAATTCAATATCATCTAATCGGTTCTCCTCAAACTTCTCGGATATTTCCCAACTCTGTATGATACCATTGATGGGTTTTCTCTCCTGTGTCTCAAAGTCTATGAGTTCTACATTGTCTGGGTCAATTTTGATGTTAGCGAGGTGCATGCCAGAGCGGTTTCCCCCTGTGAAGACAACTTGCCCTTCTATAGGCTCATGGGTAAGATCCCATGATAGTTGAGGCCTATCGGAATGATCAAGGTAGACCTGTGCTTTTCTGTCCATTACCGTGATTTTGACATGTGTCCACCGGTCATACTGGTACTCATAGGGGAAAGAATATCTGGGGCCAAAAAATAGTTGCCACGGAGAAACTCCATTGGTCAACGGAATGGCCTGGTTGGCGTCAGGCTTGCCCGATAAATGAGGCCTGATATAAAAATGCTCAGCATCCCCTGAGTCCAGAGATCGAAAATAAACCCCAGGAAATGACTGTTCATTTTTTAAATAAATATCGTACTCAATCGTACCATTGAGAAAGAGTACGTCTCTCGGCGTGATGGTCCCACCCTGTAAGTAGATGGCATCATAGCCATCATACTTTTCAAGTACGAAAGCCTTAGCATCAATATCCCAAAGAGCCGTATCAAGTTTGATGACCTTTTGCGCCATTGCCAATGCAGGAGCTATCATTAGAGTAAAGAATATCCGTTTTAATCTTTTCATAGTACATACTTAAATCGGCCTGCTGATATATTGGCAAACATGGCTTAGCCATTATCATTCAAGTTGATTCATCATTGTTCATGGCACCACGGATTACTACATTTGGCAGGAATCATACCATGAATGGAATGAGTGAGACGAAGCATCAGCGGAGACTACAACGAGAACTGGAGCGGCAACTTGACTGGGGGTCACCGTCGGCTTGGCACAACTCTATGTTCACAGAACTGAGC
>JAVKDO010000143.1:0-126113 GCA_040222235.1 Cyclobacteriaceae bacterium
TCAATGATGACGCCATTGGATATGACCGGCAGTGCAGCGCTCGGCTGAATAGACCATGGTCCGGCCTGCTCTATGGAGAAGTCAATGAAGTCAATGTCGGCATCTTCATTTGACTCTGTCATAGCAAAGCGCAATGAACCAGGACTAGTATTATCAAGAATATTGGTCACCCTCCACGACCATAATGAACCATTTACAGTTCCGTCATTGGTAGCTGTATTGGTCTGCACATCGCTGGCAATCGTCTGATTTCCTGCCGTTAAGTCATCATCAAGATTCCAGTAGCCCACTAGGCCAGTCGTATTAGTAGCAGTACTGTACATATCCGCTTGGACCTGCGCCTGAGTACGAGCCATCTCGAAGACTTTGACCTCATCCAATTGACCCCCAAACTCAAATCCTGCTCCAGTTCCCCTGCCCATGGTGAAGCCTCCGGTAGGGGCACCATTCGGTGGCGGTACCGCACTACCCAGGGCGGTTTGCACACCGTTGATATAGGCTATCCATGTGCCTGCATCTCGCACGATGGATACATGTACCCATTCGTTGACTGCTGGCGTGTACTCAATGGAGTATTGCCCAATCCCGCCAATCATAATCATATACTTTCCGGTAGCCGCTTCACGCGAAATACCGTAACCATCGCTACCTGAGTTGCCATTATATAACACGATCTCCAACGCCGCTGGAGCCGGACTCTTAATCCATGCAGATAGTGTCACATCGTCGGTAGCCGTGGTAGGTAAGCCCGCAGTAACTTCGTCATCCACCCCATCAAAATACATACCTGTCACTCCTAAAGGTGCTGGTGTAGAAGGCGCGATAAATACACTTTCACCTACGCTCAGGTCACTGCCAACATCTATGGCAGACACAAAAGTGAAATCACTGAACAGTGGTGCCTGTATGCCTACGAATCTCCCTGAGATTGCTCCCGAACCAGTATTGGCAGTGAGGAACAAGTAATTGGTATTACCCGCACCAATGGTGGGTGTAGCTGAGGTGAAAGTCAGCAACTCCCCAGTACCTGCTGCTGCAGGTGAAAAAGTACCCATAGAGGTATTGTCGCCTGTAGTGCCTAAGTCATTGTCGACAGAGTATACCAACTCGAACTGAGCAATCTCAGCCGGGCCTGTATAGTCACCTGTGGTCGTAAGGTTTACCTGATTGAGTGTGACCGGATCAGCGCCAGCTTCCAAACTCAGCGAGTATATGATATTGTCATTGGTGCTTGCAAGCACATTGCCATTGACTGCCGGAAGTGTGGTGATCGTCATCTGCTCAGTGGCCGAAGGCGCACTAAACTCGGAAGTACCATCCGTAGCATTAGTTCTGGTAGCAAGTAATATATCAGACGGGCTAAGTGTCAATCCACTTACTGTCCATGTGGTACCTGTAGCCGTAACGGTCCCCAGATATTCCTCACCCTGTGGATTGGGACTGGTACCGCAAACAGAAGTTTGTCGATAGACATGTACTTCATCGCCTGTGCTCGTACCGTCACCTGATATAGTTGTGCCATCAAATGTCAAGATATTGGGCGCGGAGAGTTCGTTGTTGCCACCATCTCTCAAGTCAATGCCAAATTCACTGATGATATCGCCATTACAGAAGATGCTGTTACCTATGATTTGATTACCAGCTGCAGAAACGTCACCATTCCTCACCTCTATGCCATCGTTACCATTATAAGCAATAATATTAGCCTCGCCTAAGCTTGTTCCACCAATGATATTGTCGTCCGCGCTTGCTCCGGTAAAGAATGACGATATGGTAATTCCTTGTTGTAAATTCGGAAGTGGATCGGTACCGTTCTCTGCTGTACCAATCTTATTGCCAAAAACTTGATTGTTCAACCCGAACTGAATCGTTAAGCCTGTACCAGCATTTCCAGAAATCAGGTTATCCTGTATTAAGTTAGTACTGGCTGGAGTAGTAAACCCAAGGTAAATTCCGTCCTGATCGTTCGCCAGAGCTGAAGTTCCATTGACATCTGTGCCAACGTAGTTTCCAATAACTTGGATATTATCTCCTTGAATTATCCGAATACCGTTTGTGGTATTACCAGCAATTATATTTCTTTCCCCGGCAAGTGCTCCTCCAATAATAGTACCATTGGCATGACTGCCCACTGTGGAAAATCCCAACTCAATACCGTCACCTATATTGCCAAGGTCACCAATACCGTCAGATGTAGTACCGATATAGTTGCCCATTATTATAGTTCCGGTCGTCGCTCCAATAATTCGTATCCCTCCTCCATTATTGCCGGAGATAAGGTTTCCTTCTCCGGCCTCAGATCCGCCAACTATTATATTCTCTGATCCATCCGGAAGATAAATACCCTCCCGTGTGTTGCCTGATAAGGCAGTGGTACCTGATCGATCTGTACCAATTCTATTAGCTTGAATCACGCCATTATCAGCTTGCTGTATTCTTATACCGTACTCATTACCACTCAGTACGTTCCCCTTATCGACATCACCGATGACAAAGCCATCAGCCAAATCATTATTGGCAAATACGGCGGCTCTGCCAGAGCCTGTAAACCCAGTGATCTCCAGGCCGTAGACCTCAAAGCCTGCAGCGTCGAACTCAAAGCCATTGAAATCGGCACTTCCTCCATCAAGGATAATCTGCGGATCATACGCTGAGTAACCCGACTGTGTAGTACCATCAATGGTCACTCCCCCCTTAGTGATAGCCGGCAATGCCGTAGAAGGCGTAATCGTGTGCGGACCACCTCCAGTGATATTGAAATCAATGGTCACTGCACCCTCTGTAGAGGCGTTGGCATCTGTGATCGCCTGTCGAAGTGATCCTGCCACTAGCGCATCACTAGTATTGGTGACTGTAAAGCTCTCGCTAAATGACGTGGTGTACTGCGTATCACCATTCGCCACTCCATCATTGGTATTGACACTATTGTCTACCAAGTCAGAAGCCGTACCTAAGTCTTCTTCATCGAAGGGAAAGTACGCTACCAGGTTCGGCTCATTGCCATCAAAAGGACTGAATCGGTCAGAGAAATCAGATTTGGCGGTGCTCCAGATCTTTATCTCATCGATACTACCAGTAAAGAATTGACTTGAAGTCAGGCCACCAATAGTTACCGGTTGGACTATAGTAGGGAATGTTGTAGAAACAGCAACTCCCACTCCATCTTCTACACCGTTGACATATAGCCTCATCGTACTTCCGTCATACGTAGCGGCAAGATGTGTCCATGTATTCGATGGAACTGCAATGACACCATTCAAGCCTTGTAGCGTTGTAGGAGTTGTTCCTATAAAGAACTGCGCCACGTTTGCGTCTACCCTTAAGAGAAACTGCATTGCCGAACCAGCATCATAGTTACCTATTACCGTCTGAAGTGTATTGGCTGTCGTAGTAAACACCCACGCCTCTAGGGTAAGCTGGTTCGTGCCATCAAAGAATTCAGTGAGTGAAGTACCCAAATCCACATTATCCCCAGTCCCATCAAAGTCCAAAGCCGTACCCGGGAAGACTACCGTCGATCCAAAGTCTACTCCACTAGTATCACTTGCTGCTCCCACATAAGCCGCCACCCTGTAGAAGTTGCGTACGTCAGCACCCACCGAGTGCACGAAGAACGTATCCGTAATGCCTGTGGCGACTTGCGACCAAGGCCCATCATAGCTGGTGGAGCTTACTACCGTAAATCCGTCCTCTGCACCTGATTGATCTCTCCAGTTGATCTGAAGATCGCCAGGTGCCACTTCGTAGACGTAGAGGCTGTCTGGTGGGGCCACCGAATTGGCCATCAGAGCGATCCTTCCACCATTATAATCATCTGTGCCCGTCACGAGCAGGTCAAGATCTCCGTCATTGTCATAGTCTCCCCAGTCAACTGTACCATAGATGTAATCGACAATGGGTATACCAGCATTGACAAAAGTTCCTGAGTTGTTGGTATAGATTGTTGAAGTAGGATCATTGGTCTCGCCAGATCCATTAATCACTAGATCAAGGTCTCCATCACCATCGTAATCACCCCAGGCTATTTCCCCTTCGGCATTTTCTAATAGACCTGCATTAATGTCCACAAAAGAACCTGCATCATTTCTATAAATCTTTGGAGCATTATCAGAAGAAGAGGCCCCAGAAACAACCAGATCCAAATCTCCGTCATTGTCGTAATCTCCCCATTCAACAAAACCAAGATCAGTTCCGTCTAGGCCTGCTACGATATCTGTAAATAGCCCATTGTCGTTCTGATAGATATTTGCCTGGACAGTCGAAGTGTTATCACGTCCATTGTGCACGAAATCTAGATCACCGTCATTATCATAATCTCCCCAAACTACGCCCCCTTTAAGACGACCTGCCAAACCAGCACTTATATCAACAAATGTACCTGCATCATTACGATAGACGTTAGTGGTTCCTAGTGCGGGAGTAACCTGGTACTGACCCTGTACGATTAGATCCAAATCGCCATCATTGTCATAGTCACCCCAATCAGCCTCTGAAAAATAGACGCCTTGGAAACTACCGCCCGCATCAGTAAATGTGCCAGCATTGTTTTCATACAATGTTGCGGTAGTGTTACTTAATTCATCAATACCTGTAACGAATAAGTCTAAATCACCATCATTGTCATAATCCCCCCAATCGAGGCTTCCTTCATAAACTCCTGTGAGTGAGGCCCCTATGTCAGTAAATGTGCCTCCACTGTTATTGAAAATCTTGGTTATCGCGACATTATATTCAAAATCCCAGCCACTCACCACTATATCTAAGTCGCCATCAGCATCATAGTCCGCCCATGCCGCTGCTCCATCTACTACTCCTTCCAGAGAAGTAGACTGCACAACAAAATCTCCCTTGAAGCTGCTGGTACCTACTCTGAATGAAAAAGACGTAGCTACAGCCAGGTCACCGGCCGCACCTATCACCGCATCTGTCACAACAACAGAAATAATCTCACCTGCCCTGTAATTGGAGGAAGGCGTGAAATCCACAATCGAATTGTCACTTCCGAGTGCCCAAGTACCTTCTATGATCCCCGACTGGCTACCGCTAATTATAATGTTGTCATCTAATGTCTGAGTTGGACCTACCGTATTACTATTCACGGTAGTCAGGTCTACATCACTATCAAAGTCGATGCTGACGACCTGATTGGATGGTACGTCGTTTGCGTTGGCCAATGGAACAGAGCTCGTAACTTGCATTATATCCTGATTGAGATAAATCAGTGTCGGAGAACCGTTTTTAACAAAGACTACTTCCAGATCCTGGTCATTGTCCAGGTCCGCTAGCGCAACTCCTGTGGTATTTCCGGTATTGCTATTGATCAGTGTACCTGTATCATTGGCAGGGCCAAACGCCGAACCATCCCAATAGAATACACGGTCAGCCATCGTTGAGCCAGAACCATCATAACCTACCACTGCATCCAGATCTCCATCACCGTCCATGTCCCCTAGCGCGAGGGCATTGCTGAAACCTGTGGTAACTGTGGCCTGAAGGAAGCCAAACGTTGAGCTCGCAGTAAATGGAGATGCAGACTGCTGATTTTCGAAGTAGACCATCCTACTAGAGTTGCGGGCATTCACTGCCACTAGGTCGAGATAGTTATCTCCGTTGACATCTCCAAGGGCAATCCGATCCATTTTATCGGCCACCGACCCAAACGTCTGGAAACTGGAAAAATAAGGAGCCGCCTGATCATTCAGATAATAAGTACTCTGAGCAGTTTCGCTACCACCGACATTTGTATCAGAATTACCTACCACAAGGTCTAACCAACCATCATTGTCGATATCTCCCAAGACAAGATCCAACGGATTTTGGTATTCATCTCCAGCACCTATCATAGATACGTTGTAGTTGATACCCGTACCATCGTTCTCATACAAATAGATATCTTGTTCAGTCTGATGCTGGGCTATAAAGTCCTGATCACCATCATTGTCTATATCACCTATTGCAATCGCATAAGTATTTCCACTTATTGATCCGACATAGTCAGCAGTACCGTCATAAGCTCCACTGCCATCATTCAGATAAAGGGAGATTACACCATTGGTACCCACAAGGATATCAGGATAAGCATCCCCATTCATATCTCCGAGACTGACGGTACGATCCAGCGCACCACCTGCGACAGTAGAAGGAGAAGTGGAGGTATCGAATGGGTCTGCTGGATCTCCAGCGCCTGCGTCATTAGTAAAGATTTTGATATGAGTAGTAGATCCATCGGCAATGATCAGATCCGCAAAACCATCTCGATTGACGTCTGCAAATTGGACGTTGCGGCTATCCTCTGTTGTTCCTATTGAAGTATTGTTCAAGGTGAGTTGGTCGCTATTGCCACCGGTCACTACCGTGAACTGCTGTGTCAATGCGGTAGGCACCTCTCCACCGATACCTCTGACACCTTCCAGTACGGAGACGGTGATCACCTCACCATTGATATAGTCAAACGCAGGCGTAAAGTCAACGATAGAATTGTCTCCACCTAGCGCCCAGGTACCCTCGATGAGGCCTGATACGCTACCTGATATAAGAATCTGATCATCTCCTGTCTCCGTCGCACCTGTTGTGTTGTTGGTCACGGATGAAAGGTCTGTATCTGCATCAAAGTCTACGCTTACCACTTGATTGGCCGCCACATTCGTAGCATTAGCGGTAGGGATCGTCGCTGTGACATTCATAGGCGGGCCAGGAGAAGCACCTGACAAGATCCAGTTCGGTGCGGTGTTTGGAGAATTTGTGCCAACCCAAGCACCACTGTTATCATTTACAGTGCGGTCGATGACCAGTTCGCCGATGTTTTCGTCAAAGGCATAGTAGGCCGCCAGGTCAGCATCGTTGGGCACGGGTGGCAATAGATGCTCTCCGTTGCTAAAGTAGGTGGCGTCCTTGGCAACAGTCCATACCCTCACCTCATCGAGACTTCCGTCCAATGTATTTTGTCCTACGCTTTGTGCTGCTCCACCGAGCCTTAGCGGATTGACTGGCTCAAACGTAAAGGCTGGTTCGGTATCAATATCAACCTGCACCCCATCGAGGTAGAGAAGTATACTAGAGGCATTTCTGACGTAAGCCACATGATACCATTGATCAACATTCAACGCAGGAGAATTAAGACTTATTTGTGGTGAGCCGCTATCACGCAGGTCTGCGGTAAGCACTCCAGATCCAGCAACATGGAAAATGGTCCAATAGTCATTGCCTGTGTTACCATCCAGATCTATCACGCGCTGGGTATTCGTAAAGTCGTCAAACTTCACCCAAGTCTCAATCGTAAAATCGTCAAGGTTCTCCTGGAATGGGGTCACGATCTCGTCATCCACGCCATCAAAGTCGAGGGCATAGGCTGGAAAGACCGTGCTGGTACTTGTCTCCACAACTGACTCACTCTCATCATCTCCTTTGAAAGATCTGACCACATAGAAGGCTGTCGCATCAGGGCCTATATTGTCTGTATAAGTAGTCACATCAGGGCCCAGAGTAGCGATTTCCTGAAGATTAGTTCCTACGGCATCATCAGCTCTAACGACTATGAAACCGTCTTCATCGGAGTTGTCCTGCCAGGTGAGTTGAACATTTTCATTGTCGACACGCTCGACGATCAACTGGCTTGGTGAGGTGAAGTCCGAGTTAACATAAGTCGCCCCTGTAATATCCCCATCAATCGTATTCTCCGAACGATCAACTAGTTTAGAGCCTACTCCCTCGTCCATCTTATAATAGACGATAAGGTTTGCCTCAGTACCTAATAAATCATTATAAAGGTTGTCTTGGACTTGTGTTGGTGTCCTATTGGTATCCCAAATTCTAACTTCATCTATTAGGCCATCAAAATACCCGTCAGTGGTAGTACGTACTCGGGCTCCCAGTGAAATCTCTCCATTAGGTGGAGAACCATCGATAGTCCCTGAGCTACCATCGGCTACCCCGTTGATGTACAGCTGAGCAGAACCACCTGCTTTTACCACTGCCAGATGACTCCATTGATTTAGAGGTATGGCTGTTGACGATAAAATCGTTTGGTTAGTAACATCACTTTCTCCATAGCCTACAATCCCTGTTGAAGTGATAAAAATTTCCCCTCCAGTTGGGTTAACAGATGTATTTCCCCTCCAGTAAACCCATGAAGAAGACCCGCCGAATGATCTTGGATATACCCAAGCTTCTACGGTAAGACTGGTAAGTACTCCAAATGATTCTGGGGCATTAGTATAGTTACCAACCCCATCAAAACTCAATGCTTGTCCAGGAAAGTCCTCCACCGTACCAAACTCCACATTGGAGAAGCCGGCTCCCACATTCGCACCATTTCTGGCACTGACACGGTAGAAGAAACCATCATCATCGGTGACGGTGTGTGTATAGGTCAACATAGGTGCTGCAACCGTAGCGACCTGCACGACATTCGTGCTAAAGGCAAAATCATCTGCCCGCTCGATGATGAAGTCGCTGACATCAGCCAAGCCGTGCTGCCACTCTAGTACGATCTCTGTATCGGACTGCTTGTAGGCGATGAGGGCGGTGGGGTCGAGAGGAGTCCCAGCAGGGGTCATTGCAGCTGAGGTCACCCAGTTGGATTCCCCTGGGGTGGGACTGCCTAAGCCGAAAGTGTTAAGCGTACCATTGTTGAGGTGAACACTACGGTCGTACAAAGTGGTGACCGTAGTATTACTACCACCGCCTGGTACACCTGTGTCAAATTGATAGTAGGCTAGCAAGTCCTGCTCAGTTCCCAGTAGTTCGGTGAGTTGGTTGTCAGCTATCTCTTGAGCGGTTCTCTTTGAACTCCAAATACGCACCTCATCGATCTCACCACTCCAGAATTGATTGGCCGTATTGGCACCTATTTGCAACTCAAAGTTTGAGCTTAAGCTATTGTAAGTAAACGCAGATCCTGCCGTCGCTCCGTCAACATAGAGCTGAGAAGCCGATGCTACACCATCTTCCCAGACAAAGGCCACATGGTGCCAATTGCCATCGTCAATAGAAACAGCAGATGAAATCGGCTGAGCAATCCCCTCATCGTATGTAATCAGCTCACCATTCCTCATCCACATACCATACTGAGGGTTGTTGGCCATAATGGTGCGATACAAACCGTCATTGTTCCCAATGAGTGCTGCATCCACCTTCACCCATGCCTCGACTGTACCACTAGCAATATCCAAGTCTGGGTTGTCGGGTACCAATACGTAATCATTGCCACCGTCAAAGTCCAGTGAGTTTCCTGGTAGGGCGCGTGTAGAAGCCGCCTTAATAGCTGTATAGCCAGAAGGCACTGCTCCTGGCAAGTCCGCACGTACACGGTAGAAGTAGTCTTCATTGGTCGAAACGCTCAAATCGGTGTGTACTGTAACATCAGTACCAACAGTAGCGATACCCGCCCAGCCTGTAGCACCGTCATCTGACCGCTCGATGG
The DNA here is from genome assembly GCA_040222235.1 of Cyclobacteriaceae bacterium. Lineage (GTDB taxonomy): Bacteria > Bacteroidota > Bacteroidia > Cytophagales > Cyclobacteriaceae > UBA6059. The sequence goes on from JAVKDO010000143.1 coordinate 9,422, forward strand.
TGAAGCCGGTCTCAGCATCCGTGTTGTCCGTCCAGGTGAGGTCGATCTGCGAGGTAGAGATGTCGGTGGTGACAAGGCCTGATGGAGCTATGGCTCCTGATGGAGTGTAGGCTTGAGAGTTTACAGGAGTACCATTATTTTGATTCACACTACGATCAAAGACCGTTCCTCCTGCATTATTCTCATCAAATGGATAGTAGCTGATAAGGTCTGCCTCAATGCCAGAAAGAGGTGTAAATCTATCAGAGAAATCCGTTTTGACAGAGCCCCAAATTCTAAGATCGTCAATCTCACCATCTAATTCCTGATTATCGATGGTAGGTCCCCAGTTACCAATCGCAGTAAACGTACCACCATGAGGTGTACCCACAGCAAAATCCGTATTTTCAAGTTGACCATCCACATATATTTTTGTTTCGCCGGTCGAGAGGTTATAGGTACCTGCTACATGGTGCCATAAGCCGTCGTTGACATCAGAAGTACCTGTAACAATCGCATTGGTAGTCGAGCCGACTATGATCGCTACCGCTTTTCCTTCGAAACCGGGCCAGTTAATACTCAAAGACCAACGTTGATTTCCTCCGTCTCCTTGGACAACAACCCTTCCCAGTCCTGATGCTTTGCTTGTTTTAATCCAAGCTTCAGCCGTGATGGTATTTCCGTTGAACGCGGAAGGATTTGTCACATTGACTCTATCCGTACCATTGAGAAAACTCATGGTATACCCCGGATGGAGCTCCGTGGTTCCAAACTCGATACCGCTCGCATTGGAACCGTTGCTATTGCTCGCCGTGACCCTGAAGTAGTATGGTTGATCTGCTCCCACATCGAAAGTAGCGGTGGTAACATTAGCAGCGACATTTCCCACGGGAGTGACGTTGGTTGAGAAGCCTTCATCGTCCGCTCGCTCGATGATAAACCCTGTCTCATCATTGGACTGATCTGCCCACTCGAGTGTGAGCTCGGTAGCAGAGCTGCGATAAGCGATCAGGCTGTCCGGCGCGACTGGTGGAGTAGTACTGGTCATGGCTGCTGAGATTATCCAAGCTGGACCATTGGTTGTACCATCTGCTGCTGGTGTATTGGTAAGACCGTTGAGTAGTGCTCCATCATGGGCACTACTCGTTAGGTCTGGAAGGTTGGTTCCCGAAGTTTCGTCTAAGCGATAGTAGGCAACTAAGCCTGGTTCATCACCTGATAATGTTGAGAATACGGTAGATGATATTTCAACTTGTGTGCGCTCAACATTCCAAACTCTTACTTCATCCACTTCACCGACAAAGAACTCATTCGGGTTGCTGTTCCCTGGAGATCCGATCACAAAAGGGGATCCTGTCACAGAGGACATAGCCGCTCCCAAAAGCCCTAAAGACGATCCATTCAAAAACACTTCAGTATCACTCGCTCCTAGTACAAACGCGACATGATACCAGGTATCAGGCAGAATTGTAGCACCTACTGTAGAGAATCCGCTTCCATTCCAAAGGCCCAGGTTGTCCGCTCCCTCATTAATATGAATGCTCCATCTGGTCAATGCAGCATCAGTTCTTATACCAGCTATGACCTTATTGTCTGCTGATGTAGATGGTCTAACCCAAGCCTCAACTGTCCCACTAGTGAACTCGAAATCCGTAGAAGTAGGAACGCTTACATGATCATCCGTGCCATCAAGGTCTAAAGCAAAGCCCGGCCCGGTGTAGAAGCTCAACGTATCCGAATAGGCACTCTGGAAGTCCCCATCCTGAATGTACACCCTTGCGAAATACTGCTGATTCGGCGATAGGGAAGTGACAACCGTACTAGTCGCATCGGTACCTGCACCTATCTGTACTGCGTCCACCACCATCGTACTCGAAAAGTCAGATGCGTCATTGATATCTACAAAGACATTGCCCGGTGCATTGGTTGCTTGCCAGTTGACCCGGAAGCCCTGGTCGGAAGCTTCTGAGATCTGGTATTGGACTGGAGATAGGGCGCCAGAGGGTACCCACTCGTCCCCTTCATCATTCGTTAAAGTCCCGTTATAGCCATTAGCTGATAAGTCTTCTAGTAAGGTGCCTCCTGTTGCATCCATTTGGTAGTACGCCACAAGATTCGCATCCCTACTGATAGTATTATAGCGATTGTCTTCGATTTGCTGTTGAGAACGCGCAACATCCCAGATACGCACTTCATCCATCTCACCATCAAAGAAATTACCCGCTCCGCGCGCACTTCCTAGCACCGATGAAATGGCCAAATTGGTATTACCAGCAGCAGGGTCGTTGAATTCAAAAATGCCATCTACGTATAGGGTACCATCAGCACCGTCGTTGACATAAGCCAAGTGGTGCCAGCGGCCATCCATTACAGAAGTAGTACCCGTCTGATTTAGGAATATAGACCCACCCCCATTGCGCTTAAACATGGCGATTTTGTCTTCATTGCCACTACCACCAGTAGCCATCCCGAAAAGGGATAATGCACCAGACCATTCTGAAAAGAAGTAACTATTGTTCTGTGGTAAGCCCTTCACCCACATTTCTATCGTGTAGGTATCTGTGGCATCTGAAATTGGCAGTATCCCTGAAACATCCAAGTCTACATAATCATCCGTGCCATCAAAATCGAGCGCAAATCCAGGAGTCACCCAAAACTCTACCGGATCAGAGTAGGAACCAAATCCTCCTCCATTATCTATTTTGAGTCGATAGTAGAGGGGCTGGCCAACTCTACTGGTGAGGTTTTCTACGACAAAGAAGGTACTGTCGGTAGGATCACTGACCGCTATGTCTACAAAAGTGGCGTCAGAAAAATCTGTGTCATCATCCCATTCAATCAATACCTGCGAGGCAGTGGTCACCCTGTCCCAATTGACACGGAATCCGTTGACAGAGACCTCAGTAGCCTGGTAGGTAACTGGTTTCATGGCGTCTGAAGCCACCCAGTTGGGTATAGTATTAGCTCCTCCTGAGCCATTCCAGGTACCATTGTTACTATTGATCGATAGGTCTGGAAGATTAGACCCTGTAAACTCATCGAAGCGATAATAGGCTTCCAAGCCTGTATCGTTACCTACTACTTCTTTGAACAAATTATTCTGAATTTCGCTCTCAGTTCTTGCCACAGACCAAACCCTAGCCTCATCTAAGCGACCTACAAAATGATTCGTATTGGTGCCACTTCCTCCGGTAAGAGTTCCTAATAAGAAGGGTAGACTGTTATCAAATAGTGTTGACCCTGGTGCCCCATCAACCGTTGGGGTACCCGTCATGTCAATTCCATTGACGTAGATTTTGATGTCACTGCCTCCATTCCAAACGCCTGCAAGGTGTGTCCATGTATTGAGTGGAATAGATTCAGTTGCAGTCACATTTACACCAATATCTGCAAAATCCTGGGATACGTTGAATCGTGGAACCAAATTCTGCAACTGCATAAACCATCTCTCCTCAGTAACCTGAGAATTGTAAAGGCCACCAACTGCCGCTCCCGTCACATCAGCTGTCGGATATACCCAAGCTTCAAAAGTTAGCCCAGTGTAACCATCCAAATTAGGCCCCTGGACATAATCATCCGTCCCGTCAAAATCCAAGGCATAACCAGGTGTGACCATAAAGGCATTGGACACTACATAGTCGCTCTCACTTCCCCCGGCAAAGATTGCCTTAGCTCGGTAGTAATATTGTGTGCCTTCTGAGAGTGTGGAGCTGACTTTGACCGTCGCAAAACCTATAGTGCCCACTGATATGTCTTCTGCGTAGAGGACACTCATAAAGGTCGGGTCCTCTGACACGTCTACTAAGACTTCCGTAGCTTCAGTGGGGGCTGTAAAGTCTACGACCAAGCTGGAAGTGGTCACTTGGGTAGCATTGAACACGGCTGGCCCAGGAGCATCCATCGCATCAGAGGCCACCCAGTTGGATACGATAGGTACGATAGCATCCGTCAAGTCAAAGTTCTCAAGACTACCGTCATTGTTTCCTGCAAGGTCAGGAAGAACGTCAATGCCCGTATTGTCGTTTTCCGTTAGGCCTTGATCAAAGCGATAATAGGACACCAGACCTGTCTCATTTCCCACCAGGGTGCTATATTGGGTTTCTTGGATCTCTGACTGAGATCGAGCTAAGTTCCATATCCTTACTTCATCAATGCGTCCAGTAGATTCCTGGCCAGAGGCATTCGCCCCAATTTTTAAAGAATTTACAGCTGTTGTTATACCTATTGCAGATGGGAAGTTTAACACGCCTGCTGCTTGACCGTCAAGGTAGAAATGCAAATTTGTTCCGTCCAATACACCCGCAACATGATGCCATGTTCCGGCGGTCAGCGGAAGACTATTTGACGTATGCTGAGCGCCATCATTATCTCTATATGTAAAAATGACATCCCCAGTAACGCCGTGTCTTAATTCAAGCCCACTGGTAACCCCACTAAGGGAATTCGAAATGATTTGTCCTGTAACTCCGAAAGAAGCAATATTGACCCAAGCTTCTACGGTCAGTGTGGTAGCACCATCGATCGTATTAGTGTTGATGGATGTACCCAAGTCGACAAAGTCATTTGTACCATCAAAGTCCAGGGCATTGCCCGGCGTGATGAAGAAACTCACCGTATCCGAATTGGCACTGTTCAGACTGCCGTCAGTGTACTGTAGACGTGCGTATAGCTGGTTTCCGACCTGGCCAGAGAAATCTGAGGTCAGCGTGTAGCTGCCTGCTGACACATTCGTCACCGGATCGGCCGTCACGATCTGAGAAGAGAAACCCGGGTCTGTCGCTATATCCACGAATATCTCATCCGCATTGGGTATCGGCGACCAGTTGATCTGGACACCACTGGTGGTGGCAGCCGTCACCTGGAATGGTATGATGGCCGGAGCACCGGAGGTGACCCAGACAGGGTTGTTGTAAGAAATGGCAAAGGATGTATTGGCGGCTGGATTAGTCGTCCAGTCTTGTGTAATGGTGAAAGTGTTTGTACCAGTAAATGCGTTATTAGTATTGGAGGCTAGGATTCTATCTTCTACTAGTACAGGGTTATCATCGATAATTCTAATAAGGCTCCCCGACATATCATCCAAGCCATAGTCAAGTGCACTGGAGATCAACGGAGTATTCGACTTAGATATGACGGTGTTGTTGGTCGCACTAGACACCACACCAAACTCACCAAACAATTGGCTATGGTAGCCATTAGGCCCCTGATCTATGAGGAGTTCTCCTCCGGAATTGTCAAAAGACCAATATGCCTCAAGGTTGTCCGCAGTAGTCGGATACTTTTCGTACATATCATCAAGCACTTCAGAGGCTGAACGCGCATCATTCCAAAGTTTCACTTCATCGATACTTCCATCAAAGAACCCTTTGATCTGCTCGTTTCCAGTATCGGCGGCTCCAAAAGCACCGATGTAAACTTTGGTTCGATTGTATGTCCCAGAGGTCGCTGAAGTATTCGAGTCAACCGACTCTCCGTTGACGTAAAGGCTATACATAGAACCATTTTTTACCGCAGCTACATGATACCATTCGCCCACTATCGGAGCAGGACCAGATAAGGTTAATGCTTCACCAGCTGCGTTGGTTCTTTTCGAGAAAACTATAGCTGTTTCACTTACAGAAATATTGGCATAGGGTTCTGCAGTAGAAAAGGAATTGGCATAACTCAGTATGGTATGAGAATCCGCAGTAGTGACATCCGAGGCATTAAACCAGGCTTCTAGCGTGTAATCATCTACAGCATCGTCTATCTTCTTAACATCCGATATGTCCACAAAATCATTGAACCCGTCGAAGGTCAGTGCATTTTGAGGCAAGCTAGCATTGATGCTAAACTGGCTAGCCGTCGCATTGTCATTCCCCGTCAAGTCGGTGACCTTGCCTAAAAACAAATCCACGAGTACTGTACCATCACCTGATGGATAAACATCTGCCAAGAAAACGACATTATCAGCTGTCTGTAGATTAGCCGCCACACCATTGCCTACCGTAATATCCGTCTCTTTGAAGTCGACCACCTCTTCGTCAAAGGTGAAAGTGATCGGGAATGGAGATAAGGTCGTAGTGCCTGATTCACTACTGCTAATCAAGACAGTGGGATCAGTGGTATCGAGACCTTGTGAGGCCGTTACTCCATTGGTAGCTAGTACCCAGTTTGCAGAGGTGTTTGGTAATGTTGGGCCACTCCAGGTACCATCCTGGGCACCATCGCTAGTTGCTATATCAAAGAGCGTTGAACCTGTACCGCTATTAAAATTATAATACCCTAGTAGCTCCGGTTCGGAACCTGTCAGTTCGACATCCTTGAAGGCGGCAATCTGCGCTTCTGCTCTCACTACATCCCAAAGGCGTACTTCGTCCATCTGACCATCGAAGTAACCTGATGGGTCCCAGCTATTTCTGCTAAGGGTGAAATTGGTATTGCCAATAAATGCTGAGCCATGAGTATCACTGCCAACATAGCTGCCATCTATGTACAATGAAGACTCCAGTGTCGCAAACTCATGCGTAATGACCAGATGGTGCCATCCTGTGGTGACACTCCATGGAATAGTTATATCATCAAAAAAGAAGCCTACTTTGACTTGTGTCTGCTCTATGGTGATATGCAATGCCTGATTGTTAGTGCCTGCGCTTCCCATAGAAAATAGCGTCTGATTGGCTGATGCATTGTCTGTGTTAAACCATACCTCAACTGTGAAATCTTTGGAGGACAGATCAATTCCGGATCCGGAAATATGATCGTCTATCCCGTCAAGATCCAGCGCATAGTTCGTATCTCCAGTGCTAACATCCAGCAGGGTTGGGTTGCTCTGAAGATTGCCTTCATCATCCGCCGCTACGACATAGACATCATAGGCCGTGCCCATCGTGAGTCCTGTGATGTTTTGCACAAACTCTGTTGCGCTAGCAGAAATTGTAAAACTTCCACTTGTAATCTCGTTGGCCACTCCTCCTGCTTGTACTCCAGACGAAGTAGGTGTAGGATCACCATCCGGCAGTACGCTATAGTATGCCACACCGGTCTCATTGAGGGCTACCGCCAAATCAGCATTATCCGAAAAGAGATTGCTGATTACAGGATATCCACCGTCATACAATGGTGGGAAGACATCTACGTTGAGTGCATCGGAAGTGACAAACGTCGCACCTCCAAACAGTGTTCCATCCAAAGTGCCTGCCGTAACATCAGTGAGAGGCCCAGCCGACTGATTGAAATCATAAGACGCAACAAGCCCTGTCTCAGCAGTTAATGTACTATAAGCATTATTGACAATTTCGGCTTGAGTCCTTGCTACATTCCATATCCGAAGTTCGTCGATCTCTCCTTCATAAAAATAGTTCTGTGTACCCGCACTGCCTTCGTTCGTGTTATCGTGGAATCGGATTCTATCATTCATGGCACCAACACCAATATTGGCTGAATGAGTTGGTATGACAGTAATTCCAGTATTATCAGTGGCAAACACTGATCCATTTAAATATCCTGTCGCAATCGTATTATCAGAGTCAATTACTATTGCCACATGATTCCATGAGCCAGAAACGAAATTTGACGTTTGAAGCAATACATTCGAGCCACCGTGACTGAAAAAATACAACTCGTTATTGTAGATATATAGCGCCAGTCCATTTGCTTCTCCTCCTTCTTCATAGATCACTTGAAACGAGGCGGGACTTTTGTCCACAACGTTAAACCAAGCTTCTATGGTTTTATTCGCCACTACCCCCGAATTAATATTTACATCATCAGGAATGGATACATAATCATCTGCTCCGTCAAAAGAAAGTGCATTGCCCGACATATTATCATCGGCGATCGTGTACTTATGCCCATCAACAATAGCAGAGGCATCCAAAGTGAAGGAAACCTTATTGCCTTCTATTGCGAAGTTTGTCGAAGCGGTTGTGTAGGCTCCCGAAGTACTTGGTCGTGTGATTAAGGCGAAGTTGGAGCTTGGTCTTGTGAGCCCAGCATCATCATAGTCAAAGGTGAAGGTGATTGAGCCATTATTGCTATTGACATCCGTCAAATCCACATACCAGTCTCTGGCCCATCTGTTGAGGTAGCCCCCAGGTAAGTCGGTCTGTGCCATGGCATGAGCAGTACCCGTATGCCCCGCGAATGCGTAATCTCCATTATCCTGAAGGAAGCCTTCGCTCATTAGGAACAGGCCTCCCGAATTCGCTGCTGGATCATATCCATCGACTTCCTGACCGATACCCGCTACGTCAAAGTCAAAGTCGCCATTGCCACCATCATCACCGGCGTAGTGATCTCCAGTGATGGTAAGCGCATATTTTGCCGAGAGGTAGTTTTCTATTATCGTACGAGAGGCAGTATTCAATGCTTCATTGAAGAAGATCACTTCGTAGATATCTCCATTGAAACCCAGGCCTGATCCAGCTGCTAAAGCACCAACTGAGCCGGTAACATTTGTGGTGTTAGGTGTGCTCGCACCGCCAGTTGCGCTTATTCCAGCACCGTCCACAAACATGTTGGAATTGCTCAAAGCTCCCCCAGAATAATCTGCAGAGAAAAGGAACGTATTAGATGGAGTAACGCTAGACGCTGCACCGATGTAGCCACTTCCTTGCATTTCAAGTAAGATCGAATTGCTGGCGTCCACCCCCACTGAAAACCTATTGGTCGGCGTGTTGGCTCCATAAGAAAAGAGGTACTCCTGACCACCAGGTGTGGAGGAGTATTCTGCTACTACAAATACCGATCTTGCATTTGCTCCTGTTGGTAAATCTGTTGCATCAAAGTCGAGATCCTCTGAGCCTGCAAAGTTGATGTTGGGCTGTCCATTTTGACCACCGGTTTGATAGGTCGGGCTGGCACTGACCGTAGTGTGTGTGCCATAACCTGACTGGTCATTCCATTGATCCACAGGATCCGTATTCAATGATGGTGTAACCCCTGCATCCGCAAACACACCCTTATCTGCCTGATACCACAACGTCAATGTAGAAGCTCCATCTGTTTCCCCTACACCACCGGGCCCAGTACTACCAGCAAGCTGCGTAGGGTCGTTGTAGTTAAGGCTTACTTCACCTGTAGTTGGAGAATTATACGCGATTGACCAGTTGCCATCTGGTAAATTGACTGTACCAAACGTACCCGAAATTGCGGTAGCGTCTAGAATGACAATCTCATCGCCGTTAGTAGGCGTGTATCCGAGGTTGACATTGAGCGTACCTCCCAGGGTAGCAGTACCTCCTACCGTAATCTGGTCATAGCCAGTACAAGGAGTAGTACCGTCCACGTCGACCTCCAGCGTGCCTATATTAGTAAAGTTGGCTCCAAAATTAGTGCAGCCTGGTGATGCTCCAGGAGCGACTGTACCAGGCGCCTGGTTGATGAAGTTGTTGTTGAAGGTGCCGAAACCAGTCACCACACCGTTGTTAATAAATGCGCCGAGGGGATCGTCTACTTGTGTGCCTTCTGCAAAAAAGACAGTGCCATTATTCGTAAAAGTGCCGCCGGTTACAAGGTTGAGGTCATTGTCATTGATAAAGACATTACCATTGTTGATGAAGTTAGCCGCATTCTGCAGCTCAAGGGTATTATTATTGAGATCCATATTGAGGCTTGCTCCCTCTTGTACTATGAAGTTGTTGGCGTTAAGAACAAGGTTTTCAGACTGTGTTAGTGTAGCATCTTCAGCGATCACCACATCATCTACGACGTTACTTGGAGGAGGCACGACTCCACCACACCAGTTGGCCGGATCATCCCAGTCACTGTCTGTCGTACCGATAAATGTGCCACCAGGCGCGCAGGATGGAGTAGTAGATGCTATCCAGCTAGGGTCTCCCAGTACATTTCCTGTGTTACCATTCCCCGAGATGTCGGTAAGCGTAGTTCCGCTGGTAGCATTAAAATCATAAGCAGCATCTAACCCTGTAGCAGAGAGGATCTGCGTTGTAAGTCCTGCCACAATATCGGCGGCTGATCTCGCCACACTCCAAACACGCAAGTTGTCAATCTCACCATCAAAATATCCGCCTTCATTGTTTGGTCGTATAGGATTACCGCCGACATACACAACACCTACGTTATCAGCTACATTTCCCGTGGCAGCTGACTGGGCGTCTTGAATTCCGTTGATGTAAACAATCATATTGCTGCCATCATATACCCCAGCCACATGTGTCCATTGATTCAGTCCAATTGATTGAGTAGACGTGACGCCACCAGCTCCGAATAGCCCAAAGGTAACCTGACCTGAAGTAGTGAGGGAAAAAAGCTTGTCCTCAGCACCATTGGTCCATTTATTAAATATAATGTTTCCGTTCGTCGCGTCTATTGACTCTGGGTAGATCCAGGCCTCCACAGCAAATGTTGTGTTTACAGTAGCAGCCAGAGAATTTCCTAAGTCCACATAGTCATCCACACCATCGAAGTTCAGTGCGTTTTCCGGTGATGTGAAGGTAATTTGATACTGGTTCGCGGCTGTATTGCCATTACCAGTAAGGTCAGTCACCGCATCTTCCGGTAGGTCAACAGTGACGGTCGTACCTGTGATCGGCGTGATATCGGCCGTCCAGGTGATGTTATCAGACGTTGCGAGATTAGAAGCAGAACCACCACCTACGGTCAGATCACTTGCAGCAAAGTTGGTCACCTGCTCATCAAATGTGATGGTGATACCAATCGGATTGTTAGTGGTTGGGCTAGAAGGGCCTGTGATCATGGTAATGGTGGGGCTTTGTGTATCCAGGACTGCTGCTCCGAACATTTCAGTACTCACTATTTGAGTAGGGCCATTGATGGTGCCATCCTGACTACCTGCTTGGCTGGCACCCGTAGTGGCTACATCCGTAAGCATGGAGTTGACCTCCATCGGATAGTAGGCCACCAGACCTGGCTCATTACCAGTGAGTTCCACATCCTTGAAAGCCAAAAGTTGAGAAGGCGTTCTAACTGAATGCCAAATCCTTACCTCGTCCATTTGCCCATTAAAATGTTCATTGGATGTCACGGCATCTTCACCTATTGCCCAGTCTACATTATTATCAACTAATGTGGTTTCACCTAGATCGGCGCTTGATACGGCCACACCATTCAAATAATTGGTAAATACGCCTTGATCGAAAACTAAAGCGACATGATGCCATTGGTTCAGTGTCAAAATTTCACCAGTGGTAGGTGTCGATACGTATACATCATTGGAGTTGGCAAACCCTGCACGCAAACCTCGAGCCCCAGCAGTATTGTCATAAGTGTCCCAGAAAAATGACCCATCATCTGTACCGGCCGAATTTCCATCGCCTTTAGTCACAATTCTTTGGTGCGGGGAGTCCGTTGTTGGGAATATCCATGCCTCTATCGTCAGCTTACCCTCAGTAGGTTCAAGCGCGGGGTTATCCGGGATAAGCACCCTGTCGTCTATTCCATCAAAAGACAGAGCAAAGTTGACCTCCGAATCAATCGAATACGGGGGGGCCGCTGTATTACCATTGCCCGTAAAGTCGGTCAAGGCATCAGCAGCAATATCAACGGTCACCTGGCCTGAAGTTGTCGGTGTAATATCTGCCGTCCATGTGATGCTATCGGTGGTAGCTAAGTTGGCCGCCGTTCCATTACCTACGGTTAAGTCGCCAACTTCAAAGTTGGTCACCTGCTCACTGAACTCGATAGATATTCCGATAGGGTAAGCTGAGGTAGGACTGGAAGGGCCTGTGATGGAGGAGATGGTGGGGTCGACAGTATCTAACGATCCAGCGGCTGAGAGCGGAAAGGAAGCGGTAATCCAATCTGTAGCTGGATCCATAGAAGCAAGAGACCCATTATATGTTCCAGGAGTATTGTCCTGATCGGTAAGGGTCGAAGAGCCCGGCCCATCTGAAAAATCATAGTAGGCTAGTAAACCTGGCTCAGGGCCATTGAGTTCTATATTTTTGAAAGCATTGATCTGTGATTCCGTTCTTACAACATCCCATAATCTCAATTCGTCAATACTACCTTGAAAAGGATTTGAGTTAGCGTGACCATAATTTCCTATCCCTCTTACAGAGGTATTGGTACCCATAACATGAGCATGAATTTCAGTGTGGTCTAACATCCCGTTGATGTACATCCTTGTGGTAGTGCCATCCCATGTAATAGCCACGTGCGTCCATGTATTTATCGGGATCGTCGAAGTACCTTCTACTGCGGTTCCGGACCAATTAAAACCATCCCCAACGTGCCACCACATTTTATGCGAAGGACTGATCCCCCAGGAATTAACGACATTTTTCGAACACATTTCATTCCAGACCGCACTGGTTTCTGTGTAGTAGACCCATGCTTCCATGGTCACGGCAGAGAGACCTTCGATATTATCACCAATGGTTACCACATCATCGAGTCCATCAAAGTCGAGCGCATAATTAACAAGGGGCGGACCAGTGGCGCTATGGTAGCCTATACTGCCAACGGCCGTGCCATTGTGGTCACCTCCAGCAAGATCAGCAAGGTTATTCTCGAATTGATAATAAATGTCAAGGTCCGTTTCATTTCCAGTTAAGCGCCGATTGTAATCCGCGGCTATCTCGGCACCAGATCTTGGTTTGCTCCATATTCTTACCTCATCCGTATAAATGTCAGCTCCTTCAAATCCATCTGCTCTACTCCCTATTCTAATTGGTCCGACGTTAGCAAGAGACTGACTGTTAGTATTTATAGTCGCAACAGGCGTGGCGTTACCGTTAAAGTATACTTTGCCTTGACTACCCGATGACGCTGGATCATAAACAATAGCTATGTGGTACCAAGTATTTGTTACCATACCCAGGTTTGGTGAAGTATTTACCCAGGTACCGCCATTGCCTAAGAAAACGGTAACCCCCCCGGTTCCATTGGTGTAAACATCTAATGGGGCCCCTATATTACTATTGGTTTGGTTGACAAGCATTGTTGCCGTCCCATTCGATGTGTTGATCCACTGCTCAACCGTAAAACCATTCGTTAGGTCTAGATTATATGTCACATTTACTTGGTTATTGGCACCAGAAAGGTCAAGGGAGAAATTTTGCCCATTTCCTGACAAGGAGTATCCAAAAAAGAGAAGGAAAAGGAGTATCCTTTTGAAGCTAACGAGGTTAGGTAATATCATATTTTCAAGAGCTATAGCCGTTGATTTGTCTAGGTTGAAACTGGCTTTGTAATAAATCAAGAAGGCTCGTGAGAGCAGTCTTCAAATAGTCCAAATCAGCCTTTGAATATAATAAAATGGCTAACGATGGCGGTGGTCAGAGCCCTATTTTTCGATGAATATCCCATATCCTCAGACCAGTAAGTGCAACTATCTCTCTATTACCTGTATTCAATTCTTTGCTGGAATAATACCATCAAATTTTCCTACCTTTATTTTGTATAAAATGAGTTCCCAATGAAATCACTGACCTGTTCCCTATTATTTGTACTGCTCGGCTCTTACTCTGTTCAGGCACAGTACCCCTTTTCCTCGAAGAAGGAGCAAAAGCTTTATGATCAGCTCGAGGGCTATTATGATGACTATGACTATGAGAGCATATTAGATGAGGAAGAGTCCATACTGGAGTATTTTGAACCCAAGCAGGATACGCTGACTGCTTTGATGTATTCTTTTTTGAGTGAAGGTTACTATTATGTGGGAGCTACTGACTTGGCATACGACTACTCAAAGCAGGAGCTCGAACTTCGACAGAGAATCGACCCAGACAATGATGAGGGGATTAAAAACATCATTTTCCTGCTAGCGCAATATGCAGATGAGATGGGTAGGTATGATGAGGCTGAAACGTACTACCTCAAACTTTTGGCGAGTGATAAAAGTAACTACGGATCCAAAAGCGAGGAATATGTAATAACCGCTATCGCCATGGGCACACATTATGGATTAATGAATACCTATGAAGAGCTTCGAAAAGGAATTCGACTCTTACTGCCGATTGCGAACTCAATGAAAGACCTAAATCAGAACAAGCCTGACATACTGAGTCTACTAGGATACTTGTACTCTGGTTTGGGTTCCACAAGACGGGCTGAGCGCAATTTCAACGAAGCTTTAATGCTGTACAGCGATCAGGGTCGATATGCAAGTGTAGAAGGTGCTTTCACGCTTAATAGTTACGCTATACATTACCAGTCAATTGGCGATTACCCGTCTTCTGAGAAACTATTAAGTGATGGTCTCCAAATCACCAACAGGTTGCCAGGTGACAATTCAGAAGTGCTAGTTGGCCTTTATGATAATCTCGGCACCACCAAGAACTCTCTCGGTGATTACGAAATGGCTGAAAAGTATTTTATGTCAGGCCTGGAGACTACACGTGAGTTTTATGGCGAGCAGTCTTATTGGGAAGTAAATACCCTTATTGGCCTTGGTACAACCTTCTGGCTTCAGAAAGACTGGGAAAAGGCTGAAGTGAAATACAATGAAGCACTAGCCATCATGGAAACCCTTGGTGCCAGTTCGAGCTTTGAATACTATACTGTTATCAACAACTTAGGCACTGTTTACAGAGACAAGGGTGAGTTGAACAAAGCAATGGAGTATGCGACGCAAGCTGCGGACGGGTATCGAGAAGTAGTCGGGTCCAAAAGCCCTTACTATATAAAATCCATTTATAATCTCGGGGAAATCCACATGATGCGCGGTGAGAGCAATCAAGGCGAGAAATACATCAGAGAAGCAAAAAAAATGGCTCAGTCTGAACTAGGCGAGCTTCACCCCGAGTATGCGCGAGTCACTATGAAGCTAGCCATCAACCAATGGGATCAAAAGAACTTTGATGAAGCGGAGGAACTCTATGCGGAGGTGTTTGCCAATTATTTCCAACAGCTAGAAAGCTATTTCCCAACCCTAAGCGAGCAAGAAAAGACCAAGTTCTACAACAATAAAATTAAGCCTGCTTTTGAGCAATTCAATTCCTTCCTTGTGGAAAGGAGTCGTGACGATGAGCCTCTGCTTGGGCTGATGTACGACTATCAGTTAGCCACCAAAGGACTTCTTTTCTATGCTACCAATAAAGTGCGCTCCGCTATTGTCAACAGTGGTGATAGTCTACTAATTCAAAAATACGAAACCTGGGTAGATCAGAAGGAGCAGCTTTCTAAACTGTACAGCTCGACTGGCGAAAGTGTTGTCGTGCGGAATGCAAGAATTGACTCCCTATCCCAATCCGCTAATCAACTCGAAAAAGAACTTGGTGAGGCTTCTTCAGTATTTGCTGGAGCATATACACAAGGGCAAAAAACATGGCGAGATGTTAAGGCAGAACTTCATCCAGGTGAGGCGGCTATAGAGATGATCAGGTTTAGAAACTTTAAACCTGCAAAAGGCGGAGAGTATTCAGATGAGATCTTTTACGGCGCATTGATCGTGACAAGCGAAACTGAGGATCATCCAGAAATGGTCTTACTTAGAAATGGTGCAGAGATGGAAAACCGCTTTCTTTCTAACTATCGCAATGCCATTAAATTTAAAATGGATGAGGATTACTCTTATCGACTGTTTTGGAGGCCTATCGCCAATAGACTGGGCGATATCAAAAAGGTCTATTTCTCTCCAGATGGTGTATATAATCAGATATCGATCTACACCTTACTCAACTCAGCAACGGGTAATTTCTTGATTGATGAGATTGACTTAAAAATTATTACCAATACTAAAGACCTCACCTTAAGTGATGCTGGTAGTGCTAGTGATGGTAAAGCTTATTTATTCGGCTACCCTAATTATAACCTCGGCGCAATAGAAGATGATGTGGATCGTGAAGCGTTGGCCAGCGAGGTGGCTCAAGCAGTAAGTCAAGGTCGTGGGGATAGTCGAGAAGTCCGCGGTACTAGGGGCGGTACGCGTGGAGGACGTGGGCCTGATGGTGCTAGTCGCAGTTTTGGAGGAGAGAATAATGGTGGAGGACTAAGTAGAGGACTAAGAGGCAATCTTCAACGCTATATGAGCGGAGGTAACCTGATGGCGCTATTACCAGGCACGAAAGTAGAAGTTGAGTCGATAGCCGACATCTTCACTACCGCCGAACTGGAGCCAGCCCTCTTCATTTCGAATGAGGCCACGGAGCAAGAAATAAAATTGGTAGATAATCCTCGAACGTTGCACATTGCCACGCACGGCTTTTTCCTGGAAAGTCAAAAATTGGAAGAAGCGGGAGGAGAAGTCGATACTTATGTAGAAAACCCCTTACTCAGATCTGGGTTGATCTTGGCTGGGGCCAACAGTTTCATTGCTTCAGGTCAAATTTCTGAAGAATATGAGGATGGTGAAGATGGTATTTTGACAGCCTATGAGGCGATGAATCTCAACCTGGACAATACTGATCTCGTGGTACTTTCTGCGTGTGAGACGGGTCTTGGTGAGGTGAGTAATGGCGAAGGTGTCTATGGCCTACAGCGGGCTTTTCAGGTCGCAGGTGCCGAGAGCATCATCATGTCCATGTGGACTGTAGATGATGCTGCTACACAGGAGTTAATGACCCACTTTTACAATGAGTGGATCCGAACTGGTGATAAACAAGAAGCATTCGTTTCTGCACAAAAAATCTTGAAAGACAAATGGAAAGCTCCCTACTACTGGGGCGCATTCGTTATGGTAGGGCGATAGTTGATGGTTGATGAAAAACGATAGGACAATCCGGGGGTTACACTGCATATCGAGACTTTCTATGGCTCTTTTAGTCGTCAGCATCATTTGCACGTCATGCGGAAGTGACGATGAGGGAGAGTCAATACCCTACCGATCACTCCATCTGATATAGTAGCTTCCAATCCTGATTGGAGTATAGTCTCGTTCGTCGATGACGGCCAAGACAAGACTTCCGCATTCTCTAATTATTCCTTTGAAATATTCTCCAATGGAGATTTTCTCATCAATCTCAACGGTCAGAATGACTCCTTCGGCGGATGGGTAATAAGCAGCGATGAACTCGTACTAACGATTAGTATATCCAACCCCAAGCCAGCCACTTCAGGCATTGACGGTGATTGGCACATGACTGCAAATACTGGTAATGCATTGACCCTTGAGTCCTCTGACGGTAGCAGTAAGTTCTTCAGGTTGAGCAAATAAAAACCCCGACAAAGCCGGGGTTTTTAACCGAATGATTAGAACTTGAAATTGAGTTTAATATCTTCTATTTGGAATGAGTCGCTACTGTGGCAATCATCCCGTTCATCTTGGCTGGCAAGTTCACTGTGAGAGCCTGTACTCCCTGGCACTTTATGTCTGCAAAATTGTCTTTGATCCACTCATTGGCGTTCACGCTAGTTGCAGCCTCTACAGCACTTGTAGCAAGTACTTTTTCGTTTTCCCAGAGTAGGGCGAATGTGGTAAGGAGGATGACGAGGGTGAAAATCTTGTGGTGATTCATAATGATTGCTATTATTTAATGTCCTGAATACTGCTCTTTAATTGATTGGTTACAGAAATATCTGATTTATTACATCCCACTCTTTAACGACTTTTCAAAAGAACGTAAAATGGGTGAATGGAAAAACTAGCACAAGACCAACTGCCGTATCAAAGGACTGAATGGGAGTAATTAGGTAATGAACCGGAGGCTGACTTTTGGTAGAGAAAGTAAATATTCTTCGTTGATCAGCCAGTGAGCATATTGAGAATACTCAAGCGGGCTGTAACAATGAAAATGCCTAACTTCAAGCATGTCCTCATTGTACCAGGAGTATCTGATTTCGCCCAGACACGGTTTCCTACCGGAAATAGAGCCACTCCTCCGCTTGCCCCGCTACTATGTGGCTTGGGACGAGTTAGGATACAATCTGCCCGATATTGTCACTGCTGACATCCTGAAAAAGGAGGTCAGTAAGCTCCCGATCATCAGCCCAGATAAACTGGGCTCGCACCTGGCTTATGAGCGGGCCATGATGGTGCTTTCTTTTATTAGCCACGCTTATCTCAATGATCCAAACGAGCCTAGAAAAATCCTGCCCGAAGCACTGGCCGTGCCATGGTCAAAGGTGGCAAAACGTTTGGATAGACCTCCCGTACTTTCTCATGCGTCTGCCGTACTTCACAATTGGTCGCTCATTTATCCAGACCAGCCTATCTCTCTAAACAACTTGGCCGTGCTCCAGAGATATAAAGGAGGAATTGACGAAGCGTGGTTTTTTCTGGTCACCGTCATGATAGAATACCAGGGCGCCCATTTGATTAACAATACACTCCAGTGCTTTGACGCAATCACCAATGATATAGATCAAAGCTTAACACTCTTAGATCAAATTATAGAAGGAGTTAAGGACATTACTACTACACTTAGCAGAATGGTAGAGCAATGCGATCCACACGTTTTCTATACTCAGACGCGCCCCTTCCTTGCGACGCTCGACAGTGTAGTCTATGAAGGAGTCTCTACAGAACCCCAGCATTGGCTTGGGGGTAGTGCTGCTCAAAGTAGCCTTATCCAAATGCTGGATATCGCCTTTGGTGTCATGCATAAAGAAGAAAAGTCCAGTGCCTTCCTTATACTAATGAGGGCATACATGCCTCTCCAACATCGCCTTTTTCTGGAGTATCTCGAGAGTATCCCCAACTTAAAGTCCCTGGCTAAGCACGACGATCAGCTGGAAAAGATATCTGGTATTCATACTGAGCTGCTCAACTTTCGCGGTGAGCATCTCAAAATCTTTCATCGCTATATAGCTGCTCAGTCGAAAAAAGTAGGGCCGGGAGATACCGGTACAGGTGGCACGGATGCGGGTGCCTTTCTCAAGCAAGTAAAAATGGATACTCAGCTACCGTCAAAATAATTTTCTTGCTTTAACAAACTAGAAAAGCACTTTGAGGTTATATTTATAGTACACAACCCAAGTGTGATGAAAGTGCTCACTATTGCATTAGCTACAGTGGTCTGGTCCACCTTACCCCAAAGGTCTCACCTCGATTATCGACAATATAATCGCAAGCTTCATCGTGGTGTTAAAATAGAGACTCGTCACATACCAGTAACAAGAGCCGCTGATAACGGCTATTTTGAAAATAACCGCAAGCGCCGAAGTAAAAACACTGACCTGAGTATCAGAAGTACTACCACTAAGCGACGAAGTAAAAACTGGAAACAGAGTAACAGAAAGTTCCACAAGTAATCATTGTCTTTTTTTAGGAAGGAATCTACCTCTCACATCATAGGTGGGCTTAATATCGGCACATCATCGAACTGATTTTCCGTTTATAGAGGAAATTCACCTTTCACAAACATCCGAATCTGTTTTAGCGACTAGATAGCTGCCATTTTTGCAAAAAAGTGTTCCGCAGGGGTGTAACTAATGCAGAATTTTTAGTTTCTACGTAAATCACGATTTTTCTGGGTCATTAATACGTCTCCCTCTTTACAATTCGGAAACATGATCATAACATTGGGGCTGCTTTAAAAATATTTTATCGCATCACGCATTTTTTCACTAAATATTTAATGTAAACCCTAATCCTTAATCATTATGACAGTTTTTCTACAGTATTTGTCAATATTGAGCGGAATGGACGGTCTTCTAGCCTCTACATTAGCGGCCACAGAAACGGTCACTAGTACCGCAAATGCAGTAGCTGCTACTACAAGTGAAGCCGCAGAGCTCAATCTGGCCATTACGGATACGCTCCTTACAGCCAACAACATTTGGATGATGTTGGCCACCGCTTTAGTATTTATTATGCACTTAGGATTCGCAGGTGTCGAAGCTGGCTTTGGTCAAAGCAAGAACACCGTGAACATCCTTTTTAAGAACACTCTAACGCCAATCATTGGGGTGCTCACCTACTTTATATGTGGTTTCAACCTAATGTACCCGGGCTTTGATGTTCCTGGTTGGTTTGGGTTCGCAGGCTTTGGCTTGGAGACTTCAGCTAGCGCGGATGTATCAGCAGCTTATGCAGGTGCTGGATATACCTACTGGACTGACTTCCTTTTTCAGGCGATGTTCGCCGCTACTGCCGCAACCATCGTGTCTGGGGCTGTAGCGGAGCGTATCAAGCTTAGTTCGTACCTCTTTTTTACCATCATCTTCGTGGGACTTGTTTACCCTGTGATTGGTAGCTGGAAGTGGGGTGGTGGCGTCCTTGACGACTGGGGCTTCTACGATTTTGCTGGATCTACTCTTGTACACTCTGTTGGTGGTTGGGCGGCCTTAGCAGGAATCATGATTCTTGGGCCAAGAATAGGAAAATATGTCAATGGAAGTGTAGTAGACAAACCTGGCTCAAGTGTACCCCTCGCTGTTATCGGTGTGTTCTTGTTATGGCTAGGATGGTTTGGGTTCAATGGAGGTTCAGTACTCTCAGGCGATCCTGGCTTGACTTCTTTTGTACTCGTGACGACATCACTTGCCGCATGCGCTGGTGGTATGGGAGGCTTTATTACGGGCTACTTCGTTTTCAAGCGACTTGATTTAGGCATGGTGCTTAATGGCATACTTGCTGGCTTAGTAGGCATTACCGCAGGTGCAGATGTCATAGAGCCTATGAATGCCTTGCTCGTTGGCTTGATCGCAGGTGTTTTGGTTGTGTTCTCTGCTGTAGCACTTGACAAACTCAAGCTTGATGATGTGGTGGGTGCCGTCTCTGTACACCTGACTTGTGGTATTTGGGGTACTCTAGCAGTAGGTATCTTCTCCATTAACCCTGACCACACCTTCCTGACTCAACTTACAGGAGTGGCCATATGTGGCGGCACAGCATTCTCTGCGGCATTCATCATCTTCACAGTGCTCAAAATGACTACCGGAATCAGAGTATCAGAACAGCACGAAACTGAAGGTTTGGACAGTCATGAGCACGGCATTCGTGGGTACACAATTATCACAGAGTAAAACAAAATAGGTCTCCACATCATCGAATTGGACACTCAGCGTGTGGAGACCATCTCATTCATTATCAATAACCATTAAATGATTAACAAATGAACTTTTCAAAACTAATCAAAAACATCGTGCTATCACATATGATAGTAATGCTTTCAATCCCTGCCTTTTCTCAAGATGAAGAGGAGGCAGGTCTTGTAATCAGCGGTTCTGTGGACACCTACTATACCTATGACTTTTCAGGAAACGACAATATAGGCACTTCGTTCGCTGACGACAGAAATTCCATTTCCATCGGTATGATAGATGTTGGCCTGAGCCATACTCTGGGTAGAGCGAGTTTCGTAGGAGAAGTATCCTTTGGGCCAAGAAGTTTCAAATCGATACCCCTCTTTGATCTGGGAGATGGGGATGACGCCATTATGGGCATACAAAACCTATATGTCTCCTATGCCGTCAGCGATGTGGTTTCTCTCACGGCTGGGTACATGGGTACTTTTGTAGGGTATGAAGTAATCTCACCTGCTGGTAATTTTAATTATAGCACCTCTTATCTCTTCACCAATGGGCCATTCCAAAACTCTGGCCTGAAGGCTGACTTTGCTTTTGCTGATAACTTCAGCGTCATGGTTGGCTTGTTCAACGACTGGAATGTTTATACTGATGATAATGGTGTTTCTGACTTTGGCGCCCAAGTTTACTTTGCTCCTGTAGACGGATGGGATGTTTATCTCAACTTTGTCAGTGGATCACCATCTGGTACCGTACTCGATATAACCACGGGTTACCAAATCACTGATGGCTTCTACCTGGGCTTGAACGCTGCAGATTATAGCATTTCAGGATCTGGAGATTCAGAAGGAGGTTATAGTGGTGTGGCTTTGTATCCGCAAGTTGGGCTATCCGACAATTTCTCTCTTGGCCTGAGGAGCGAGTATTTCTCCTTCAAGGATCAACTCGATGAGTCAGGAACGCTGGTAGCGCCTAGTGAAAATGTGTTTTCTAATACGCTCACCGGCAACTTCAGCCTTGATCAGCTAACATTTATTGCAGAGGTGAGACTAGATGGGGCTTCTGAAGATGTCTTCATCGATAGCGATGCATTAGCCAGCTCCTCAGCTTCACAAATGACCCTGGCAGCCATTTACAAATTTTAATTTTTGCGCCATCAATAACGATCTGGTGTGGGGAGCTAAAAGGAGCCGGAATAAAACATAAAATTCATATTATTTTCAAGATAAGTGTGTTTATTAGGTCAGTTTCATCACATTTGCGTTATGAAATTGAAAATGGCTTTGAATTTTAGCCAATTCATTAGAAAAATACGAAAAACATAAACCAATAGATAAAATTTAACGCCTTTACCATGTCTAAATCAAAACTCGAGTACATATGGCTAGACGGTTACCAGCCTACTCAGAGCCTAAGAAGTAAAACCAAGGTCATGAGTGACTTTGGAGGAACACTAGAAGAATGTCCAGAATGGTCTTTTGATGGTAGCTCGACTGAGCAAGCTGAAGGGGGTTCTTCAGATTGTATTCTTAAGCCAGTCTTTATTTGCCCAGATCCCGCTATGGCCAACGGTTACCTTGTCATGACGGAAGTACTTAATGCAGACGGTACTCCTCACGTAAGTAACGGTAGAGCAACTATTGACGACCCTGATGATGATTTCTGGTTCGGTTTCGAGCAGGAGTACTTCTTAATGGATCCTGAAACGAAGCTACCCGTTGGTTTCCCTGCAGGTGGATATCCTGCCCCACAAGGACCTTACTATTGTGGTGTCGGTGGACAGAATGTTTTCGGTAGAGACTTCAAAGATGAACACCTAGATCTATGCATTGAGGCTGGTCTGAACATTGAAGGCACTAATGGTGAGGTGGCCGCAGGTCAGTGGGAATGGCAGATTTTTGCCAAAGGCGCATCATCCGCTGGAGACCAAATCTGGGTTGGAAGATATCTAATGGAAAGACTTTCTGAGCAATACGGCGTGTATATCGAATATCACCCAAAACCGTTGGGAGACACAGATTGGAATGGCTCAGGAATGCACGCTAACTTCTCTAACACCTACTTAAGAGAAGCCGCATCTCAGGAAAAAGTTGAGAAAGTATGCGAAGCTTTTAGAAGTGTGGTTAAAGAACATATCGACGTATATGGTGCATACAACGATCAAAGATTGACGGGGCTGCACGAGACCGCTTCAATCCATGACTTCTCTTATGGAGTGTCTGATAGGGGCGCATCTATTCGTATCCCGCTTTACACTAAGAATAATGGTTGGAGTGGCTACCTAGAAGATAGAAGGCCTGCTTCCAACGCTGACCCTTACAAAGTAGCAGCAAGAATCATCAAAACTGTGAAGCCAGTGAGCTGATCAGTTGAAATAATCGGGTTAATTGAAAAGAGTGGCTTAGGTCACTCTTTTTTTGTGACTTTCACAAAAACAGCATTACACAAATCGCAAGCTCCTCCTCCAATACCAAGTCGTTTTTGCAATATTCTTAGTTTTGGAAACTCCCCTTTACAATATTTTTAACAGGAAGTCAATTGCCTCGTAGACAAGGCCTTCTTGGGACATCAGACCATAGAAAATTCTGATACTATTTCTTAGCATCCCATGGTCTAAATTTCTTAATTTGAAGGTTCGATCAAATCGAATCAGCACATTAAATCCTTCTGCAAACGTTTTTCCAGGGAGATAGGTGGGAAAATGGAGGGATAAATGGAATTAGACAAATATGTGGGAGAAAGGGAATACACTTTACACGCCTGAGCTTGAGCATGACGCCTGTGGCGTTGGCCTAATTGCGAATATCAAAAATCAGCCATCTCACAAGGTGGTATCCAATGCTTTAGGTATGCTCGAAAGCATGGAGCACCGTGGTGGTCAGGGTGCTGAACCAGAGACTGGGGATGGATCGGGTATCATGATCCAAATACCGTATACATTTTTTGATAAAGAGGCGACCCGTCTAGGGTATCTCCTACCGGAAAAGGGCAGCTATGGTATTGGCGTCATTTTCTATCCTAAAAATGAAGCGAAACGAAAAAAAATTAAGACGCAGTTTATAGATGCGGTGGAGTCGCTATCCCTTAAAGTGATCTTCTCTCGCGATACTCCTACTGACAGCAAATATGCAGGGCCAACCGCATTAAGATATGAGCCACATGTAGAGCATTGCTTTATTGCGGATGCTAATGGCAAACTCTCAGGTATTGAATTGGAGCGGAAGCTTTACTTGCTTAAGAAAATAACCAACCGAGAACTTGCTCAAGAATCAAGGGAACTGGGAGAGGACTTTTATATCGCTTCTATGTCGACCACCACTATGGTCTACAAGGGCCAGCTGAGAACGGATCAACTCAGGTTCTACTATCCTGACCTCAAAAACCCTGAGTTGGAATCCTCTTTCGCGCTAGTGCATTCAAGATTCTCCACCAATACCTTCCCTCGATGGAAACTGGCTCAGCCTTTTCGTTATATCGCGCATAATGGAGAGATCAATACCATTCGTGGTAACGTCAATAAGATGAAGTCCAAGGAGGTAATGATGGAATCTCCTTACTTCTCACCAGAAGAAATTCAAAATCTCTTCCCTATCTGCGACCCGCTCAACTCAGATTCCGCGAATCTCGATGAAATGGTAGAGCTCCTGGTGCTGTCAGGAAGGAGTCTGCCACATGCCTTAATGATGTTGGTGCCGGAGGCTTGGCAAGACAATAAGGCTATGGACGAAGGGACAAAAGCCTTTTTTAAATTCCATGCTTCTCTGATGGAGCCTTGGGATGGTCCTGCTGCTCTACTCTTTACTGACGGTCGATATATCGGCGGCACCCTCGATCGCAATGGCCTTCGACCTTGTCGATATACCATCACAAACGATGATTTTCTCATCATGGCTTCTGAGACAGGGGCTCATGAAGTCGACCCAAGCAAAGTCGTGCAAAAAGGACGACTACAGCCTGGAAAAATGCTAATGGCCGACCTTGAGACAGGTAAAATTATTGGGGATGATCAAATCAAGGCGGAGATCTGCAATCAGCAACCCTACCAGCAATGGATTAAACAAAATAGAGTGAAGCTTAGGCTTATTCCCGATCCAGAAATCGAAGAAGATGATTTGACACCTGTGGACTTGCTACACCGTCAGCGGCTGCATGGTTTCACTCAGGAAGACCTCAAGATGGTACTTGAACCCATGGCAGGTACAGCCAAAGAGCCTCTTGGCTCGATGGGGCTAGATATTCCGCTTGCCGTGCTCTCCTCTTTTCCACAGCATCCCGCATATTACTTCAAGCAGATGTTCGCCCAAGTGAGCAACCCTCCCATTGACCCTATCCGTGAGCGGTTGGTCATGTCGCTTTTCACTCGGCTCGGAACCGGCAGAAATCTTCTGTCGGAAAGTGCAGAGCATTGCCGTCAGATACACATAACCCAACCAGTACTGAAGCAGACGATGATCGATAAGATCAAGTTGCTCAACCCTGAGTACTTCCGATGGAAAAAGCTCAACATCACTTTCAATATTAGATATACGCTGGAGGAGTGCATTGAGAGACTCTGCGAAAAGGCTGAAAAAGCCGTCATGGATGGATTTAACGTATTGATTCTTTCCGATAGGAAGATCAGTGACCGCAGAGCACCTATACCCTCTTTATTGGCCACAGGTGCAGTACATCATCATCTCATCAACAAAAAACTAAGATCCAGGGCTGGTTTGATAGTAGACGCTGGCGATGTTTTCGAAACACATCAGTATGCCACACTTATAGGTTATGGAGCCAGTTGCGTGTATCCGTATATGGCATTCAACACCATCCGTTCATTGCAAAGAAAGGGGCATTTTGGAGATCGCACTTTCGAAGACCTACAACAGAATTATATCAATGCCGTAGGTGGTGGTCTGCTCAAAATAATGTCCAAAATGGGTATCTCGACACTGCAGTCCTATCAAGGTGCTCAGATATTTGAGGCGGTTGGCTTATCAGAAAAAGTAGTCGAGACGTGCTTTAAAGGCACGATATCCAGAATCGGTGGGGCTACTTTTAAAGACTTTGAAAAAGAGGTACTACTGCGGCACAGAACAGCACACGAGCTAAGAGGTCGACAGGGTCTGGAGATTGGAGGTGTATATCAATGGAAGCGACAAGGTGAGACCCACCTACTTAGCCCTAAGGCTATCCATTTGCTCCAAAAATCAACAAAGCTCAATGATTTTGACCTCTTCAAGGCCTATACCAAAGCGGTCGATGAGCAGTCTGAGAAGGTCATCACCCTGAGAAGCCTGCTTGACTTTAATAAGCGTAAATCAATATCTATCGATAAGGTCGAACCCGTCGAAAAAATACTGAAACGCTTTGCGACTGGTGCCATGAGTTTTGGCTCTATCTCGCACGAGGCACACTCCACGCTCGCTATCGCGATGAATAGGATCGGTGGGAAGAGCAATAGTGGAGAAGGTGGAGAAGATGAGGTCAGATTTAAAAGAAAGCCCAATGGTGACTGGGAACGCTCGGCCATTAAGCAGGTAGCCTCCGGCAGGTTCGGTGTATCCAGCTACTATCTCACCAATGCTGAAGAAATACAGATCAAGATCGCCCAGGGTGCAAAACCCGGAGAAGGAGGCCAGCTGCCTGGTCACAAGGTAGATGACTGGATAGGAAGAGTGAGAAACTCCACACCAGGAGTGGGTCTCATCTCACCTCCGCCCCATCACGATATTTACTCTATAGAGGACTTGGCACAACTGATCTTCGATCTCAAGAATGCAAATCGTCAAGCGCGCATCAATGTAAAACTAGTCTCTGAAGCCGGGGTAGGCACTATCGCTGCAGGTGTCGCCAAGGCCTTTGCCGATGTAATACTTGTATCGGGTGGCGATGGTGGCACGGGAGCCTCCCCTTTAAGCTCCTTGCGTCATGCAGGTCTGCCGTGGGAAATGGGACTTGCTGAAGCACAACAAACCCTTGTAAAAAATGGTCTAAGAGGTCGAGTAGTACTCCAAACAGACGGCAAAATTATGACAGGTCGTGACCTGGCAGTAGCGGTACTTTTGGGTGCTGAAGAATGGGGTGTTTCTACAGCTGCTCTTATCGTCGAGGGCTGTATCATGATGCGCAAATGCCACCTCAATACTTGTCCTGTAGGAATTGCAACCCAAGATCCTGAGTTGAGGAAACTATTTACTGGTGATCCCGAGCATGTGATCAATATGTTCACCTTCATGGCCGAAGAGTTGAGGGAATACATGGCTGACCTTGGATTTGCAACCATAAATGAAATGGTGGGACAGGCGAGCACATTGAAGCTGAAAGAAACTGACTCCCTTCCTAAAGCAGTAAATCTAAGCAGCTTAATAACGCAAGAAGCAACTTGGCCACAGGATACCTATCATAATAGTAGAAAGCAACAGCATCGCATCACTGATGTGCTGGACATTAGGATGATCAAGGCCGCTGCTCTAGCCTTAGAAAAAGCTGAGTCGGTTTCGGATACATTCAAAATAGTAAACACTCAGCGTGCGGTTGGCACCATGTTGTCCAATGAAATCTCAAAGATTTATCATGGGGTTGGACTGCCAGAGGGCACAATCCGCTTTTCATTCAAAGGATCGGCAGGACAAAGTTTTGGGGCGTTTGCTGCACCAGGCCTTACGCTCATGCTGGAAGGTGATGCTAATGACTACTTCGGCAAGGGGCTTTCTGGGGGTCAGTTGATCGTATATCCAGATATCCGATCTAAGATCGTTCCCAACAAAAATATCATCATAGGTAATGTTGCCCTCTATGGCGGCACAGGTGGTGAAGCATTCATCAATGGTATGGGAGGCGAACGCTTTGCCGTGAGAAATTCTGGAGTGAATGCAGTCGTCGAAGGTATAGGAGACCATGGCTGTGAGTACATGACTGGCGGTCGTGTCATTATATTGGGCCCAACCGGAAGAAATTTTGCTGCTGGTATGAGTGGAGGTATTGCCTATGTCTTTGACCCTCATAATAGTCTCGCGCAGAACTGCAATATGGAGATGATCGATCTTGATCCAACCAATGCCGACGACATCAAATTGATGAAGACTTTGATCACAAAGCACCTCCGGTTTACCGGTAGTAAAGCCGCTGAAGAAATACTGACTGACTGGAGCCGATACGCCTCTTCATTTGTCAAGGTGATGCCGAAGGAGTACAAAGCCGTTCTCCTCAATAAGGCCAAGAAAAAAGTAAAAGAGAAAGCATAATGGGAAAGCCAACTGGATTTAAGGAATACCAAAGAGAACTTCCGGCTAGCATTGACCCACAAACACGGGTCAATAATTATAAAGAGTTCTATCTCGAGATGAGTGAGGACAAATCGAAGCAGCAAGCCGCAAGGTGTATGGACTGTGGCATTCCGTTTTGTCACAATGGTTGTCCTCTCGGCAATAAAATCCCGGACTTCAATGATGCTGCCTACAATGGCAACTGGAAGGAAGCAGCTGAGATACTACTCTCCACTAATAACTTCCCGGAATTCACCGGCAGGATATGTCCGGCTCCATGCGAGGCATCATGTGTACTCGGCATCAATAAGCCACCAGTAGCCATCGAAT
This sequence comes from Cyclobacteriaceae bacterium, assembly GCA_040222235.1. Lineage (GTDB taxonomy): Bacteria > Bacteroidota > Bacteroidia > Cytophagales > Cyclobacteriaceae > UBA6059. The sequence goes on from JAVKDO010000143.1 coordinate 37,792, forward strand.
TCATAGAAAAGACCATCATTGAAAAAGCTTTTGAACTTGGCCTGATCAAGCCCCAGCCACCAAAAAGACGGACAGGTAAAAAAGTAGCTGTTGTGGGCTCTGGTCCTGCAGGACTGGCCGCTGCAGCCCAGCTCAATAAAGCAGGGCATAGCGTAACCGTTTTTGAGCGTGATGATCAGATTGGTGGATTGCTTCGATACGGCATACCAGACTTCAAAATGGAAAAATGGACCATCGATCGGCGCTTGGCGATGATGGAAGTAGAAGGTGTCAATTTCAAGCCTAGCACCAATGTGGGTGTTGATATCACAGTTGATGAGCTTCAATACAACCATGATGCTATTGTCCTTTGTGGTGGGTCTACTATTCCACGGGATTTACCGATCCCTGGTAGGGGCCTCAAAGGGGTACACTTCGCGATGGAATTTTTGACTCAACAAAATCGTAGAGTCGCAGAACTTGAGGTCAACGAAGAAGATATTTGGGCTACCGACAAAGATGTGATTGTGATTGGCGGTGGAGATACGGGCTCTGACTGTGTCGGTACCTCCAACAGGCACAAGGCCAAGTCCGTCACACAAATCGAGTTGTTGAGCAAGCCCCCGGAGCAACGCGATGTGCACAACCCCTGGCCGGAGTGGCCCATGACCTTACGCACATCCTCCTCCCACGAGGAAGGTGCCGAGCGCAAATGGTCCATACTTACCAAAGAGTTTGTAGGCAATGATAAAGGAGAGCTTACAGGACTCAAGTTGGTAGATATAGAATGGGCAGATGGAAAGCTCACAGAGCTAAAGGATACTGAGCGGGTGATACCTGCTGATTTAGTGTTAATTGCAGCTGGCTTCACCAACCCACAGCGTGAAGGAATGCTTGAGCAGCTCGGCGTGGAAATGGACTATCGCCAAAACGTAAAATCAAACCAATATCACACGAGCAAAGAGGGTGTTTTTGTCGCTGGGGACATGCACAGAGGCCAAAGTCTAGTAGTTTGGGCCATCAGTGAAGGGCGCGAGGCAGCACGCGCAATTGATGAATATTTGATGGGTGAATCACTGCTAGAGTCCAAAGATCATTCTTTGCTCGATTTAGCAGAATAGCTTATTGAAAATCGTAGACTGACTGAGTAGTGTCGATTAGTTTGCTTTTGACCATCTAGGAGCCTTTCTTAGGCATATGGTCAAGCACACAATCCAAAACGAACAACTCACGGCTACCATCACTGAAAAAGGAGCAGAGCTCACGAGTCTGGTGGGTAATGATGCCGAATACATTTGGCAAGCAAATGCTACGCATTGGGCACGCCATGCGCCTATCCTTTTCCCTTTTGTTGGTAAGCTCAAAAATGATCAATATCATTATCAGGGGAATTCATACCAGATGGGGCAGCATGGTTTTGCAAGAGATCGAGTGTTCTCAGTGATCTCTCAGACGGCAAATACCATTAGCCTACTACTCAAAGACGATGACGCCAGTCATAAAATCTATCCCTTTGATTTTGAACTAATCGTCAGTTACGCCCTATCGGGAAATACCATCAAGGTTGGCTATCAAGTTTCAAACCCATCCAATCAAACGCTATACTTCTCTATAGGCGGACATCCCGCATTTAATTGCCCCTTAGCCCCTGGAAAGCAGCGAAGCAATTATTCCCTGAATTTCAATCAGATTGAAAATACGGAAGTGCATTATCTCACAGACGGCTTATTCGCGGGTGCTACTGAGCCTTTCGAGGGAGATGTCCTGACCCTACCGGAAAACCGCTTTGACCGGGACGCACTGGTGTTCAAGTCCCTCCGATCTGCTTCTGTAAGCTTGATGGATAATGATCAAAAAACCCGGCTGACCTTTGACTATGATGGCTTTCCATACTTGGGTATATGGTCAAAAAACAGAAGCTCTAATTTCGTATGCATAGAGCCTTGGTTTGGTATAGCAGATCAAGCCGATCATGACGGAGATATCACTAAGAAGGAAGGTATAATGGTGATTGATGGCAAGGCTCAATTTGATTGTACCTATTTAATAACCACTTTCTAGCTGACTTTTTCAAAAAAGAGGGCCACCTCTAAAGGCGACCCTACAACCAGTCATCATCATTGATAACATTGACTTTTCAAACAGCTAAGAAAGAAAAGACAGGGACAAGTTGTCGATAATGTTGACCAGGTTCTATCACCCAAACGCGGTATTTCACAATACCGTGATACACGTAGGGCTATTGGAGAACTACCTAAGGAGGAAGGCCTTAGTGTCTCGGGCCGTCTTGATAGGAATCTCTTCCATGGGCACATGGCCGACACCTTCATAAATGATAAGCTTGCTGCCTTCTATCTCTTCCTTGAAAAGGTAAGCGTCAGATAGCGGCACCCAAGTATCGTTCTCACCCCAGAGTATCAGCGTTGGTACGTCGATTGTTTCTATGAGCTCGCTACGAGTCGTGAACTTTGTATTAGCCCGATCTATGAACGCCTGCCTATTGCCTTCTCTTAAGGCCATTCGATAATACCGGTCTACAAGCTCATCTGTAATCTTGGAGTCATCATGGTAAACCGCTTTCAGGTTATTTTCAATGATGAACTTTGGAGTGAAGGAGTTGAAAAGCGCGGCAAAAGCGGGTTGTTGCGCTAATTTGAAAATAGTTGGTTGGCCATTCACGCGAGGATGTCCGCTGGCATCTACGAGTACCAGCTTCTTTACTTTATCAGGGTGCTGTGTAGCATAGTACCAAGAAATAGCGCCTCCAAGTGAATTGCCAGCAATGTAGCATGAGTCAATATCCAGATTCGTCAAGACCTTGTCAACAAAGTCAGCATAAAAATCTAGGCTATATTCACCCTTAGGGGATGGCCCTGTCAGACCAAATGCTGGTAAATCAAACCTTATCACTTTGAAATCTGAGGAAAGCTCCTCCGTCCACACCTCCCAGGTATGAAGCGATGCTCCAGTACCGTGTATTAAGACCAGTGGCATGCCTTCGCCCTCTACTCTATAATGGAGAGGCATACCGTCAATCTCCATGTACTGAGAGGGCGCTTGTCCATACTGAGCAACTAGTTCTTCGACCGGTATCTCCTTCTGATAAGAGAGATATAGAAACCCAACAATGGCCAGGATAACTATGGTCAGTAGGCGCCTGAATATTTTCATTTACTTGATTGTCTAGGTGGATGCGTACTGCTAGAGTTGGAAGTTATCGAAACTGCTAAAGGCATTTTCGGGTACGACATCCAATACAGCAATGTCAGTCAGATCTCGCTCACCACGATCTCCCGAAAGCATGATTTGTCCATACTTGGCATACTCACCCCAAGGTGTAATGAAGTTGGGCTCTTCCTGACCAGACTCCCGATAGTAGGCCCATTGCGTGACGAGGCGACTGTATTTATCTACGTACACCTCATAGATATTCTCAGGTGTCACCCCCACATTGTCAAAAGTCAGTTGGAGGACGTCTGCCTGCTCACCTGTGGCAGTGCTGTCCTCTCGCAAGTACTTCAAGGTCACCCCTGAATCCTTCAACTTGTAGGGCATCACGAGCCAATAAGCGTCATTGATCCAGATGCGCTCACCGCGTGTAAGGTAAAAGTCGATAGAATCCTGATCCGCAAACTCGGCACCATTCTTATACACTCGGCCTTCTTTGGTATTGATATTCATAATGATCTTAAGGTCATCTCTACCACTTTCGATCCTCACATCGCCAGTATGCTTATCCCATAGCAACTTACGAGCAACAAAGAAATCCCACGAAAGCAACTTAGTCTCATCCCATGCTTTGCGACCTCCCATCGCTTGCATCACTTCATCCGCTATCGCAACGGCTTTAGCGTCTGATCCAGCCTCATCAAAGCCGGGTGCAGGAGGATTGACAGGGGCTACTTCTACAATTTCTTCTTGCTTCTTTTCAGAGCTAGGTTGGCTGCATGCTCCAAGGAACATTGCAGCGATTACTATCGGGAAAATGGATTTCATGCTAAGCACTTTTTTTGATTAGTGTGGCGAATTGCGAACTTGAAGACACAATAACTACGATTCGCTACATTATGATTTAAAATGATGCTACTAATGTAAACTTTTGTACTGGTCAAAAATAACAAATTCATTATGTGGACATTACTCAGCATCCTACTCGTTTTTACTGGCTTAGAAGCCAAAGCTACCGAACCTGATACTCTGAGAGAGCGGAGCTACAGCTCGGAAATCAAGATGATTGGCACAGTTTACGCGCTCAACGTCAAGTACAAAGGCAATATCAAGGTCTCTGATGACGACAATGAGGTCACCTATATCACCCCTGGAGGGTACTTGGAAATCAGCAAGAAAGCCTTCGGCAGTAAGCGTGAGATCCTTATAGAAAGTGATGTCAACGGTACCCTTCAGCGTACCTACAAAGAAAATCGTCGCAACGAGCCCTATGATCCTGAAGGTGCTCGCTTTCTAGAAGACGTTCTGCTTGAGGTGATCAGGTCTTCGGATGTCGCCGCATTAGACAGAGTCAATCGCTTTTATGGCCAGGGCGGTGTTCCGGCAGTATTGAGAGAGATTTCTCAGATATCGTCCTCCAGCAGCCAAGCAACCTACTTTGAATACTTGCTAGAGCGAAACGGTCTCAACGGAAATCAGCTTGCAGAAATTGTTAGTGCCATTGGTAGGGAAATATCATCTTCTTCATCCAAGGGCGGACTGCTCAGAAGATACGCGTATAAATTTTTGGCGAGCGATGTGAGCGGCCAGGAGTTCTTTAGAGCAGTAGATATGATCTCTAGCAGCTCAGAGAAAGGTGGAACAATCCGCAAAGTGCTGACAGATGAGCGTGTCAACAAGAGTCAGTACCCTGAATTACTCAGGACAGTTAGTCGTATTTCATCTTCTTCGGAGCAGGGAGCTGTCCTTCGCTCTTTCAACACGCTATACCTCGATGATGAAGAGATTCGGAGAACTTACTTTAGGGCCATAGAGGGCATCTCTTCATCCTCAGAGCAGGGTTCGGTGCTAAGAGATTTGTTATCACGAAAAGACCTGAGCGAAGAGAGCATGGTCAGTCTCTTCCGTGCAGTCGAGCAAATCAGCAGTAGCTCTGAAAAAGGAGAGGTGTTAAGAAGAGCCGCAGCTCAGCTGGATGACTTCAATGAAAAGCTAACCCGAGCCTATGTTTCTGCGGTGCTCTCAATAAGCTCTAGTTCGGAGCAGGGCTCTGTGCTAAGAGCCGCCATCAGCGATTCCAATTTATCTGATGAGTCAGTGGTCTTGATGCTCAACACCTCCCGAAACATCTCGTCCAGTAGTGAGAAGGGCTCAGTATTGAGAAGCGCAATTAATAGCATCAATTCGGACAATCCACAGGTGCTGGAGGCCTATTTCGATGTAGTCGAGTCTATTAGTTCTACCTCTGAGAAAGGTAGCCTGTTGAGAGATATCATCAAGAGAGTTGATGTCAATGTCGACTTGCTTAGAGGTGTGATGACCACTTCTAGGTCGATATCCTCCAGCAGTGAGCTTGCGTCTGTACTCATTGAGGTATCTGAGCACTTATCAGAATTCCCTGAGCTTAGAGAGGACTACAAGCAAGCGGCCCGTAGCATTTCATCTGATTCAGAATATCGTCGAGTGATCGATAAGCTTTGAGACTGGTGAGAACAGCTATATCGTTTTTACTTGGCATTAGCCTCTACTACTATCTTCAGTGGGGCACAGGGGATCATACCGCCACAGACTTTTATCGTGCTATTGCTTCTGGGGTTTATCTGGCACTTGTTGACGCACTCTGGCGGCTGATCACTAAGAAACTGGACGTCCTGATAAGCTGGAAGAGTCAGTTCAAGTCAAGATTCCTTTTGGGAGTCATTGTTCAGTTTGCCTTGATATTCTTAGTACCCTGGTTCGTCTTGCAATGGAAGGAGGTAGAGCTAGACTTGATCCTGAAGCTTGGCATTGTGGCATTTTTCCTGGTGTTGCTGACGGCTGTTGTGGATTTTACCATCTATTCATTCAACTACTACTCTTCGGGCCAAATCAAGAGCATTCAACTACAGCGGGAGCAATTGGAGCTGCAATATGAAGCACTCAGAACGCAGCTTAGTCCGCACTATTTGTTTAATAGCCTCAACACTATCTCATCCCTGATTAGCGATAACCCAAAACCTGCCGAGCAGTTCGCAAGAAGACTCGTACAGACGTATCAGTACATTATCCAATCTCGAGATAAGAAGCTCGTGCCTATCAAAGAGGAGGTCGATTTTGTCAAGGCCTATATGTACTTACTCAAAGTTCGGTTTGATGAATCCATAGTTACAAGCATCAATATTCATGAGTCCGTCATGACCCATCAGATTCCTCCGTTGACCTTGCAGATATTGATAGAAAATGCTGTGAAGCACAATTTCTTTTCGGCAGAAGAGCCGCTAATAGTATCTATTGACACTGATCAAAATGGAAATCTGATTGTGAAAAACGACAATAGAAAAAAGGATGAGCAAGTCGATTCCTTTAAAATCGGACTGGAAAACATTAGAAGGAGATACGGTTTCTTCACGGAGGAGCCAATTCGTGTTTCTGATAAGCAAGTCTTTCAAGTCACACTCCCTCTTATCCCTAAATCAGTCGCTGCATGAACAGTCAATACATCCATGACATCAAGTTTAGGTTGATTTGGCCTATCGTGCAGGGCCTGTTGGTCTATGTCCTGCTGCTGATGGTCTTCGATAATGTTGCAGAACTCCTGGGGAACTTTGTCAACTCGGAGATGTACCTATGCATGATCCTGTCCTTTTTGCTCAATGAGTCCATCAGGTTATGGATATGGATTTTTAACAGGTTTTTGCCAAGCAGAGTCGACGGAACGCGCTTTGTAGTTCAGACGCTGGGGTCTATTGCTTGCGTATTTCTTATAATCGGAGGAACGCTCACGGCCTACTTCACTTACCTAGTAGGCTATAGCTGGGGAGGGTTCGATACGGAGCTCATGGCTTTCATTTCTCTCTTCTCCGTTTTCACTTTGCTCTTCAATGCGATCCATTTGTCGATAGTGCTGCTCACGTCACAGAACACGCTAAAGATTAAGCAAGAGGAGCTACTTCGGCAGAACCTGGATTTTCAGGTGCAGACTTTCAAAAACAACATCAACCCATCGTTCTTCTATGAGAGCATGGAGCAGTTTCTCATCCTCTTGTACCGGGATCACAAACTTGCCGATCGCTATATCTACAACCTCTCGGAGAGGTATCGGTACGTGCTCGAGAACAAACAAGAGGAGCTCAAGTCACTCGAAGAAGAATTGCCGACACTCGACAGCCTTTCCTTTTTGTTCAATGAGCAACATCAGCACGCCATAGAGATCGACAATCAGGTGACCAATATCAAGCCTGACCAATTGGTGGTAACCAATACCCTCGCCACCGTGATAGAGCTACTTATCAGAAAGACCATTATTTCGAAGGAAAGGCCGCTCCGAATCAAGTGCTACATTGATGAGTCGGATAATTATCTCGTGTTTGAGGCAAATTTGAACGAACGGTTTGTAGCCAATCCAGAGATGGAGAAGCGATCGGACATGCTCATGAAGGCGTATGAATATTTTACGAGTAAGCCATTCTTGAATATAAAGGCTGGTGAGCTCACCTTTATCAAAATCCCGCTCTTGGAGGTGCAAGGAGCTTAAAACTAGTTATTACAATAAACGGGAAATTTGTGAAAGTACTGATAATAGAGGACGAAAAACCAGCGGCAGACAAGCTGCAGCGGCTGCTATCAGACCTTGTCGATCACTGTGAAGTACTCGGCATTGCCACTAGTGTGAAAAGTGGGGTTTCGCTCATTCAAGAGCATCAGCAAGAGCTTGATTTGATCTTTATGGACATTCAGCTGACTGATGGGTTGAGTTTCAAGATATTCGAGCAAGTCGAAGTGCAGGTACCCGTCATCTTTATCACTGCATACAATCAATACGCCATAGAGGCTTTTAAGTCCAATGGCATTGACTACCTGCTCAAGCCGCTAACAGAGGAAGGTCTAGCCACCAGTCTCAATAAATGGAAATCTCTTCAGAAAAACTTTAGCAAAGCCCAATTGCCTTCATCTGTGACTATCGAGTCATTGATGCAGCAGATCCAAGGGGGAAAGCAGTACAAAGATCGCTTCCTAGTAAAGGTGGGAGAGCACATAAGGTCTGTTCCTGCTAAAGATGTGTCCGTGCTTTATGCCGATGGCAGAATCGTCTATCTGATCACCACTCAGCAAGCCAAATACACCGTGGACTACAAGTTGGAGTCACTGGAGCAGATGCTTGATCCCAAGTCCTTTTTCAGGACTAACCGGACTTTTATTGTCAATATCGATGCGATAAAGGATGTGCTGGTCTACTCCAATAGCCGATTAAAAATCTCTGTTGAACCTAATCTTGATGAGGAGATCATAGTCAGCAGAGACCGTGTAAGCACCTTCAAAGAATGGTTTGGAGGAGGCCTCAGCTAATTCTTGACCAGTTGACTACATTTTTGGTCAGAGAAGCGATGTGCCGCTTGATGGGCTGATTTTCCGGTAGGTCAAGATGTGGGTCAGCGTCCAGCATACTGATCGCCTTCTCCCTGGCAAGGCTAAGAATCTCCCCATCCTTACTCAGATCGGCCAAAAGCAAATCCATGACCCCACTTTGCTGAGTGCCGGTCAGATCGCCAGGCCCTCGCAGCTTTAGGTCGATATCCGCTATCTCAAACCCATCGGTGGTGCGCACCATAGTTTCGAGTCGCACTTTAGCCTCTTTGCTCAGTTTGTAGCTCGTCATGAGGACACAGTAGGACTGATCAGCCCCTCTACCTACACGCCCGCGCAACTGGTGGAGTTGAGCCAATCCGAACCGCTCGGCATTTTCTATAATCATGACTGAAGCGTTGGGCACATTCACGCCCACTTCTATGACAGTGGTCGCCACCATGATTTTGGTTTCACCCTTCACAAAACGCTGCATTTCAAAGTCCTTGTCTACAGGTTTCATGCGCCCATGGACAATACTCACGGGAATATTGGGGAATGCTCTGGCCACACTTTCATAGCCGTCCATAAGATCCTTATAATCCATAGTGGCTGATTCTTCGATCAACGGATAGACAATGTAGACCTGCCTACTCAGGTTTATTTGCTCCTTAACAAATCCAAAGACTTTCAGCCGCTGAGAGTCAAACTGGTGTGAGGTCATGATGGGTTTCCTACCGGAAGGCAGCTCATCGATCTGCGAGATGTCAAGGTCACCATAGAGGGTCATGGCCAAGGTACGCGGGATCGGAGTGGCAGTCATGACTAATACATGAGGATATGACCCTGTATTCTTTTTCCAGAGTTTGGCACGCTGAGCCACACCAAAGCGGTGCTGCTCGTCAATCACAGCCAAGCCAAGTTTTTTGAATTGCACGACATCCTCAAGCAATGCGTGAGTACCGACTAGGACATTTAATTCTCCACTGAGAAGCTGCTCATGGATGACTTTTCGCTCTGACTTTTTGGAAGAACCAGTGAGTCGTGCCATTGTGAGCCCCATGGCATCACAAAATGGAAGCAGACCATTGAAATGCTGCTCGGCGAGAATTTCAGTTGGGGCCATTAATGCCGCCTGTGTCTTAGTGCCTATGGCTACCAACATGCATATAAATGCGACAATCGTTTTTCCACTTCCCACGTCACCTTGCACCAGCCTATTCATCTGTTTACCTGACTTAAGGTCGCGATAGCATTCCTTGATCACCCTTTTTTGAGCATTGGTCAGATCAAAAGGCAGGTGCTCGTTGTAAAACCTGGTGAGGAGCGAAGAGTTGTCAAGGACTATGCCTCGAAACTTCTCAACGCGGGCAATTTTTAATTTAAGAAGACGGACTTGTGTATAAAAAAGCTCCTCGAATTTCAGTCTGAACTGTGCTTTCTGCAGTGTCTGGCTGTTTTTGGGGAAATGGATATGGATCATCGCAGTTCGCTTATCCATTAGCTTCAGCACATCAATCAAGTCATTGGACAAGGTCTCTTCAAACCTGTCCACCGCTTGTACAAGGAGAGATTTGATGAATTTGCTGATCGCCTTGCTGTCGATGTATCTCGACTTTAGCATCTCAGTAGTTGGGTATACGGGCTGTAAATAGCCGCCCTTAAGACTTGCGGCACTAGCTGGCTCTACTTCCGGGTGGGCGATAGAGTATTTGCGACCATATTTATTGGGCTTCCCAAAGACCACATATTCAGCCCCAGGGCTCAACCTCTTCAGTGCCCATGGTATTCCTTTGAACCAAGTAAGCTCGACCTCCCCTGTGGTGTCTTTGAGATAAGCCACCAGCCGCTTTTTTCTCCCCAGGCCAATGGTTTCTACATGTCGAACCACTCCCTTAACTTGGATGAAGGGCATGTTTTCATTGATCTGTGCAATCTCGTGAAACTGCGTCCTATCCTCATACCTGAAAGGGTAGTGCTGGATGAGGTCGGCATAAGTAAAGATTCCGAGCTCTTTGTTGAGCAATGCGGCACGCTGTGGTCCGACACCTTTGAGAAACTCAATTTTGGTTTCAAAGAATCGCGACATACGCTTCTCAGTTCAGGTCTAGCTGAAAATCATTTTTCCACTCAAGCGTATTGAGCAAGTGCATAATGTCGATTTTGAGATATTCGATTACAGGCCCCAGCGAGTCGTTTTTGGTAGCCGTCTGGAAATAGAGCGCGCCCCTGATAAAGTTGCGTGTCGAGTCTGTGATATGAAACTGAAACTGTGTCGGTACTTCTCCCTCTAATTCGGATACGGAAGCAATGTTTCCATTTTTCAAAGCCACGATACTTTCTTCGATTGCATACGCCTTGACGTTATGCTGAGAGGTCAGTTTGTACGAATCATTGAGATAGCCTTCAAGCAAATCCTCCTTACTCTTCACAGGCTTGTAGGTCACCTGGATATTAGCTTCTAGCTCAGGATAGTGTATGTCCATCCAATACCGCTCACTGATCCATGAAGAGTCACGCAGCAGCACAGCGTACTTGGAAGTCTCGAACTGATAAGGGAAAGTATCGGGAATCGCCAGGTACTCGTGCGGAGGTAGCACAATACGATTATACCCTTTTGGCTTGGGCACAAAGTCAGAAGAGCAACTTATCAGGAATGCCCCTAATAGCACCAAAATACTAGTCTGTAAAATCGGAATGTAGCTCTTTCGAATGAGGACTGACAAAAACTCTGACACGCTTAATTCTTCTTTGATCAACTGCTACTACCGTAAAAACAAATCTATCGAATTTAATCTTATCGCCTGCATGGGGCAGTTTTGAATTGATTTCGAGGAGTAGACCACCTAGTGACTCGCTCTCACCCTTCACCTCTTCGAACAACGAACTGTCAGCATCAATAATTTTACAGAAATCATTGAGTGATGTCTTGCCTTCAAAAATGTAGGTGTTGCTGTCTAGCTTGTTGTAAGCTATCTCATTCTCTTCATCGAATTCATCGTTGATTTCTCCCACGATCTCCTCGATGATATCTTCTAAGGTCACGAGCCCCGAAGTGCCGCCATATTCATCGACGACTATGGCCATATGTACGTGCTTCTCTTGAAAGTCCTTGAAAAGGCTATCGATTTTTTTGCTTTCGGGTACGAAGAAAGCAGGCCTCAATAACGACGACCAACTGAAGTCATCCTCCTTTTCGAGGTGCGGAAGAAGATCCTTGATGTATAGTATGCCCTCGATCTTGTCCACGGTCTCATTATAGATCGGCAAGCGACTATAGCCTCGTTTATTGATCTGATCCATCAACTCATGGAAGTCTGTTTCTCGATCAAATGCGGTGATATCAACGCGAGACTTCATTACCTGCTTTACCGATAGGGTGCCAAAGTTTACGATTCCCTTGAGTATACCTTTTTCTTCGTCAGTGGCTTCTTTTTCTGCTGTGAGCTCAAGTGCTTCGTTGAGTTCCTCCACACTTATGTTATATCCTTTGCGTTCGATTCGCTTCTCGATGATGTTACCAATTCCTATAAGGAACCAAGTCAAAGGGCTAAACAGGCGATAAGAAACCGCAATCATAGCACTGCTCAAACGTGCAAATTGAATCCGGTTCTGATTGGCATATACTTTGGGTATAATTTCACCAAAATAGACAATACAGCCAGTGATAATCACTGATAGTAGGACTATTACAGAGCCCTCTGGGGTGGTAGTGCCCGTTATCTGCCACGTCACAAAGGCTGAGAGAGTAACAATAGAAATATTGATGAGGTTGTTGAGCACCAATATGGTCGCCAGTAACTTTTGCGGATGCAGCAATAATGAAGCAATACTCTTCTCCGATGGATTGTTAGAGCCTTTACATCTTGCAATTTCCTCTTGAGACAAAGAGAAAAAGGCCACTTCAGATCCTGAAATCAACGCCGATAGAAGCAGTAAGACTACAAAAAAAGAACCAGAGAAAAGATAAAAGGGAAGCTGTGTTATCAGTAACAAGCTTGCTGTCAGGGGTTCACCAGGGTCAGGTTCCAATAATTTGCTAGTTGGTTAGAGGATTAAAACGGAAGATCATCAATATCCGTTTCATTTGATTCTGCAGTAGGAGAAGTACTACCACTATTGCTTGATTGGCTAGGCGTGGTGTCACTGCTTGGTTGACCCCCACCCTCTCCAGCTGGGCGTCCCAGCAGAGTCATTTCTCGGCCGACTACTTCAGTAATATAGCGCTTGATACCATCTTTGTCATCATACGAACGTGATGTAAGCTTGCCCTCAATATAGACCTGGCCTCCTTTTTTCAAAAAACGCTCCGCTACTTCTGCCAAAGGCGTCCAAAGCACTACATTATGCCATTCTGTATTGGTGACTCGCTCGCCTTCACGATTCTTATAAACTTCACTTGTTGCTATCGAAAAATTGGCAACAGCTCTACCATTATCAAGATGACGCACTTCTGGATCTTTACCCAGATTCCCTACTAAAATGACCTTGTTTACTCCAGACATATCTTAAATGTTACTTTTCTAACATCTATCTAAAATAGCGACATTACACCGCTTTTCAAATAGTTTTCAATCAAAATTGGCTTAGCCAAATTCTTTAATTCTCCTTGCGGCAAGTCGAGTAGTTGGTGGTTCTCTGCCAGCTTCTCATAAACACTCCTATCGGTCAATGAAAGCCGAAAAAATTTTGCAGTGAGCCTTTGATGTGTAAGGACATGTTTGATGCCTGCCGATTGGCTTTCTATTACGCAAGCCTTGACCACATCATTACCTACTTCCTTTGCCAGCCGCGAAAGTAGTTCTTCTTGCGACAGGTTGCCTTCTATGCAGTAAAAATCGTGTAGCCCCTGCCAAATATCTTTGCCTGTTCGCTGATTGACTAGGATGCGGTCGTCAAACTCGAACAAGAAGTAGTTCAAAAACCGATTGGTGACTTTTACTTTTTTGAGCTTGATAGGCCTTTTGCTCACCGTGTCATTGGCGTACGCCTTGCACTGCGTATTAAATATACACGACCTACATTCTGGGTTTTTAGGTGTGCAGTGGGTAGCCCCAAACTCCATCATTGCTTGATTAAACTCTCCGGGCTGATCAGCTGGAATAAGCTCTAGTGCTTTGTTGAAGAAATGCTTGTAAGCACTACTGCTTGAGATATCTGTGGGGTCATCAAATAGTCGAGACAGCAACCTGTAAACATTCCCATCCACAACAGGCACCTGCTCGTTGAAAGCGATAGAGGCGATCGCAGAGGACGTATATGGCCCTATACCTATTAATCCTTGGAGCAGCTTAGCAGAATCAGGAAATTTTCCTCCGTACTCAGAAACGACCTGATTCGCGCATGCATGTAGGTTACGCGCTCTTGAGTAGTAACCCAAGCCTTGCCACAGGCGCAGCACTTGATCGACGGGAGCGATGGCAAGAGCATTCACGGTAGGGAACGCATCCACAAAACTGTGATAGTAGGGTAATCCTTGAGCGACTCTTGTCTGCTGAAGGATGATCTCCGACAGCCAGATTTTGTATGGATCGGCAGAGTCTCTCCAAGGAAGCTCACGCTTATGCGACGCATACCATTCCAAAATTTGTTTAGCAAAGATTTTCAAGGAGTTAGCACAAATAAATGCTTTTAAAAAAGGCCAGCTTATTTTTTCTTTTCGAGGTGCCAAATATAAATTTGCCACCATTGATTTTCATTGTTTTTTATCTGATTAAAGAAAACGCAAAGTGACGAAAGCGGACGTAATAAACGAAATTGCTGATAAGACTGGAATAGATAGAGCAGATGTACAAGCATCGGTAGAGGCCTTTTTTTCGGTAGTGAAGAACTCTATGGCCAACGGAGAAAATATTTATGTGAGGGGCTTTGGTAGTTTTGTGAATAAGAAGCGTGCAAAGAAGATAGCTCGAAATATTTCGAAAAACACCGCGATGGTGATAGAGGAGCATCATGTTCCTAGTTTCAAGCCCTCAAAAGTCTTTGTCGACAAGGTGAAGAAAAGTGTCAAGGTTAAATAACCTGACCTGAGATGTTAGCCAAGCAAATTGTAATCAGTGTAGCCGGCGTGCTCTTGATTATACTGTTGTACAATCTCCCCAAATACGTTGTAGAAAATGACGAGGAAGAGACAGCAGGTCAAATTATGCAAAGCTCTGAGGAGCAGCCAAGTGCGGCCCACGAGCTTCCAGAAAACTTTAACAATGATCTCTCTTTCTGGAAAAGCGAGCTAAGCACGGATAAATCAGAAAATTATTTTATTTTTGCGGACTCTTTGGTGAGCACCTACTTAAACTTAGGGTTTATCGACAGTGCGGCTTGGGTAGCTGAGCAGGCCTTAAATAAGGGGGATGAGGGTAAAGCCTTTGCGGGGGATGCTTATTACAAAGCATTCAGCTTCGCTCCTGATGTCGAAAAAGCCAATGAGTTTGCCGAAAAGGCCAGAGAGATACTTGGTGAGGTTCTAGACGAGAACCCTGAAAATCTTGATGCTAAGACGAAAATCGCAATGACTTACGTGTCATCTTCCAACCCTATGAGGGGAATATTGATGTTAAGAGAGGTTGTTGAAGAAGATGCCGACAATCGGGAGGCGATTTATAATCTTGGGATTTTGTCGATGCAGTCAGGACAGTATGACAAAGCTGTTGAAAGATTTGAGAAGCTGGTAAGCCTTGATGAGACCGATGTTCAGGCCAATTTCTACTTAGGATTGAGCTATCTGGAAGTTGGCGACAAGGAAAAGGCTAAGAAGGCTCTAGAGAGAGTAAAAGAATTGGATGATGATCCAACTGTACAAACAACAGTGGATGGTTATCTTAAGGAAATAGATATTTAATACTAATTAAAGACATTGAATTATGCCTTGCGGTAAAAAAAGAAAGAGACACAAAATTGCTACTCACAAGAGGAAGAAAAGACTCAGAAAGAATAGACATAAGAAGAAGTAATAGGTAAAATAAGTGATCAACTGAGTAAATCAAGAAGAATTGAGCAATGAACTAATTATCAATTCAACTCAGGATGAATCTCGTATTGCCCTTCTTAAAGACAAAAAACTGGTTGAGTTTCATCAGGAAAAAGATGAAACCAAATTTACGGTAGGAGATATCTACCTCGGCACGGTACAAAAAGTCGTGCAAGGGTTGAATGCCGCATTCGTAGACATTGGATACGAGAAAGACGCGTTCCTACACTACTTGGATTTAGGTCCCCAGATACAGTCATTAAATAAGTTTGTTAAAAGCAATCTCGGTAGCAGTAATCCCAATCCGAAGCTCTCCACGTTCAAAAGAGAGCCAGACATTAACAAATTAGGTAAGATAGGTCAGGTACTCACCAGACACCAGAAGATCTTGGTGCAAGTGGTCAAAGAACCTATTTCCACGAAGGGCCCAAGATTATCTTGTGAGTTGTCCATACCAGGTAGATATCTGGTATTGGTACCATTTTCGGATACGGTAAACGTATCTAAGAAAATAGGCAGTAGTGAAGAGCGTAAGAGGCTCGTAAGGCTAATCACCTCCATTAAACCGAAGAACTTCGGTATAATAATAAGGACGGTAGCTCAAACCAAGGATGTAGCTGAGCTCGATCGAGACTTGCGCAACATTGTATCTATCTGGGAGAAGGGAGTCGCCAGGCTAACAGAAGTTCAGCCGAGAGATAAGGTGATTGGTGAGATGAATCGCGCTAATTCTATCCTGCGCGATATGCTCAATGAAGGTTTTGACAACATCCACGTTGACGATAAAGACCTACATGATGAGATTCGGGATTATATTCGGACCATCGCTCCTTCAAAAGAGAAAATACTCAAGCTATATAATGGCAAAGCCAAGATTTTTGAGGCCTTCAACATCGAAAAGCAACTGAAATCACTTTTTGGCCAATCAGTCAGTGTCGCCGGCGGAGGTTATTTGATCATCGAGCATACAGAGGCGCTACACGTCATAGATGTGAATAGCGGAAATAAGTCTAATGCGCAGGATGATCAAGAGAATACTGCACTACATGTCAACCTGGATGCCGCTAGAGAGATAGCCAGGCAACTCCGAGTGAGAGATATGGGTGGAATCATTGTAGTTGATTTCATCGACATGAAAAAAGCTGAAAATAAGAAGAGGCTGTTTGACAAGATGAAGGAGGAGATGAAGGATGATCGCTCCAAGTTCACTATTCTCCCACTATCGAAGTTTGGATTGATGCAGATCACCCGTCAGCGTGTACGGCCCGAGCTGAACATAAAGACGCGTGAGGTATGTCCTTCATGTAATGGTACAGGAAAGATTTCTGCCTCGATCATGATCACGGATGAGATTGAGAAGAACGTTGATCATCTACTGAAAAACCAAAATGAGACCAACTTAACGCTCGCTCTTCACCCCTATTTATATGCCTTTTTTAGAAATGGAATTATCTCAAGGCAAGTGAAGTGGCTATTTAAATATCACAAGTGGGTGATATTAATTGAAGATTCTTCACTAGCACTGACCGAATTCACCTTTGTTAATAAGGGTGGTGAGGTGATTGAGCTATTGCCTTAAAATTTCACACCGATATCGAAGCTGATTATATCATTTTTTATGATCAGCTCGTCATCGATGGGTATGGTCTCGTTTAGTGCATTGAGCAAGCCTCTATAGTAACTAAACCCTCCGGTTAAGACTGTATTTAGCCCCACCTTGTACTCAAGACCCATACCAAGCAGGACGGAAGCATTAAAGAGGTTGAACTTTTCAACACCAACATACCTCTCATCTATTGGCTCATCAAATATTTTCACCTCTCCGGTCGCTCCTATTTGAAAGTATAGCTTGGCGTCAGGCTGAATCTCATTGGTATATAGCTTAAGACTAATGGGTACCATCAGGTAGTGTAATCGGTATTCCTCTAGATCAACTAGGTAGGATCCACCGTTTTCCCCGACAGCAGCGAAGCTTACATGCTTGGGTGTGTAAATCAGGCCTGTACTGAAGCTATAGGTGTCAGAGAGCGCCACATCCGCAGATAACCCAAACAGAAACCTAATAGCCGCTCCATCATCAGAAAAGTCAAGCGTATCGGACTGGTTACTAATTCGATTTAAGGATGCCGTAGGTGAAAACTTCAAGCCGAGTTTAGTCTGTGCCTGAGCGGCACTTAGACTGGCCATTAGCAGCAGTAAAATCAGGTAATTTTGCATGCAGGTGAAATAAATAAATAGTTTTGCCTTTAAAGATAGTAAATGGGAAGGTTAGGGAGTTTTTTGTTTGTGTTGCTCGTAGTTTTCTTGCTAGGATGCTCGGAGGAGACCTGTAGAGACGTACCCGAATTGGAAATACAGCCGCCAATCGCAATTGAAAGGCTAGACCAGGAGCTATTCAGTTTTGAAAATAAGGAGCAGGTCAATCAACTACTCAGAGACAACCCCGGGTTCTCGCGATATTTCCTGGATACTGATCAATACCCATCGGATCAGATCGTGGCGAATAAGCTTTTTGGACTAATCAATGACCCATTTATAGATACACTATATAAGGAGACCCAGAGTAGCTATGGAGATCTGAATTGGTTAGCACAAGACTTAGCCGATGCATTTGCAAGGATGAGCGATTACTATCCTCACTTTCAAAGCCCCAAAGTGCAAACTGTCATCACTGGCTTGTACAAAGACCTTTTGATCACCGACTCGTTAGTCGTGATAGGGCTTGACCATTTTTTGGGAGCCGAGTCTAAGTACAAACCATTGGATGTTCCCGACTATATTTTGAGAAGGTACGACCAGCAGCATATGGTGCCGATTATTGTCAGCTTCATGGCAGGCTGGTTCAACCAAACAAACTATGCGGATAAGACAATGCTCGCAGAAATGGTTGATTATGGTAAGTCGTTCTATTTCGTAAGCCAGATACTGCCATGTGTTGAGGCGCGATTGATCATTGGCTATACTGCCCAAGAGTGGCAAGATGCCAATGATAATGATGGTGTTATTTGGGCGAACCTCATTGAGAATGAGTTGCTATATGAAAACGATCATGTCCTTAAGAATAAGTTTCTTGGGGAACGTCCCAATATATTTGAGATAGGAGATAAATGCCCTGGCCGAATAGGACGCTGGGTAGGTTGGGAAATAGTAAAGACCTATATGGAGCAAAACCCTGACATGACTCTGACCGATCTTATGGCTGAGAAAGATGCCAACAAGATCTTTCAGTCCTCTCGCTACAAGCCGAGGAACTAGCCAATCTCATCAAGGATTTTTTGGGTAAGCAGGGTTTTGTCGAATGACGATTTTGCTAACCGTGAAGCGTTTTCCTTGAGTCGAGACACTCTTGATACATCATTCAACAATGGCTGTATCTTCTCTATGAATTCGTTGGGATTCATCGGATCATAACAAATCCCCACCTCATTTTCTTCGATAATGGTTTTCGACCATCCTCCAAGATTAGAAACTATGATCTTCCCAGCAGCTAAGCCATCAAAAAACTTGTTGGGACTGCCTGTATGCAAGACAGGGATGTTTTGAAAGGAAATATAAACTGCGTCACATTCTCCCATTAGTTGTTTTACGCCTACCATATCCTGCCAGGGAAGCAGAGTGGTATTCTCTAACTCCCGCAAGATTATCTCTTTGCTAATAGCCGGTTTTCGAGCTCCATCACCGACAATCAAAAACTCGAGACCGAGGGATTCCTCTTGAGACAATTCTGCAAGATCAAGTAGGTACTCCAGATGATTGGCCATACCAATGGTGCCGAAATAGCCGATCTTGAAATTGTCGTTTCGTGGGGTTATTTCCTTCAAGTCAGAGAAAAAGCTAATGTCAGCCATATTGGGGACAACCAAGACTTTACTTGCTCCCTTACTCTCAATATGACTCACCATACCTGAAGATAGAGCCACTACTGTTTCAGCGCTTCGGTAAATCTCCTCCTCAATATTATAGAGCCATTTCTTGAGCATCGGATTTTTAATGATCCCCATTTGGATGGGTACTTCTGGCCACAAATCCCCTACTTCAAAAAAGAACCGGACCTTCATTCTTCTGCTAACAACTTTACCCAGCCATCCCACCGATAGGGGTGTGCTAATGGCATAGACCAAATCGACTCTTTCTATCGATTTGGTCTTCGAATGTGCCTTTTGATAGAATATAAAGAACGCCCATAGCCTTCTTAAAAAAGAGAAGTGATTGCTATAGGAAACATGTAGATAGACTATTTCAATTCCATCAATTGAATCGACGCGCGTCTTGCCATTGCCGGAAGTCATTACCGTGACTTGATGTCCGGCTCTGACCATTGCTTTTGCGATATAATAAGATCTTATGCCTCCCCCCTCGCTGGGCGTTTTGAAGTACTGGTGAAGGAGGAGAATCTTCATAGATCAAGAAGAAGCTTCCTGACTATAGTTTTTCTCGTAATACCGGCAGAAGTAAGAGATATCACACTCCTTACACTTAGGCGTGCGCGCCAGACAGACATACCTGCCGTGTAGAATTAACCAATGGTGAGCCTTAGGAATGTGTTCTTCAGGAATGTGTCGCACCAACTGCTTTTCTACCTCGTATGGGGTTTTGGCTGTGAGCGTCGCAAGCCCAAGCCTTTTCGAAACCCGAAACACATGTGTGTCTACAGCCATTGTCGGCTGATTGTAGATCACTGAGGCAATTACATTGGCTGTTTTTCGCCCAACTCCTGGCAGTTTCTGCAAGTTTTCCAAAGACTCGGGAATCTCTGAATCAAAATCCTCTACGAGCATTTTGCCTAAACCCAGAAGGTGTTTCGTTTTGTTATTCGGGTACGAAACACTCCTGATATAGGGAAATAACTCGTCGAAATTGCTGCTCGCTAAATGCTTCGGTGTAGGGAAATCAGCGAACAACTCTGGGGTTACCAGGTTGATACGCTTGTCCGTACATTGGGCACTGAGCACAACTGCGACGAGTAGCTCAAATGGATTCGAATAGTGAAGTTCGGTTTCTGCCTGTGGAAATCGCTCCCTAAAATGTTCTATGAAAGCCTCAAATCTTTCCTTCTTACGCATCTGTTGAAATTACTTCAGTACAGACGGCAAGTTAGATGATCTCGAGTAATCAAGAATACCCTGTATAGTACGGTCACTTGGCTCAATTACACATCTGTCCAAATCCGACAGTATGCTAACCAATTGGCTATAGCTCTCCTGCAACTGCTGGTCACAGAGAAGGGCATTTTCAATTTCTACATTTTCAATTTTAGAGGTTTCGCTATAGACATAGCGTAAAAGGTCATTTTCTGTAAAAGTTTTGGTCATACGCGATATTTGTTTTCTGCATTTTCTTTCGAAGGTTGATTAAGGCATATCGCATTCTCCCCAAAGCAGTGTTGATGCTTACATCTGTAGCATCTGCTATCTCCTGAAAACTCATTTGCATATAGTGCCTCATAATCAGTACTTCCTTCTGTGATTCAGGAAGCTCCTGGATTAATTTTCTTAATAACGCATGAGTATCCTTTTTTATTTGCAGCGACTCAATAGAATCTTCTGAAAACTCTAATGTATTGAACACATTGCTGCCATCTTCCATCACGATAGTCGGATATCGCTTCGCCTTTCTGAAGTGGTCAATCGCAAGATTATGGGCAATACGAAGTAACCAAGGCAGAAATTTGCCTTCTTCGTTGTACCTACCTGACTTGATAGTATTGACAGCTTTGATTAAGCTATCCTGCATCAAATCTTCAGCAGTGTACTGATCTTTTACGATTAAATAAATGGTGGTAAAAACTCTCGACTTGTGCCTTTCTACTAGTTCTTCGAAAGCTGCCTCATCGCCTTTTTTGTAAAGTGAAACCAGTTGGCTGTCACTTACTTCTTTTCTAATCATCTGTCTACCTGTTTAAAGTTAAGTAGAGGTTTAAATCATAGAGCGGGGTTAGAGTTTGAGAGATTATTAATTGAGTACAAATTCAAATCTATGTAAATAAGCACTAGAATACCAAATACACTTGGGGGATTTCTTTTTCAGTAACACCTGTAACAATTTCTTTGCCAGTCTCATTTGTTATCATTGGACACTGCTTATTAATTGTTCTTATCATTCGATAATTTTGCGCCATATTCTCTAATCAAACAAGCCTCTTGTTAGAAACCACTACGAGTACGACACTAGATATTGACGACCTAGATCCGCGCGACTTCATCATCATTAAGCGTGCAAGAGTCAATAATCTTAAAAATCTTTCGGTAGCAATACCCAGAAACAAACTGGTAGTGATTACCGGACTGTCGGGATCGGGCAAGTCATCACTGGCGTTCGACACCCTATTTGCCGAAGGTCAGAGAAAGTACGTAGAAAGCCTAAGCTCATATGCCCGACAGTTCCTAGGGCGTATGGAAAAGCCAGAGGTGGATTACATCAAGGGAGTCTCACCCGCTATCGCAATAGAGCAGAAAGTGAATACGCGAAACCCCCGCTCTACCATTGGCACCACCACGGAAATCTACGATTACCTCAAGCTTCTTTTCTCTAGGGTTGGCACTACCTTTTCACCGATTAGTGGTGACATAGTAACTCGGGATACGGTCACGTCGGTGGTTGAAAAAATTAACTCCTTTGATGATGGGGCGAGGTTTTTAATTTTTTGCCCCTTGGTCAAAAAAGAAGAGCGTACGATAACCAACGAGCTAGAAATACTGCTGAGTAAGGGTTATACACGGCTTTTGATCAATGGAGAAACTCAGTTCATCGAGGACTTGCTAGAGAATCATGTGGTCAAGACAGAAGATCAAATTGAGATATTGATCGATAGGTCATCCGTACAAAAGGAAGATGAAGATGCCCTGTTCAGGTTATCCGACTCGGTTCAGACTGCCTTTTTCGAGGGTGAGGGCACTTGCGTAGTACAATTAGCTGATGACCAGCGATTTGAGTTTTCCGATAGGTTCGAACTCGACGGGATGTCATTCGAAGAACCGTCGGTTAATTTTTTCAGCTTCAACAATCCCTATGGCGCCTGCAGAAGGTGCGAAGGGTTTGGAAGGATACTGGGCATTGATCCAGATTTGGTCATTCCTGACCAGAACCTATCATTATATGAAGGGGCTATAGCTCCGTGGCGAAGTGAAACCATGAATCTGTGGCTTCAGCCGCTTCTGAAGAATGGAGTAAAGTTTGATTTCCCGATCCATAGACCCTATATCGAGTTAAGCACTGAGGAAAAGGAATTGCTGTGGACAGGAAATGCGTACTTTGAGGGGCTCGATGCGTTTTTCAAACACCTTGAGTCAAAGACTCACAAAATTCAATATAGAGTGTTGCTCTCTCGCTACAGGGGGAGAACGGTCTGCCCGGAGTGCAAAGGCACAAGGCTGAGGAAAGATGCCGGGTATGTGAAGATTACAGAGCGGTCTATTTCTGAGCTAGTATTACTTCCGGTCAAAAAAGTGATTGACTTTGTCGACAGCCTTGAGCTTCCAGGTCATCATGCCAAGATCGCCTCACGTTTAGTAAAGGAGATCAAGTTCCGTCTAGAGTATCTAGACAAGGTAGGTTTGGGGTATTTGACTTTAAATCGCCTCACTAATACGCTATCTGGTGGTGAGTATCAGCGAATTAAACTAGCGACCTCATTGGGAAGTGCATTAGTTGGATCTATGTACATCCTTGATGAGCCGAGTATTGGATTGCACCCTAGGGATACCCAACGGTTGGTAGATGTTCTTATGGCACTGAGAAATCTAGGAAACTCAGTCATTGTCGTGGAGCACGAGGAAGAAGTAATGCGAGCGGCGGATCAGATCATAGATATTGGACCAGATGCAGGTGCGCATGGTGGTGAGTTGGTTTTTCAGGGTGATTGGGAACAAATCCAGGCAGAGGATCGCTCTCACACAGCAAGGTTTCTCAATGGCCTAGACGTACTAGAGATTCCCAATAATCGACGTAAGTGGAACCAGTCGATTGAAATTGTTGGGGCCAGAGAAAATAACCTGAAGAACATCGATGTGAAAATTCCGCTAGGTGTGCTCTCGGTGGTGACGGGTGTAAGCGGCTCTGGAAAGTCGACACTGGTTAAGAGAATACTGAACCCCGCTCTTTCTAAAATCCTGGGTCTTGGTGGTGAGTCCACTGGCAAGTTTGAGAGACTGGGAGGAGACTACAAGGTCGTGACACAAGTAGAGTTTGTAGATCAAAATCCTATCGGAAAAAGTAGCCGATCCAACCCTGTCACCTACGTGAAGGCCTATGATGTGATTCGTCAGCTTTATGCTGATCAGCCATTGGCTAAACAGCGCGGGTACAAGCCCTCATTCTTTTCCTTCAACGTAGATGGTGGTCGTTGTGAGACGTGCCAGGGCGAAGGTGTAGTGAAGATCGAAATGCAGTTTATGGCTGATATTCATTTGACATGCGAGACTTGTAAAGGCAAACGCTTTAAGTCCGAAATCATGGATATCAAGTACAATGATCTGGATATTGCCGAGGTGCTCGATTTGACCATTGAAGAAAGCCTTGATTTCTTCAAAGACAAGGCACCAATAGTCAATAAGCTGAAGCCTCTGGCTGATGTAGGGCTCGGCTATGTCAAGCTCGGTCAGTCGTCTAATTCGTTGAGTGGTGGCGAAGCTCAGCGCGTAAAACTGGCCAGCTTCCTTGGCAAGGGAGGGTCATCCAAAAAGGATCACATTCTTTTCATCTTCGATGAGCCAACTACTGGGCTTCACTTCCATGATATCCAGAGGCTTTTGACGGCCATCAATGCATTGATAGACCAGGGCAACTCGGTAGTGATCATTGAGCACAATATGGAAGTGATCAAATCTTCGGATTGGATCATTGACCTGGGTCCTGAAGGGGGTGATGGTGGCGGCACAGTCTGTTTTGAAGGCCTACCGGAAGATATGATCAAGCTAAAAAACAACCATACCGCCCGTTTCCTAGCAGAAAAGATAAGTGCATGAAGGCAATTACCTTTCAAGGTGTAGAACAATTGGCCTACGAAGAGGCGGCAGAGCCCAGTATCCTCAAAACCACTGATGTCATTGTCAAGGTCGAGATTACAGCTATTTGCGGATCAGACCTTCATATTTATCGAGGGCATGAAAAAGGCCTTGATATTGGTACCATCATGGGTCATGAATTCCTAGGAGAGGTTGTGGAAGTCGGATCAGACGTCCGGGTCATCAGACAAGGAGATCATGTGGTCAGTCCGTTTACTACCAGTTGTGGCCAGTGCTACTACTGCAAGATCGGGCTTACTTGCCGCTGCGAGCATGGTGAGCTTTATGGTTGGGTGAGCGAAGGGCATGGACTCCATGGTGCTCAAGCCGAGTACGTGCGAGTACCGATGGCAGATAGCACATTACTTAAGATAGACCCTACCGGAAATAAAGACGAGCTGTTGATGATCGGAGATATTTTCTCAACGGGCTATTTCGCTGCTGATAATGGAGGTGTATCCAAGGGTAGTACGGTAGCTATCGTCGGTGCTGGACCGGTAGGACTAATGGCTATACTAGGAGCAA
The DNA here is from genome assembly GCA_040222235.1 of Cyclobacteriaceae bacterium. Classification (GTDB taxonomy): domain Bacteria; phylum Bacteroidota; class Bacteroidia; order Cytophagales; family Cyclobacteriaceae; genus UBA6059. Next base: position 62,755 of record JAVKDO010000143.1, read on the forward strand.
GAAGCCTGGGAGCAGAAGAAATTTTGGTCATTGACAGCATTAAAGAGCGCCTAACGCTAGCGACCGAATTTGGGGCTACCCCAATAAAACTCACCAATACCACCGTAGAGGAGGTAAAACAGAAAACGCAGGGTCGTGGAGTAGATATTGCTATTGAAGCCGTCGGCAACCCCAGTGCGGCGAGGCTGGCCTATGATGTGGTACGGCCGGGTGGTACTATCTCCACAGTTGGTGTTCATACTTCTGATAAGCTCAGCTTTACCCCGGTAGAGGCCTATGATAAGAACCTCACCTATCGATCCGGTAGATGCCCCGCTAGGTATTATATGGACAAGCTTGTAGCTACTGTCAGCAGTGGAGAATACCCACTGCATAGAATTATCTCCCATCACATGCCACTCTCCCAGGGTGTAGAAGCCTACCGGATATTTGATCAGAAGCTTGACCAAAGCATGAAAATCATGCTCCACCCATAAGCAATTACTGATATTGCTCATCTCGATTAATGACGACAATTCCGGTAGGTAGAGGCAGATCATTACCATTAATGGCTACCTTTAAATCGAGAATTTAATCAATTGAAGCCATGTCCAAGATTCTACTTATTGCCCTGGTTCTCTTTGCAAGTTGTACATCGGTAAAAGTTCGTAGTGATCAAGCCGTAGACTTTAAAAAATTCGAGACTTTCTACTGTATGGAATGCCTGGATGAGTTTTCACAGGTAGCTCCAGAGTATGATAACCCCGAGACGCGTGAACTTATCAGAGAATCAATCATCTCTGAACTCGAAAAAAAAGGGCTTACTTATACAGAAGAGAATCCAGAAGTGCTGGTCGACTTCAAGGTGATCATAGAAGAAAGAACAGCTATCCTTTCCACACCGGAGACAACTTACTATTATTGGGAGACTTATGACGCTCCAACAGTCGTCTTCAAGCAGGGTACCCTCTTGATCAATTTGATTGATGCTTCTAACAACCAAGCCATATGGCAAGGAACCTCATCCAGGATAATGGATGACGACCCATCTGAAAAGCTAGAAGAGCGGGTTAAGAGTACTGTAGCTCGTATGTTTAAGAAATATAACCAATAAGCAATTACCACAATTATGAGAAAGCACATTGTCGCAGGCAATTGGAAAATGAATAATACGCTCGAAGAAGGCCGAAAGCTGACTTCTGAAATAGTCCAAATGATGAATGATGAGGTAACGGATGATGCTATTGCCGTCCTGTGTACCCCATACGTTCACCTTGGAGACGCCCATGGTTTGCTGAAAAATGCAAAGAATGTGTTTCTTGGTGCTCAAAACTGCAGTCAGCATGAGTCAGGAGCTTATACTGGGGAGATTTCTACAAGCATGCTCACTTCCGTAGGTGCTAGCTATGTCATCCTTGGCCACAGTGAGCGACGAGAGTATTTCACCGAATCCGATGAGTTGCTTGCGGCAAAAGTAGATCAAGTGCTTAAGCACGACCTAATCCCAATATTCTGCTGCGGAGAGTCGCTGGACATCAGAGAGAAGGATGAGCAATACGATTTTGTGACTCAACAAATAACGAACAGCCTGTTTCACCTTTCTTCAGATGATTTTGCTAAGGTGGTTATTGCATACGAGCCGATTTGGGCCATTGGTACTGGTAAGACAGCCACGTCCGAGCAGGCTCAGGAAATGCATCAAAAGCTGCGAAACCACATTGCAGGTAAGTACGGATCAGAGGTCGCTGATAGCACAAGCATCCTGTATGGAGGCAGTGCTAAGCCTTCCAATGCCCCTGAGCTTTTCAGCCAACCAGACGTAGATGGAGGCCTCATCGGTGGGGCATCCCTGAAGTCGCGGGACTTTATTGACATCATCAAGTCCTTCTGATGCTCTGGATATCAGTATGGTTGATGAGCTGGTGGAGCGTCACGCACCTACCGGAAATTGATCAACCCAACTACTGTAACATTTACGGGATCATATATGAAACTGATGACCCCTATGAGGCTGACTTTAAAGTCTACGAAGAGGGGTCAGAAGCCTTTGCCCGAATCATCATTTTTGAGGAGGAAAACAGGCTTTATGCCACCAAACCAGGCCACTGGAGCTTTGTAGAAAATAGGGATTTGGCTGACTTTATTGTCTATTTCACAGAAGAGTCAAGAGATGCTGAATTTTCAGTTTACTTCACATCTTTCGAGTCTTTTGCAGGCTGTCAGTAGGCTCACTTGCGCTTATCAGAATAAATAACTCAACATGAACTTTATCCAGGTCAGTTTCTCTGTAGACCAAGCCCTGTCTGATATGATTCTTGCCGAACTGAGCAATGGTGACTTTGATACATTTGAGGAGTTTGATGGTGGGATCCATGCGTACACTGAGGAGGAGAGGTTTGACCAAAGATTCGTGGATGAGATTTCCGATAGGTATGAAGTGGCCTATGCAACCCAACTCATCCCCAAAGAGAACTGGAATGAGACCTGGGAGAAGAATTATGATCCGATCATCGTAGGCGATCAGGTACTGGTAAGGGCTACTTTTCATAAAGAGTTGCCCCCCTATCCCATAGAGATTGTGGTTGATCCCAAAATGAGCTTCGGCACAGGCCATCACGCGACGACACATCAGATGATTAAGGCTCAGCTTGCTATTGATCATCAAGGCAAATCAGTCCTTGACCTTGGTACCGGTACTGGCATCTTGGCGATCATGGCGGCTCAGCTAGGTGCTTCACGTATCGAAGGCACGGACATTGACGAATGGTGCATAGAAAACAGCCAAGAGAACTTCAGCCTTAATCAGTTGTCAGGCATCACATTGCAAATGACAGCTGCTCAAAATTTTATCTGTGCTGCACCGTTTGATATAGTACTTGCCAATATCAACAAAAACGTACTGCTCAATGAGATGCACTACTACGCTGATTTTTGCAAGCCTAATGGCTATTTGCTCCTAAGTGGTTTTTATGAAGTAGATATCGATGATATCAATGTGCGTACTCACGAATGCGGCTTTACCATGGTCTCGCGACAATCAAGAGACAATTGGGCGCAACTCACTTTACAAAAATCCGAATAAGGTCAAATAGGTTGTTACTGGACTATTAGGTAATTTTATTCCTTGTTTTTGGGTGTATGCGATTGAAAATCAAATCTTTTTGGCTTTTCCTGATCTTGTCGACATGTGGTGTGTCGGTGAGTGCGCAGCATTTTAGTTTTTCGCAAGACCCTGAGAAGTTTCATACAGAGGTGGCCGAGGGCCTCAGAAAGGTAGGCGATGAGGCCGTGGACAAAATCGCAAGTGACCTGACTTCTAACTGGTCAAGGTTTACCCCTGAGCAGAAAACTATGACCATGGAGATCGCTCAGAAAATGAGAAAGATGCGGCTTCCTACCCGCCCGCACTTCACAAGATACTTTCTCTATCTCACCTATGCCGTCGAACAGGCAGGTGTGACAGGAGACCAGCTTACCACAGTGCTACAGATCAACAAAGATCTTTTGGCAGAGGCTAATGGCGACCAGCTGCTCAAGTTTTACACTGACTTAGCCTATTTATTTGGACGTTCTTGGCTCTACAGGCATCATTACAACAATCTCAAATTTGAGAACGGCTCGTTTGATTTTGAATATATCGCCACCGCAGCTAGTGCTCCAGACTTTGACAACTTACCAGAAGAGGATCCCTTGCCTATAGAGGAGGAGATTATCACTGAAGAAGAGTTCGCTGAGGAAGAGGATGATGGCTGGGGTAATGACAGTTGGGGCGATACAGATGAAAGTGATGACTCCTGGGCGACTGATGATACATGGTCTGATCCTAGCTCATGGGGAAACGATACTTGGGGAACTACTGAAGAGGCGGATCCCTGGGCAGATACTGGATGGGGAGATGACCCTTGGGCCGAAGAGGAAGAAGCCGGTTCTCAAGAGCAGTCTTCCGGCTGGACGCAAGAAGAGGAAGATGCGATATTCAATAATGATAACGCACACCTAGCCGAAGTAGATATTGATTTAGTAGCCCAATTAATTAATGACGACATCACTCCTCCGAAGGAAGGGGCGCTGATCCATTTTCATGATATTGACATGTCAATGAGCTCTATCTACGACTCGATTGGTATCAATAATGCCAATGGTACCTTAATCATGAAAGAGCGACTATTCATTGGTGAGTCTGGAACGGTTGCTTGGCCGGCAGAGATACCAGGGATGGATGGGGTGGAAGTAGACCTAGAGCAGTACCACCTTAAAACCAATACTCCCTATATCAAGGCTGTGAAGTCCAAGCTTCGGTTTGGTCAATTCTTTGAGGGAGACGTGGATGGATTCTTTGTATTTAAAAGTGTCAAAAGAAGACGGGGAAGAGATCCCGCCACCTACCCAAAGTTCAAGTCTCACCACAGTGATGTTGAGCTGACTATCCCGGCGGAACGACTAAAATACACTGGAGGCATAGCACTTGCGGGTTCCGTAATGACCGGAGAATCGGTTTCTGGTAAGAAATCAACCGTAGAGGTGCTTGATGGAAAAGGACGCTCCTTTATTGCTCAAAGCACAAAGTTTGAGTTTAGAGATTCATTGATCCATGCCGAAAACGCGTCAATAGTCATCTATCATGACCAGGACTCCATTTTTCATCCGGCTGTAAAATTTACTTACAATTATGGGAAGTCACGACTGATCCTGCAAAAGGAAGAAGGTGGTTTCAAGAATACTAATTATCACTCTTCATTCTTCAAGATGGACTTCAATGCTGACATGATCGAGTGGGACTTGAAGAGTGACAGCATGGATATCTCGATATTAAATGCAGGTAACTTAGTTCCAGCTGTTTTCGAGTCGCATGACTATTTCCATAAGAATAGACTTATAAAGCTCTCTGGAATTTATGGGTTTAATCCGCTTGTAGCCGTAGTGAATTATGCCAAGAAGACAAAGAGTCCTTCTTTTTATGTGGCGGAGTTGGCGGGCTTTTATGATACCCGAATGGACGTAATGAAAGGGGCCATGATGAATCTTTGGCAATTTGGATTTATCGAGTATGAGCCTCAAACGGGACAGATATTAGTTAAGCACAAGGCTGACCACTATTATCAGTCCAATATGGAGAAAAAGGATTTCGACAACCTGATCATTCCTTCACTTATCAATTCCTCAGCTAATGCCACGTTTAAACTAGACAGCTCGCAATTGACAGTCAGAGGTGTTGAAAGGGTACTGCTGACTACAGACCAACATGTCTACATGGAGCCTGACAGCCAGGTGGTGACAATACTGAAAGGTCGCGATCTTAAGTTTGATGGGATGGTAGCGTCTGGAGACTTTCAGTATAAGGGAAAGGATTTCGTCTTTTCGTACAACGACTTCATTATGGATATGCCGATAATTGATAGTATTCACATCGAAATCCCTGTGATTGATACGCTGGCTGAAGGCGGTATAAGCGATGAGAAGACCACCTTGCACAATCACCTCAATGAGACATCTGGTACGTTGTACATCAATGATCCCAAAAATAAGTCAGGTGGAGAGGAGCTGATGAAGTATCCTTATTTCGTAAGTACGTCTCCAGCATCCGTTTACTTCGATAGTCCAGAAGTCCTCGATGGGGCCTACAACAAGTCTGTCAGGTTTTATATTCCCCCATTTGAGATGGATAGTCTTGATCGGGGAGATTTGTCGCATATCGCATTTGAGGGCACGTTTTATGCCGGGGGCATTCTTGAGCCAATTGATGAGAGACTTACTATTCAGCCTGACAACTCACTTGGCTTTGTTCATAAAATACCAGAGTCGGGTTATAACTTATATGGAGGGGAAGGCAAAATATACAATGAGCTGAACCTCTCTAATGAAGGTCTAAGGTCAGATGGTAGAATCGATTATTTAACAACCTCCGTAAGCTCTGATGATTTCATTTTTTACCTCGATTCTACTAGCGCAATAGGAAGTCATGGATCTATTGATCCTGGAACGTTGGGTGAAGGATCCTACCCTCAAGCTGATTTTGGCAAATTTAAAATGCAGTGGCTACCGCAAAAGGATAGCATGTATATCGCCAATATTGGGCCCCCCATCAACTTCTATGATTCAAGCGCAACACTGGATGGAGAAGTAAATGTAACTGCCACTGGTGTTTTTGGAGGAGGAACTCTTCTTACCCGAGGTTCGGAAGCGATATCCGATGAGCTTGCTTTCCAAGAGAATGACTTTTCTGCCCGTCATGCCAATTTCAAAGTTCTCACTGAGGATCCTGAAAAGCCAGCGATGGATGGCGAAGATATTAGTATTGAGTTTGATCTCATTGAGAATGTAGCTCAGCTTAGCCCAGAAAGGCTTGGAGTTCCGTCTATTGGATTCCCCTACGCACAAATGAAGACCTCAATCACAAGTGCAGTTTGGGATTTGCAAGACTCTATTGTCACAATGAGCAAGCCTCCAGCCGTGCCGATCGAGGACTCCTACTTCTACACCACTAGGCCAGAACTTGATAGCCTTGTATTCAACGCCACAGATGCTGTCTATGACATAAACACGTTCGAGCTGAATATTGAAGGAATCCCGTATATTATAGTTGCAGATGCAAAAATCACCCCGGAGGGAGGCAAGACGACTATCTTAGAGAACGCTGAACTCACGCCTTTCGAAAATGCCACGTTGGTGATTGACACGCTCAATGAGTATCACAACCTCTTTGATGGTGATATTAAAATTCTTTCGAGGAACCAGTTTATTGGTAGCGCGACGTACCAGTTGGTCAATGCGGCCAATGACTCTTTTAACATAAAGTTCAAGGAGTTCAACCTTCAAGACGTTCCGATAGCGAAGAATAAAACTCAGCGAATGACCGTGTCGGGTGGCAGTATTGTCGAGCGAGAAAATGTGATCATCTCTCCAGGCTTTTACTTCAAGGGGGATGCCACGATGTATGCCAATAGAGAGGCCCTTCAGTTAGAAGGATATGTCCAAGCTATTCTGAATAGTAGAACAGACTATGACTATTGGATAAGCTATACTCATGATGCCGAAAGCCCGGAAGTTCAAATAGACGTTTCTACCGCCCTGACAGATGGTGGCCAGATAATGACAGCCGGCCTGTTTACATCCGCCAGGTCTGGGGAGGTCTATATGGCGTTCTTAGATGATCGAAGGTCTTTTGACGATCAACCTTTCTTCAAGCCAACGGGGTTATTACAATACAACTTGGAAGGGCAACAGTTTAAGATAGAGCCTGCTAATAAGACTAGCGGAGAATCTTATGCAGGCACGACCTTTTTGTTCAATGATAACAGCAACACGCTCATATTTGAAGGGCCGGTGCAGTTTCTCCAAAACAATGAGAACTTCAACGTCAATGCCTCTGCGCTAGGGGCAGCCAAGCCGGATTCTGGACTATATACAATTGATGCTATGATGGCCTTTAATATGGAGCTTCACCCTGAAATCACAGATGCAATGATATCTGATGTTCTCGATGTAATCGAGCGTTTGGGTGCCCCTATCGCTCATACAAACGAAGCAGATGAAATATATAAGTTGGCGGATCTGATAGGTGACCAAGGGGCGAAGACTTATGAGCGAAGGTCAGAAAGAGATTACGTTCCTTTTCATAATGCCTCACAAGAGTTGGATAAGACCATAGTTATCTCCAATGTCGACATGGCCTTTTCCAAAGATCACAACGCATGGTACAACACCTCACAGATTGGACTATCCAATATCTATCGTAATGACATTAATGGCATGGTTGATGGGTTTATGGAATTCAAGAAGGACAATGATGGCGGAGATGTTGTCAACCTTTTCCTCCAAATATCTCCAGCGTCATGGTATTATTTTAATTATGAAGGTGGCCGACTTTTAATGTTTTCCTCCAATGGAGAATTTAATACGGTGATCAACGAACGTAGTGATGTAGCCAAAGCGGGCTTTGGAAAATACACCACCGTGGTGGGTGATCAGAGCGAGACCTTGAGCTTTATCAATCGTTTTCGCCAAGACTACTTCGGTATCACAGAACCCTATAACCTATCTTCTCCTGATGATATCTTTCTCGATGATGAGTCATTCGACACTATCGATAAAGATAAGGACAAGGATGGTTTCGGTTTCTAGCCCTCTTTGGCATTTTCCTTATATTTTTGCGACTTAAAACATAGATGACTATGACCTCATTAGCCTACATTGAAGACAATAAACAACGGTTTTTGGACGAGCTGTTCGAGCTGCTTCGCATACCGTCTGTGAGTGCGGACTCTAAGTTCAAAGCGGATGTGCAAAAAGCTGCGGAATACCTGAAGACAAAATTCAATGAAGCTGGTGTAGACAAGGTAGAAATCAAACCGACCAAAGGTCATCCGATTGTCTATGCTGAAAAAATGATATCAGCTGATTTACCCACAGTGCTGGTCTATGGTCACTATGATGTGCAGCCTGCCGACCCTTACGATCTATGGGAGACACCACCGTTTGAACCGACCATTCGAGATGAACGAATCTACGCGAGAGGATCAAGTGATGACAAGGGTCAGATGTATATGCACATCAAGGCGTTTGAAGCTTTGATGAACAGTGCCGAGCTTCCATGCAATGTGAAGTTCATGATTGAAGGAGAAGAGGAAGTTGGAAGTGATAACCTAGCGGAATTTGTTGCTAACAATAAAGACTTACTGAAGGCGGATGTAATTCTCATTTCAGATACGGGCATTATCAACAATGATAACCCGTCCATTACGGTAGGGTTACGCGGGTTGACCTATGTCGAGGTGGAGGTGACAGGACCCAACCGCGACCTACACTCTGGCATGTATGGTGGTGCTGTGGCGAACCCAATCAACGTGCTCTGCGAGATGATTACCTCTCTCACGGACGAAAATGGTCACATAACCATTCCCGGCTTTTATGATAAGGTGGCAGAGCTTTCGGCTTCAGAGCGAGCTGAGATGGCCAAAGCACCTTTCAATCTTGATGCGTACAAGAACGAGCTGAAAATAGGTGAAGAATTTGGAGAGAAGGGATTTACAACGCTGGAAAGAACAGGCATCAGGCCTACACTTGATGTCAACGGCATATGGGGTGGCTATATAGGAGAAGGCGCAAAGACCGTGTTGCCATCAAAGGCATTCGCCAAGATATCGATGCGCCTAGTGCCCAATCAGGTCAGCGATGAGATCACAGAATTATTCACGTCCCACTTCAAGAGTATTGCTCCCAAGTCGGTGAAAGTGGAGGTAAGACCTCACCATGGCGGGGAACCTGCCGTCATCCCTACCGACTCTGTTGCCTATCAAGCCGCTAAGGATGCCTTTACTGAGGCTTGGGGAAAAGAGCCAATCCCTATGCGTGAGGGTGGGAGTATTCCGATCGTTGCACTTTTCCAAAAAGAATTGGGGCTTGATTCGATGCTGATGGGCTTTGGTCTTGATGAAGATGCCATTCACTCTCCAAATGAAAGCTACGGCTTGTTTAACTATTATAAGGGTATCGAAACGATCACTTTATTCTACAAGCATTTTGCAGCTAAGCATAAGAGCTAATGACGATCACACGACAGACACATTGATCTGATGAACCCCGGAATAATCCGCGCGTTGGCTAAGCTAACAAAGCACATATGAGACATTTTATTACTACCGTAATTTTCATAATATCGGCTTTTTGGGGCCATGGCCAGATACTACAGCCAGCTGCCTGGAGCATTGAGGCGAGTAAGCAAGAGCCGAAAGTCGGAGAACAAATCACGCTTAGCTTCAAGGTGGTAATTGATCAGGATTGGTATCTCTATTCTAATGATTTCGATCCAGACTTAGGACCAATGCTGACTGAGATTGTGTTTTCTGAAGATAAGAGCTTCGAGCTGGTCGGAGAGGTGACAGCTGTTGGTGCCAAGACTAAGTACGACGATATATGGGAAGGTGATGTCAATTACTTTACTGGGACGGCATTATTCACTCAGGAAGTGAAGGTGATTACCCTCCCCTTAAACATCGCTGGAGAGTATTTCTATCAAGTGTGCTCTGATATTGACGGGAAGTGTATCCCCTTCGATGATACATTTGATTTTGACACGGTATTTGGCTCTCAAGGCAAAGTCGTAGAAACTACCAATGCAAGCCAGGCGGGCAGTCAATTAACTGGGACTAGTTCAAAACCTGGGATGCTTGAGCAGAGAGATGTCTCGGATCCCTACTCACTATTCTCCTTCATGATCGTCGCTTTCTTGGCTGGGTTGGCAGCATTATTGACGCCTTGTGTATTTCCTATGATCCCAATGACAGTGACTTTCTTCACCGGTCGAGATGGCTCAAAAAAGGGAGGCACGCGCAAAGCACTACTCTACGGCTTTTTCATCATTTTGATTTATACGGTTATTGGTTCGGTCATCGCCCCATTCATGGGCCCGGAGGTGGCCAATGACTTGGCTACAGGGTGGCTCCCGAATATTCTTTTTTTTCTGGTTTTCCTTGTTTTCGCTCTGTCATTTTTAGGGTTGTTTGAGATTACGCTTCCCTCTCGATTTGTTAATGCTGTTGATGAGCAGTCAGATAAAGGGGGTCTGGTAGGGGTTTTCTTCATGGCGTTTACGTTAGTCCTGGTTTCTTTCAGCTGCACAGGTCCAATCGTTGGTAGTATTCTGGTAGAGTCCGCAGGAGGCCTTATTCTTAAACCAATCCTTGGCATGTTCGCTTTCTCTTTGGCGTTTGCATTGCCATTTTCATTGTTCGCCCTATTTCCCAACTGGCTCAACAATCTGCCCAAATCAGGAGGATGGCTCAACAGCGTCAAGGTTGTTCTGGGCTTTCTGGAGCTTGCTTTTGCATTCAAGTTCTTGAGCATTGCAGACCAAGCCTATCATTGGGGAATTCTTGATCGAGAGATCTATTTAGCGATTTGGATCGTGATTTTTACGCTTTTGGGATTCTACCTTCTTGGTAAATTACGACTGCCGCATGATAGCAAAATGGAGTCGGTAGGTGTGCCCAGGTTGATTTTGGCCATGGTTACTTTCACTTTCGTAGTTTATATGATTCCTGGCCTAGTGGGTGCTCCACTAAAGTCTTTGGCGGGCTACCTTCCTCCCATGTCGACACATGATTTCAATGTCACTGAAATTGTAAGAGATAATAGCAGCGGCTTTTCAGGTACTGCCGGCATAAGAAGCGAGTTGTGTGAAGATCCAAAATATGCTGACCTACTGCACTTTCCACATGGTATAGAGGGCTACTTTGATTATGACCAAGCAATAGCCTGTGCCAAGGCGCAAGGTAAGCCTTTGTTCATTGATTTCACGGGACATGGATGTGTCAACTGTAGGGAAATGGAAGCTCGTGTCTGGTCAGACCCAGGGGTACTTAAACTCCTCAAAAATGAATTTGTAGTAGTGGCACTCTACGTTGATGAGAAAACAGAGCTAGCCGAGTCCGAGTGGTATACCTCTTCTTATGACAGTAAAGTAAAAAAGAGCATAGGCAAGCAGAATGCTGACTTCCAGATTACATCGTTCAACAACAACGCCCAACCGTACTACGTGATTCTGGATGGTAATGAGAAAATGTTGATGAGTCCCAAAGCATATGATCTTGAGATCAGTGCCTTCAAGACCTTCTTATTGAGTGCTCTTGACAATTTCAAGAGGTCAACCACAATTAACCCTTAGGACAAAGAATGATACTAGCGACCTTGCGACTTGTTCTATTTTCACTTTTAGTGTCTGGTATATATTCCTGTCAAGCGCCTATGGATAACAAGGCAGCAGAGACAGCTATCATTGACAGTTTACTGATCGAGCCAGCACCAGAGCCAAAAGAGCAGTTTTACGGGTTGACCGTTGACTCTTTAGAAGTTGTAAAAAAGAAAATCAAGTGGGGTCAGAACCTGGCTGATATTCTGCTCCCATATGAAGTAGAATATGCAACTATCAACACGCTGGTTAAGGAAGCAAAAGAGGTCTTTGATGTCCGAAAGCTTGTTGCTGGTAAGGATTATTTTTTGCTCTTGACTAAGGATTCACTACCGAAAGCTCAATACTTTGTGCATGAGCCTAACTCCTATGAGTTTGTCGTATATGGCTTGGGAGACTCTGTGTATGCACACCGTCAAGACAAACCTATTCGTCTCGTGGAGAAAACTCTTAGTGGAGAGATTCAGTCTTCTTTGTATGAAACCATGGTTGAAAAAGGAGCTTCCCCCGAGCTGGTGGATCGACTTGTTGATGTGTTTGCATGGCAAGTGGACTTTTTCAGGGTACAGAAGGGGGATAGGTTCAAGGTGATCTATGAGGAAGAGCAGGTCGACGGTGAGGCTGCTGGCATTGGCCGAATTAAAGGAGGCTATTTCGAGCATTTTGATAGGGAGTACTATGCTGTCCACTATGATCAAGGCAGTGGTGTGGATTACTTCGATGAAGAGGGAAACAGCCTAAGGAAGGCGTTTTTGCGTGCCCCGTTAAATTTCTCCAGAATCAGCTCACGTTATTCCGGTAGGAGATATCACCCTGTGCTTAAGAGGTTCAAAGCTCATCTAGGAACGGACTATGCGGCAGCCACAGGTACCCCAATAAGGACAGTCGGGGATGGTGTAGTGCTTGAGGCGACCTACCATAAGGGCAATGGCAACTATGTAAAGATTAAGCACAACAGCACCTATACAACACAGTACCTTCATATGTCGAAAATAGCCAGTGGAATACGCAGAGGGACGCGTGTATCTCAAGGTCAGACCATAGGTTATGTTGGTAGTACAGGATTAGCAACAGGGCCTCACTTATGCTTTAGGTTTTGGAAAAATGGGATACAAGTCGATGCGTTGAAAGTGGATGTCCCCCCTTCAGAGCCCATTAATGATAAACACAAGGAGACTTTTAACTACGTAAGCAGCAAAATCATGACGCAGCTAAACGAGATAGAGTTTTCTGGAAAAGAATCAAAGTCAATGCTTGCGGCCTCCATTAACCCGTAGAGAAAATATCTACCTTAGTCGATAAACCCTCAGTAGAAGGCCCAATTATTTACTATTGAGGAATATTTTTTGTTATTTAAAGTTTGATTTGCTTAACCAATACTTCGATGCACTTCTTTGACAAGTACTTTGCCTTTATTTTGTGTTTGATCCTATCTGTAAATAGCTATGCGCAAACCTCTAGTGGGTCTATGGTAAAAGTCTCAGGTACCCTATATGCTCTTGAAGACAGCTCGAAAATCGAAGGCCGTGTTCTCTATGAGAAGATGCCTTACTACGATGATATGGGCATGGCCTCAAGCAACAAGGAAGGCATTTACAATATCTATCTCTTAAGGGGCAACACTTACAACATAGAGGTGAGTGGCTCAGGTTACGAAACTGTAAAATCTGAGATAGTGCCAAGTGTCGATGAGGATACCGAAATCACTAGAGATTTTTACTTGCCGATTAGTGAAGAGCTTAGGATCATAAAGTTGGAAAACTTGATCTTCGCAAGAGGGCGGTCGATTATTAGCTCAGATTCATATAGTGAATTGAATGATCTGGTTCAATGGCTTGTTGAGCGTCCTGAAAAGATAATTCAACTAGAGGGACACACTGACTTTCAAGGTAATGCTGCAGCTAACATGCAATTGTCTCAAGATAGAGTGGATGCTGTGAAAGAGTATCTTGTAGAAAAGAAGATAAAGAAGAATCGAGTGCTGACTAAGGCCTTTGGTGGAACACAACCACTTTCAACAGAAAGAAACGATGAAGCTCAAGCGCTAAACAGAAGGGTGGAGGTAAGAATAATTAACTAAGACGAAGGTCTTAAACCTAACTTTGAAAGTACTTTTTAATAATGAATCATATGTACAATAGAATTCTGACCTTGACGCTTGCTTTGATCATCTCATGGTCTGCACAAGCACAGGAAACGGTCGTTTGGGCTTCAAATGTTTATGAGGTCTCGTCAGAGACAGGACCGTTGCAGTATGCCGCTATTCAAGCCTTGCACCGACCAAATGTCTTTCCCAAAGGAGGTGATAGCCCCAATGCGTGGAAGCCACGCCATGACGATAAAGAAGAGTTTATTGTACTTGCCTTTGATACACCTATTCGTGCACAGCAAGTAGCTATTGCAGAGACCGAAAATCCTGGTGCTGTTAAAGCAGTATACGCCTATGATTCGCAGGATCGAGAATATTTGTTGTTTGAATTATCCGCTCGGCCACTTCCTATTGAAACTAGATTGCTTAATCTCTTCTTTGAGATGACAAGCTACGAGATCGAATATGTCAAAATTGTACTTGATGGAGCAATTGTCCCTGGGTTTAATAGTATAGACGCTGTGGGTCTTTCCGCTTCCAATATCCCCATAAATGTTTTGATCAATATTGCCCCAGGGGTGAATCAAAACCTGGAGGCCGAACGACTAAGTACGAACGTCAACTCTACATACATCGAGCACAGCCCTATCCTATCTCCTGATGGAAAGACACTTTATTTCAGTCGCCAATTCCACCCAGACAATGTTGGTGGTGTAGATGACAATGAGGACATCTGGTATTCTGAACTTGATGAGACCACTGGCGAGTGGTTACCCGCTAAGAACCTTGGGCCTCCGCTCAACAATGCCGGCCCTAACTTTATAAGCTCGGTAACACAGGATGAAGATGGCAACACCACATTCCTTTTGGGAAATCGATATGGAAAGAGAGATCGCATGTCCGTCGGGGTATCAAAAGCTACTATGACTGCAGATGGAGAAATTACAAAACCGCAGAACCTGGAGATCGAGAATTACTATAATTATAGCCCTCGCGTAGATCAATTTATCAACGCTTCCAATGATGTGATGCTCATGGCAGTGGAACGAGATGAGACTTACGGGGATCGAGATCTCTATGTGGTTTTCCGAAATCCCGATAGGTCTTGGAGCGAACCGCTGAACGTAGGGTCAGACCTTAATACCGCCGATGAAGAAGCCGCACCATTTATCTCTGATGATAACAATACTGTCTATTTCTCTTCGAGAGGCCATAGTGGTCATGGTGGTCTCGATATCTATGTGACCAAAAGACTGGATGATTCCTGGACTAAATGGTCAGCGCCACAAAACCTGGGAGCTGCAATGAACACTCAAGACGATGACGTGTATTTCAATATGCCTAGTTCCAGCACTCACATTTATTTCACTCGCGGAAATAAGGAAGAGGATACAGACATTTTCAGATTCAACGTTGACGAGTTCTTCACAACAGAAGAACCTGAGCCAGATATCATATTTGTAACCGTCAAGGGTAAGGTTCTTAATGCTGAGACCAATGAGCCCTTATCCACGGATATTATTGTTGAGCGACTGCCTGATGGTGTTGACGTTGGTAAAACTGTTTCACAGGCGAGTACTGGAGACTACCAGCTCAAGTTGCGCCCTGGTGCCATGTATGGCTTCCTAGCGGAGAAGTCAGGCTTCATTGCGGTCAATGAGAATGTTGATCTAAATGATATTGAGGATGAACAGGTTTATGAGAAAAACCTTTTCCTAGCTCCCATCAAAGTGGGAATGAAAATTGTCATCAATAATATATTCTTTGACTTTGATAAAGCCTCGTTAAAAACGGCCTCTTACCCCGAGTTGGAGCGCATTAGGGATTTCCTTGTGTCTAATGATATTGGGAAAATCGAAATCGGTGGCCATACAGATGCCGTGGGAGATGACAACTACAACCTGAGCCTATCTCAGCGAAGAGCAGATGCCGTTTACAGCTACTTCAGAGATAATGGTATAGATACTGACCGCATGGAGTCAAAGGGGTATGGAGAAACCGAACCTACTGTAGCCAATGATACTCCAGAGAATCGTGCTAAGAACAGAAGGGTAGAGTTTAAGATTATCGAATAGTTCTTATTCCTGGTCAGGAGAATAATTGGTGCTCATAGATTGAGACATATCTACGAGTAGAATATCTCTGAAGCCACTAAATCGATCATTGGGGTACAATGAAAGAGCAATCTCAATAAGCTCGATAGCACCTTCATGATTTCCATTGTTAAAAGCATGAGTGGACAAGTTATAATATTGCAGCCCTGCCAATTGTTGGAGAGAGATTACCCGATCTCTGTAGAAGGAAATATGAAATGAGTTGCTCTTACTATTTACTGACAGGCCATTTTCAGAAGAGCCAAAAGCTTCTCCATTTCTATAGGTGCGAATTCTGTCGCTGATGACAATAGGGTTATCAATGAATCCATATATGGGATCAGTTGGCTCTAATAAGATGTCCTTACCAGGTAAGTGTACGAGTAAATAGACGTGAAAATCTGTTTCCTTGATAGAGAAGTCAATGTTTAGCGAATTCAGCACAAGGGCATATAGTGCAGTGCCAGTTACACAATCGTATTCTTTTTGTCCAATAAAGATTTCGTCCAATTGAGCGTTATGGGTATAGTCGAATAAATGGTCACGCTGTATTTTATAAAACAGTCTTTTTATAAAACGAGATTGGTCTTTACTCTTATTAAGTAGCTGGGAATAGCTATTTATTTCCTCCTGAAGCTCTAACACCACATGCTCCTGCTCGGAACTGCTGGCGTGCTGAATAAATGGAATGACCGGAGACTCGACCTGACCAAAACAACTGAGGCAGGTCAATATGGTTAAGTATAGCGCTATCGTAAATTTTTTGTACAAGGGCTGTTCTAATGTTACCTGTATGTTAACAAAATTAACAATAAATTAATACAAATTAAAATAGACTTGTGAGACCTCTGTTTTTAGGGGCTGCTTTAGCTATATTCAATGCTTTAAAGGCTGTTTATGATGAGGTATGTTTGATAGCAAAAGTGATATGAAGCGTTTTATAGAAGGGAACTATATCCCATTTATGTTCTTTCTGGTGATTTTAGTCGGCTGCAGTCCTGACAAAAAAGAAGAGGCAAGCGATTTGCTCGAGGGAGAATGGATAGCTCAATGGGATACTGACCCCAGTTCGTTTCCCGAAGTACCCGATGCTTCTATTTATACCATGAATGGCAACTTCCGCTTCCAGGAAGATGAGGTAACAGTGACTGCTTTTGGTTTTCCGGGGTGCATTTTCAGTACAGACACGCTATCTCATACACTTAATTGGAACATGTCGAATGACACTCTTAGTCTAGTCAACGACGGTGATATCTATGGGATGACTTATCGTGTGCTGGAGATGAAGGATAAGCAAGTGAGACTTCAATTGATGGATGATATTACTGTCACCCTATTACGATAGCTTTATTCTTTTGGAATAGCCCATTGGCCTGAATTCATTCGAGATATCTGAAGTATTAACTTAAGGTTGGGGTTAAGTTCTTTTTCAAAGGAACTTAATATCTCCACACATTTCCGAAACCTTTTCATATCGAAATAACATATAGCAAGCTTTTCAGCGATAGCCAAGTTCCTAGATTGTACATCGAAGGCGTTTTGATAGTAGTAGGAAGCCTTTTCTAGATCTTTTTTCTGGAAATAACTAGTTCCAAAAGTGGCATTGAGCCTTGGACTGTAAGGATTATCGGGCCAAGCTTGGCGCAATTCTCCAATCGCAGTATCAAACCTTTTCATCTTATTGTATACCAACGCTTTCTGTAGATGTGGGGAATCTCCGGCTCTGTTGAGAAGATGTATACTGTTTGCTGCATTGTTAAAATAATATAGGGCAGTTTCATAGTCGCCTTGAGAACTATTCTTTTGCCCTTTACTCATATTTTGATCAAAGAAGAGAAAAGTCAATGACCAATAAGTCGCTATTAACGCAACAAAAGTCATCAATCCCCCAACTACGAGAACACTTCTTCGAGTTACCAATCGGCCTGTCTCAGAATCGCTTAAGTGTATAATATACGCCAACAGAATACCGGCATAGGCCATATGTGATGGTTGATAATTACCGAAACTGAAAAAATAATCCGACAAATAGGCAAGGAAACCTGCGCTTAAAACCAAGCCATATTTATCATGTATGCCCGTTTTTAATATGATTAGACTAAGGCCGAGTAGGAACATGGAGTAAAAAAGAAATCCCACTATTCCCGTTTCTGCAAGCACTTCGAGGTATACATTATGTGCCTTCGAGATAACCGCCCTTCCAGATTTTGCTCTAGTTGGTTGGTTGCTGTTTCCGGCATAGTGAATTCTCCAATGACCAAAACCAACACCGATTATCGGGTTTGATTTGATCATATCCAAAGAGCCCTTCCAGATGGTCAGGCGTTCTTCAATTGAAGTTTGTCGTCTATCTGCTCTCTCGCTTTTGAAGTATCGGCTAACATCACGCGAAACATTGTCAAAATAGGTTGCACCAAGGAACCCTCCCCCTGCCACAAAAACAGCCAGACTAAACCCAAATATTGTACTCTTGACTCTATTCGGATTAGTTATCAAGTAGCGTATTGCTAGTGTTGCTAGTACAACTAGTCCAAATATCAACAGGGAGAGGACGGCTGACCTTGTTTGTGAGATTGTGATACTCCACACAATTAAAGAAATGCTGATGAGGTGAATATATCTTTTTGAACCACTTGATGAAAGAAAGCCTATTAGGGCAAAGGGAAGAATTAGAATTTGAGATGATCCAAAAAAGTTGCGGTTAAATTGTAGAGCTGTGGGAGGGCTTCCTGCAATAAGCTCTTTTGGAACTAAATCAAAGAATTGGAAAATGCCAAAAAGGCCTGAAGCACAACCAATAATCGAGATAACGACAGCCAAGGTGGAGAGTTTTAACCCCTCTCTAAATGCGTGGAGTGATACTATTAGAAGTATCAAAAAGTTGAAGTTGATTAGGGTAGTGAAAACGCCTTCTTTTGGAACCACTCCGAGGCAAGCTGATATCAAACCTGTCAGAGCAAAAAGAGCAAAAGCCGCGAGGCTAAATACTTGATGTTTCTCTATCCATTTGTAATTGTATTTCTTGTAAAAAAAGAAGTACGAAATATATGCGCCACAAAAAATTGAAATCCCCACATGTCGGATTGCGAATCCTGGATCTGCATTAGCATTCGTGAAAACAAAAGAAGCCCATAAAAGTAGCATAACGAATAGACCATTCATCACGACTTTATCTAATCCATGAACTTGTTTAACTTGTTCCATTCATCCCCTGCTACAACTCCTCAATATTAGCAATATATTCTTCCGCTTGCTTCAGAATCGCCTCCTTATTCTTCAATTTATCTAGTGTTCGATAGGCCATACCGATACGAGGGTTCTTCTTAAGCTTATCTTCATTCCTATTGTAAAAATGCCAGTACAGGCTGTTAAAAGGGCAAGCTCCTTCACCGGTTTTCTTCGTTTGTGAATAGTGGCAGCTACCGCAATAGTTGCTCATCTTGTTGATGTAGTTGGCACTAGAGACGTAAGGTTTGGTACCCACGATCCCACAATCAGCAAACTGGCTCATGCCGCGCGTGTTGGTGATTTCAACCCACTCGATGGCGTCTATGTAGATGCCCAGGTACCAACGATCAATCTCGTCAGGGTCTACTCCGGCCAGTAAGGCAAAATTGCCAGTAACCATCAATCGCTGGATATGGTGGGCATAGGACAGATTGAGTGACTGGTTTATCGCATGTCGCATGCATGCCATTTTGGTGTCACCTGTCCAATACCAACTTGGAAGCTTCGCCTTTTGCTCCAGAAAATTCAATTGCTTGAACTCAGGCATCTTCGCCCAGTAGATACCTCGCATATATTCTCGCCAGCCAATAATCTGACGTACAAACCCTTCGATCTGAGCAATAGAAATGGACTCTTGATGTTTCTCCCAGTAATCAACAGCCCTTCTCACTACTTCCAGAGGGCTGATCATCTTTGTATTCAACGAAAATGAAATCAGGCTATGGTTGAGAAAACTGTGCTCATCGTGCATTGCGTCCTGATATTTACCAAACGCTGGTAAAGCGACCCCCAGAAAATGATTTAGTGCTTCGAGACTTTCCTGTCTGTCCAGTGGCCATCTTAAGTGCTTTGGGTCAATATTGCCAATGAATTCTACCCCCTCCGACTCTATCAAATCAACCAGCTCTGTTACATCATGGTCGAAGTGTAGTCGCTTGGGTAAGCTCACATCATCATCGAGCTTCTCCCTGTTGTCATGATCATAGTTCCATTGTCCGGTCATCGGCTCACCATTATCCATCAGCACATTAAACTTTTTCCGCATATACCGATAAAATGACTCCATCAGGAAAGTTTTTTTGCCTTCAAAGAATTCATTTAATTCAGTCCGCGTGGTTAGAAAATGCTCCGTATCATATGCCTCCCAGGAGATATCTAGAGCGTCACAAAACTCTCTTAACTGCTCATCCAACCGGTGCTCATCAGGCAGTAAGTATTCGAACTTCTCTATCTCATATTCCTCGATTAACCAACTCAAGTTATTCGTTAACGATTGAGTGTTTTCCTCAGAATCTAGTGTCAGATATTTGACCTTATGTCCTTGCTTTTCAAGGTGTTGGGAAAACCTTCTCATTGCGCCAAAGAAGCTGACGATCTTCTGGATATGATGCTTGACATAGTCCGTTTCTTGTCGCATCTCCATCATGACATATAGGACATCATCACCAGTTTTTTCGAACCATGAATGTTGGTAATTGAGCTGGTCTCCGAGGATAAGTCTTAAGGTTTTTGGCATAGCTATGAAACCCACTTGCACAACTGAAGTTCGAGAAAATTTTTATTGCAAAGTTTGGAAACATTAAAATCGACCTCTACGTTTGTCTACTCAAGTCAATTATTCCGGTAGTTGATTTATAAAGAAGCGTGGAGAGACAGGCTCTATGAAGCGCTAGCAACCAGGACGCAAATCCAAGGTGCTAATTCCTGATCCCCAAGGGGAGAATATAAATGGAAATTACCGATGAAAAGTCAAAAGACACCAAGTAAAGCTTCAAGCAAATCCGCCTTCGACAATCAGTCGCTCGGACGAATCTCTATTTCATTTCGCAAAGCTTCATACAGCTACTGTTGTATGTGCTGTTGTTGCTATTAAGGTCTGAGCGTTACCTAGCACAGTACCCTACGCCGTAGACTTAGCACTACGGAAGCGTGCACACCCATTCCAAAAACAAATTATTTAGTCAATAAACATCTTAAATCATGTCAGAATTAAAATTTGAAACTCTTCAGCTCCACGCTGGCCAGGAAGTAGACGAAACCACGAGATCTCGTGCAGTGCCCATTTACCAAACCTCATCTTACACTTTTAAGAACGCAGAGCATGGAGCTAACCTCTTTGCACTCAAGGAGTTTGGCAACATCTATACTAGGATCATGAACCCAACGACAGATGTGTTTGAGAAGCGCATCGCGGCACTCGAAGGTGGCGTGGCTGCCGTTGGTACAGCTTCTGGCCAGGCAGCTCAGTTTCTCGCGTTGAACAACATATTGCAAACAGGTGACAGCCTCGTGTCCACCAGTCACCTCTACGGCGGCACTTATAATCAGTTCAAAGTGGCCTTTAAGCGACTAGGTATTGAAGCACGTTTTGCTAAGGATGATCATCCCGAATCTATCGAGAATTTGATTGACGAAACGACTAAGGCCATCTACCTGGAGAGCATTGGCAATGGCGAGTTTAATGTGCCAGACTTTGAAGCGATTGCTGCTGTAGCAAAGAAGCATGACATTCCGCTAGTCGTGGACAATACCTTCGGTGCTGGCGGCTATCTCTTCCAGCCCTTGAAGCATGGTGCCAATATCGTCGTAGAGTCGGCAACTAAGTGGATAGGCGGTCATGGTACCTCGATCGGTGGTGTGATTGTGGATGGTGGCAACTACAATTGGGGGAATGGGAAATTCCCTCAGTTCTCTGAGCCATCTGAAGGCTATCACGGGCTGAACTTCTGGGAAGTTTTCGGTGAGGGTAATCCACTTGGCTTGCCCAATATTGCCTACGCCATTCGGGTACGTGTAGAGGGACTGAGAGATTTTGGTCCAGCGCAGAGCCCATTCAACTCATTCCTGTTGCTTCAAGGTTTAGAGACACTTTCGCTTCGAGTTGAGAGAACTGTAGAGAATGCCCTTCACCTAGCGGAATGGTTAGAAAATCATGAACTAGTAGAGAGTGTGAACTATCCTGGCCTAGCTAGCAGCAAGTACCATGAGTCGGCTAAGAAGTACTTGAAAAAGGGCTTTGGTGGAGTTTTCACCTTCAAGATAAGAGGCGGAAAGGCTGTCGCTGAGAAGTTTGCTAATGCGCTTAAGTTAGTGAGTCACCTAGCCAATGTCGGTGATAGCAAGACGCTCATTATCCATCCTTCGTCAACCACGCACCAACAGCTCAGTGAGCAGGAGCAACTTGACTCAGGGGTAGATCCAAACCTCCTTCGCGTTTCAGTAGGTATTGAACATATCGATGATATCAAGGCAGATTTCGAGCAGGCATTTGAAGTAGTGTCAGAAGACGTTTTAGCATTAGCATAAACAATGGTAGACCATCACACTTTTGAATATCAAGATTCATTTGAGCTGGAAACCGGGCATGTACTTCCTGGTTTTCAGCTACAATACGCCACAGCTGGCCGACTCAATTCCGATAGGTCTAATGTTGTGTGGGTCTGCCACGCCTTGACAGGCAGTGCCGATTTTCAGGAGTGGTGGCCTGGTTTGTTTGAGTCGGGTGCATTGTTCGATCCAGAGGAGTATTTCGTCATTTGTGCTAACGCAATTGGTGGCTGCTATGGCTCTACGGGTCCCCTGAGCATAAATTCTCAAACCGGCCATCCATTCTACCATGATTTTCCGGAGCTTACCAATCGAGATATTGTCGAGACCTTTGACCAGCTTCGCCAGCATCTTGGCATCCCATCAATCCATGTTTTGATCGGGGGTTCACTGGGTGGGCAGCATGCCGTGGAATGGGCGATCCAATGCCCTGATGAGATTGAGCACCTGATCGGTGTAGCGACAAATGCGGTTCATTCTCCTTGGGGTATAGCCTTCAACGAATCACAGCGCATGGCCATCTCCAACGATCCAACCTGGAAGGAAGCCAGTGAAACCGCCGGTATCAATGGCATGAAGACAGCACGTGGGATCGCGCTACTCTCCTACCGGAACTATGGCATTTATCAGGATACCCAGGACGATAGCCAAGAATACAAAGTGGGTAATTTCAAAGCAGCTTCCTACCAGCAATATCAGGGCGAGAAGCTGGCTAAGCGGTTCAATGCCTTTACCTATTGGACGCTTGCTACCGCAATGGACTCGCATAACGTAGGTCGAAACAGAGGCAGCATAGAAGCGGCTTTGGGTCAGATCAGGGCTAAGTCGATGTTCATTGGTATACGTTCGGACGTACTGTTTCCGATTGAGGAACAGATTTTCTTAGCAGCAAATACAAGACGATCAGCACTCGATATCATTGATTCGAGATACGGTCACGACGGCTTTCTGGTAGAGACGGATCAGATATCCAGGAGTATTAGGAACTTCTATCAGAAAAATGTGAACGTACTTGTTTAAGAAGCGATTTCTTCTTTCGCTTTTGATCCCAAATCTCGTAATACCGTAAAAAGGTAATCGATATCTGCTGAAGTTCTTCGATGATTGGTAAGGTTGATACGCAATGAAGTACGGCCTTTGATTTTCGTACCTGCAAAGAAAACCCTCCCGTCTTCTTCGATGAGTTGAAGCAATCGATTATTGAGTGCGTCTAACTCCTCGGGCGAGTACTGACCAGCACCAACATAACGGAAACAAACTATCGAAAGAGGCACTGGTGCCAACAGCTCAAAGTCTTTACTGGTCTCGATAGTTTCTTTCGCATATCTCGCCAGCAGACAATCATTTTCAATAGCCTTTTGCAGCTGTTCAGCTCCATACGTTTTGAAAGTCATCCATACCTTCAGCGCCTTAAAATCCTTAGTCAGTTGAAGGTTAAAGTCCATCAGGTCTTCCCGATCAGACTGTTCCTTTCCTCCCTTGAGGTAGTCAGACACTATACTAAAGGTGTCACGCAAGTGTTCTTTGTTCTTAACAATTACACAGGCCACTTCGAAAGGCACAAAAAACCATTTGTGCGGGTTGAGCAGTATCGAGTCTGCTAGCTCAAGTCCGTCAAACTGTTCCCCAACAATGTCAGTGCCAGCCCCAGGCAAGCCATAAGCCCCATCGATGATGTACCACAGATTGTACTTCTTCGCAAGCTCTCCAATTGCTCTCAGTGGATCGACCGAACCCGTATTGGTAGTGCCAGCAATCCCCACGATACAGGACGGTAGAAATCCTTTCTCCCGGTCTTCGATTATTGCTACTTCAAGCAATTCGAGATTGATCTTGAAATCACTATCCACCGGTATCTTCCTCAAGTATTTTTTGCCCAACCCGAGCATATCCATCCCCTTGTCAATGCTGGAGTGCCCTTGCTCGGAGACATACACGGTCATGATGGGCGCATTGTAGATGCCCTCATTGGCCATGTCTATAGGGCATTTCACTTTCCGCATTACCGCTAGGTTCAGAAAGTTGGCCACCGAGCCCCCACTCACAAGCACACCGGCTGATTCTGAAGGATAACCGATGAAGTCACATATCCATCGAATGACGATCTTTTCAATCTCAGAATTAGCGGGTGCGCTATGCCACTTCAGATTGTTCTGATTGAGGGCATTCCGCAATATTTCCGCTAGGATAGCCGCCTGGTTGCCTCCTCCGGTGATGTAGCCATAGTAGTTGGGGCTAGGATTGAAGTTGGAAGTCTCGAAGACCTTGGTGCGGATCGTTTCGAGCAGCTCCTCGGCTTCACTACCCTTGCCCGGTAGGGGCTCATCGAATATAGCTTGGATTTCCGCAGGGCTATGATTATTGTATATTGGTTTCTCCCTCAGGTGCGAACCGTACCATTCGTTAATAATATCGGCACTTTGTGCGATGAGGGCTTTAAACCTGCTGGGATCAAAATCTAATGACATGGGGCGTAGGTTCAGTTTTGTGACTGTGTTGAGAGGTTAACAATTAATAATGAGGTCTGATTAGGATAAATGCGCCAATGATTACAATCTTCGTAAGATAATTAGCCGGTAAAGCTAATTCCAAAGTAGTAAGGGACGTTATAAGCTATGGAAAGCTAAATGCAAATTCAAAACTGTAAGCAATGAAAAAGTTATTAATAGGACTAGCCATATTTTTCGCTCTCATAATAGTGCTGGTATCTGTGCTGCCAATCATTTTCAAAGATGACATTAAGGCGGCAATAGATCAGCAGATCGACCAAAACCTAAATGCCAGTGTCTTCTATGATGTGGACAACCTCGACTTGTCCTTGCTCTCACATTTCCCGAGCATGTCTGTGGGCATGGGAGATTTCGGTATAGTAGGACTCGATCAGTTCGATGGGGATACATTAGTTTCCGTCGGCTCGTTTGAGGTCGCGATAGATCTCTTCTCTCTTCTGGGCGATAAAATAGAAGTAGACGGCATCTACCTCAATAATGCCAAGGTCAACGTGATTGTCCTCGAAGATGGCACGGCCAATTATGATATTGCGGTAGCGTCAGAGGAAACGCCTCAGCCTGAGACGGAATCATCTGGAGGCGCAATCGACATAGGCATTGACCGATGGGAAATCAATGAAGCAACGATCATTTACGATGATCGATCCATGCCATTCTACATGAGTCTTCAGGGACTTAAACATTCCGGTAGTGGGGACTTTGGCTCTAACGTATTCGACATGGTTTCTACCACCACTATCGCAAATATGGATGTCTCATTTGACGGCATTGAGTATTTATCTAAAAAGCAACTGGCTGCAGACCTGACCCTCGGAATGGATCTCGACGCAATGAAATTCACCTTCAAGGAGAACAATGTGCGACTCAATGATTTTGGAGTCGGCTTTGATGGTTTTGTCGCAATGCCTGGAGATGATATCAATATGGATATGAGCTTCGCGGCTAAGGAGACGGCTTTCAAGAGTGTGCTTTCACTTGTTCCTGGTGTCTTTTTGGAGGGTTTTGAAGAACTGAAGACAGCAGGGGAGTTTCAGTTTGACGGCAAGGTAGCTGGTACATATAACGAGACCTCAGTGCCTGCTTTCAATATTGGTCTTCAGGTGTCAGATGCCATGTTCCAGTACCCTGACCTACCTACCGCAATAACCAATATCAACACCAATATGCGCGTCGACAATAAAGACGGCAACATCGATAACACGACGATTGACATCAGTCAGTTCCATATGGACATAGGTAAGAACCCTGTCGGTGCAAAGTTGCTAATCAAGAATCTGGTCAACTATGACATGGATGCCGATATCAGCGCCAAGCTTAACCTAGCGGAATTGGCCACCATGGTGCCGATGGAGGGGCTCACTATGAAGGGAATATTCTCAGCGAATCTCAAAGCAAGTGGGGTTTATGATAGTATAGCACAGACTATCCCGACCGTGAATTTACAAATGGCTTTGGAAGATGGTTTTGTCAAGTACGATGAGTACCCTATCCCAATGGAGGATATGCAGATGAAAGCTAGTGTGACCAACACCTCTGGTAAGATGGCAGAGACATTGATCAAAGTAGACCAGTTTGGCATGTTGCTCGATGGTGAGAAAGTTGGAGCGACACTGACCTTAGAAAACCTCAACGACTACACCTGGGATGTGGCAGTTCACGGAGGAGTCGATCTGGAAAAAGTGATGAAAATCTTCCCTCAGGAGGGCATGCAGCTTTCTGGTAAGATCAAAGCAGATATCGACTCCAAGGGAAAAATGTCAGATCTGGAAGCCGAGCGCTACAATCGATTGACCACAAGTGGCAATATGACAATTAACGATCTAAACTTTGTAAGTGAGGATCTACCACAAGGTTTTAAAATCATAGAATCAAAGGCATCATTTGACCCAAAGGCCATCCAACTTTCAAAGTTTGATGCTGAGCTAGGAAGGAGCGACATGCAAGTCAATGGTACAATAACCAACTACTTAGCTTATGCACTGGATGAAAATGAAAAGTTAGAAGGCAAGGTTATCTTCAAATCACGAAAGTTAGATCTTAATGAATGGATGACTGATGAAGAAGCAACCTCGTCAACGGAGGAAGATACCACAAGCCTTGAGGTCATTAGGATACCTGAGAACATCGATTTTGTACTAGCATCTACCATCGATGAACTCTTGTATGACAATTTGACCCTAACTAGTCTTGCTGGCAACATTATCGTGCGAGATGGAGCAGTGAACTTGAGTGGAATAGGTTTCAACCTGCTCGAAGGTAAGTTTAAAATGGATGGGTCTTATGTGACTAAGAACTTGGAAAACCCTGAGTTTGATTTCGATTTTGGGATACAGAGCATGTCTATCGCCAAATCGTATGAAGCATTCAACATGATTCAAATGCTTGCACCGATCGCGCAGCATGTCACCGGGGACTTCTCGACTGACTTCAAAATGAGCGGGTCGCTGGGGCAGGATATGATGCCCCTATACGAAAGCATCAATGGCGCAGGCCTTCTTGATGTGGTCAAGGCATCCATCAAGGATGTGAAAATATTGCAAAGCGTATCGTCTGTCACTAAGCTAGGTACAAATAGCAGCCTGGGCCAAGGCACCATAGCAGATATCACCAATCTGGCCATGTCTGCTGAGATCAAGGGAGGCAGGTTTTATGTTGACCCATTCGATATCGACCTAGATGGACGCAGTGCAAATGTTACTGGTAGTACAGGGCTGGATGGTAGTCTTGATTATGTGATTAGTACAGTTGTACCTGCTGGAGCAGCCGGTGATGCAATCAATAGTGCGCTGGCATCCATTACAGGAGGCCAGAATGCTGTGGGTAGTAATATCAACTTGAAATTGGCAGTGACTGGGACTTATGATAACCCTAAGGTCGGCATAGCAGGAGCACAGCCAGGAGCCGGAGGTGCGGCATCAAGTGCCCAAACGGCAGTGAAAGCACAAGCCAAACAAGAAATTGATACACAAAAAGAAAAGGCAAAGGAGGAGCTCGAAGTTCAGAAGAAGGAGGCCGAGGCTCAGCTAAAGCAGGAACAGCAGAAACTCGAAGAGAAGGCTAACCAAGAGATTCAAAAGGTGCTGGAAGACTCCACGATCGCCGCACCAGTGGAGGAGGCTAAAGACTTAATAAAAGGGCTACTTAAAAAGAAAAAGAAGGAAGGCGGACAATAGAAATATCAAAATCACCTTACCATGAAATTACGAAGAGTTGCAATCATAGAAGGCAGTAGGATTCCTTTTCTCAAAGCTGGGACTGCCTATCAGGATTTGATGTCCTATCAGCTTGGTGCCATGGCCATCAAAGGGCTACTCACCAAAGCGGCAGTTGATGCTGACCATGTACAGAAAGTAATCATGGGCACGGTGGTTCATAACATCTCCACTCCTAATGTGGCCCGTGAGTCTGCCCTCACGGCAGGCATCCCAAAAACCGCACCAGCCCATACCATTAGCCAGGCTTGTATATCAGCCAATGCGGCTATTAGCCATGCAACTGACTTGATCTCAACAGGTCAAGCTGACGTAATCATCGCAGGGGGCACAGATTCAGTTTCGGATATTCCGATCCCTTTTCGCAAAGAGATGCGGAAGAAGCTATTCGCTGCTCAGAAGATTAAAAAACCTGCGGAGATGCTGAAGTTCATCTTGAGTCTGCGCCCGGCGGATTTCAAGCCAGCGGTACCCCAAATCGCAGAGTTTACCACCGGGCGCACAATGGGCCAAGATTGTGATTTGATGGCGGCCCGCTATCATATTGGCCGAGAGGCCCAGGATGTGTTCGCTGCACGATCCCACCAGCTAGCAGCCAAAGCCGCCGAGCTCGGCATCCTATCGGAAGAAATCAGTGAAGCGGAGTTCCCACCGAGCTTCAAACCTGTGACCGAAGACAATACCTACCGTGCGGATACTACCGCAGAGAAGCTGGCCAAGCTCCGTCCTGCTTTTGACAAACGTAATGGTACGCTGACGGCAGGCAACTCGAGTATCCTCACAGATGGCGCAGCGGCAGTCTTACTGATGAGTGAGTCGAAGGCAAAGGGGCTAGGACTGAAGCCCAAGGCTTACATCAAAGGCTACACTTTTACAGGGCAGGATCCTGATGAAGAGCTTTTACTTGGTCCTGCCTATGCCACCTATAATTTATTGACACGGGAAAAACTTAGCCTTAAGGACATTGATGTCTTCGAATATCATGAGGCTTTTGCGGCCCAGATATTAACCAATCTTCAGTGCCTGGATTCTGATCAATTTGCCAAGGAGAAAATGAAGCTCACCGCCAAACTTGGCGAGATTCCGATGGATAAGTTCAACATCCACGGGGGATCTCTATCACTGGGTCATCCTTTCGGAGCGACTGGCGCACGGCTAGTCACTACCGCAATGAATAGGCTACACCGCGAGAATGGATCCTTAGCCTTGATTGCGGCCTGCGCTGCAGGCGCGCACGGTCATGCAATGTTGATTGAACGGGCTTAGTAGCTTACGTAATTCGTCATCCGGTTTGGAGGCACGACAAGACCGGAATCTTTCTGTTGGAAGATCATTCATAACACTACAAAAATGAACTTTCAGTGAATACGTTCACCGAAAATAATTACTTTTGGTGAATACGTTCACCGAAAATCATTACTTTTGGTGAATAGTGATAGATAGACAGCTCACCAAAGTAATCCAAAAACACCTCATTTCGAGTAGGAAAGCCATCGTACTCATAGGTCCGAGACAAACAGGGAAGACAACTTTGCTCAAAGATCTGATTTCACAAGACAAAGGCTTTCTCTTCTTAGATGGTGATGACCCACAGACTAGAAATGAACTGGCAGAGATCAATACCTCCAAACTCAGGCAGTTGGTTGGGGATAATCAGATTGTATTTGTCGATGAAGCCCAGCGTATTCCAGGCATAGGGATTACCCTTAAGCTGATTACCGATCAAATGCCGGAAGTCCAGCTTTTCGTAAGTGGTTCATCGGCTTTTGAGATCAATCAGCAAGTTAACGAGCCCCTCACAGGGAGAAAATGGGAGTACAACTTATTTCCAATTACCTGGAAAGAGCTAGAAGGCCAATTGGGGTACCTCAAAAGCAAACAGCAGCTCGAACAACGGCTCATCTATGGTATGTACCCTGAGGTGGTGACCAATCTGGGAATGGAAGAAAAGGTCTTGAAGCAACTCACTTCAAGCTATCTCTACAAGGACGTGTTGTCCATAGCCGGCATTCGCAAGCCTGAGTTTGTAGAAAAACTACTTAAAGCTTTGGCCTTCCAGGTGGGCAATGAAGTGTCGTATAACGAACTTTCCAACCTCGTTGGTATTGATAAGAATACCATTAGCACTTACATCGATATTCTCGAAAAAACCTATGTGATTTTCCGGTTGCAGCCATTCAGCAGAAACTTGAGGAATGAGATTAGCACCAAGCGTAAAATCTATTTTTATGATAATGGATTACGCAATACGTTGATCTCAAATTTTGGTTCTCTAGAGTACCGAAGTGACAAAGGCCAGCTCTGGGAAAACTTCCTGATCTCAGAACGGCACAAGCAAAATCACTATCAAGACAGAGTTGTGAACACCTACTACTGGCGCACCAAGCAACAGCAGGAGATCGACTTTGTAGAAGAGGCCAATGGCCAGTTAAAGGCCTTTGAGTTTAAGTTTTCTGATAAGAAACGGGTGAAGCTGCCTATTACTTTTGAAAAGGCATAT
This sequence comes from Cyclobacteriaceae bacterium, assembly GCA_040222235.1. GTDB lineage: Bacteria > Bacteroidota > Bacteroidia > Cytophagales > Cyclobacteriaceae > UBA6059. The sequence goes on from JAVKDO010000143.1 coordinate 93,379, forward strand.
CCAAATACAGATTTTGAAGTGGTCAACTCTGAAAACTTCCAGGCTTTTGTCGGCTAGGGTATCAAAATGATTAAAATCATTACAATGCTTGTGGAGTCTATCCATAGCCCACGGTTTAAACCGTGGGCTATGGATAAGGGGTTGCTACAGAACCGTTTTCATGGTTTGTGTAATCAACACCAGAACAAAAAATGATTTTCATCCAGCATGAGATGAATCCCGCTGAAACATCTCCTCCATCCAATCATCTGGAACTTCGTGAATGCCGCGTTTGAGGATTTCCGCCCAGATCATACTCAGATCTCTTAGCTCTTCTTCATGATAGCGGCGCTGGACGAAATGATAGCTATTGGTATGATAGAGAAACACGTCTATCGGATAGCCCACGTCATTGGCACTTACCCTGGTGGAGTCAAAGGAAAGGAGGCCAGTCTTTAATGCAAAACGCATATCTGAATCATAAGTAATCGAGCGATTGAGCAGCGGCTTGCCAAACCCAGAATTGCCAATAATCATAAAAGGTGTCGCTGGACCTATCTCTATCCAGTTGCCCTCTGGGTAGATCAGAAAAGTCTTGTGGACTTCATCGTCAGACATCTGACCACCAACGAGCGTATGAATATTAAAATGGAGGCCAGCCTCATGTAGCGACCGCTTATCTTCTCTGGCTACTTGCTTGATCGCTTCACTACAGGCATTGACCGCCTTATACATTTTGTCAAACTCCTCCTGTCGTTCATTAAGAACCTCTGAAAAGTAGGTCAGGGCCTTATCACGAACTGACCTTAGACCAGAGGTCATCAAAAAAAGGGAGCTTCGATCTCCCTCATACGTAAAAAGCTTCTTGGCGTTAGTAGTCTCAGTGCCGGTTGTGATCCGAGTATCTGCTATCCCCACAATACCCTGCTTCAGGCGGATAGCTAAGCAATATGTCATAGAAAACTATTGGTTTGACTGCATGTCCACTGACACGCTATGTAAAGAAACTTGCTTTCCCCCTGAAATCAAAACCCCCGTCATAGCAGAGCAATCGTAGTAATCCCGACCATGGGCGATCTTGATATAGTGATGATCGACAAGCAAATTGTTGGAAGCGTCTACACCCACCCAGCCGTCTTCTGGTAAGTAGCACTCTGCCCAAGCGTGAAGCTGCCCATCACCACGATACTGGTGGCCTTGACTCAGATATCCACTTACATATCTTGCGGGTATTCCTAGCATCCTGCACCATCCAATGAAAACATGTCCAAAGTCCTGACAGACACCTTTCCGGTTAGCCCATGCCTTGTGAGCTGGCGTGTGGGCGTCCGTAGACCCTCCATCATATTGCAGTTGATCATACAGCGTATTTTTCAGGCTAACGATATAGTCAATCATCGGCTGTTGCTTGTCTATTGGTGGTAGGCTTGAGATCTCCTTATTCTGAAAAATCGTGAGTGAGGTCTGAGCCAGGTAGGTGCCGTGCTCAACTCTGAAACTCAGGTCTGTCAGTCTATTCCACTGTTCTTCGGAATTGACAAATGGCCGTTCGAAAGAGTTAATGCTCTGCAGCTGGACATGCGTGGTGATATCTATCTCTATTTCCGTAAAAGCTTTTTTCGGAGCGAGTAGAATGCAGTTGGCTCCAAAGGCATTGTACCCCGTCCACCACTCATGGGGCACGTTGGCTTTCAAGTTATAGTCAAGGAGCTGCTGGCGGCCACCGTCACTCGGCAATACCAAAAGTTGAAAGACAGCCTGAGGAACAGAAAGCTCATATTTGTTGTGCGCGTGATAACCTGTTTGGTAGTCATACATTATGATAGATACTGGCTTTCGATTTTTCCTGCGATTTCGAACATCAGGTTTGTCAGGGTACTTAATTCAGTCGTTAAATCTGACTCTAGATCCTGGACTATTGTGTACTTAACCTTACTGTAATTTTTGTTGATGAAATATTCCGCAGACTCGACCGAAGGGTGCTTCTCTAGGCTAAGTCGACCTATATGGAACTTTACGCTTTCCAGACAAAAGAGGAAGCTCCTGGGAAAATCAGGGTTTAAAACAAGGAATTCTAAAGCACTAGTTAAGTCAGGTGTTCTAGAGCAATATTTCTTGCTTATATCAAAAGACTCTAACGTATCTAATAGTGTGGCTAATTGATGCGACCGGACAGCAATCGAAGGGCCTTCAGCATCCAGCATTTTCATATCCTCGTATTTCACCTCAATCGTTCGAAGAATCTGGATAGCTCGCTCCACAAATAGCCCAGCTTTGATCACATCCCATGTAGGGTCATGAATTAACGTACTATCAATTTTTCCCTTAATCACCATGGCCATATCTGTAGCTCGCTGGGAAAAATCGTAGAGGTGGGTTTTTTGATAATCCTCTATTTTGTATTCGAGCACAAAGTGGTAGTACTTATTGATGGACTCCCAGAGCTCCGTACTTATTACATCTCTTGCGCTTCGAGCATTCTCTCTAGCTGCGATTACCCCGCTAATGACCGAGTTGCCATTGCCCTTAGCAAAAGTGACTTGAAGTAAGGTGTCCTCTTCCGATAGTTCCGTTTGAGACATCCCATTCATTCTTAGGATAGCGGATAGGGCTAGTTCACGACTTACTGCTATAGGTCCATCGAGTGCAGAGAAGTAGTTCACCTTAGTAAATCTGGTCATGCTTTCTGCACGTTCTAGATACCTGCCCATCCAAAAAAGGTTATTGGCTATTCTTGATAACATAATTGGTTTTTTCTTGAAGTGATGATTTGGCTACCGCAATAATCTGGCAGCAATCCATGACAAACTATGATAATATCCACGTGTCTTTTGAGCCACCGCCCTGCGAAGAATTTACGATTAATTCTCCCTTCTTCAGCGCGACTCTGGTTAAGCCACCAGGCAAGGCGTACTGAAAGTCCTTGCCTAAGAGGCAAAATGTCCTTAGGTCAATATGCCTTGGCTCAAACTGATCTGAGTCTTCTATGTACGTAGGGTGAACGGATAGCGACATGATCGGCTGTGCTATATACTTTCTCCTGTTTGCTTTAATCGTAACCTTTACCTCTTCAATCTCTGCTTTGGTCAATGTATTGCCTATAGAAATACCATAGCCGCCACTTTCATCCACTGGCTTCACGACCAACTGATGCACGTTTTCCATCACGTATTTGAAGTCATCCTCCTTTTCACATCGATAGGTGGGTACATTGTTGAGTATTGCCTCCTCTCCGAGATAGTATTTTATTATCTCAGGCATATAAATGTAGACGGCTTTATCATCAGCCACACCTGTTCCAGGGGCATTGACCAGCGCAACATTACCTTCTCTATAAGCGTGCATGAGGCCTGCTGTGCCAAGTGCCGAATCTTCCTTGAACTCTAGTGGATCAATAAATAAGTCGTCTACCCGGCGATAGATCACATCTACGCGCTTGGGGCCATAGATAGTCTTCATATAGACGAAGTTCTTCTCCACAAAGAGATCCCTGCCCTCGACTAACTCTATACCCATCGACTGGGCCAAAAAGCTATGCTCGAAGTAGGCCGAGTTATACATTCCTGGTGTAAGCAGGACACAGTTCGGTTCATCCACACCTTGTGGAGCAACGGACTGCAGCATTTGTAGCAGCTTATCTGGGTACTCCTGTACCAGCTGTACTTTGCATTGCTTGAAAAGCTTAGGAAGTGTTTTCTTAAGTGAGTTTCTATTGGCAAGTACATAGCTCACACCAGAAGGCACCCGCACGTTATCCTCCAGCACGTAGTATTCGCCATCGTTGTGTCGAATCAGGTCGGTACCAGAAATATGATTGTATATACCTCCTGGTGGATTCACCCCTTGCATTTGTGCTAGCAAATTCTTTGACGACTGTATCAAGTCAAGCGGTACGACCCCATCTTTGAGTATTTTCTTATCATGATAGAGGTCATCCAAAAAGGCATTGATGGCAAGATTTCTTTGAATAAGACCCTTTTCGATGAAGTCCCACTCTTTGGCAGGAATAATTCTAGGAATCATATCAAAGGGAAAAATTCGCTCTGTTCCCTCTGCATTGTTGTTATAGGTCGCAAACGTTATCCCCTCATTTAAAAACTGGATTTTGGCTTCATCCTTGAGTCGCAAAAAATCTGATTTGTTGTATTCTGCGAATTGCTTGACGAACTTCTCGTAATGCTGCACCGCTTTGGGTGTCTTAGCCAACATCTCGTCAAATAGCTCTCCTTCACATTTATAGTTCTCTAGCATAGTTCTTCTTTGGAAGGTTCAAAATGTAGGCATCTGTGAGCACAATAGAAAATTTAATCCGAGAATTGGCTTTGTGATAATCACAACTGGGGATCGTTGAGAATTTAGCAATGAGTGTACGTGTGAACCAACTGAAGAACACAATTTTCAATTTATTCGGCATGCATACTATTTTTTGATCTATATTTATACTCTGCATGCATACTAATTTCACATACTTAAGGTGAGTGCCATCGTTGCTATAGAGAATGAATTTTTGTCGTTAGAGATAGCTGACGGTGTGGGCATCCTCTGGATGGACCTCAAGGGTGAGGAGTGGAATAAAGTGACGCTCGGCATGGTCAGTGATTTTGAAGGTATTCTTGACGCCATCGAGCAAGAGTCATCGATCAAAGCTGTGCTATTAATCAGTCGCAAAAAGGGCTTCATGGCCGGTGCTGATATTGAGGAATTCTTAAAAATGGGTCCGGGAGAAGCAAGGTCTACGGCTATCGTTGGGCATAAACTTTTCGCACGGATTGAGGATTGCTCTAAGCCTTTTATTTCAGCCATCCACGGCGCTTGCATGGGTGGTGGTACAGAGATCTCTCTAGCCTGTGCCGGTAGAATTGCTTCTTCACACACTTCTACCATGATGGCCCTACCGGAAGTTAAGCTTGGCCTATTGCCGGGCTTAGGAGGGACATATCGTTTACCGAGACTGATAGGTTTACAGAAGTCACTCGACATGATGCTGACGGGTAAAAATATTTACGCTCATCGTGCCTACAAGATGGGCTTGGTGGATCGACTCGTAGACCAACCGAAACTATTAGAGGCGGCTAAGAAATTTGCGCTGGAAATAGCAGCCGGCAAGTTCAAAAGAAAAAACAAGCGGACTAATACAGAGAAGCTACTGGAAGCCACCTCCGTCACTCGCAATATCATCTTTGACAAGGCCAAGCAGATGGTCATGCGCTCCACTTATGGCAACTATCCTGCACCGCTTCAGATCTTAGCTTCTGTCAAGGATGGCTATGGCAAGCCTCGAGAGAAAGCATGGGAGCAGGAGTCTACGAAATTTGATGGATTGATGCAGACTCCTGAGAGCAAGCAACTCATCAACATCTTCTTTGGCATGAACGCCTTGAAGAAAAACCCAATGAAAGACCAAGTCAGAGAGGTCAAAACCCTGGGAATGCTAGGTGCCGGTCTCATGGGCGAAGGTATCGCAGAAGTGAGTGTCAACAATGGCATGGAAGTCTTGCTGAAAGACATCAACCTGGACATGCTCACCCAAGCCAAAAAGAATATCTGGAAGGCCTTTTCTAAAAAAGTAAAATACAAAACAATCCCAGGAGCAGAAGCGGAACGGCTGATCGGCAATGTTCACACAAGCCTTGACTTTACTGGATTTGATAAGGCGGACATGGTCATTGAAGCTGTTTTTGAAGATCTTGACCTAAAGCATAAAGTACTTCAAGAGACAGAAGCTGCTATCAACGATGATTGTGTCTTGGCGAGTAACACTTCTGCCTTACCGATCACTGCGATAGCAGTAAAAGCCAAACGCCCTGAGAATGTGATAGGCATGCATTATTTCTCGCCAGTGCAGAAGATGCCGCTACTTGAGATTGTGGTAACAGATAAAACATCCGACTGGGTGACGGCTACCGCATTAGAAGTCGGTATCAGACAGGGCAAGACCTGTATAGTGGTCAAAGACGGCCCTGGGTTTTACACAACCCGCATCCTTGCACCTTATATGAATGAAGCATTACTGTTGCTTGAAGAAGGTGCTGACATTCTGCAGTTGGATAAAGCGATGAAGAAATTCGGATTTCCGGTAGGGCCAATCACCCTCATGGATGAAGTAGGAATCGATGTAGGTGCCCATATCAATCGCGGAGAGCTCCGTACCTTCTTTGACAAACGCGGCGCTGAGTCTTCCAATGCGATGGCAGCACTAGAGGAGGCGGGTTATAAGGGTCGCAAGAATAGGAAAGGCTTCTTGATCTATGATATCAAGACGGGTAAGAAGGTACGTGGCAAAGCCAATGAAGAAATCTACCAATACTTTGGAGGGACAAAGCGCAAGGCTATCTCCGATGAAGAGATTCAAAATCGTATGTCTCTTATTATGATCAATGAGGCAGCCTTGTGTCTTGAAGAAGGCATCATTAGGGAGCCAAGAGACGGAGATATTGGAGCGGTATTTGGTCTCGGGTTTCCGCCATTCCGTGGTGGCCCATTCAGGTATGTAGATGCACTGGGTGCTCCTGAGATTACCAGAAAAATGAATGATTTGAAGTCGAAAGGGAAAAGGTTTACCCCTGCTCCCATACTCGATGAATATGCAAAAACGAATAAGAGATTTTACAATTAAATAAGATATGGCAAAGCAATATTACTCCCCTCGCAACCTGAAGTTTCTCCTTTATGAAACGCATAATGCAGAAGAAGTCCTGCAATATGAAAGGTATGCGCATATGGATAAGGAGACAATGGACATGATGTTAGATACAGCAGGTCAGATTGGTGACACACATCTCTATCCGCATCTCAAGGACATGGATAAGAATGAGCCGGAAGCCAAAGACGGTAAGGTGACTGTACACCCGAAAGTTGGGAGTTGGTTGAAAGAAATGGGCGAGGGTGGCTGGATCAGCGTCAATGCACCTTTGGATGCCGGTGGTATGCAAGCGCCTACTATCCTGGAGTCTTGCTTTAGTTTCATTTTCCAAGCGGCCAATAACGGTGTTTATCCATATGTTGGACTTACCATGGGCGCAGCTAATCTTATTCAGTCTTTCGGTACTCAGGAGCTAAAGGACGAATTCTTGCCTAGCATGTATGCTGGAAAATATACTGGTACGATGTGTCTCACTGAGCCAGATGCAGGCAGCTCATTAGCAGATATGAAGTCAAGCGCTACACCTCAGTCTGATGGCAGCTACAAGATCAAAGGCCAGAAAATATTCATTACTTCAGGTGATCATCAGCATGCGGACAATATTATTCACCTATTGCTAGCGCGAATAGATGGAGCACCCGCGGGCACCAAGGGCATCTCACTTTTTGTCGTGCCCAAGCTTCGTAAAGAAGGTGACAAAATGATCCCCAATGACATCATTGCAGCGAGTATCTTCCACAAGATGGGACAAAAATCAGCTCCTGCTTGCCATATGGTCATGGGCGAAAAAGACAATTGCGTCGGCTATCTCGTGGGACAGCCCAATAAGGGCTTGACCTACATGTTCCAGATGATGAATGAGGCTCGGATCATGGTTGGTGTTACAGGTGTTTCTATCGCCTCTGCCGCCTACTACTCATCACTTGAGTATGCAAATGAACGCCCTCAGGGTCGTCGACTCAACGAGAAAGACCCACTTAAGCCACCAACGATGATCATCAATCATCCTGATGTGAAGCGAATGTTGCTAATGCAAAAGGCAATAGTCGAGGGCAGTCTTTCACTTGTCCTTGAGTGCGCAAAGTACCATGACCTTTCTCATACCACTACAGGAGATGAGAAAGATAAATATGCATTGCTGCTGGATTTGCTAACGCCAATTGCCAAGACGTTCCCGTGTGAGTATGGCATCACGAGTGTAAGCAATGCCCTTCAGGTATTTGGGGGTTATGGTTTTACCACAGATTTTGAACTAGAGCAGTTCTACAGAGACATTAGAATTACCACTATTTATGAAGGCACTACTGGCATCCAGTCGCTCGACCTTCTCGGTAGAAAAGTAACGCAGGCCAACGGTAAGAGTCTCCAATACCTCCGTTCAATGATCGGCATGACGATCAAAGAAGCCAAGACACATGATGACCTCAAGCGATACGCAGACCAACTGGAGAATGAAGTACAAAGAATGGGTCAGGTCACCTCACATTTGTTGCAGTTTGCGCTAAAGGGCGACAATGAGCGCTTCTTGGCAGATGCCAATTTGTACCTAGATCTGTTTAGCATCGTAACAGTTGGCTGGCAGTGGCTCAAGCAAGCGGTAGTAGCGAAGAACGCAATAGTCACCAACAACCCTCAAGGATCTGAACTTGACTTTTACGAAAGCAAAGTACATACTATGAAGTACTGGTTCCACTACGAGCTTCCAAAGACACAGGGTCTGGCCACTCGCTTGATGGATGACGAGGTACTGACAATTACTGACCGCACTGAGATATTTGCATAGTCCATACGAAAAGTAGAACGACAGATGAAATCACCGTATTTCAATGAAGATCATGTCCTGTTCCGACAGTCGGTTAAGGACTTTATCGATAGAGATGTCAGGCCTCATATTGAGGATTGGGAGAAGCAAGAGCAAATCCCCAGAGCTGTATGGAAGAAGATGGGCGACCTTGGTTTTCTTGGGGTCAACCATCCCGAGCAATATGGCGGCAGTGACGCTGATTTCTTTTACACCGTAGCTTTTGTAGAGGAACTAGCCAGGTGCGGTGCGGCGGGTTTGCCTGCTGCTGTGAGTGTTCACCAGTACATGGCCATCGCTCACATTTCAGGGGCTGGATCAGATGAATTAAAGGAGAAATACCTAAGACCCGCTATTGCAGGTGATATGATTGCCGCCTTGGCCATTTCTGAACCCCATGCTGGTTCGAATGTGGCGGGTATCAAAACCCGAGCAGTGAAGGACGGTGACCATTACATCATCAATGGCTCTAAGACTTTCATTACCAATGGCTATTATTCTGACTTTGTCACTACAGCGGTGGTCACTGATCCTGAAGCAGGTGTTGGAGGGATAAGCCTGATTGTCATCGACAAGAACACACCAGGGTTCACTGCCAACAAGCTTAAAAAGATGGGCTGGCATAGCTCGGATACAGCCGAACTGTTCTTTGATAATGTAAACGTCCCAGCATCCAACCTGATTGGTCAGGAAGGACGCGGCTTCTACTATATCATGGACAGCTTTCAGCTGGAGCGCTTGGTAGGTGCTATCATGGCCGTGGGCGGATGTGAAGATACCCTTGATACCACCCTTCGCTATATGAAGGAACGGGAAGCATTTGGAAGGCCTATTGCAAAGTTCCAGGCGTTAAGGCACAGGATTGCTGACCTGGCGGCAGAAATCGAGTCGCTCAAGCAGTTTGTACATCATACCGCTTGGTTGCACAATGAGGGAGAGTTTGCAGTAAAGCAATGCTCAATGGCCAAGCTGTTGGCTTCTGAACTCGGCAAAAAAGTGGCTGACGAATGCCTACAGATGTTTGGAGGGTACGGCTATATGCAAGACTTCCCGATAGAGCGTATGTATCGAGACGCCCGTGTGGGTACCATCGTAGGAGGTACCTCAGAGATTATGCGTGAGATCATTTCCAAGACGGTCATTGATGATACAAACTATGACTCGGCGTACAAAGGAGACGATAAGCCCAAATCACCAACTGAAAACAAGGAAAAAACGGCAGCACCGATAATGGATAAGAAACCAGAAGTCGCTAGTGAAATTATCAGATCACTCGAGTCGAGATTCAGACCTGAAAAGGCAGGAGATTTTGAAGCAGTTTTCCACTTCGACATTGCCGGTAATAATGGCGGACAATTCACGGCGGTGATTGGTAATGGTGCTTGCAAGGTGAAGGAGGGTCATGAGGGTGACGCCACATGCACGGTGGCTACTAAAGATGAGGTCTACGAAGAAATAGAACTCGGCAAACGCAATCCCGAGATGGCTGTGATGATGGGCAAAATCAAAATCAGCAATATTGGTGAGATGCTTAAGTTCTCCAAGCTATTCCATCGACTATTTTGATTGTATCCGAATTAACTAACGAATTATTTTAAACCAAGAATAAACACATTAACAATGGCAGATGCATACATATTTGACGCGGTGCGCACGCCCCGCGGAAAGCGCAAAGGCTCCATGTGGGAGGTCACTCCTACGCAACTGGTAGTCACACTTCTCAAAGCGCTGAAAGAAAGAAATGATCTGGATACGAGTCAGGTTGAAGATCTGATCCTTGGCTGTGTTACCCAGGTAATGGAGCAAGGCGGCAACATCGCTAAGACAGCAGTTCAGCAAGCAGGCTATGACAACCAGGTCTCTGGTATGACCATCAACCGTTTTTGCGCTTCCGGCCTGGAGGCTTTCAACATTGCTGCGGCTAAAATCATGTCGGGCCAAATTGATCTCATGATTGCAGGAGGCGTAGAATCAATGTCACGTGTGCAAATGGGCAGTGATGGGGGCTCCATTTTCATGGATCCGGCAGTTTCATTCGATCAATACTTTGTGCCTCAGGGCATCTCAGCTGACTTGATTGCTACTAAGTGGGGATACACACGGGACATGCTAGATGCCTATGCCGTACAGTCTCAGGACAGAGCAGCTAAGGCATGGGAAAAGGGAGCGTTCGCAAAATCCATCATTCCTGTTAAAGACATCAATGGTTTCACTATTCTCGATCGAGACGAGAATGTACGACCTGGCACAACCAAAGAAATACTCGCAGGCCTCAACCCTTCCTTCGAGATGATGGGAGCCATGGGAGGCTTTGACAATGTAGCACTCCAGAAGTACCCTGAACTAGAGAAAGTGAATCACGTCCACCATCCTGGTAACTCTTCAGCGATAGTGGATGGAGCGGCGCTTATGCTGATGGGTACGAAAGAAATGGGTGAAGCATTGGGTTTGACACCTCGCGCCAAAGTGAAAGCTTTCTCTGTGGTAGGAACGGAACCCACCATTATGTTGACTGGTCCTGGACCAGCTACGCATAAAGCTTTGAAGAAAGCTGGAATGGACAAGAATGATATCGACTTGTATGAGGTGAATGAGGCCTTCGCCGGTATGATCATGCGCTTTTTGGACGATGTGCCTATCGATCAGGATAAGCTTAACGTCAACGGTGGTGCTATTGCAATGGGGCATCCGCTCGGAGCGACAGGTAACATTATTCTGGGTACAGTACTCGACGAATTGGAAGCGCAGGACAAAGAAGTAGGTGCTGCGGCCCTCTGTATCGGTGGAGGTATGGGTGTGGCAACAATTGTAGAGAGAGTATAAGCGCCGTGAGTAATGAGTTGATTCCATACAAACCTTATCTGAGGAGTCTAGCCAGAGACTTAAGGAAGGGTATGACCCTTTCTGAAGTCTTGCTGTGGCAAGAGATCAGGAAGAAGCAGTTGATGGGATATCAATTTCACCGCCAAGTACCGATGCTCGATTATATTCTGGATTTTTATTGCCATGAGTTAAAGCTGGCGATAGAAATTGATGGTGCTACTCATGATCTGGACAAGGACAAGTTGAGAGACAAGCGACTTGCTGAGTATGAGGTTGCGGTTCTCCGATTTGATGATAAGGATGTCAAGAGCAATATCCGAGAAGTACTCAATCATATTTATTACACTATAGAAAAATTGCGAAAGGATACACCCACCTAAACCTCCCTCAAGGGAGGAATTCTCCCCTTCAGGGGAGTTGGAGGGGTGTCTTTTGAACATAATGACACCAAAAATGAAAATAGACAATAGCATACTTACATACGAAGTAGATAACGACGGTATCGCAGTGATTACTGTCGATATGAAGGATTACCCTACAAATGTCCTGAATGACAAGACCATCCCGGCGATACTTGACGCTGCGAGACTGGCAATCGCTGATGAGAAAGTCATCGGCGTGGTGATAGCTTCTGCAAAGAAAGACTTCATCGCTGGAGCGGACCTCAAGCATTTTATTCGATTGACGGATCAGGAAGCTGTCTTCAAGCAAGTGGTGGAGATGAACAACGGCTTCATCGAGATGGAGACCAGCGGCAAGCCCTTTGTGGCGGCCATCAATGGTAATACACTTGGAGGAGGATATGAGGTAGCACTAGGCTGTCATCACCGTATCGCCTGGAATAATGGAGGCTATAAGATTGGTCTACCGGAAGTCACGCTTGGCCTTTTGCCGGGTGGTGGAGGTACACAGCGGCTACCGCGAATGATTGGTATAGAAAAGGCATTGCAGATTATTGTGCAAGGACAGCAACTGCGACCTGATGCTGCTTTGAAGCAAGGTATGGTCGAGCAGCTTGTAGATAAGCTTGAAGATCTGATTCCGACGGCTAAACGCTGGATAAAGGAGGTCGGCACGAAGGAGCAGCCTTGGAATATCAAAGGATACAAAGTGCCCGGCGGAGAAGTGATGTCTCCGAAAATCGCACAGACATTCGGAGCAGGTACAGCCCTGACGAGAGGTAAGACCAAAGGCAACTATCCTTCGGCACAGTACGCGATGAGTTGTGTATATGAAGGTCTTCAGCTCCCAATGGAGCGCGCGATTGTCGTGGAGGCGCGTTATTTCGTGAAAGCCCTATTCAGCAAAGAGGCGCACAACATTATCCGTACAGGCTTCTTCAATATTGGCAAAGCCAACAAAGGGGGTGCTCGTCCGAAGGAAATCGAAAAATTCGAATTCAATAAGATTGGAATCTTGGGTGCAGGTATGATGGGTGCGGGCATTGCCTATGTCACCGCAAAGGCAGGTCTGGACTGTGTACTAAAAGATGTTTCTCAAGAGTCTGCGGACAAGGGCAAAGAATATAGCACCGCCTTGATGGACAAAGCTATCGCGAAAGGATACGGAACTGCTGAGAAAAAGGACGCATTGCTTTCTAAGATCACGGCCACTGACAAAGTAGCGGATTTGGAAGGTTGTGACTTGATCATAGAAGCCGTTTTCGAAAGCCGAGACCTAAAAGCCACGGTCATCAAGGAAACAGAAGCGGTAATGATGGAGAACGGCATTTTTGCCTCTAATACGTCCACACTTCCGATCACAGGTTTGGCGGAAGCTTCCAAGAAAGCAGAAAATTTCATTGGCCTGCATTTCTTCTCACCGGTAGATAAGATGCCTTTAGTAGAAATCATCATGGGTGAGAAGACCTCTGATTATGCACTTGCAGCAGCTATCGACTATGTGATGAAAATCAAGAAGACACCTATTGTCGTCAATGACAGCCGTGGGTTCTTCACCTCTCGCGTGTTTAGCACTTTCACAAATGAAGGTATGGGCTTGCTGCTGGAAGGCACACCACCTGCCTTGATTGAGAATGCCGCATTGGACGCAGGTATGCCTGTTGGGCCTTTGGCAGTGACCGATGAGGTGAATCTTGGATTGGTAATGAAGATACTCCGTCAAACGGAGATCGACCTGGATCGCAAGGATGATTCAGCAGCGGCCAAAGTAGCCCCTATGATGGTGGAGCAGTTTGATCGACCAGGCAAGCGCCAGGGTAAAGGGTTTTATGAGTATCCTGAAAAGGGTAAAAAGTATTTGTGGCCGGAATTGAGCAGCCACTTCCCCGAAAAGGACGACCACCCATCTTATGAGGAGATCAAGACGAGGTATCTCTCAATTATGGCTTTGGAAACCTACAGATGTCTTGAAGAAGGTGTGCTGACAAAAGGAGAGGATGGTGATGTGGGTTCAATTCTAGGATTCGGCTTCCCGATATACACCGGTGGTGCCATTAGCTACATTGATTATGTAGGCGTGCAGCAGTTCGTGGAGAACTGTGACGGCTTTGCTCAGAAGTATGGAGATCGCTTCAATGTACCTGATAGCCTTAGAGAAATGGCCCGCAAGAGTGAGCCGATGAATGCCTAAATAATTATTGGAGCTATTTCTCAAGGTTTTGAAGTCTGAGATTTAGCTCCTCTATTTTTGCGTGAATAATATCTAGTTCTGCGTCTTTGACTGCTTCCATTTCGTCGAAGGCTTGGTCAAGAGTATTAATTCGATCTCTTAAAAACTGCATTTTTGCTCCGGTAACTGCTCTTACTTGTTCTACTTTCTTATTGAGTTCTTGAATAGTCATGCTAATAAAGTTAATTTATCTAAAGTTATACGGACTAATTAAGGTACAGTTAATCGCAGTTTTTAGTGTTAGACTTGAATTCACAGAAGCGAACTATGAACAAAGCAATATTACGCACAATGAAAAAAGATTTAATTGAGCTTCGAAAACAAACTCGGAGAATGGAACGAGGGCTTGCACTTGATAGAGCAAGTTTGGCAGACACCAAGAAATTGGCTCAACAAATCCAAGGATTCTCAAATTTAGACTTCTTAGAACACGATGGCAATAGTGAGTATGCTCGTCGAATAAATATCTTGGAAGAGGAGCTAGCTTCAGTTAGAGAAGCCAACGTTAGGCTTAAGAAACAGATAGAGAAATTGAAGAATGAGTAGCACTCCTGAAAACTCCAACTCAATAATTCAATCCATTCCGGTACGCTTTCGCCCTCAGAAAGCGGAAGGATATCAAACCACGGTGCACTTCGACATTTCAGGAGATGAGGCCACTCAGTTTACGGTAGAGGTCACGAATGGTAAATGTGATTTGCTCCCAGGATTGCAAGGCGCTCCGGCCTGTGTAGTCAAAGCTAAGTCCAAGCACTACATAGCACTAGAGTCTGGAGAAATGAATCCACAGCTCGCCATTCTCACGGGCAAGGTTAAGGTGAGTAACATCAACGAGATGCTTCGGTTCTCAAAATGCTTCATTCCTTATCACAAGTACAATAAGAAGCCAGATACCACAGCAAAGAAAGATCGTAAACCCTCCTCTGGCCCATTATTGGGATACCGCATCCTAGACTTGAGTCGCTTGCTTCCTGGACCATGGGCTACCGCAATGCTAGCCGATATGGGAGCTGAAGTCATCAAGATTGAAGATCCAGAGTCTTCTGACTATGTGCGCGATTATCCGCCCATCATTGATGGTAAGTCGGCTAACTACATGGCCTGGAATCGCAGCAAGAGAAGTACTGCCATCAGCCTAAGGACAGAGGAGGGCAATCAGCAATTCATGAAGCTGGTAGAGACTGCTGACGTGGTAGTCGAGCAATTTAGACCTGGAGTCATCGACAAGTGGGGACTAGGCTATGCGGAGGCAAAGAAAGTCAACCCAAAGATCATCTACGTCTCCTTGACAGGCTTTGGTCAGACAGGCCCCATGGCGCAGACTGCAGGACATGACCTCAACTACCTCGCGCTATCTGGCGTATTAAGTCTCAATAAAGACGGGCAAGGCAAACCAGTGATACCAGGTACACAATTGGCAGATATCGCTTCTGGAACTTATCAAACTATCCAAGCTGTAATGGCTGCCTTGCTCAGCCGTCATCAGACAGGTGAAGGCCAGCAGGTGGATGTATCAATGACTGATGGTCTATTGCCTTTTGCCACTATAGCTTTCAACACCCTCTGGTCAGGTCAAAAGCCAGAAAACCAAGAGATGGTATTGAGTGGAGGTCTTCCCAACTATAATGTTTACCGAACAGCAGATGACAAATGGGTGGCGCTTGGAGCTTTGGAACCAAAGTTTTGGTCAATCTTCTGCGACATGGTCAATCGACCGGAGTGGAAAGAAAAAGCCCTTCCTAATCACCCTGATGCCGACCAGACAAAGAAAGAAGTAGTGGAGCTCTTCCAAAGCAAAACAAGAGCAGCGTGGGAGGAACTCGGGTCTAAGCATGATATCTGTCTTACCCCTGTCCTCGAATTGGATGAGGTCGAGCAGCATCCTCATTTCCTATCTCGAGAGATGTTTGATCACTCCTCCTCCATTCCTTTGATCAACCAACCGATCAAATTCACTGGTACTCCTTCCCAAATCCAATGGCAAGCTCCGGAGTTGGGTGAAGATGAAGTCTGATATAGCAGCCCATTAAAATGAGGCCATTAATCTCCTCCTCGGAGGAGTTAGAGTTGGGTCACATCCTTAATTCATTTTGAATGGTGTTGATCGTGTTCATTAATTTCTACACGAAAAGATTTTCCCTACCTTGTAACCATTTCATTTTTTGGGTGTAACCCATCCGAACACGATCACTAATCGACTTGCAACACACTGATGAATGGCTGATGTCAGAAGTCCAAAAAGGACACCTGGATCACCTCGAGGAATTATTTGAACGCTACCAGAAGAAGCTTTTCAACTTCTTTATGCGGCTAACCTACGATCAGGCGGCAAGTGAGGATTTGATCCAAAACGTATTCGTGAGGATTATGAAATATCGAAGCTCATACAACCCTGATTTGAAATTCAAGACCTGGATTTACCAGCTGTCGCGAAATCAATTTCATGACTACTACCGCAAGGAAGTGGAGAAGCGGGATGACTTCTCTGATGTAGCGGCCATGCCAGATCATGACCTGCAGACCGACGATGGGTTTGACCAGGATCAGCGTGATCAACTAGAAGTGGCGATGCAAAAGCTATCAGTCGAGAAGCGTGAGCTGCTGGTCATGAGCAAAATGCAGGGTATGCATTATGAAGACATAGCGGAGATCAAGGAGATCACCATCGCCAATGTCAAAGTACAGGTGCATCGAGCACTGAAGGAATTAAGAACATTCTATTTTCAAATGAATTGATATGGAGAAGGTAAGAATAGAAGAGCTGATCCCAGACTATCTGGAGGGCAGCTTATCAGAAAATGATCGACAAGAGTTCGAAAAGGCATTGCCTCTATATCCTGACTTACAGGAGGAGGTTGACCAGCTCATGTCCGTGTCAGAAGGCCTGACGAGCACGCCGGATCTAGCGCCGAGCCACGCCTCAAAGATGAGGTTTCGACAGGCATTGATGGAAGAAAAGATGGCAATGCCAAAGGATACTCGCACAACTAACCCATGGGCTTATCAAATAGCCGCGGGGTTTGCGCTACTCGTTTGTGGTATTGCGATAGGACTGCTTATTAACAGACCAGCTGACAACTCCACCCAGTTGCTGGCTATGCAGCAGGAGTTGAGTGAAACAAAGAGTCTAGTACTTCAATCGGCGCTTAAAAACCACTCAGCAAGTGATAGAATTAGGGCGGTAAGTCTGACTGGAAACATCTCCCAGCCCAATGCTGAGCTGATCGGTACACTGGTAAAAACGCTCAATACGGACGAAAGTCCGAATGTAAGGTTGGCGGCTGCCGAAGCATTAGCACAGTATGGTGACAATGACTTGGTGCGGGCGTCACTAGTTAGGTCGTTGAGCTATCAGGAAGACCCGATCATCCAGGTCACATTGATCCAAATGATGGTAAGACTAGATGAGAAGAGCGCACTGAAGCAGCTCAAAGCCTTATCCAATGATGAAGACATACAAGCTGTGGTGAGGCAAAGTGCTCAGACGGCAATACAAATATTGATTTAACAACACTCAAAATAACAACAATGAAAAAGCTAACACTATTACTGACCACATTGGCGATAGCCAACGGACTGGTTGCTCAACAAACATCGACCTGGAAAGCAGCACTCGATGGTGCCTCAGAAATGACAATGGAGATTACAGGCGTTGGTGATGACATCATCGTCAAGGGCTATGATGGGACAGAGATCATGGTAGAGACCAGCGGTTATAAAGGAATACCAGTGAAGGCCAAAGGGCTCAAACCAATTTCTGCCACAGGGGAGGACAACACCGACCTTGGACTGTACTTCACCAAGTCAGGCGATAAGTTTATCCTCACGGGAGCCTCCAGAGTGGCCAATGATGCTGACTATACGATCACCATTCCCAATAGGATGAAGCTAAAAGTGGAGTCCATGAGATGGTCAGGCGGAGATGTCAAGATTGAGGGCATGTCAGGTGAGGTGGAGGCACGCTCCAACGTCGGTGATATCGAGCTGACTAACGTGAATGGCCCTTTGGTCATCTGGACGCTTAGCTCTGATATCACGGTGAGCTACGGTGAGCTCAGTCAGACAGGCCCGCATTCCATCTCATCGACCAGTGGTGATATCGATGTGACCCTACCGGAAAATGCTAAGGGCACATTTGACATGAAGAGCATCAGTGGGGAGATCTACTCAGACCTTGATATGCAGTTTCCTAAGAAAGATGAGCTACGACATGTTGGTGGACATTTACGCGCTAATGCCACCCTCAATGGTGGAGGCGTAGACTTCAATATCAATAGTATCAGTGGAGATGTATTTATGAGGAAAGCAAGATGAAAAAGCTACTGATACTTCCGATTTTGTTTTGTGGCCTAGGCCTTTCAGCGCAGCAAACGGCTTTTGTCGAAACCAACCCCAATCCAGCAAAGATCATTAAAGAAACGATCGCGCTGGAGGGTAGCACAGCGATAACACTTGAGTTTCCTTACGCTACGGATATCCGACTGACCAACGCCCCCGGCAGTGAGATCGAAGTATATGTTAATGCTTCAATCAATAATGGGGAGAACAATGAAGCTTACGAGCTACTAATCGAAAAGGAAGGAGACCAAATACTGCTAGGTACGGATCGAGCGCGCTTGGACAGTTTCTTTAAGAAGAATTCCGGTAGGCAGAACAACTGCTACAGCACGGATATCATGGTCGAAGTGTCGATCCCCAGCGGAATGTTGGTCTTTGTGGAGTCCATATCAGGCAGTGTGACAGGTGAGCTGAGGGATAAGCCTTACACGATCAAGACCATCTCTGGCGATATAGGCCTTAGTGTACCAAGTGGTATAGGGGCGGAAGTCATTGCCAGTACTATCTCTGGTGCTATGTATGCGGATATTACCCTTGACTTCCTGGACGGGAAAGAAGGCTTGAATCAGATAGTGGGAGAGAAAATCCACGCCAATATCAACAAAGGCGGAGAGCTTCATAGGCTCGAAACTATTAGTGGAGACGTACTATTGAGGTCACGAAAATGAGTCCTTGCTTTCGATCAGGCATTCCGATAGGCTGTCGACATTACTTTTTTTAACGGCTATTTAGTAAATTCACTAGTAGCAAAGCAACAGACAATGGCTGAAGTACTAAAGAGATTGGTGAGCAGGGATGAGTATTTCCGCATGGCGGAAGTAGGCATGCTCGCTCCGAGTGATCGTGTTGAGTTGCTTAATGGTGAAATCTATGAAATGAGTCCGGTAGGAAGTAGACATAGTAGTGTGGTGAAAAAGTTGGCTAAAATACTCCACAACATGCACTCAGATAGCATTTTGGTAGGGGTACAAGATCCTGTGAATTTCAATGAATACAACCAGCCCGAACCCGATATCTCCGTGCTCAAGTATCGTTCAGACTTTTATGCCGACCAGCACCCTCAGCCAGCAGATACGCTGTTGTTGATAGAAGTAGCAGACTCATCGATCACTTTCGATAGAGATACCAAGTTGCCACTTTATGCCGAGCATGATATTCCTGAGTATTGGATTGTTGATCTAAAGCTAGACACAATAATGATTTTTCAGGAGCCGTCTGGTGTTGACTATGCTCAACGACAGGTATATACAGCCGGCGACCAAGTGCCCATGTTTGGGGAGCTCATAAAGGTCAGTACCATTCTGAACTTATAATTTAGCGTTAATCTACAACCACAGCAGTACCACTCGCGCTTACCATCAGCATGCTGCCCCCCTGGCCGAGCGTTTCATAGTCCAGGTCTACCGCCAATACGGCATTGGCGCCCATGCGTTGAGCATTTTCCTGTAGTTCAGCTAGTGCAATGTCCTTGGCTTCTCTCAACCCCTTTTCATAGCTACTTGAGCGGCCTCCTACAATATCCCTGATGCTTGCAAAAAAGTCTTTGACGAAGTTGGCGCCTATGATCGCCTCACCGGTCACGATTCCGATGTAGCGCGTTACTTTCTTTCCTTCGATTGTGTTTGTTGTCGTTACTATCATATTGGTTTCTGTTCTGATTTGATGAACGTAATTTATTGCATCCAAGATGCTTTTTGGCAGGTCTAAAGTAGCATTGGAATGAAATTCCCTGCAGAGTGTAACACAAAACCGTTACACTAATCAAACACAGGTGATGATGACAGACCTTTATCGATTCCTATCGCTGCATGTATGGGGCAACCTACCGGCCTCATGGCAGAGAGCACTTTCTCAGCTGTACGCAGGCATCTACAATCAGCCGTGGACCAGGCACGTAATACCGGCCTACAGTCGAGTGCACTACAAGGACCCTTCCTATCTGGACTTGTTTTCCCCTGCCAGTGGCGCTTCAACCTATCAGAGCTTTCAGGATTTTTTCACTCGCCGCTATCAAGAGCTACCGCAAATCAAGTCTAAAGCAGCTTGGCCGTGTGAAGGGCTGATTTGTGACTATGGTATCATCGATCAACTTGATCAGATTAATATCAAAGGCGAGAAAAAAGAAGTCAGGGTCATCTTTGGCCGATCACAGAACGAAATACCTTCGGATTACTACTTCACCAATGTCTTTCTGCATAACAATAACTATCACCGCATCCACGCGCCTGTGACAGGCGAGATTCTGGACATAGAGCACATTCGAGGTGAGCTTGTTTTGCTGAGGCCTTGGGTTTACAAAAATGACCCGTCACTTCCCGCACTCCGCAACGAACGTGTCAATGTGACCCTGAAGGACGGAGAAGGACGAAAGTGGTACGTCTCTATAGTCGGTGGGCCAGCCGTAGGCACAATCCTCTTGGACGAAAACACTCAAGTGGGTAACACTGTCAATCAGATTCAGGAACTCGGCACCTTCTTGCTTGGCTCTACCTGCTGCATTGCGTCTCCTCTACCGATTTCTAGAAGTGTCGGAGAGACCGTTTATATGGGCGAGGAGTACTAAAGCTTTCGAAGCGTATTCTGGACATCTCTTTGTGATATCATTTAGAGCCACGATTGAAATAGGCAAACAATAATTCAAAATTGACGGTTAAAAGAAGGTCATGAAAAACATCAAGTTTCCGATCATCTTCGCCACGCTCTATCTATTCGTCTACAGCATTGGACCTTTTGTAGGAGCCCCCGAAAAACTGATTATCACGATGTTTCTGTTCCTACCAATCGTGACGATTTGGATGGTAATCCGTATCCTCAAAGATGGAGAGGACTCCCCGCTAGAGTTCAATGAAGGGCATCTGTATGAGGATCTACCCCAGTTCCAAAAGCCGCATTAATCCTAGCTATACTCCGGCCTGACCGGGCTGAAGACATCAGTAATTTTACAATCAGTGATCGCTCGTCCACTGTGTGGAACATTAGAGGGAATGACCACAGGCTGACCTGGACTTAGTATTTGGGTTTCCCCATCGACGGTTAATTCAAACTCCCCCTCGTAAACCGTGGCGACCTGCTCATGGATATGATGATGTTCAGGCAGTATACTACCCCTTTTGACTTCCCAGTAGGCCATGGTCACATGCTCACCATGAATGAATTTGCCGTGAAAGCCTGGGATCAATTCTTCAGAATCAAGATGGCCAAGGTTGTTGAATATTTTCATTTGTGGGTTTAAAGTAGTCGTTCTCGGGTTAAAAATAGTCAATCCCCCTAAATCACAACTGTGCAGCTAGTGCCATCGTTGGATGTAAGAATGCAACTTTTGAAGCAACCCCACCTTGACAAATGGCTGAACAGTAGGCCCGCGCTACATATCTCATTTTGGATATCCTACTATATATACAGAGTCCTGATCTACGGAGGTGTAGTCAATACGTGGGAAAATGTTGCTTATGTACAGGCATTTGAGCTACTGCTCAAAATACCTGTAGTCTATATCAACCTATATATTTTCCTGCCTCACTTTCTAGGTCAGAAGAAGATTCTATATTTCTGTGTAGCCAACATCTTGCTGATAGCCCTAGCTACATTTCTCCAGACTTTCATTATCAAGTTTTGTATGTCTATTGGTATATACACTTACGCTCCTGACAGTTACTTAATGTCACCTTGGAAATTCTTAAGTAGAGCTAATCATTTCTTTACCATTGCTAGCGCAACGGTGATCATCAAAGTGCTGAAAGATTTCTATTTCAATCAGCAAAACACTCAAAAGCTGGAACGTGAAAAGCTCGAAACAGAATTGAAGTTTCTGAGAAGCCAGATCAACCCTCACTTCTTCTTCAATACCTTGAATAACCTATACTCACTTGTTGAAAGAAAGGATGAAAAGGCAGGACCTACTTTGCTCAAGCTAAGTGAGCTAATGTCCTACATCATTTATGAAGCTTCCAACAAATGTGTTATTCTCAAAAAAGAGGTCGAGAACCTGGAAAACTTTATTTCTCTTGAGCGGCTAAGGTACTCGAGACTAGAGGTTGACTTTATCATACCTGACGACTTTGGCAAAGCCAAAATTGCTCCCTTGCTGCTGCTTCCATTTTTGGAAAACGCTTTCAAACATGGAATTGGTAAGGAAAAGACACGCAATTGGATAAAAGCTGAGCTACGGCTGAATGGGCAAAAACTTGAGTATTCGGTCAAAAATGCAGCATCGTTTCAAGATAGGGCTGAAAAAACGACACAAAGAGGGATAGGGCTAGAAAATCTTCGTAGAAGGCTAGAGCTTCTGTATCCTGATGGCTTTGCTCTCAGAACCGAAGAGCACGAAGAAACGTATGAAGCTTCATTGGTACTTGACCTTTCAAAGTATACTCAGTCAGATGAAAATTAACTGCGCGATCGTAGACGATGAGCCATTGGCGCTCGACTTACTTGAGCATTTCGTAGCGAAAGTGCCGTACCTTCATTTGGTTGGTCGATGTGACAATGCGCTTGAAGCCGCGGAACTTATCCGCCATAAGCCGATAGACCTTCTACTACTCGACATACAGATGCCGGATGTGAGTGGAATAAGCTTCATTAAGACCATGAGCTCTCCACCGCAGGTCATTTTTACTACAGCCTACCGGGAATTTGCTGTAGAAAGCTATGAGCTCAATGCAGTTGACTATTTGGTCAAGCCTTTCGCATTCGAGCGCTTCCTACAAGCCGTTGACAAGCTCTCTGTCTCAACAGATTCTTCTTCGGGCGATCACAACCTCTTGATTAAAGCTGAGAACAAGACTTTTAAAGTCCCACTACAAGACATTACCTACCTAGAGAGCATTAACGAAACTGTAGTTATTCACGGTAGTGAACGACCCATCACCTCCTATCAACCTTTGAGTTATTTCGAAAAACAGCTCCCCAGCGATCAGGCGGTGCGTATTCACCGTTCCTTCCTTGTCATGCGAGACCGTGTAAACGCCTTCGATCATAGCACCATATATATTGATGGAACAGAGCTACCAATCGGGAGAACCTACAAGGAGGGAGTAGTAGCGGCTCTCCAGAGTTAAGCCATCCCCACAAACTGAGGCTGATCAACAGCGTACTCGGTGTGAGACCTGTCGTTTGGGGATTCTTTGAAAACCCAGATTCGATATGGCGTTTTCATCATCAACACCAAAATATAAAGCGAAGATGAAACGAATATTTTTTACACTAGGGCTGGCTGTATCCTTGATTCTGATAAGTGAGCCAACTGAAGCAAAACCAAAAAAGAAGAGGCTACTTGGATACTGGATCGTGCAGGATCACGTGAGTGGTAGAGCCGATGCGTTAGTGAGGTTTTACAACTCCGCTGACAGCCTTGTCTTTGAGCAAAATTTGGGGAAAAAACAGATCGCGCTTAACCCGCGCAATGTGAAAAAGCTAAATAAAGAGTTAAAAAACTACCGAAAAAGCCAACGAACAAAAGAGAAGTTCATGATTACTAAACTGTAATTTGCTTCATGGACAGAAGGGCTTGAGTAGGATTGGGCCCTTCATTTACTTTTCAAAGGGTTTCTTCTTCCCGGATTCCAGCTTTTCCTTGGTAAGTAGCAGCCGCTTCTCTTTGGTCTCAGGTCGCTTGGCTTCCTCAATCCATCGAGCATACTCTTTCCTGTTGGTGTAAGAGAGACTATTGTAAAATGACTGCAAATCAGTATTTTGATCCAAAAGGGATTGCAACTCTTCAGGCACCTCTACCAATCTTTCCTGAAGATCTCGCATTAAAGTGACCTGCACAATATCACCCACACCCTTCCCTATTTTCTTTCGGATATCTTTTCGCAATAATAGAAAATGGCCTTGACCCATGTTGACTAGGGAACCCCGATACTCAACACCATCAAAGGCGGCCTTAACCTTGACCTGGCCCTTTGTTCCAAAGGTACTCGGCACATCAAATGGAAGATCCACCCAGGAGGCACCTGGCATATCAGAGCTTCCTAGAATTTCTGCCGTCCAATCGAACTTAGGTGAGTCTGACACGATGAGGGCTTGTCTTGGGTATTCGCTCGATCAATTTACGTGCTTCCAGGTCTAGCTTGACGGTTACCACATACCAAACCACTTTACCCTCAAACTGGTCTCGCAAGATTTCTTCTGCACTTTTGACTAGGCCGTCAAGAGTGGCCTCCTCGAATTCTTCAAGGGTGGCGATAATAGCAGATTTGATCTGCTCATACTTCTTCAAGTCAATTCTTGTGCCCTGCTTCCCTTGTGGGTGCATGGTCATGATTTTCTCAGCGTCTGCCATTGGCTTTCAAATTCAATAATAAAAACACCATTTTCTAGATTACCATGAATACAGCTGCTATGAGCGTCATTACAATGATAAAGTAGCGATAAGCCTTCTCGGGAATTTGCCTCGTGATCAATATGCCCAGACCTGCTCCCACGGCAATAAATGGTAGGGTTGTGAGGTTCAAAAGAAATGAATCCAGCGTAATCGTTTCCCATACAAACACATGAAAAGGAATCTTGAACCAATTGATCACCATGAAAAACCAAGCAGCTGTACCTATGAAAGAGTTTTTAGGCAGCTTCATAGATAGCAAGTAGAGTGCCATTACCGATCCAGCAAGATTACCCACCATCGTGGTAAACCCTCCGGCCATACCCATCAATATGGCGAACCAGTAATAGTCAGGTACGTGCTCTTTGTTGCCTTGCTCCAGCCAAAGCATGATTGCGACACTACCGAAAATGATAATCGCCATGATCAGTCGGAAAGCTTCGTCATCGATATAAGCACCCGTGACTGTACCCAATACAACACCCACTGCAGCCCAAGGGAACAGTTTTTTAAGGTGTGGCCAACTTGCGTGCTTGTGATAGTAGATCACCCCGAAAACATCGGCCAAAGACAATATCGGCAAGAGTAGTCCGCTCGATAGTTTACCTCCGAAAATGGAGGCTAACAGGGGGACTGCAATCATACCAGACCCATGGACACCTGTTTTAGCCGTGCCTATTAATACCGCAACTAATGTGATGATGCCTACTTGATAGTAGGTGAGTTCGAAAGAGAGGAATTGGATCAAGCCTGCTCGCCCTTCTTTTTCCAGTAGCGAAGCAGCCCTGCCACACTCATCCAGGAAGGATTGGCAGCTTCATATTGCTGGATTTCCTGTTCACCAAGTCCACCAGCTCTCAGTTGGCCTGCCACATATTTCATAAAGTCGGGAGTCACTTCTTCCATAGATCGACCTTCGTCAAAAGGTGTCTTCATCCAATTGGCCCAGTCCCAAAGAATAGACTCCAAGCTGTCGAGGTGATCATCCACAGCTGTGGTAGCATCAAAATGAGTGAGGTATAGTGTTGCTGGATTTATTTTTCTGATCAGGTTGATGCTAGCCACCCAGTGTTCAATATTTATATCGGGTGGTGGGCAGGGCGGCACGACGATTCCCTTATCAATTTTGACACCTGCGACATCTCCGGTGAAGAGACTATCGCCCATCTGCCAGGCGATGTGGTGCTTGGCGTGCCCTGGAGTATGCCATGCTTTGAGCTGCAGGTTGCCCAAGTCAAATATTTCTTCATCCGCCACTTCGTAAAGCTGATCTGTCGGAATGGCATTCATTTCGCCCCACAGCTCATCCATCTTGTCCTGATAAATACGTCGAGCGGATTCCATTAATCTAGAGGGGTCCTCCATGTTCTTAGCTCCGAAGGGGTGGACGTAGATAGTTGCACCATTTTTGGCGAATGCCCAAGCTGCCCCGGCATGATCTAGATGAATATGGGTCAGAAAGACCTTCTTGATATCTGAAAGTTGATACCCATATTGCGATAGCCCCTTCTCTAAATACCCAATGGTCGAGTGTGGTCCTGTCTCTACCAGTACTGGCCCCTCATCTGTCTCAATGAGATAGCTGGCAATCGTATGTTCGTGTCCGAGGAAATGTAGATCTATCGCATGAATCATAGCAGAAATATTATTTTTGGCAAAGATACTTACATGGAGCCCGTGAGACAATTGCAGAAGTCACTGCGTCTGTCTGCTCCCTTATCAGAAATCGGAATCACACCAAAGACTAGACTTTATCTACAACGAACCCATTATGAGCAAAGATTATTTCCAGGACCATATGCCAGAGAATGTGTGTTTTGGCTGTGGTATTCAAAACCCGCAGGGACTGCAAATCAAAAGTTACTGGGAAGGTGACGAGGCGGTGCTTGACTGGGAGTCTAAGGAGGAATATCACGGCTGGGCAGACCTAATGAACGGAGGTATCATGGCAACTCTCATCGACTGCCACTGTATGGGAGCAGCTATGGCCTATGCCTATAAGGTAGAGGATCGATCAATGGATACGCATCCGGAGTACCGATACGCCACCGGCACCCTCAATGTCAAGTACTTGAAGCCCACGCCCAATCGAAAGGTGCAACTACGTGCGAAGATCATGGAAATGAAAGGTAAAAAGACAGTGCTTTGGTGTGACTTTTATTCTGATGAGGGTGTGAAGACAGCCGAGGCGGAAGTAGTGGCCATAAGGGTGTTTGACGGTAGCCAAGCAGAAGCGGGCAATGCATTCAAGAATTAAGCCCTTTCAGTTTCCGCTCAGTAATCAGTATTACAACAATGCCGAACCCAAACCCAATAAAAAGGTTCACTAATCGAGCATACTCAAATGCTGAACCTTCGAAATAATACCCACCAGCCAGAGCACTCAAACCTGAGAGGATAAATAGTGGGCCAGCGGTGCGATGAGCTGTTTTCCAATGATCGAGACTCCTTTTAGCAGCCTTACCCCAATACCCATACATGTCATTAGGTTTTTTGGGAGGACTAAAAGTGAAGAATAGCCCGATCACCAATTGAATGAAACCAAGAAAATAATAATCGAACATCAATCTCTTTTGAGTATCTCACCAGCCAAAACACCATTGTATCGACCATTGTCAATGGCAACTTCACCATTGACAAGCACATAATCGATTCCCGAGGCAATTTGTTCCGGCTTTTCGAAAGTGGCATTATCACGAATAGTTTCTGGATCGATGATCACGATATCCGCGAAATATCCTTCTTTGATTTGTCCTCTTTCTTTGATTTTGAACGTTTCGGCGACTTGCCCTGAACTGGCTACAACCATTCGCCCCATGGAGATGATTGAATCTTCAATGACGTATTTCCTGAACTTGCGGGGGTAAGTACCATACTTCCTAGGGTGCCCGGCAGACCCATCCGAACCGGTCATACACCAAGGTTGTGCCATCAACAGGGCAATATCCTCCTCCGTCATATTAAAGCTAGCAACAGAAGCATCGCCTGCCTTGATGATTTTGATGGCCGCTTCTATGGGTTCAATACGCCACTCTTTCGACAAGTCCTCTAGTGTCTGACCGATCCATTCTGGAGTGCCACTTCTTGTTATGAGTAAGGAAGAGGCACCTCCCCTGCGCCTCAAATTGTCTTTCATCTCGGTCCTGATGAGCTGACCCGTCACCTCGTCATCAATGCGCTTGATCATTTCTTCGGTTCCGCCAGCGCGTGCCCAGTTAGGGAAAGTACTTCCGCCTACGCTCGTGCCACTAGCCACATAGGGATATTGATTGGCGGTGATGTCTATGCCCGCTGCTCGTGCAGAGTCATATAGCGCAATGATCTCAGGTGCCATATCCCAGACATCCACGCCAAGTGCCTTGAGATGTGAAATGTGCACGGGCAATTTTGCCTCAGCACCGATCCGAATTACCTCTCTGATTGAGTTCAGCAACCCGATAGAGTAACTGCTCTCATCACGCTGATGGGTATCATATACGCCACCATAGCTGCTGACTATTTTTGCTAAGTCGATTACCTCTTCTGTGGATGCGTAGTTGCCAGGAGTATAGTAGAGTCCGGTGGACATCCCCAATGCCCCATCTTCCATGGCTTGTGTTACGATCTCGCGCATCTCTTCCATTTCCTCATCACTTGGAGGACGATTTTCCATACCCATAGCGACCCTTCTTACATTGCCGTGCCCGAGAAGCACGCCGACATTGGTGCCCGCACCTGACTGACCCCACTGCTTCATGGCTCGACCTACCGGAATAGGGCTCCTACCGTCATTCCCAATGATTACCGTAGTGACGCCCTGACTCAGAAACGGCAGGTTGTGTCTAGTCACAGAGTCATTAAGGTCTTGCGTAGAGTGCGTGTGCGGGTCAATGAAGCCTGGTGATACCACTTTGCCACTAGCATCAATAATTTGCTCCGCTTTGAGATTGTATTCACTCCCGTCACCAGCGTAGATGATTTTATCATCCTTGATAGCTACAGTCCAAGGTTTGGCAGACTCATCAACACCATCATAAACTTCGCCACCTTCGATGATTATGTCGGCTTCCAATACCGACTTAGAAGTACAGGATACGATTAAAAAAATGATAGAAAGAAAATACAATCGTCGCATAGGTCGGGCTTTTGCTCAAATTAGGAATTGACACCCTATGATCAAAGGAGAGTTTGATGAGAAGAGGAATTCATGTGGACATGATCTGTAGAGCCTAATTCATATCCAATGTGGCTTGTAACAATATCGGACTGCTTGAATACACGGGCTTTCGTTAGCTTAGGTCTATGAAAATCGGTATCATCCAGCACAAGCCTGTCTTCAACAGCCTTCCTGCCTCCATTGAAAAGGCCGTTGGTCTGATTCAGCAAGCGGCTGAACAATCTTGTGAGTTGGTCATATTCGGAGAAACATGGTTTTGTGGATATCCTGCATGGCTGGATTATGCGCCTGAGGCGGGCCTCTGGAACAACCACGCCACTAAGGAGATATTTGCGGAAATGCATGCGAACAGCCTTTCAGTTGCTTCAGGAGAAATGGCACAGCTTCAAAAGCTGAGTAAAAAGCTAAATGTCGCCATAGGGTTTGGTTTCAATGAAGTGGTTCACGGCCAGCCTGGACATGGCAGTATCTACAATAGCTTCGGATTAATTGCTGAGGGTGAGTTGGTGATTCATCATCGCAAGTTGATGCCCACTTTCACAGAAAAGCTGCTCTACAGTGCTGGAGATGGGGCTGGCTTAGTTAGTCACTCGGTCAACAATGTGAGGGTTGGAGGTCTTATCTGCTGGGAACACTGGATGCCGTTATCCCGGCAAGCCCTTCACGATACTGGAGAGCAAGTCCATTTAGCCCTGTGGCCAAAGGTTCATGAGATGCATCAGGTGGCTAGTCGTCAGTATGCTTTCGAGGGCCGTTGTTTTGTGATTGCGGTAGGTCAAATGCTCTCACTATCTGATCTCCCACCTCACCTAGCTTATAAAACCACTGAGAAAGAGCTACTAGATGGTGGCAGCTGTGTGATAGGGCCTGATGGTCATTATTTGCTTCCTCCGGTATTTGGTAAGGAGGAGATACTCACAGCAGAGCTCGACCTGAAGGAGATCAAAAAAGAGCAAATGACCTTGGATGTGTCAGGGCACTATCAGCGCCCTGATGTGTTTGATTTCAATGTAAACAAGACAAGAAGATGAGCTACTCGCCCCTCTCCTTTCTACGCTTTTGTTCTATCTGATATGAGGCGAACAACCCCCCTCCGCCAAAAATAAACAGCATTGAAAAATAGCCTGCTTCTTCGTTGAATGACATGAAGCTCGCCTCGAGTACTGCACCCATGAGCAGGCCTACGCCAGCACCTACTAGTAACAGGCCATAGCGTAGAGGCGTAAACTCACCCGTGTTTCTGAAGATTTTGGAATCAACTCCTTTTTCGATCATCGCCATACGCTCGTCGTTTATGAATTTTCTGATAAAAATGATGAGTGTCACTATTGATAAGACTGACACTACGGGAACTATAATTGCTACTTCCATTTTTTCTAAATTTTGAATTTCGGGTCTATGACGCTGGTCGCAAACCACCGGTTACAGGAAAAAATATTTTTTTCACTGTAACTTAGGTCAAGCCAACTGCGTCACATGCCCAGTGAGATCCAACGCCTCTGATCAGGAACTGATATCTGCCATTATTGATGGCAATAGCACTGCTATCAATATGCTTATCGATCGGCATAAGCACTATGCTTTTACATTGGCATTCAGGATACTGAATAATCGGGAGGAAGCAGAAGAAGCAAGCCATGATGCTTTTTTGAAGGCGTTGAAATCACTCTCCAATTATCGGAATGATGCTAAGTTCACGACATGGTTGTATAGAATAGTGGTCAATACGGCGATCAGTCGTAAGCGACGAATGAAAGTTTATCTTGAAGATATTGAGGATGTTCAGCATCAGGAGGTTTTTGCTGTTTCTGATAAGAGCCTGCTATCTGAAAAAGAAAGGAATCACTACATTGGGCTGGCGCTTAGCAAGCTCAATGAAATAGATGCTACTTTGATCACGCTCTACTATTTCAAAGAAATGAGCGTTGAGGAGATTGAAGGCATTACTGGGTTTGACAAGAATAATATCAAAGTGAAGATGTTCAGAGCAAGAAAAAAGCTGGGCGAGCATCTCAGCAATACATTGAAGACAGAAGTAACCGCATTGTTATGAAAGCTGAAAGTGAAAAAATACTAGTTGAGTTACTAGATGACAACATAAGTGATGTTCGTAGAGAGCAACTTCTCAGTGAACTAAACAAAGACACAGAGGCAATCCAGGCTTATCAGCTAATCGTCAATGCAGAAACTTTCATTGGAGATTTACCTGTTGAAAGCCCTTCGTCAGCCTTCAACGAAGGTGTGCTATTGGGCTATCGACGAATCAAGACCCGGGAGGCCAACAATCGCCTAATGACCTACTTTGTTGGGGTGGCGGCTGCCGTATTAGCGCTAATCTTCATTTTTGCAGGTGACTCCTCGACAGCACTTCCCTCCTCATCGGCCCCACTATTACAGCAGATTACCAACAGGGTGCCTGACTGGTCGATCACACTGAACCCAGACAGCATGCTACAACTCGTCCTAGTGCTCAATGCTGGCTTACTCATCGTTCTCATTGAGAAAATAGTGAGCAAGAAGAAAGTGCTCGGGCTTCATAGCTTTGTTTAGATAGCATTACATTCTAGCGTTGAAGCCATCTTCGTAGACGGGCTTCATTTATTCTTATCAGGAATCGAGGAATTTTACATCACCTCCACTTTCCTAATACAAAAAATGAATGTAAATTCAGTTCACCAACTATCTGTGATCATGAACATTCATACTCAACTCCAACACCTCATTAATCTTGCTTTAGTTGATCATGACTTTTCTGTTAAGGAAAAAAATATGATCGTGAGTCTCGCCAAAGCGAACAAGATCCCGGAAGCTGATATCAATGAAATGATGGATGTCTCTCTTAAGAAAAGTGGCAATGAGGAGCATAAGATACCAGTGTTGACTGAGGATGAGAAGTTCGAATACCTCTACAATATTGTGCAGCTGATGAAAGTCGACTCGGAGGTGTTTTTGAGTGAGATCAAGTACTGCGAGCAAATGGCCGTGAAGCTCGGCTACCATCGAAAGGTCATCTCTGCATTGTCCCAAAAAATCTTTAGCGATCCCTCTATCACAAGCGATAGAGATAAGCTCAAGGCATCAGTGGCCAAATTCTCAATTAATTAATTACCTTTATTCAATGTTTTATTGAACTTTATTAATATTCTCCCATAAATACCTAAACAATGAGTATCAAATCCCAACTAAGTGCGCTGATTGGGCTCGCCAAAATCGATGATGATTTTGCTGATCAGGAAAAGAGCTTGATTTATATGCTAGGAAAGGCGAATGGAATGACCGAAGGAGAGATTGATCATTTGATCGATGACCCAGAGGAAATGGCTCCATTGTCCACCCTATCAGACGATGATAAGTTTGAGATTCTTTATAATGTCGTTCAGCTAATGAAAGTTGATCGAGAAGTTTATTTGAGCGAAATTAAGTACTGTGAAGACCTAGCGGTAAAGCTTGGCTACAATAAGAAAGTTATTTCTGAGCTATCCGCCAGAATATACAGTGACCCTACTATCACTGCCGATAGAGATGCTCTTAAGGCAGCTGTCAAGAAATATCAACAATAACCAGCAGCAATGGAAAGGGATTAGTTATCCCTTTTTTTTATTTCCTCTTCGAATAACCTCTCATAGTTATCGATCACGTTCTCTATCTCAAACTCCTCAAATGCTGTTTTTTGGCCATTGGCTTTAAGCTTGGTATATAAGGCGTTATCGGACGCCAGTTGCTCGATACAATCAACTAATTCCTGGATATCACCATCTTCAAACAGCAATCCGTTCTCTCTATCAACTATCAAATCAGGGTTTCCTGCAGCATTTGTGGCGATGACAGGTATCCCGAGTGCCATCGCTTCTAATAGGGATTGCGATAGTCCCTCCATGATAGAGGCGAGCACCTCCAATGTGAGCAAACCATGATAGTACAATACCTCCTCTCGAGGTACCATGCCGGTATATATAACTCTTGATCGTTGCTCCTCCGAGAGTGGCACCCGCCTCAGCACGTCATCTTCTTCGATACCAATAAACATAAGCCATGCCTTTTC
>JAVKDO010000144.1:0-62276 GCA_040222235.1 Cyclobacteriaceae bacterium
GAATGACCTGCGTTGGGTTTTGCATTGAGAGCTTGCTTGCGTCTCATGTTATAGAAGTCGAGCACCTTCGCCTTGTCCTGATACCAGCCATCGATAGAGGCTACTTCCATCACATCGAAACCCTCCCACAAACCATCACTATCACGGAAGGTTCGTAGACCACTCTCAGCGCTGATGCCAGCACCTGATAATACGACGAGTCTTTTTTTTCTCATCCTGTCTGAAGAATCCAGTTTTGTTGGTTTTCCTAGCGTAAAATGGGGCTTTGACAAAGAAATTAAAATGTAAACAAAATTACCATCCCTCTGACCATAACCAAAGCGATTGAGTGAGACAGCACCAGTCTGCTCTATAAAGATCGCTGTTGAACTTGAGGTGAGCAACGTTTGGAATAATGATATCCATTCATATAACCTAAAATTAGTATTTTCACATCATGGAAGCTTATGCCAAAGTTCTTAGTTACGCGATCCCTGGTTTTGTCTTGCTGATCATCATAGAGTCGCTTATTGGCAGAAGGATGGGTGTCCAGGTGAACCGTCCGATGGATACGATCTCCAGTCTTAGCTCTGGTATGACCAATACGCTTAAAAGTATCATCGGTCTTTCACTAGTCATTATCAGCTACGGATGGATGGAAGAGCATATTGGATTGCTGGATATACAGTCAACATGGTTGATCTACCTGCTAGCTTTTATAGGGTTGGATTTTGCAGGATACTGGTCCCATAGGTTCAATCACATGGTCAATGTCTTTTGGAACAGGCATATTGTTCACCACAGCAGTGAAGAGTTCAATTTGGCTTGTGCCCTACGACAGTCTATTTCTGCCTTTGTCAGTATCTATTTCTTTCTCTATGTTCCGCTAGCGCTAATTGGGATACCTGCTCAGGTAGTGGCAATCGTTGCTCCCCTTCATCTTTTCGCGCAGTTTTGGTATCACACCAGATTGATTGGAAAGATGGGATTTCTAGAGAATATAATCGTTACACCATCTCATCACAGAGTACATCATGCCATCAACCCTGAGTACCTCGACAAGAATTTTTCAGAGATCTTCATTGTCTGGGACAAGTGGTTTGGGACATTTCAGGAGGAATTGGCGGACGTGCCAGCGGTATATGGTACAAAACGACCCTCTAATACCTGGAATCCGATCATCATCAACTTCATGCACATCTGGATGCTAATGAAAGACGCCTGGTATACACGCAGTATATGGGACAAAGTAAGGCTTTGGTTTATGCCAACAGGTTGGAGACCAGAAGACGTCAAGGAGAGATTCCCTGTCACAAGTATTGAGGATGTATACAATAGGCCGAAGTATGACACACCGTCATCAGGCTATTTTCAGGCCTGGTCTTGGTTTCAATTAGTCATCAACAATGCCCTTCTGTTTTACCTACTTACCCAGATCGCAACTTATCCATTTGCAGATATGGTACTCTTCAGTGTTTTCTTATTCGCATCAATCTTCAGCTACACTACACTGATGGACGGTCATCGGCTTGCATTGATTGTAGAGGTGGTCAAGTTTGTGATGGGACTTTTCCTCTATTTCAGATTTGAGGGTTGGTATGGTATCGATCAAGTCTTTGTTGGAGGCTCCTATGCAATGTTGGTTTACTTAGGAGTGTCGTTGATTGCAACTCTCTATTTTTCATTGACAGAGTTCAATCAGCCAAAGGAGATTTCAAGACAAGCAGCATAATTGTTGTAATGGCATGCAACGTGTGGTGTGGTTAGAGCGTCAATAGTGTAACCTTATTCATTTTTAGAGGTATCCACTAAAACTTTTTGACCATGCTCTACAACTACCTCCTGATCACCTTCCGGAACTTTTATAGGCACAAGTCTTCGTTCTTCATCAATCTATTTGGGCTTTCCACAGGTCTTGCGAGCACGATTCTCATTCTTTTGTGGGTAATTGATGAATTCTCGATCGATCAATTTCATGCTGAGAGTGAGTCGATTTATTCTGTCATGGAGAATCAGACGTATGAAGACGGCAAGTTTTCTACACATTCTACACCGGGTATCCTTTCTACGGCACTAAAAGCAGAACTACCGGAAATAGAACTGGCAGCTACATCCACATGGTCGGTAGAAGCACAACTCACCTATGATGAACAACGACTGAAAGCAGAAGGCCGTTTTGTGGATCCTGACTTTCTAAGGATTTTCACTTATCCGGCATTGCATGGTGATATTGAGAACGCTTTAGACAATCCCACCTCCATTGTGATCTCTGAGGAGATGGCCATCAAGCTTTTTGATCGTACGGATGTGGTGGGTGAGTCTGTTGACTACCTATCGGAAAACAAACGCAGCTACCAGATCACAGCTGTCTTGTTAGATGCACCAGAGCGTTCTTCTTTCAAGTTTGACTTTCTAATATCGTTTGATGTATTCAGAGCCGATAATGACTGGGTCAACGAATGGGGGAATAACGGCCCTCGGACTCACATTAAGACAATTGCTGGAGTTGAAGAAGCAGCGCTAGAACACAAAATCAAGCATTTCATAGTCCAGCGAAATGAGAGTTCCAATGTAGAGTTGTTCCTGCACCCATACGCGGATACTTATCTCTTTGGGCGGTATGAGAATGGCGTCCAATCTGGAGGGCGTATCACCTATGTCAAAATTTTCTTAGCGATTGCTGGATTTATATTAGTGATCGCATGTATCAATTTCATGAACCTGAGTACTGCCAGATCAGCACGCCGTGCAAAGGAAGTTGGAATTAGAAAGACGCTCGGTGCAAACCGTAAGGTGCTGATAGGCCAGTTTATAGGAGAGTCTGTTTTGATTACATTTCTTTCTCTTTTGATTGGACTGATATTGGTGATGGTATTTCTACCACAGTTTAATGTGATTACCGAGAAGCAGATCAGCCTTGACTTTACGGACTGGCGATACTGGGCGGTGATGGTAACTGTAGTTTCGATTACAGGTATATTGGCAGGTAGCTATCCAGCGCTTTATTTATCATCATTTGAACCGGGAAAGGTCCTGAAGGGTAGAGTGAGATTGACTGGAGGAGAGGCCTTTATCCGGAAGGGATTGGTTGTTTTTCAGTATACTCTGAGTGTCGGGTTGATCATTGCGACAATGGTGATTTACCTCCAGTTAGATTTTATACAAAATCAGAATTTGGGTTACCAACAGGAAAACATTGTCTACTTCAATATCGAGGGAGACCTCATTCACAACTATGAAGGCTTTGCCAATGCTCTGCGCCAGCTGCCGGAGATCGAAGAGGTGAGTGCATCCTCTCATACTTTCATGGGACGCAATAGTAATAGCTCTGGTATCGACTGGCCTGGTAAAAACCCTGAGAGCCTCATCCTCTTTGAGATGGTCGCATCAGATAATGACCTGAGGGACGTGATGGGATTTGAGGTGGTCGATGGTAGATTCTTTTCCAGAGAGTTTGCAGACGATAGTACTCGGCTGGTGATCAATGAAAGGGCGGCTAAAGTAATGGGACTTGAAAACCCTGTGGGCACAAGTGTGAAATACTGGGGGGAGATTGATGCGCAGATTGTGGGTGTAGTAAAGGACTTTCAATATCAATCTGTGAGATCAGAGATAGCACCCATGATCATGAGATATCAACCAGTGCATGCCAGTGTCTGTATGGTCAAGGTCAATTCTGGTGATATCCAATCTACAATGGAGAAGGTTGGTGCCCAATTCAATAGGTTCAATCCAAATTATGTGTTTGACTATCGCTTCTTGGATGATGAATATGACAAGTTGTACACAAGCGAGGTGCGAGTGGGCTCTCTTTCAGGCTATTTTTCTCTATTCGCTATCGCAATTAGTTGCCTTGGGCTGTTTGGACTTTCTTCATTCACAGCGGAACGTAGA
This sequence comes from Cyclobacteriaceae bacterium, assembly GCA_040222235.1. Classification (GTDB taxonomy): domain Bacteria; phylum Bacteroidota; class Bacteroidia; order Cytophagales; family Cyclobacteriaceae; genus UBA6059. The sequence continues at coordinate 3,874 of JAVKDO010000144.1, forward strand.
ACTAAGGAGATTGGTATTAGGAAGGCACTTGGCGCATCAGCCGCTAGCATCGTCTACCTATTGACTAAAGACTTCACAAAGTTGGTGTCGTTATCTGTCCTTATCTCGGTACCACTAGCCTGGTATGCAATGAAACTATGGCTAGACGGCTATGAGTACAGGATTGACTTGGGTTGGTGGATATTTTTAGTCGGTAGTATCATATCGCTCATCGTAGCATGGATTACGATCAGTTTTCAATCAGTACGTGCTGCCAATGCCAATCCAGCACTGAGTCTACATGTAGAGGATTAACTTTTTCGTTGAGAGGATTCCCTCACGACCAAGTGAGTTTCCATTAGCTTTTCACTTGCGACCTCATCGTTATTGATACGACCTAAAAGTGTCTGTGCTGCCAGTTCTCCTATATTTTCTGCATCATGGATCATACTGGTTAGGTTGGGCTGCACTACCGTGCAAATGTCAGTATTATCATAGCCTGTAGCCATCAGTTCGTCTGGCACCTTTACTCCAAGAGCCTGTGCAGCAAGAATTGCCTGTACGCCCCAATCATCTGACCATGCGACAATGGCATCTGGCTTTTGCTTCGATTTCAAGAGTTTTGTGACGGCTGGAGCCACTTCTTCTTTTTTATCCACGAAGTAGCCGCCTACTGATGACACATTCAATTCGGCAACTGCCGAGGCATATCCCTCAAAGCGATCTTTGCATATAGACAGCTCTTCCGCTCCTCCTAAAAAAGCCAAACGCTTAGCTCCGTTTTTGATCAGATGTGCGGTCATATTATAGGTGCCTTTTACATCATCGATCTTTACTACTGGATATTTTGTATCGAAGTTTTTTCTATCGAAATACACCAAACTAAGCCCTTTGGATGCAAGACGCTCAAAGAACTCCTCATCATGTGTCTCCTGAGAACAGGAGATCAAAAGTCCCTCTACATTACATCGGATGAGAGAATTCACCTGCTGTTGCTCAAGTTCTTTGGATTCATTGGATTGACAAATCAGCACGTTGTATCCATTTTTGTTGAGTACAGACTGTATGCCGGCCAATACAGAGCTAAAGAAGTTACTGGCTATCCTTGGCACGACTATACCGATGAGGTTTGACTTTCGGGTACGGAGGCCAGCGGCAATCGTATTGACCTGATAGTCCATTTCTTCAGCAGTCTTCTTGATGAGTGCAACCATTTCGTCATTCTTGACGAATTTATCGTTGAGAGCTCGGGAGACTGTGGAGGCTGAGACTCCTATTTTTTTTGCTATATCTTTTATAGTGGCTTTTCTATTTTCCATGGTATGCGTCTTTGGATGAGCATTGCTTAGGTGTGGCACTAACTTGTCTCATCCTAATTCTAAATAACGGAATAAATCTGATATGATGAAACTCTGCAATACTTCTGCAAAGATAGCGAGCTAGACTCTAGGCTAGATTAACATTGTGTTAATTATAGTACTTCTAGGAAAAATGCTATTACGAATTTGATAAGACACTCGTCAATTCAGCCTTTTCCTGATAAGTGAGTTGACTTTGTCCACACCATAGAGGTAGCAGGCTAGGAAAAAGACGTTGAGATGAATGTTGAAGATGAAGAAAGTCGTAACCGACAATAGTGTCAGAATACCAAGATAGCTTGCAAAGCCAGCCACATATTTTGCGATAGCAATATCTCCAAATCTACGCTGTATGGCTTCTTCTATGACGTCCTTATCCGTCAACGACATATAACTCAAGTACAAAAAAGTGAGGGTGAGGAGTAGAAAGAAAATCCAATTCACGTAAGTATCTTTTGACTCTAGTGACAGCAGGACATTGACGAGAATTAGCGGACCAGCAGTTAGCTCGAATATCGTCTCATGAAAATCATTGGCACGAAAATCACCGATCACCACAATCTTATCATCCAAATAGGCCTGAATGTCCTCATCGGGAAGTAGTAGCAGTTCACCTAGATTAATAGGGTTAAAGCCAGCTTCCATATCGTCAATGTCCTTTTGCAGCACCCTGTAGTTGATGATAAAGTTGTTGAGTGTGGTATACTCACCCAGCTGTACGAAAGGACCCTGCTTTTCGGCACTTATGTCATTGAGCATTTCATATATCCTCAATGGCGATAGATGAAGACTATCCTTATAGACCAGTTGATACTTGTATACCCCCTCAAATATGTTGCCCACGACATAATCGGACAGCCCAATATTGACATCAGATACGACCGGTAGGAGAGGCTCTTCATTATCATCCAGATGGTAGCTTAGCATATGACCCGATAGCTGTTGTAGTTCAGCTTCGAGCACACTATCTTCTTCGGTTGGAGCTTCGAATAGAATGTCGAAAAACATCATGTCAGGCTTGGTGTCACCTGAGTTGATGATATTCAGTAGCAGTGATAGTTTGGACCTATCCGTGATGGCTTGATTACCTACCGGAAAACCGAACTCATCGTACCGATCAATCAATGTTAGATCGTAGGAAGTGTTTACGAGTGCGAAACGCTCTGAGGATGGAACCTCGCGTTGGATGAGTTTGGCTACACTGGTAGCCCAGATCATTAGCTTTTCATCACCGGCAAGCCATGGCAGTGACATCAGCCAGAAGCTTAGCAGAAAGAGGATCACAGTGTTGGCAATCATCCCCAGTCCTAACAGCAGTTTGCCTCTCACTACAGCTTATTTGGCTGAGGTCATCGCTTGCTCCAACTCATCAACTGAGCATTTCCCATAGAGACTGTTGATAAACTCAAGGAGCTCTGAAGTCGAACCTTCACCTACACTTGATCGCAGTGTGGATAGTTCCTCAGGGGTTACGTTGACTAGTTGAGGCTTGACTACTAGCTGCGCCTCGCCTTTTTGAGTGTCATAGTAGTATAGCTCCATATCACTGACGGCATCAGAAGCTACTGGTTGGTCATCCACCCTATAGACTTCCGATTTGACGAACTTCAATGACTGGTCTTCATTACTCAGCTTCTTATTGATCGTTTCATTCTGATAAGTGTAGGCTAAGTAGAAGAACTTATCTTCATCAATAGGGTAGGCGTTGGATGATACCTCAAAGGAGAGCTCTTCATTGAGCCAGGCCACTGGTGCTTCACCCAACTGCTTTTCAAAGTCAAGCGCATTGTTGATGCTACCTGCTCTAGTACTCATCTGACCCTTGACAGGTGTGATCACGGAACTTAGTGCAAAGGCAAGGTTGTTTGTTGAAATACTCTTAGATCCTGGCTGTATAACATATCGTCCGCGAGCGCTGCTCAGCATGGCTGCCTTTGCATTCACACTTTGGAATTCAAGATTTTCGGTCTCCAGGATCTTAGTACCTCGCTTTAGGTATTCTTGTCGGTCTGGCAGGTAGATTTTACCCATCACGTGAATGGCTGTATATGACTGCCCAAGGGCCTGACTGGCTACAAAGAGGAGGATAAATACGATGCTTCTCATAATAATGAAGTTAATAAACCCTGAAATCATTTTTAGTATTCTCCTCCCGTGATGTGGGTACCTGATTGCCGCCAGATAGTAGCGTCACCTGCTCTGAGATGTAGCGTTGCAATTCGGATACTGAGTAGCTGCGGTTCCTATTCATATCAGCTCTACGACTCGTGATACCGTCGATTAGGCATGATGTAAATAGACCATTGGCGGAGTTGAGCCCTTCCTGTGCAAACTCTGTTCCTCCTGCAGCCGAGATGATGGTAGCGCCAGTACCTTTCTTGAGATCGCCAAAGAGTGTCTTGGATAGCTCTAAAGTGTTTTCTAGACCAAAGCTGTTCTCTTTGAGCTGAACAATTGTGCCTGTCGAGCGAAAGGCCACTGAGCCGCGTTTAACAACCTCTTGTTGCGAATCGGCTACATCATCTTTATCTAATTCACCTGAGTGACAAGTATCCATAAAGAGCACTTTGTTGCGGCAGCTAATGCCGTCCACGAGTCGCTCTATCTCTTCATAAGGAAGGCCTCCATTCGCAGGATTGTTGAAATCCATATCATGCGTCGCAAAATAGTAGTTGTACGATTTGTCCAACACTCCATGTCCGGCAATGAAAATGACAACCACGTCATCAACAGTCGCTTGCTCTATAAATGAACGGAGGCCTAAGATATTGATCTTGGTGGCGTCAGCATTGGTCAAGACCTTAGTTTTAATGTTTTCGTACCCTGATGACTGGCTGATAGTTGCAACCATGTCATTGGCATCCTTGGCAGCAAAGGCCAGATTGTAATCTGACTGCTGGTACTCTGATACGCCGATGGCGGCCATGTAGAGTGTGGGTTTGGAGTACTCAGCATTGTACTTGATCTCAAATGATACCGGCATGGATTCCAGCCCTGACTTATTCATGGCTACAATCTTCACTTCGTTGATATCGGCTGATAGGTCGATAGTGACTTGATGGGTTGCGGTCTCTCCAGCGGCGGACGAGAGTTCTTTGCCTGCACTACCGTAAACGGGTACATCATTGACATAGACTTTGATCGTCTTTAGGCCCACATTGTCATCTATTGCGCTAGCGCTAAATGAGAAGTTGCGGTCATCTGTGGCAAGTGGAATGTCGTCATAATCCAGCGTTACCGAAGGCAGCTCCAGTTTACCATCCAGGTCGGACTCAGTCAAACCAAGTCGCTTCAGTCTTTTATCAAATGCCGCTTTATAGGAGGCCACTAGTTTGTCTGAAGAGTACCCAAGTCTTTGCGCGATTATATCAGGACGATTGTACTTGAGTTCCAGTTGCTCAAATGGCAATACCACATTCTCATTTCTAAAGGCTATTGCCTTCGCTGCGTTCTTTGATGAGGTGTAGTAGAAGTCGGGGGTATAAGTGATGTAATCAAAGTTGTCAATCAAAGCCATGGAGATGGTTTTCTGTCCATTAGAAAGATCGTACATGGAAATTTCTCCTTGTTCACTAGTCGTGACGACATATTTTCCGTCTTTGCTAAAAGTGGCGTCTGTTATTACTCCAGCTTGTTGATCTGTGACAACTGCTTGCCCACCTTTTTTTACTTCCAGTTGATATCCATCCCAGCTAACATTGTAGCCATTCATGGCGTATTTATCCTCCAGCCCTTCGACAGTTTCATCTTTGAGCTTCTTGGACTTCATGTCTTGAGTATTCCAAAGCTTAAGCTCCTCATCACTTTTGAGCATGCTTAGTCCAATAGATCCATCTCCACTAGATAGAGATCTGGCATAAACTTCCTTGTCATTATCCCCGAATTTGACCCAGTCAAAATACCGATCTTTGTCGAGTACCGACTTGAGCAATCTACCTGACTTGAAGTTCCATACTTTGAAAAAGCTCGTATTGACCGCTGTAGTGACAAAATACTTTCCATTGTCCGCTATATCAATCCAGTTGACATCTGAGGATCTATCGAATGTACGGACTAGGCGTCCAGTAGTAATATCCCACATCGTCAGATCTCGATCTAACGAACCTACTAGTATGTGCCTACCATCAGGCATGGCGTCTACTGACAAAGCTGGTTGTACATAACCCTCCATGCTGCGGAGAATACGGCCTGTTTCCATATCCCAGAGCTTAATGCCGCGCTCATTGTCCGACGATACAGCCGTCCTATAGTCTGGAGACATGGCAATGGAGTTGAGCCAAGCGACATCTCCTTTGAATTCTTTTAGAATTGGAGGTTCGTAGGCGGTAGATTCGGTTTGATTTCCTTCCGGAAACTCTGCTGTCTCCATATCATAGACATTGATAGAGAATTTTTTGTTGACTATGATCTTCTTTTGGTCTTCACTAAACACAGCTCGTGCATTGGAGTAGCCCAGAATCCAGCGCTCTGGTCGTTTTACATCTACGAACTTTGACCCGTCTTCAGATATTTCTGTTATGGAAACAATCGTATTTCCAGATTCTTCCTCCTCACCTTTAGCGGCCATCATTGGTAGGTAAGTATTTTGAGAAATCAATGCCGACTTTCCATCTTTTCTGAACTCGATGTTGTTGTAGTTCATGATATAGAAATCCAACATGTCCTTACCAACATTACCTTTGGCGATGTTGGTCGCCACTGAGAATGTACTTAATACTGCATAGGTATAGACCTTTGCCGCTCCTGACGCAGCGTAGTGATTTAGGATATCATCAGTCACTTCGCCAGTTTCTAGATTGATAATCCTGAGCTCTACATCATTTGTTTTTTGTCCTCCAACGATGGCCATCTTCTGATTGGGATGTATACCTATGGCTCGTATTTCTGAGGTCATGGATTCCGGCAGGTCTTTGATGAGCTTACCAGAATTAATGTCCCATCTTTTTATGGTCTGATCCGTGCCACCGGATATAAACGACTGATTATCATCAAAGAGATTGAGTGTGTTGATGGCTCCTTCGTGCGCTTTGATCTCAAGGACAGGTGCTCGGTCTCCTTCTGTTTTCCAAATGAATATGTTGCCCTCAGCGTCTGCTGAGATGATGGTCTGTCCATCTTTTGTGATGGTTAGCGCTTTTACGGCAGCAGGATGGCCGTTAAAACTTTTGACATCAATGCCAGTGTTGACATCCCAAAGTTTAATGCTTTTGTCTTCACCTGCGGAGACTACATATCTTCCATCAGGGGTGTACTTCACCACATTGATGGCATCCATGTGGCCTTGACGTATGATGAGTTGGCTATCTTGGGCCATTCCCGATAGGGCCAGTAATAATAGTAGGATGATCGATATCGAATATTGAAATCTCATGACGGGTCTTGTTAAGATACGGTTGCTTTATCTTGCTAAGTAGGATCGCACCAGCGGCATGACTGCCTGGTGATGAGAGGTGTATAGATGAGCTGCCACATCATGTTGTTGTGGCAGCTCATTGGGCTTTGTGCTAGTGTGCTTTATATTTTGTAGCAGATGATCTGCTTGTTGTCCGCCTTGAAGAAGACTGTGCTAGTCAAGGCATCATAGTCGTAAGTCGGCTTTTTATCACCAAGTAGGAGAGAGCCGAGTTCATCACCGCTCCGCTTGTCCACCTTGATGAGTCCCGATGACTTACCCTGACCGCCTTCACCTACACGGGTGAGCAGCAGCATGTCATCTCCTTTGGTGACTGTGGCGCTAAACTTCTTACGAGCTTCTGCACCCAACATCGAGTTAGCCTCAAGGAAAGCAGCAGCCTGCTCAGCGTACATCTTGCTGTAGTAGGTGTCACCGCCATAGGGGGTTTTGTTGGCATTGGACTGTGCTTGTGCGCCGGCTGCCATTGCTACCATTGCGATTTGAGCAGTTTTTAGGGCAATTTTAGCTGCAAGGGACATTCCAGGTGGTTCCCAGTACTTTTGCCACCTGATGCCTCCGTCTGTTTCCAGCATTAGCAGCTCATTGGTGTTGGAGAACAAATAGCCTCCATCAACGTATTCGATACCTGAAGGCCCGTCTTCACCTTCAAAGACTTTTTTCTCCATATTCTCAATAAGCAGGCGATAGTCACCCTCTTGTAAGTCTACTTCAAACAAGTCTCCCTCTATATAGAGTAGCTCTGTATTGAATGTAGGTCTATACCTCAAGTCGGGTACTTCGAGCATACCTTTTTTATCCCATACTTTCTCTCCCTCATAGCTGATGAGCCCTAGTCGACCTTTGGCATCAGCGTACATGATGCCCTTGCCTACGACCTGGTCGATATTGATACCCGAGATTTTTTCTTCCCAGATTTCATCTCCCGTTTCCTTATTAAGTAGTGATAAGAATTTACCTTTTGCAGTAACCAGAATGCCCATATCACCCAGGTCTACCGTGTATCCGTCTAGTTTCTTCTTCTCCCATTTGATGCTTCCGTTTGCCGCATCGTACAAGGTGAAGTTTTTGCTGTCAACAGTCACTACCCCATAGCCCATGGCGTTCATTTGGGGTACATCCTTGAGCTTCATTTCAGCTTCCCACAGGCGAGCTCCTGTTGCCATATCGTGCGCCACTAAGGCTCCCTTGTTGTTTTTCTTCTCGAAGAAGTATCCCGTCGCTAGATCCAGACTCAGGTCAAAACTTTCAAAAGTCTGCTTTTTGTCTTCTACCTCGAAGGACCACTTGATCGCTCCGGTTTTAGCGTCCATTCTAGCGATCTTTTTCTTACCCGGCATGATGATATCACCATTGGCCGTGACATATGGATAGCCGTCTACCGCGATCTCATCAGTTTCCCAGATGACCTTGCCATCAGGTAGGCTTACCATCTTGGTCAGGTTATACTCAGGCTGTCCTTTGACCATGATATCGATCCAGGAAGCGGAGATGAGCACCATTCTCAACTCAGGGATGTAAGTCGTTCCGTTAAAATTGAAGGTTGCGCGCTCTTTGCCTAAGAATTTGGTGACGGGCATGTTGGCCTTCTCAGGACTCATTACTACCTCACCCGTCTGGATGTTAATGACCGCATAATTAGACACAGCTATGAAATCAGAGAATTTGATCTCTATAAAGTCACCCATCTCTGGGAAATCAGGGTCTTCCAGTATGTTGACGAACTGGTCGAAGGCTGCTGCATCGTCCAGCCTTTTGCCATCGGCTCCTTTAATAGGATTTGATCCATTCAGGATATCATTTGACCAGAGAATGTTGCCATCTCTTGAGTCAACGCCATGTAGGTTGCGGTCACCTGTACCTACAAGTAAAATCCCGGAATCGGTAATTTTTGTCCAGGCTACACCCCTTTCAAAATCAAGCTGCCAGAGGGCATCTTGCGCGTGGCTCGTCGAAGCTACTAGCAGCATGGCGAGCACCATTGTCATGTGTTGATAAATTTTTTTCATGGTTGTCATTCGTTTAATAATTGATTACCATGAAATTAGAGTAGACGGTCAGCAGAGTAAATACCCCGTATGAGGGATTTTGTATCCGTGCTAGCACGGATGCTATCTCGCCCTCGGCTCATTTTTTTGCATGAGATGATGCAGCGCATTCTCAGAATGAAAGTGCCAAGTGAAGGATAGCTTTAGGGCTCCTATGCCATAGGCGTAGACACTATTATTGCTGAGACCTAAGGCGTAAGCACTCTGATCAGAAATGAAATTGATGCTATAGCGCTCTCTTACATAGCCAACACCTGCTTTTGCCTGAAGCCTGATACCTGGGCTGAATGTAGGCTGGTAGTTATCGGTGGCTTGGATACTGCCAAAGTTGAGACCAATCCCGGTAATAAGAGCACCAAATAGATACACCCTGTTAAATAGCCAGAATCGATGGAAGTAGCCAATTTGAAGCCCGACTGTTCCCACTTTCAATAGCTCAATCCGCGTTTCGGGAGAAAAGTCCAGGTCAAATGGGACAATTGCTGAATCTGCCTTCACATTGTTGTAGGAGAAGAATCCCCCATAGGCAAGACTGCCCTTGCTCTTTTTAGTTAAGCGACCGCTCTTGATAGCCTTGATGTCAATAGCCTCCTGATTCTTAAATCTCAGATAGTTGATCCCAAGTACGTTGGAGAGTATATCCTCTCTAAAGTCTGCATCACCACTTGCTGTCACGACAAAACCTTCATACCTCTTAGCAATAACGTCAAAATAATGACCTTTATAGAGGCCGCTGGTCTGTAGATCGAATCGCTCGGTTTGATTCTCATCCCTGGTTCTGAGCCGAACTCCAATATCAACATTGAAGTATTGATGGGAGTATCCGATTCCGGCTAGATTCTTACTCGTAGGAGTAAAGCTTGCTGTCAGCCCTTCACCATCGATGATATCAAAGTTCTGATACTTCTCACCCGAGAAGAGCCTCAGACCCCATGAAGGTTCTTCATAGCGCATTTGAGCCGTTACTACTGGCACTACCGTAATAAGGAACCAGAGGAGACAGAATAGGGTAATATGGACTTTTCTTAAAGTGATTAGCTGTGTCTAATTAGTCTGGATAATATACTAAATCAGCGAGACTGGCGATCAGGCTGTTGCTTTAGGCAAGAACGCTCTATTTTTTTAGCCAAGCAGCTTCACTGGTTGGTCCGAGCTTACCCTGTGCTGCGTTAAGCAATGCTGAACTTTCGAATAAACGCCCCCGAGCGAGCACTAGATGTACTGATCGAGTGTTAGTAATGTCCTCTAGAGGATCACCTTTGATTACAATTATATCAGCAGACTTACCAACGGATATACTACCGATCTCATCTTCTAAACCTATGGCCGTTGCGTTTTGAATTGTTGCAAATCTCAAGACCTCCGAAGCGGGAATCCCGGCTTCTACCATGATCTGCATCTCCCTGTGAATGAAGAAACCACCTAAGCCATCGCCTAGATAATTCTCTATCAGAAAGGGACGATCTGTACCGATAGTAATCAAGCCGCCAGCGTCATAGTATCTTTTGATGATAGCACATTTGACGGGATAGATTTTCTCGCAGAGTAGGCTGAATTCAGATTTTGGAAGGTCTTCGATTAATGATCTAGTGAAGGGAGTAAGAAAAGCACGCTCATCTTCCCAGGGCTCAAAAGCGGATCCTTCGATATTTCCGATAGCGCCGTAGGTTCCTACAGTCGCATCAAAGTATACGCCATTATTGATATATTGCTGAATGATGTTATCAAGGCGTGGATCATTCGGATCCATGTCCTTGAGGCTGTTGTATGCGCTAGTTGTGTCTGCAAGCAATTCACCGCCTAAGAAGTGCTCGACACGATCAATACCGATTTCGATGGCATCCGCTGGATTGACTGAGGTGCCGACTCCTGAGTTGAGGTGACCTGTGACTGTAAGTTCATGGTGATCAGCTCTTGTAACTAGTGCTTTTAGATGCTCATGTGTGATGTTCTTCGCCTTGAATCCAACTGCTCCATTAGCCACCCATTTGTCTACCCTGTCATAGATATCCTGATCTGTAAAGTTGTTATCCCAGTCGGGTGCCGCACTACCGTAATAGGGGCCTGAACTCAGGATCCTCGGGCCTGGTCGCTCACCGCTATCAATGCGCTTTCTTAAATCGAGCATTTTCTCCGGCTCGACCTCTCCAGCGGGGAAGGTGGCAGTAACACCATTAGCCAGGAAAATCTTAGGCATGGCCACAGTATCATCCTTAGCTACTCCGGCATAGCTCACTCGGTAATGACCATGAAGGTCGATTAATCCAGGTAATAGATAGTCATCGTCAGACAGCACTAGTTTCTTGATCTCTTCAGGATATTGTGTAATTCCGATTTGCTCAATAATTCCGTTACGGATCAACAACCCTGGATTCTCGATGATATCGCCTTGGATAGATCTAAACAAGTGGCCTCCAGAAATAAGGAGGTCTTGACTGAATGCTGCAGTAAACACCACGCAATTGAAAAGAAGGCTCGCAAAGAATTTCATTGATGTGAGTTGATGACTGGTTAAGTTAATGACTAAATGGATAATTGAATTCAACAGTTAGCCACTTACAGATCGAATATAGTATGGTGTTTGGATATTCTCAACTCTGACTACTGCCGATGAAAGCTCGTTTTGACACCTGAACCTACAATACAGTTTGTCTTTACACTGATTAGCTTAAATTGAAACAAAAAAACCTCTATGCTTAACCGACTTTTACCTATTGCACTTATCATAGCCGTATTCTCATGCGGCCCCATTGTAGATCCAGCTGATAAGATCATCACCAATGCCAATATTTATACTGTCGATGAAAACCTACCCAATGCTCAGGCGGTGGCCATTAGGGGAGATACCATCATGGCGGTCGGCACTGTAGAGGAGATCATGGCATTCAAAGGAGAAACCACTGAAGTGATTGATCTTGAGGGAAAGACAATGACACCTGGTCTAATCGAAAGCCACGCGCACATCATGGGCATGGGCTACAATCAGCTCAATGTAGACTTGATGTATGTCCAGAGCTATGAAGAGCTGGTCAATATGGTATCAGAAGCCTCCGAAGGAGCTCCTGACGGCACCTGGATTCTCGGTAGAGGATGGCATCAGGACAAATGGGAAACCCAATCAGAGCAAAGGGTAAATGGATTTCCTACGCATCATAGCTTAAGCGAGGCAGTACCTGACCACCCCGTATACCTGGCTCACGCCAGCGGCCATGCTGGTCTGGCGAACGCCAAAGCCATGGAGTTAGCTGGTATCGATAAGAGTTCGGAAAACCCTGATGGAGGTGAGATCTTCAAAGATGTCAGTGGAAACCCTACAGGGGTTTTTAATGAGACAGCCCAGGGACTGATTAGAAAAGTAGTGCCTGCTCAGAATGAAGAAACAGATACAAAGGCGTTGGAGCTAGCAATTGACTATGCACTTGAAAATGGTATCACCAGCCTACAGAATGCGGGTGCCGACTTCAATGAGATTGCCCTCTTCAAAAAGTTTAGTGAGCAAGGAAAAATGGGCATTCGACTCTGGACTATGCTCAATGGTCGCAATGATAGTCTACTCAATACTTACTATGAAAAAGGACCAGAGATCGGACTGTATGACGATTTCCTAACCGTCCGCTCGATCAAGTTGTATTCTGATGGAGCTTTAGGTTCCAGAGGCGCATGGCTACTAGAAGAATATACCGATGCGCCAGGTGTACATGGGCACAATGTTACGCCTATGGAAGATATCCGAAGGGTAACCTTTGATGGTATTCAAAACGGATTTCAGATATGCACACATGCCATAGGTGATCGAGCCAATCGAGAAGTACTCGATATTTACGAGGCTGCATTCAAAGCTTACCCTGATATGGCTACAGATCATCGCTTTAGAATTGAGCACGCACAACACATTGACCCAGCAGATATTCCAAGATTCGCTGAGATGGATGTGATTGCTGCGGTACAAGCCATTCACATGTCTAGTGACCGTCCATGGGCAATTGACCGATTGGGTGAAAAACGCATCGTTGATGGTGCATATGTCTGGCAGAAGCTCATCGAATCCGGTGCTGTGGTTATCAATGGCACTGATGCTCCTGTTGAGCCAGTCAGTGCTATTGCGAGTTTTTATGCTTCCGTCACACGCCAGACGCTCAAGGGTACTCCAGTCGGCGGCTTTGAGCCTGGTCAGAAAATGACTAGGGCACAGGCATTGAAGACGTACACGCTTTGGGCGGCATATGGTGCCTTCGAAGAGGATATTAAGGGTAGTATCGAGGTAGGTAAGCTGGCTGACTTTACCGTGTACAGCCAGGATCTGATGACCGTCCCCGATGATCAGCTACTTGATACTCAGATCGACATGACGATTGTGGGTGGTGAGGTGATGTTTGAAAGATCCGAATAAATCATAAATACACTGTCTATGGCCAATATTTCAATAGTCATCCCAACATGCAATCGGTATGATTATTTGAAAATGGCCGTAAATTCTGCGCTAGCACAGACACTTGCTCCTTGTGAGATCATCGTTGTTGATGATGACTCTGATCCTATGGTCGTAGATAAGATGACCCATCGATGGGGCGATCATCCTAGCGTCCGACTGCACCTCCTACCGGAAAAAGGAGGTGTGTCGCATGCCCGCAATGTAGGCAAGCAGTTGAGTAGTGGTGATTACCTGCTGTTCTTGGATGATGATGACCTGCTGCTGCCTGATATGCTGGAGAAGTGTATGGAGGATATAAAAACGGCAGATATAGTGAGCTGTCGTACCCGAATGATCAGCGATGATGCTGGACTCTCTAAAGCAAAGATCAAGAGCTATCGCTGGGGTTATTCAAAGCAAGCAGAAGTATACAGTTTAGATAGTCGCCCTGTTGAGCATCTTCTACTGCATGCCCCGAGCATTCATAGTTTCGTTGGAAAATCTAGCCTATTAAAGTCTGTGAACTTTGATGAAGATTTGAAATACGGAGAAGACCTTGACTATTGGCTGCAACTGGCACATGGGGGTGCCGCTTTTCACAAAGTGGAATTCGAGGGAGCCGTCTATCGAATGCATCGGAAGAATGCTTCTGGCTTTGCGCTGTACAAGCAGAAAGAGGGATATTATGAGAAGCAGATATCGAATCGTGATACTGATTCTACTGCTCAGGGAATCGCGCGCTTCAAGTTTGGACTGATGTCACTGTTTCAATTTCGGATGAGGGGAGTCATACTTCTACTAAGAACTGTGACGAACCCAATAGGCTTTTTTAGGCATTCCTACTTTTTTATTCGGTTGGTACTTGTTGGCTATCGCAATTGATTTTCGTTAACTTCATAAGATGCGTATATTACTTTGTTTCTGCCTAGCTCTTTTACTCTCTTGTTCTCAACAGGTTGATATAGAGGAGCTTAAAAATGACGTTGAAGCTACTGAAGTGGCTTTTGCGAAAATGGCTGCAGAGCGAGGCTTAGGGGAAGCCTTTGAATACTATGCTGCTCCAGATGGCGTAATCAACCGTCGCAGAACGGTTATACAGGGGAAGTCTGCGATTCGTCAGTACTATGATGATCAACCGGATGATGGCGCTGCGTTGGACTGGTCTCCTTCCTTTGTCGACGTAGCTGCCTCTGGTGAATTGGCCTATACCTACGGCCCTTATACTTTCACTTATACCGATTCTCTAGGAAACCCAGTCGAGTCTAAAGGGATTTTCCATACGGTTTGGCGACTGCAGCCAGACGGTACTTGGCGGTTTGTATGGGATTAACGTCTTGGTTTTGATGTCTACTTTTAAGTAAACACTAAAAAAGGCATTTTTTGATGCCTACTTGTTTGTAGACATCAAAAGAATAGCCTACTTTCGAGTAAACATCAAAAAATTAATTATTTGATGTTTACTCGAAAACGGACATCAAAATGCCAAAGCCTCTTTTTCAGATTAACCCGGATCGCTTACTTCCATGGAACGATCTCCCTGACCTTCCCATTCACTCTGACCTCTACCGCACGGTGGAGATAATGGAGCAACTCAGCAAAGCCAATTCCGCTCTCGGTCGCTTGCATGGCAGGTCAATTGCTATTCCTAATCAGGCTATACTTATCAACAGTATCAGCTTGCAAGAAGCGAAAGCATCGAGTGAGATAGAAAACATCTTCACCACTGATGATGAGCTCTATCAGGCATACAGTGAGGAAAATGATGAGGTGAAAGTTCATGGCCCTGCCAAGGAAGTACTTCGCTACCGCGAGGCGCTATGGGAAGGACATGAACATCTCGAAAAGAACGATTCGTTTGACCTTCAGTATTTTGTAAGCGTCTATCAAAAAGTAAAGCAGGCCAATGACGGTCTACGCCCTCCAAGTGCCCATATCTACATCAAGCAAGGAGGTAGTGGGCCGAATTCTGGTAAGGCGATATACACTCCCCCAAGGGGGAAAGGAGTATTGGAAGCCAAGTTGGATAACCTCATCCAGTTCATAAACGACGATGAACTGTATCGGGTAGACCCATTGATCAAGATGGCGATTGCGCATTATCAATTTGAGGCAATCCATCCATTCAGGGATGGAAACGGTAGAGCTGGTCGCATTTTCAATATCAATGTTCTTACCCAAAAAGGGCTTCTTGACTTGCCCATACTATTTCTAAGTCGGTATATCATTGATCACAAGCAAGACTACTATTCATTGATAGCTGGTGTGACCCAGCGGGGTATGTGGCATGAGTGGCTCCTGTTCATGCTGAGGGCAGTGGAGTCTACGGCTCACCTGACATTCGACAAGATCAACGACATCCTTTCTGCTAAGGAGTCTATCCTAAAGGCAGTCATAGAGGACACCAAAATAAGACGCCCAGATCAGCTAGTGGAGATGATCTTCAAGCAACCGCTCACCAAAGTCAATCATCTGAAAGATGCGGGCCTATTTGCAGAGGCTACTGCCCGCAATTACCTCAACAAACTCTGCGAGATGTCCATCCTTGATAAGCGCACCATCTCTGGTCATCACTATTATCTCAACCTTGAGTTGTACAGGATACTATCAGAATAACCTCAGTTTTGCATTCTACTCTAATTCTTGTAAGTTCATTCATTGTCCATTTTCAATTGTTCATTCTGTCATATATGTACCGTCTTACTCTCTTTTTTTTCGTTCTTATGTCCTCTTGTCAATCCCCAGAATCGAATACTCCGATTTATCAAAATGAGAAGTTTGCCATTTTCCCCGATAGGGTAGTGCAAGGAGAAAATGTGGCAGAGGTTATCTCACCAACGAGGATTAAGTCCAACTACAAAAGCTCTGCTTCCTCGACTTACTCGAGGTTGATTGAGTTCAAGTTCTCGATCAACGAAAAGGATAATGAATTGGCACCAGGTTCAAATCACTGGGTGGTGATCGAGGAGGATAAGCCAAGTGGGCTGATCGTATTTGGTGAGCAACCGGCACCTAGACCGAAGGCTCCAGCTACTTACCTTCCGACGAATTATGAGTACACTTTCAAAGTAGACATGAGCCCAGTGCTTGATCAGTTTGAGTCACAGGGCTACTATGAGGCATTTGATGGTTCGAGAGTAGCCAAGGATGACTTCAAAGGCTTCTATATTGCGGGAGGTTCAGAGCCGATGACCTGGGATTTTGTGAATCTCGGCCAGTCTGGTTTGCAGCTCAATGAAACTGATGAGCCAGGTACCTATGCCATTACGCTAGTGCTCAATCCTTACAATAAGGTGGATTATGCCGATAAGGAATGGGAGCTTACGCAAGACATTTCTGCTAAGCCCAAATACGAATCGGATCAGCCACTGGTAGACGCACTTTTCAACCTCTCTCTCGAGGAGGCGATACTCAATATCGAACCTGACAGTACGCTCCGTACGGGTGCCAAGTGGGGAGGGGTATGGACGCGTGATGTGAGCTACAGCATTCTTTTGGCCTTTGCCTATCACGAGCCAGAGGTGGCCAAAATCAGCTTGATGCGAAAGGTCAAGCGCAATAGGATCATTCAGGATACTGGCTCTGGAGGTGCATATCCCGTTTCTTCCGATAGGACGACATGGGCCTTGGCCGCCTGGGAGATCTACACGACTACTGGTGATGAGGCCTGGCTGAGGACTGCTCATGACATCATCAAAAACACCCTCGACGATGACGCGAAGGTGTTGGCCTCTGGCACGGGCCTTAATCGTGGCGAAAGCTCATTTCTAGATTGGAGGGAGCAGACTTATCCCAAGTGGATGTCCAACATGGATATCTACGTATCAGAAAATCTGGGCACCAACGTGGTGCACTACCAGGCGCATGTGATCTTATCAGAAATGGCCAAACTGCTCGGAGAGCCATGGCGACCTTATCAGAATAGAGCTGAGGAGATCAAACAGGCGATCAATGATCGACTTTGGGTCGGTGCAAAAGGGTACTATGGTAACTTCCTGTATGGGCGCAACGAGCTGAACCTCTCTGATCGATATGAGGCGCTGGGGGAGGCATTGGCTATCCTTTTTGATGTTGCAAATGAGGATCGTGCTCGGACGATTATTGCAAAATCTCCATTGACACCCTTTGGAGCAACGTGCATATACCCTCAGATTCCCGGTATTCCGCCTTATCACAATAACGGGATTTGGCCTTTTGTACAGTCCTACTGGAATCTCGCTGCAGCAAAAGCAGGTAATGAAGCCGTACTCAACCATGGTCTAGCAGCGATCTATAGAGCTGGGGGATTGTTTCTGACTAATTATGAAAACTTTGTAGCCGAGTCGGGTGATTTTCTGGGTACAGAGATCAATTCTCACCGCATGCTCTGGAGCATGGCTGGCAACTTGGCCATGGTGCATCGGGTGTTCATGGGCATCAGCTTTGAGCCTACCGGAATCCGATTTGCTCCAGTGGTACCATACACCTATCCAGGCACCAAGCGACTAAGCAATTTCCGCTACCGCAATTCGGTACTTGACATTACTGTAGAAGGCACGGGTAATAAGATCAGTGCTGTGACTATTGATGGGAAATCAGCTGATGCTGCCTACCTAGCAGGCGACATTTCTGGTAAGCATACCGTGGAGATTAAATTGAGCAACGAGCCGATGCAATCTCAAGAGATCAATATGGTGGATAATACCTTCACCTTGCCGAACCCTCTAGTCTCACTCGTAGATGGTAAAATCACTTGGCAGCCGATAGAAGGAGCCAATGGCTATAATATCTACAAGGATGGAGCCGTTATTGCTAACATTGATTGGACTGACTATGAGGTAGTGCGGGATGGTTATGCTGAGTACAAAGTAAGTGCCGTCGATGATCAGGGTGTAGAGTCATTTACTAGTGAGCCGGTGGTAATAGCTCCCCAAAAGGACATTCAGGAAATAGACATGAGTAAGTTTGCGGATAGGTCAGACTTGCCTTTCACCAACTTTACTGGCAAAGGTTTCGTGGAAATATCTAATGATCAAAACAGAGAAATCAACCTAAGGGTCAATACGCCAACAGGAGGGACCTACCTCGTTGATATCCGCTACAGCAATGGGGAGGGTCCGTGGAATACGGAGAATAAATGTGCGATCAGAAGCCTTTACGCAAATGGTGACTATACTGGCGCAATGGTCTTTCCACAAAGGGGAACAGACGAGTGGTCGGATTGGGGCTACTCCAACAGCTATGTGGTGAGCTTAAAGGCCGGTAATAACGACTTGTCTATCAAATTTGACCCGTGGAATATCAATATGAATGTGGAGGTGAATCGGGCGATGCTTGATCATGTGAGGCTGATCAAGATGTGAATCGCTGAATCAGTTTTAATCGAGAAGTTCTTTTATTTGAAAAACAAGTTCTTCTAGATCCTCTTGAATAATCTGCCAGACTATCTCATAGTCAATACCTATATAGTCATGAACGACCCGATTTCTAAAGCCAATGATTCTTCTCCAGTCAATTTGAGGATTATTTGATTTGAAATCGGGATCAAGCCTATTGGCTGCCTCACCAATGATTTCGAAATTTCGAATGACGGCATCCATTGTACGATCATCTTCAATGAAAGCTGCGTAATTATGATCTGAGGTGTACGTTTTTATTTTGGAAGCTGCTTCAACAATGTCTTCCAACAACAGCTTATTATCTCGCTTAGACATGAATCAAGTCAGACTCAATTGACTGTAGGTAGCGCTCTTTGACACCTTTCCGAGAGACTAGGTCTACTTTTAGGTGCAAGATTTCTTCTAGTTCATCCGCTAGGTCGATAAACTTACCACCAATTTTCCCATTAAATTCTACTAGTAGGTCAAGATCACTATCATCACCCTGCTCGTTCCTTGCATAAGATCCAAAGACAGCCAGCGACTTGATTCGATACCTCTCATATAGAGAGTCCTTTTTCTCACTCAATGTCGATTTGATCTCTGCTAGTGATTTCATTAATTAAATATACGAAATCGACACGATTGGTTTTAAAGTTGTGGTACTGTAAACAAATCTTCAGCTACTAAGCGAAGGGTTGTATGATTGAAATTGCTAATATTGAGCTATTCAACAATCTGAGTTTATTATGAAGTTTGGAGGAGTTCCTGATCCTAGTATCGTAGCGTTTGTTTTGCCAGAAGATCATCCTGATACAGCCAAGGTCTTATCAGAAAAGGGAGGGAAAGGGCTAAGTGCCATCCATGTTGGTTGTGCCAAGTGGAACCGACAAGAGCTCAAAGGTTTTTACCCACGAGGAACGAAGGACGAACTGGCTTACTACTCACAACAGTTTAACGCCATTGAGCTCAATGCCACTTTCTACAATAACTATGGCCCTGGACAGATAGAAAAATGGACGGCTAAGGTGCCTGAGAACTTTCGATTCTTTCCAAAAGTCTACAATGTGATTAGCCATTATAAGAGGCTGAATAACGTAGAAATCGAAGTAGAGGAGTACTGCAACAACGTGCGCAGTTTTGACGCTCATCTAGGTATGTGCTTCCTCCAGCTACATGACAACTTTGGCCCTAAGAACAAGGATCGTTTGGATGCTTTTATGAAACTCTGGCACAAAGATATTCCGTTAGCTATCGAGCTTCGCAATACCGATTGGTTCAACAATCCAGAAGATGCAGACTGGATCTACGATCTTTTCGAATACTACAATGTCTCTAACATCATCACAGATACCGCTGGCCGACGCGATTTGCTACACATGCGCTTGACATCACCGGTAGCTTTCGTTAGGTACGTTGGTGCAAATCACGCTAGTGACTATGATCGTTTGATCGACTGGGTAGACCGTATCAAGTCATGGAAGAAGCAGGGATTGGAGAAGCTTTACTTCTTCGTCCATCAAAACCTGGAACAAGAATCACCTTTGCTTTCAGCTCACTTCATCGACATACTGAATCCTGCCATTGGTACCAACCTCAGTAAGCCAATATCTGGAATAGGACAGGTGGGGTTGGGATTTTAGCCTAGATGCTGTATCACTAAGACCATTTTTTCGTAAATTCCAATATGGGAGCTAGTGTGATTTCTGTTAATCCTAATGTTCTAGGGGGTACGCCCGTATTTGAAGGTACTAGGGTTCCTGTTGAAACGCTCTTTGATCACTTAGAGAGTGGTTTGAGCTTAGAGGTTTTCCTAGAAGACTTTCCTAGCGTTTCAAAGGATCAAGTCACCAGGGTTTTGGAAATGGCAGGTAGGGTAGTATCAGCGCGAAACTTCCAAGAGCTTTATGAAAGTACTACTTGACGAAAACCTTCCATGGCGGTTAAAGAAGGCTCTTCAGGAATTTGAGGTTTTCACTGTTCAAGACATGGGATGGAATGGCAAAGAGAACGGAGAACTTTTGAAACTGCTACTCCAAGACGGGTTTGAGGTGATGATCACTGCGGATAAAAACCTCAAGCACCAACAGAATTTCAGTAAGTATCCTATTCCAGTTATTGTTCTTAATGTTCGTTTGTTGACTTACGACCATATTCTTCCACTCTTGGATAGCCTCAAAAATCATTTAGTTTGTGAATTACCCGTAGGTGTTACTTTGTTATCAGGAAATTGAATGTAACCAAGCTCCCTGCTGAGCGTCTCATGCCAAACTCAAAAGGCATGATCAAGCATTACCTCCGCATCGGATTCCGAAATTTCGTTAAGTACAAGACGAGTTCTATCATCAACGCACTGGGGCTCGCGCTTGCCATTAGCTGCGCGCTCTTTACCTTCAGCTTTATTCATTTTTTCTACAATGTTGACAGTTTTCATGATAATGGAGACGCGATCTACGCCATCAACAGGTATGTGAGATTGGAGAGTGGGGAGCAGTTGACCGGTGGGGCACCAACCCCCTTGGCCAGCTTACTCGAAGAAAGCCATTCTCAAGTCATACGCTCCACTAGGTTCAACTTTTCATCGGCTTATGTACGGTTTGGTGATAACGTCTTCGAAGAAACCATTCGCTTTGCTGAGCCTGATTTTATGAGGATGTTTAGCTACGAACTTGAGGCAGGTTCGTCCAGTGCCATCGATGACCCTAACGGAATAGTGCTGTCTAAGAAAACGGCTGAGAAGTACTTCGATAAAGTGGACCCCATGGGCAAAGAGCTAGAGGTGAAGTTTATCGTCGATGGTCAGGAGACTTTGAAAACCTACATTATCACTGGTGTAGCCGCTGAGTTTCCGCATAATACGAGTTTTCGGTTTACGTTGTTGGCCAATGATCAGACCTTGGTTTCACTGGGCCTACTGGATGAGCACGACTGGTCTAAGAATGCCAGGGCAAGTTTTATCCAGATAGCCGATCCCGAGTCCGTCAGTTTGGTGTCAGATATGGCCAACGGTCAATTTCTTCAGCGATTGACCGAGACCGAGTCACAGGAGCGCGTCTCCAGCTATCAGTTTGAGCCCTTCCTGACAAGCTCGCTACATTCCGAGAACACCCGCAATAGCGTATTTAGCGGGACGAGCATTGCTGCGTTTATCACTTTGTCGACCCTCTCGATCCTCCTGATGGCACTGGCTTGCATCAACTATATGAACATCGCCATTGCCTCGGCGGGCTATCGTCTCAAGGAGATCGGCATTCGCAAGGTGATTGGCGGTAGCCGTCAGGCGCTCATTTTTCAGTTCCTATCGGAAAATGTCATCATCTGCTTATTGGCGTTGTTTTTGGGTATTGGCCTTGCCGAGTGGGTAGCATTACCAGCCTTCAATTCAATAGGTGCTATACAATTTGAGAACGATTATCTAGGAAATCCTCTACTGATGGTATTTGTTGTGGGCATACTGACCCTGTCCATCATTGGTGGAGTGGGATATCCGGCGCTTTATATCTCAAAGTTTCAGCCACATACTATTCTAAAGGGTAAACTCAAGTTTGGAGGCAACAACCGTTTCAGAAAGGCTCTTCTCGCGATGCAGTATTTTTTCTCATTTATGACCATCATCGTTGCGGTAGTGCTCCTTCAAAATGACAGCCACCAATACACCATCGACTGGGGGTACGACAAGGAGAATGTAGTGGCTATTGGTGTCAAAGGTGAAGCGAACTATCAAAAATTGGCGGATAGAGTAGAGGGGCTTCCAATGGTCCAGGAAGTAGCGGGATCCGATGATTTGGTAGGGAGAAATCATACGCAATTGAAGTTTAGTATCGGTGAAGATCAGTTTGAGGCGGATCACATCAGGCTAGGCCAGGGTTATTTGGAAACACTGCGTCTCAAGCCGCTGGAAGGGAGACTCTTTGATGATAATCGCGTGACAGACCAGAATGCAGTAGTGATTAATGAAAAAATGAAAAAGTCTATGGGCTGGGAATCGGCCCTGGATAAGTATATAGAGATAGGAGATGAACGGCATGCGGTGATCGGTGTGGTAGATGACTTTCATTATCAACCGTTCTATGCTGAGATAGAGCCTTTGGTAATTGGGCTCTCCGAACCAAACGACTATAGATACCTTATTGCTCGGGTCAATCAGTCAGATATGAGTGCTGCATCTGAAGAGCTCAAGGCGAGCTGGCTGACGCTTTTCCCCAATGATCCATTTATCCTGCATTATCAGGATGGTGTTTTTGACAATGATTTCCTTGATCTCAAGTGGGTTTAGAGATTGATAAAATCTATCTCACTTGCTTCAGTGATAATCACTGCTATCGGACTGTTTGGACTGGCAGCTATCCATATGCGATCCAAGCTCAAAGAAATATCTATTCGGAAAGTATTAGGCTCGGGTATGGCAGCACTGGGCTTCTCTCTCAATAAGGAGTTCATCTATTTGCTGCTCGGTGCAAGCGTCCTTGGTGTACCGGTTTCCTACAAAGCAGTAGAGGTTCTGCTGGAATCGCTTACTTACTATCCAAAGCCGATGACTATCTGGCCATTTGTGTTAACCACTACAATACTGATTTTGATGTCAGTGATAGCAATGGGAGGCCATATCTATAAGGTGTTACACATCAATCCAGCAGAGAATTTGAGGAACGAGTAGATCAAGAATTCTTTCAATGCACAGATAATATTGACTTGCTCATTTTAGATTAACTTTAGAATATGACATCTCAACAAGAACTGATTATTGAAAAAATTAAATCTCTGGATAATAGGGACCTATTGAAAGAGATTCAATTCTTGATAGATTTTGAGTCTAAATATCCAGAGAAGTTCGAGTTTACTCAGGATGAGATTAATGTTCTTGAATCAAGAATCAGGTCTGTTGATTCAGGGGAATCCTTTACTAATGATGAGGCCAATAAGAAAGCGTCAGAATGGCTCAATTCAAAGTAGAATGGTCTAAAGAAGCCTTAGAAGAACGTATTGATATCCTTTCCTATTGGTTTGAGCGAACTGGTTCTACCAGCTACTCTAATAAACTGAATGCCATGATTGTCGAAGCTATTCAACTTCTGGCTTCATACCCATTGATGGGTAAATCAACTAACCTCCCTGATGTCAGAGTGAAGGTAGTGGGAGATTATCTGCTTATTTATAGAGTTGACGATCAGTCTATTCAAATTTTGGCTCTTTAGGATTCAAGAAGAAACCCTGAAGAACTAAAAGCCCGGCTGACCAGGAGGGCTTAGCATTACGGAATATAGCTCGTTGAGAAGTAGACCTCACGAAGACAATCTGTCCGGGTTTCAAAACTTTGTAGGTCGTCGAACTTCAGAGGGTAACTTCAGTAAATAGCTGACCTAAGTAGTTGCTAACTACTCCACACTCAACCCCAACTGCTCTCTTATCACCCGGTGCTCATTGTTGTGTTGCTGCCAATAAGGAGTGCGAATGGTACCTAGGCGTTTGGCTGTTGTAGTCAAGGGTTGGGCATTAGCGCCATAGCCACTTCTAGAAGTCTCTTCCCAGCCAAGGATACCGTGCGGGTAAGCGGTTTCGAAGTAGATCTTTAGATTGCGTTTAGTGCTGGGATAGTTAATCTCATAGACCTGATGTGCGATACTTGCCATCATGCTGGAGTCTGTGGATATTAAACTGATTTCAGCGGTTTCTACTGACTTATCAGAATGCCTCAATCGCTGGTGGAATATGCCTGGAATAAGGTCAACCTTTCCGGTAGGAAGCTCGGAAGGGTTAAGCCTAATCCTAGTCCATAGCTCATCTTCGGTGAGCATCTCATTGATAGTAAACTGACGATCACCTTCTGACTCAAAGTACGAATAGGTGGAGGCATCAAATCCACCTCCACTTTGGTTGAGTTGAGTAAAGGTGTGTCCACACCACTCTTGCGAGCTCATCGCTATCTTCAGAGGAGGAGTGCTTTGGCCTCCTTCAACAGGCGTGAAGGTGGAAAGCATCATCGAATAGGGGTAGATTCCTGTTAAGAACTTCTTAGTGAAATTCAGCTTCAGTACGCTGGTCTGATCGGGATTGTTGTTATCGTGATTGTCGAGCTTTACCTGCTTACTCCTGGAGAAAGGTTCAGTAACGAAAATCATGACGGCCTCACCTTTGTGAAGCTCACCATAACGCGCCTGGGTCAACTCATAGCCCGTGAGCTCCCCAAGACCGTCATACCAATGTGCCCCGAACTGTTCACTGTCAAACTTTTGAACAGCTTCTTGCGTCTCAAGTTGGGCTGGGCTCTCACATGAAGTGATAAGTATGACGAACATTAGACTAAGGAGATGATTTGCTGTTTTCATAGCGACTATAATTTGTATTACGGGTAAACCAGTAGGAAGATGGATTAGTTCTTCGAGCTTTACCAAGGCCCTAATCTGATTTTAAATTCTCATAAATCAAGCTAGTGCTTTGATTGCAACTAATAATGGTTATAATTGCAATAGAAATAATTGATATATCAATTATGAAAGATGAACTAAGCACGGTTGTACTTTTTCAGATTGACCAGACCTCCAAAATAGCCAAGAGGTATTCCCAGCGGCTGTTTGACCAAAATGATTGGGGATTGACGGTAGACCAGTGGGTACTCCTGAAGATTATTGAGCAACATACACCCATATCTCAAAAAGAGCTTTCAAACCTTTCGATGAGAGACACTGCCTCGATCACGCGAACCTTAGATCTTCTAGAGAAGAAAAAATATGTTGAGCGTCAGGCCATACCAAATAACAGGAGACAATATAACATCGAGCTAACGAAGCAAGGCCACTCTTTCATTGAAAGACACATGGACAAGGTTAGGGAGACAAGAGAGAAGAGCCTTGAGGGATTTACTGAGAAAGAGATCAGTGTGCTGTCGGACTTCTTATTAAGAATTCAGGCCAATATGAAGTAGTATTTTTTTGACCTATTAATTGATATATCAATAATTGATGAATATGCTAATGATGGATTCCTTTTTTACCCTAATACTCTGTAGCCTCATGGCTGGACAGTCTGATATGACCTCCGGTCATGGCACTATAATCAAGCAGCAATTGCAAGTCAACTGGCGAGCATCAGATGGTCAAGTGCACTTCGACTTGACTGCACCAACTGCTGGTTGGGTGGCTATTGGCCTCAATAGTGGAGATGAATTGACAGGC
Organism: Cyclobacteriaceae bacterium; assembly: GCA_040222235.1. GTDB lineage: Bacteria > Bacteroidota > Bacteroidia > Cytophagales > Cyclobacteriaceae > UBA6059. The sequence goes on from JAVKDO010000144.1 coordinate 29,609, forward strand.
ACCTACCTGATAATGACAAGAGTAGTTGAAGGTCAAGCAGAAGTCGTCGAGCATAAGGTCATGTCACCTGGTGTGTATCGTCCTTTTCACGAGCTTGGTGCAGAGACTGCAGTCTCCAATGTTCACGGTAGTGAGAGAAAGGGCAATACTACGGTTTCTTTTTCCTTACCAGAATTAAATGCTAGTCCATTGGCCATGCCTATGCAAGAAGGGCAGAGCTACATGCTTCTGATGGCCTATAGTATCTCTGATGACTTCCAGCACCACTCTATCATGCGCACTTCAGAAGTAATTCAATTTTAATGTCACTAAATATTTAAGACTATGAAAATCAGTTTATTATTTCTCATTTTGGCTGTGGCTGGCGTCAAGTCACATGCCCAGTCATCGTCCTCAGATACTCAAGTAAAGTCCGCAATTATGGCGTTTGCTGATGCTACCGCAAATCAGGATGTGGATCAATTAGAGAAGCTACTAGACACCAGTTTCCGTGTGACTATGAATCGTATGTTTGGGAGTAGTGGAGTACTCATCATGGATCGCACGAGCTATCTTGGTAAAATCAAGGCGAAAGAGTTCGGAGGTGAGACCCGCGAGGTGACTATTCATGAGCTCGACATCAATGGCAACCTTGCCATGGCTAAAGTGAAATTCGCTGGTGAAATGACTTTTACTTCTTATTTACTATTTGCGCAAGGAGTTGATGGACAGTGGCGGTTAGTAAGCGATCTGCCAGCTATGGGCTAGCTTAAGTCGTGCCAAGCGGGAGTTTCGAAAGAAATTCCTCGCTTTGTCGTATTCAATTGATCTCGTTGATTATTGTGTTATTGAAATCCCACCATTGATATTCTCTGACTAAATGTGTATCTTATATTTAGATTCAAGACGTTATGAGCAAATTATTTTTTATCTGTACGCTACTCCTCTCTATGTGCTATCAGGGCTTTAGTCAAAACAAGAGTTTTGTTGCTGTCGAACTACTAGGTCATGGAGCTTTTTATTCACTGAGTTATCTACATGAAATGGAGAAGAGGGACAATGGGAATTTCTTTGGATTGAGAGGTGGTTTGTCTCTAATGTCGACAGGTCATAGAGGAATCCCTGGAAGAACAGTCGATATATTTATTCCTCTATCCACTTACTACACTTTCAGTAAGCACTGGGAATTAGGACAGGGAATAACTCCTTATCTACGTTTTATGTCATTTGGAGAAGGCTCCATTCAGGAAAACGAAAGAAGACTTCATCTTCTTTCGTTCACTAGTTTCGGCTACCGTAAAAACCTTGGAGAAAACTGGCTTTTTAAAGCATCACTGTCAGCCGCATGGTACATCGGAAGACCGCTCAATGAAATGTTTCCTTGGCCTGGGCTGATGTTCGCGCGGAGGATAAAATAGAACTCCTACAATATCCAGTATAGCAGAATAACAATCAGTAGTCCAATAGCGACAAGCTGTAACCCCAGATTGCTTTTGGGAAACTCATAGGCACAGATAGGACAAGTGCTGCTCTCAGCATCTATCTCCATTGCACATGAGGGACATTCCTTCTTCTTATCCATTTTTCTTTTCCCAGTTGTCTCGCAGGGTAATGGTCCTGTTGAAGACGAGCTGATCACTTGTCGTATCTTCGTCCACTCTGAAGTAGCCAATACGTTCAAACTGGAAAATATCACCCACTTTGGTATTCGCCAATGATGGTTCAAGCACCGCTTTTTTGGTGATGGTGAGTGAATTTGGGTTCAAATGATTTTTGAAATCGTCATCAATGGTCCCAAGGTTCTCCGTTAGGAAGAGTCGATCATAGAGACGAATCTCCGCCCCTTTGACGGCATGATCTGCCGAGACCCAGCCGAGTGTGCCTTTGACTTTCTTACCAGAAGTATCCTGACCGCTACGTGTCTCAGGATCATATTCCGCATAGATTTCTGCTATCTCGCCATCATCACCTTTCTTGAATCCCGTGCACTTGATGATGTAGCCTGACTTCAGTCTTACCTCTCTATCAGGACCCAGTCGATACCATTTTCGAGGACTTGGAGGATCTTCTTTGAAGTCCGATCGATCGATATACAACTCTCGAGTGAAGGGCATCTCGCGAGTACCAGCCGACTCATCTTCAGGATTGTTGGTGGCTGTCATCATCTCCGTCTTGTCCTCTGGCCAGTTGGTGATGACTAACTTGACTGGATCCATGATGCCAAATACTCGGGGAGCGATCTTGTTCAGATCTTCACGGACTGCATGCTCGAGTACAGCTACATCTGTGATGCCATTGCGCTTGGCTACTCCGATGGTATCTGCAAATTTCCTGATTGCGGTAGGTGTGAACCCTCTTCGACGGATGCCTGAGATGGTTGGCATACGCGGATCATCCCAGCCGTTGACGTGATTTCCTTCTACCAACTCACGGAGGCTCCTCTTGCTTACTATCGTGTAGCTCAGATTGAGTCTCGCAAATTCAGTCTGTTTTGACGGATAGATGCCGAGCTTCTCAATACACCATTCGTAAAGCGGGCGATGCACTTCGAACTCCAGCGTACACAGCGAGTAGTTGATTTTTTCTATACTATCGGACTGCCCATGCGCAAAATCATAGGTTGGATAGATGCACCACTGATCGCCTGTACGATGATGTGGCATATGCTTAATACGATAGAGAATAGGATCGCGCATATGCATGTTAGGTGAGCTCATGTCGATTTTTGCCCTAAGTGCCATACTGCCATTGGGATGCTTTCCTGACTTCATCTCATCGAGTAGCCTTAAGCTTTCTTCATTGGGGCGATTCCGGTAGGGACTCTCCTTACCAGGAACGGTGGGTGTCCCCTTGATGGCATTGAAGTCATCTTGAGACAACTCATCAACATAGGCATGACCACCTTGGATCAACTGGACTGCAAAGGTATAGAGCTGGTCAAAGTAGTCGGAGGCAAAGTACTCCCGCTCCTCCCAGTCAAAGCCTAGCCATTTGATATCCGTCTTGATACTCTCGACGTACTCCACTTCTTCTTTCTCAGGGTTGGTGTCATCAAATCGCAGATTACAAGTGCCGTTATATTTTTCCGCTAGGCCAAAATTGAGACAGATGGACTTTGCATGGCCAATATGAAGATAGCCGTTGGGCTCAGGTGGGAATCGTGTCTTGATTGTCTGAGCTTTGCCAGCAGCCAAGTCCTTTTCGATCATTTGTTCTATGAAATTGAGCGATTCCTTTTTTGGAGTGTCCATGCCTATGATTGTTTGAAGCGCAAATTAAACTCGGATTATGCAATAGAACTTCGTTATGAGGGCTTAAATTTCTAAAATGAGCGATACAGACAAGATGAACCTGATGAGGAAGTACTTTGAGCGGATTCAGCCCCTACCAGATGACGCTTGGCAGGTGCTTTTGGAACACATGCGCGAGAAGAAGTACAGTAAGAGTGATGTGATCTCAAGTGCGGGAAGTACACCGGACAAAATCGGAATTCTACACGAGGGTGTGATTAGAGCTTACATCAGCAATGAAGATGGAGCGGAGTACACCAAGACGATCTTCACTCCGCTGCATTTTACAACACCTGTGTCGTTCGTAGGGGCGTATTCCTCGCTGGTGACTGGTGCTCCAAGTATGCTCACACTCGAAGCACTAACCGATGCTACGACCTATGAAATGAACTACAGTCAAATCAATGGCAGCTTTGATCAATATCCGGCCCTGGAGCGTTGGGCCAGGAAGCTGGCAGAGTTCCTCTTCGTGTCCAAGGAGATACGCGAGTTTCAGTACTTCACCATGGATGCCTCCCAGCGTTATGGTATTTTCTTGCAGCAGTTTCCTGAGCTTGAGGGGCTGGTAGCCCAATATATCATCGCGCAGTACCTAGGCATCACACCGACACAACTTTCTCGTATCCGAAAGAAAATGAAAGCACATCAACATATGTAAATGCGATTGTGCTGTCCATGCCAGTAATTGGCCAAAAAAAACAATGGACAAAGTATTAGTAACCGGTGGGGCTAGAGGTATTGGTGAGCACATCGTACGCCAAATGTGCAAGCTGGGATATCATGTCATCATCGCGGCGCGGGATGAAGAAAGAGCACAACGAATCATTGACGAGATCTATGCGGGAAAAGGCGGAGCGCTAGTTGAATTTAGCCGATGTGACTTGTCCAGCATACAATCAACCTTTGAGTTTATTGAGAAAGTCAAGGTGGAGAACCCTGATCTCAAAGTACTCATCAATAATGCAGGCATATGGCCCAATAAGCTTGAGCTCAATACAGAGGGCATAGAAATGGCATTTATGGTCAACCATATTGCACCGATGATGCTCTCACTAGGGCTGAAGAATCTTCTTATCTCAAATGGCCCAAGCCGAATTGTCAACGTCAACGCAGGCTTGTACTTGAAAGGAAATTTTCATCCAGAGAAAACGCCAACTGGTGTGGACTTTCATAAAATCAAGACTTACGCGAATACCAAGCTGTGCAGTGTGATGTTCGGATTAGAGTTTCAACAGCTGATCAAAGATCAACGATTAACACTGAATATGATACACCCCGGAGTGATCAAGACGGACTTGGGAGACTTTGGTGGCGTGCTGGGATTTCTGCTAAGACAAGTGAAGAAGCTCTGGAAACCAGTGGACAAGGGAGCCGAAATACCCGTATGGCTGGCTATCGACCCAGCACTGGAGGGTGTGACGGGTCAGTACTACAACGAGCGAAAGCCACTGCCTTACAGTGATAAGGCCCTAGATGTGGAGGCAAGAAAGAAGTTGTGGCAAATATCCATGGCAATGATCCAATCAACAGTTAGCTTAAAGTATTAAAACTCGTAAAGTATGTCAGGAGGAGACTGGAAAGATATGTTCTACGCTGCTGAGCGTGGCGATGTGGACTTGGTAAGATACCATATCCGGAATGGAATTGATCCCAATTATCAACATCCTGAATTCTTGACGACAGCTTTGGTGGAGGCTGTTAAGAACAATCAATTGGAAGTCGTCAAATACCTAATGGACAATGGAGCCAAGCCAAGTATCAAGTCAGAATTTGAAGGTGTGAACGCCTACCAGGCGGCACAATTAGTCAATGATCCGCAAATGCTAGACTTGTTTGGATTGGAGCCAAAGTTGACTAAAGTATCAGGTTGGACTAGGGTCAAGGAGTGGTTTCAATTCTGGTTCGCTTAATTAGCTGATTATCTGATTTTTTTATGCCTGATCGGCTACTATCTCGACTAACTTTATGTCATGTTAGTTGCCGCGTTAGCCTTTGAGATCAATCTGTTGCTTGCCATTAGCCTTGCTATTGTAATCATTGGATTGATTCTGAGGAAGTTCGGCCAACCATATATCATCGCTTATATCTTATCAGGAGTCGTATTAGGACCACATGGCGTGGGTATGGTGCAGGATATTGGATTTGCGCAACACCTAGGCGATATCGGTCTCATCATCCTGATGTTTTTCATAGGGATGGAGATATCATTGCCGGACTTTGTGAAGAGATGGCGCATTGCTTTTTTTGGTACGGGTATGCAGGTGATCTTCAGCTTGGTATTGATGTTTGCTATTGGATCATGGCTAGGATGGTCCGTTAATCGTATGATCCTGCTGGGTTTTATTATCAGCATTAGCAGCTCTGCGGTTGTAATCAAGCTGATTGAGACACTCAAGGATCCAAAAGCTCCAGTCAATCAAAACGTGATCAGTATTCTGCTTACCCAGGACATCCTGATCGTCCCAATGATCATTTCGATTACGATCTTGAGCGGTGACTCGCTCAATACTCGGGAGATCACATTGCAGTTGATAGGAGGAGCACTCATCATTGCGGCATTGGTATATCTCTTCAAAAAACAGCAAATCAAGCTCCCTTTTGAAGAAGTACTCAAGCAGGATCATGAGCTTCAGATCTTTGGAGCACTGTTGGCTTGTTTTGGACTAGCGTTGATTACCTCGCTGTTCGAGCTTTCTGCGAGTCTGGGTGCACTGATCTCAGGTATGTTTATTCATGCCTCTAACTCCACGAAGTGGCTGCATGATAGCCTTCACTCCTTCAGAGTTGTGCTTGTCTCCGTCTTCTTTGTGTCAGTAGGTATGCTGATTGATCTTGATTTCTTGATGGAGCACGCCTTGACCGTTACAGTAGTTGTGCTGGCGGCCTATCTCACTAATCATGGCATCAATATGCTGGCTTTGAAGTCACTAGGGAGTAGTTGGAGAGAGGCGGCATTTGGGGGAGCATTGCTAGCGCAAATTGGTGAATTCAGCTTTGTACTAGCTTCTGTAGGCCAAAGTCACGGCATCATTACCAGCTTTAGCTATCAGATGACCATTATCGTGATCGCCATTACCATCTTCATCAGTCCCTTCTGGATTGCAATGACTAAGAGAGTGGTGCATTTTACCGAGAACTGATTGGCTAGGTAGTCTTAGCTTTCAAATAAGTATCCATTCTCTCTATCGCCACCTTCAACTCTTCCAATGGAAAACAACTATACACGATCCTAAACTGTCCCTTTGCTTCATGTCCAAAACCTATTCCAGGAGTAAGGAGAATGCCTGTCTTTTGATAAATATCGAGCCACAGCGCGTCTTCAGCCTCCTGACTGATTTCCGGTAGGAGCCGAGCGAAATCAGCCCAGATAAAAAGGCTCCCCGCAGCAGACACATAAGGAATGTTGTTGGACTTCAGCATCGATGTGAACGCAACGTAAGATTTGGTCAGACGCTGTTGGTTGGTTTTGATGTATTCCTTTAGAAAGTCGTTATCCTCAAAGACCATCTGGAAGAGCCACTGCGTATGGTTGGAGACCATATGGGGCGCGTTGAAGTTGTTGTAGCCAGTGAGGAAAGCTTCATTGAGGGAGTAGACCACCCCAACTCGGAAACCTGAAGCCCCAAAATCTTTTGATAGAGCGTACCAGAGGTGTAGATAGTCGCTTTTTTTGTCCTGCATCACCTTAGCGAAAGAAGTATACACGGGCTGATCAACATAATCTCTAATGATCGCTGGATCATTGGTGTTGATAAGTGACAAACCGTAGATCTCGTTAACTACGAGGTGTATCTTATGATCGGTGCAGTAGTCTGCAATGGAATGTTGTTGCGTTGGTGTGTAAACTACTCCAGTAGGATTATCAGGACAGGTGAGCACAAGCATTCGGAATCGTTTTCCTTGCGTCTCAATGTCTTTTCTCGCTGCATCAATCATATCGATGGTCAACGGTGGGCCCGATCGCAGATCATCCGTTGATGTATGCGTGATTAGATCATATCTTTCTACCCCTGATTTATTTCCTATATCCTGCTTGTAAACAGGATAAGAGGGTACTGGAAATACGGCCACATCTCCCGTGTCGCATAGAATCTGACTGGTCATTTCGATAATCGCCGTGGCACCTGCAGAAGTAGCTAGGTGCTCAGGGTCGATCGGACACTTGGTCAAGTGCCGCCCCATGAATTTGGCTAGTGCCTCACGAAAAGGAGGAGCCCCGTTAGAGTTGGTATAGCCAGCTACCCATGCAGGGATTTCATTATCTCTTGTCAGCTGCTCCAGTTTCTCTTTGAGCAAAGTCGAGCTGAGCTTGTTTTCTGCGACATTAAGAGGGAATGTACCGTCTGGATTCTCAGTTGGATGATAGAGGTTTTGCAGAGCTTCGAAATAGACTTGAAAGTCTGATCTTAAGACTGTCTGGGCTGCTTTTTGCCCCCTGGTACTGAGTGACGCTGGGTTGGATTCCACTTGTATATCGATTTGACTACCGCAATTTACCTCTTTGGTTGTACTCTTTGATCTTGACATTCAAGGCTTTGAAGTCAAGATTACCCTGTGCTTCATTGAGGTGATCCATGATTGCTAGTGCTTTGTTGATTCGACTGTCAGCGTTCTTGACTTTATTGATAATGTAGAGTAAGCTTCGCTGCTTACCCATTGTCAAGGCTTTAAAGAATTGTGTACCCGTCTCATCCTGGTCCATGACGACCATCATCTCTTCGGGCATCTCCATTCCGTATTCTGAACGATCTTTTTCAAGATGTACTTTGACCTTATCGCCAGTATTCAGGGCGTACTTGGTACGAATGGTCTTGTTGAGCAAGATGAACCAGTACTCCTTGGAGGCCATAAGTGCGCTGTTCATCTTGTGCTCTCCCATGATTGTGCAGATGACACGTCGATTGTCACCTTCGATAAATTGTTCAGCAATCTTGTCGGGTACGGTGAGATGATGTCGCCAGAGTTCGGTGTTGAAATCCTCGATAATGGATGTGAATTGAGCCATAGGCTAATTTACTTGCTCAAGGTCTGAATGCAAACACCAATTCCGGTAGGAGAAGCAGATGATGTAATTTAGGATGACGTATAAGGATCGATTCATCACTATTTATATTTTTGTGGACTTAAAGATAATTGTCATGGGAAGAGCATTTGAGTATCGTAGAGCAGCCAAAGAGAAACGTTGGGATAAAATGTCCAAAATATTCCCAAAACTGGGCAAGGCCATTACGGTAGCAGCGAAAGAAGGTGGAAGTGATCCCGAAATGAATGGTAAGCTCAGAACTGCAATCCTAAATGCTAAGGCTGAGAACATGCCCAAAGACAATATCGACAATGCAATCAAGCGTGCGGAGGGCAAAGATGCTGCTGAGTATACAGAAGTAAATTATGAGGGTAAAGGTCCTCATGGAGTGCTCGTCTTTGTAGAATGTGCTACCGACAATACAACCCGGACTGTTGCTAATGTGAAGGCTTACTTCAGCAAATCAGGCGGAGGGGTGGTTCCTAATGGATCGCTAGAGTTTATGTTTGACCGAAAGGCCACTTTTGAGTTTGACAAGACCGATGCTATGGACTTGGAAGAGATGGAGCTTGAGATGATTGATGCGGGTCTCGAAGAAATCGAGGAGAATGAAGGTCGGGTGTACGTCACGGCTGACTACACCAACTTTGGTACACTATCAAAGGCATTCGAGGAAATGGGCATTGAAGTAGACAAAGCGCTGCTTCAGCGGTTTCCAACGACACCTGTTGAGTTCTCAGAGGAACAAATGGAAGAGATCAGCAAGATGATCGATAAAATCGAAGATGACGATGATGTCCAGGCGGTCTATACTAATATAGGCTAGGCCTAATTGATAATTGATAATTGAAAATGGTCAATTGAAAAGGCCAGATCAATTGTTAATTTTCAATTCCGAATTATTCCCAAGAGTGGAGAGTTTGACGAATTATTTGACTTTCAGTCTTAATAAGGGTGTCGTTTTGCGCATTTTTGTTGATTCGGTCAAGACTTTGATTATTAGATGAACCTATCCCAAAACCAATCACTTCGCTCGTTCAATACCTTTGGACTTGATCAACAGGCCAAGTTGTTCGGGAGGTTCGAGGATGTAGAGTCTCTGATTGGTTTTATCGAGACCGACTTTTTGAAGGACAGACAACTGCTCCTTTTGGGTGGAGGCTCCAATATCCTACTTACGTGTGATTTTGAAGGAGTAGTGCTTAAGAATGAAATCACCGGTATTAGCGTCATCAAAGAAAACGACGATCATATCTGGGTCAGTGTTGGTGCAGGTCAGAACTGGCACTCCTTTGTGCTACATGCTATCGCCAATGGCTGGGCTGGTATCGAGAATCTTTCGCTGATCCCCGGAACAGTAGGAGCCGCTCCTATGCAGAATATCGGAGCTTATGGGGTCGAGATCAAGCAGGTCTTTAACTCTCTGGAGGCTGTGGCGCTCAAGGATGGGTGTAGGTATATGTTCACTGCAACTGATTGTGAGTTTGGCTACCGCGAAAGCATCTTTAAGACAAGCGCCAAAGGCGAGTATGTGATCACAGCCGTCAACTTTAGACTCAATAAAGTGCCTACTTTCAACACCAGCTACGGTGCTATTACAGCTACCTTATCGGAAATGGGAGTAGAAGAGTTGTCCATCAAAGCAGTCTCTGACGCAGTGATCAAGATCCGTCAGAGCAAGCTGCCCGATCCAACTGAGATTGGCAATGCAGGTAGCTTCTTCAAGAATCCAACAATCTCTAAAGATCAATTTGATCGAGTGAAGGGCGAGTATCCAGATATGCCTGGCTATGAGGTGGATGCGGAACATACTAAGGTGCCCGCAGGTTGGCTTATCGAGCAATGTGGTTGGAAAGGCTTTCGCGAAGGGGATATCGGCGTACATAAGAACCAGGCATTGGTACTTGTCAACTACGGTCAGGGAAAAGGGCGAGATATCTTCAAACTGGCGCTGGCCATTCAGGCCTCTGTGATGATGAAGTTTGGGATTAGTATTACGCCAGAGGTGAATGTGATCTAGTAGGCTAGGAAACATAGGGTCGTGCAGTAAGTCATTTTCAACATTTTGCTACCGAATCATTCGCGGTGTAGATTGGAGCAACACCCACCTAACTGCCCTCAAGGGCGGAATTTGTCCCCTTGAGGGGACTATAGGGGTGTACTTTAGTAGAAACAAAAAAATATATGGTAGCCATGTGTTATTGTAATCTTATTACTCGGCCGCTTGATTACTTTGGATATAATTACAAGTGATGGAGTATCAGGAAGACAAAAAGTGTTTAAAAAATGAATGTTAAGAAAGAACAACTGGAAAGGACTGAAGCAAGCCCGGCTAATGAAACATTACTTTTAGCGTCTCTTGATAGGGCTTTGGTGCAGTGCAAGGAAGGTAATGTCGTTCCTCATGAGCAAGTTCGAAAAAAAGTATGAAAAATGGATAGATATTGAGTTATGAGATATTCGAAGAGTAATGAAGTATGCTACGAACGCAAAAAAGCAATGATGGCAATAACTATAACCAAGAAGACTAGCCCGATTGCAGCATTGTTGTAAATATCTTCTTTCCATATTTCTCTCACACTTTTTTTGTGATTGCTGAATATCCATCTGATAACGGCTCCAGGAAAACTGAATACGAAATTGATAAGGATTTCCACGAATATGGTTGCTAAAAAGTCTCCCATTAAGAGATGACTAATAGGTCAATGAATCGATTATGGTAAAACTACCACCCCCTCCAAACCCTGACTCAATCTCCTCCCATCCAACAGCACATAAGTGATGCTCAAATTGTGGCTTAGGCTCTCATCAGGGGCTTTATCGAAGGTAAACAGCAGATCTTGACTGTCCACCTCAAAACCAAGGATGACAGATGGAATGGGTAGTCCTTCTTTGAAGGTAGCCCGACGAATGGAGATGATATCGTTAAGGTTGGAGCCAGCAGGGTGCCCAGCGTCATAGCCGGCATCAGAGATAATCTCGATATCCTCCAAAGCAGCATAAGACAAGGGCGGTGAGCAAGCCACTAAAGAGTTAATTCCCCAATTTGCTTTAGTATCGCTATTAAGTGAAATACCATCGATTACATTGGCTGTTCTAATCCCTAGGCTGTCAAACCGAATGCCTTGAGAAGAAGGTTGATAGAATTCTATTTCATAGATATCTACTTGATTGTTGAGCGGTACTTCTCCTGTGATGCGCACCCAGTCTGCAGAGAAGGAGACCAGGGTGAACTGGATAGGCTGAGCATCACAATCCACCGATTCACAAGATTCGATAATACTGCTTGTTCCCACCAGCAGGATTAGCCCTAGATAGGCGTAGCATGTCTTGATCAACTGTTTTCTCATTGGCTTTAGATTTCAGTCAGTATGATATCGATGAATTCTTTCCAGTCGGCCTCCCAGTATCCCATTGCCGTGCTTTTCTCATCGTCAGTCAATGTGCTGTACAAAATACCATTCATTGAGAGCTTTTTGAGACTCCTTAAGTCGAGCTGCCAGGCCAGGAGGATCGACCAATAGTCATAGGTAAGCCCTTCGTATTGATAGATCGCCGGATCGTCAGAACTGATGGTGATTTGGACACCTTTTCTGATAAGTGCATTCGCAGGATGCATGCGCAGGTCTTCCACATAGCCGAGCACTTGATTACTGATAGGGCTGACTTCCAGACAGATGTCTTGCTCGATCACCTGCTCAATCAATGATGGAAAAAGCTCCAGATTTAGACCGTGACCGATGCGTTTGCTTCCAAGTAGCACCGCATCATACAAGTTCTTATTGCTGTACCAGCTGGACTCACCATCATGAAAATAGAAAGGCATATCGATTCCATGGGCTCGCTCAAGAGAGTCGGACTTGAGCCAGGCGTTCAAATAATGCATGGTACCATTTCCAGCATCCTCATGTGCCACCAAGTCAAAACCTTTGATTATTTCAGGATACTGTGCTCTTAGTGCATAGGCCGCCGTAAAAGATTTGGCGATAGCTGCCCGATCCCTAAATCGCAGATCGGTGTAGATCAGCTTAAGACTGAACTTTGGATGGTCTTTTTGAAGGTCAGCTTCAAGCTTTTTGAAGATTTGTACGATGGAGTCCTCATTATAGTACCCACTTGGATGATCAAGATCGTAGAGGCCTCCGAACATTATTTCCCTAAGCTCTACATGCTGGATATTATCGTCGAGCAAGCTCAGGAGTACTGCTCGATGAAACTCTTCGAAGATGGGCTGATAGGCGTAGGCCTTACCAATTCGTTGAAAAACCTTGTCAAACTCCGCCCATATGTACATCGTATCTTGATCTGTCTCAGTGGTCAGTGTCAGTAGATCATACATTTCTTGTCGGAAACTGCCGGACGCTTCAGCTAGTTCGGCCACTCTCACAAACCCCTCTGGTGATTGTCCGATATTATAAGCTTCCAGTTCCCCCTTTGTGTATTTTTCACCCTCATCTGCCCAGTAGACATACATTTCCGGTAGGCTGATGACTTTGTCTATGAGCCAGTAAAAATCCTTTACGGCGGATGCATGCATATGCAGAAATCCTCCTTTGGGCATTTGACGAAGTAGTCCGAATAGCGAGGTGCTTTTTATATGGTCTTTCGACTTGTAGAAGTCTTTGGCTGGGGGGAAGTAGCCCAAAGTATTGTAGTAGTTGAGCATACTATCTCTGAGCGACACTAGCTTTTCGTTGGCGGTGATCTCCTTACCAGAAAGATGTACACTAGCGTCAAAGGCTTGGTCAAAATCCTTAGAGAGGAGCTCCTGTCTTTGCTCTATATAGCCAGGCCTATCGTCAAAATCTAGGGGGTCAGTTTCTACCGACTTCATCTGGCAGCTTGCTGTCGCTACCGCAAATAATATCGTGACGTATCTAATCAGCGCAGTAGGTATTTGATGATGAATGGAACGGACTCATCCAGATAGGAGAAATGGTTGATCTAATAAACGGGGAGACAAGAGACATACTTCGCTCCCGAAATTAGTAAAACTCCACCTATGTTGTTGCCCCTCCGCAACTAGATCCTGCACCAGCCGAGCAGCCATAGCAATGCTGGTTGATTTTGATGGTACGCTTGTTAAGTGACTCAATATCGAATTCAGAGATATGCCCGTTTGGTTGATCCAATTTCATCTCTAGCATTTGATTGAAGTCGCAATCATAGAGATAGCCATCCCAACCAACGCTCAATGTATTTCGACACATTACGCCAGTGGCTGCCGACGCATTAAATGCATTGGCCAGTTCTGTCATATACGCTTGATAATTACCACTGTTGATGAGGTAATCAAGAAATCGACTCACTGGTAGATTAGTAATCGTAAATAGGCTATTAAAGTCAATGTCATAGCCATTCTTCAGCTTGTCTTTGAACTGCTTTTCAAGGTCCTGCTGATCCCCGGGCATAAATGCACCAGAGGGATTATAGACGAGATCTAGTTTGAGTTCGCTATCTGACAGGCCATATCCTACGGCATTTAGCATTTTTAGTGCTTTGATCGATTGCTCGAATACTCCACCCCCACGCTGGGCGTCCGTACGCTTCGCACTAAAATAGGGCAGGGAAGACGCTACATTGACCTTATGTTTTTTATAAAACTCAGGCAGGTCGTTGTACTTGGGATTAGCCACGATGATCGTGAGATTGCAGCGCACTATAATGCTTTTTCCTAGGGCGGAGATTTCCTCAACGAACCATCTAAAGTCGGGATTCATCTCTGGTGCACCACCGGTAAGATCCACTGTTTTGATATCTGTGCCTTTAAGAGCAGTCAGACACTGCTCCATTGTCTCTCGAGTCATAATCTCCTTGCGATCCGGGCCAGCATCTACGTGGCAGTGCTTGCAAACCTGGTTGCACATCTTACCCATATTGACTTGAAAAACATCAATCCCCGTGGACTTCAAAGGAAAGAGATCGATGGATTCCAAACGCTCCTGAAATGAGGGGATACCTAGTCCTTGGTGATCATCGAGTGTATCAATTTGCGCCTGAGCTTTCGATAACTCATGTTTCCGTCTTTGTAGTGATTGTATGCCACCCATATTACATTGTCTTTTCCTTGACCTGATTCATCATCTGCACACCGTGTACTAGGGATGCGCCACCTCTGATAGCTGCGGCTACATGGATAGCTTCCATCATTTGCTCTTCGTCTACACCTTTTTGGAGCGTATCGCCAGTGTATGCGTCAATGCAGTAGGGACATTGAATGGCATGTGCTACCGCTAGGGCAATGAGAGATTTTTCGCGTTTTGTGAGCGCACCTTCTTCGAACACACTACCGTAATAGCTAAAGAACTTGTCCCCGAGCTCTTTTTGCCACTCTGTGATGTTACCGAATTTGTTGAGATCTTCTTTATTGTAGTATGTATCTTTCATGAGTGTTGTTTTATAAACAGTTGGATATTGTGCCGGTAGGCCAATCGCAATTGGCCTACTTGACATAACAGTGAAAAGGAGTGATTGCAGCTACTAGGCTGCCTGTCCAAGAAGAAACTGCGGGGGTCCTCTCAGGTCAATAGCATCATGGCTACAGATCGAGATTTGTCTGTATTGGGATACCGGAATTGATAGTACACCACAGATGGCAGTTAGTATTCTTCTAATCGTACTAAATGACCTTGCAGCGAGCTTTAAATCATCCCAATTATTGAGATCTGCGACTTGTTCGAGTTCATTGTATGTCTCACAGAAATTTTTCAGATCAGCGATCAAGTCCTTGGTTTGCCACCGTAGGTTTTGAAATTGTTCTTTATTGAAGCTCTTACGTGTTAATCCGATAAGGTAAGCTCCAGCTCTATAGTCAGGCCCAATAACGTTTTCGCCATTGGATAAACTAATCGATAGCCTATCCCATTTCACATGATCAAGACTGGCGGCATCATTGCCAATACAGATCACCGCGTCATAGCCTTTGGAAAAGACAGTCTCGAAAGCATTGGATATTCTTTGACCGAAAGTGTCGCCAACCTGGTGTTGCTCATCGATCTGATAAATAGGAAGGCCCGACTGCCGCGCGGTTTGAAGGGTGCGAGTGGTCAAGGCCTTGGTCAATTGCGCGTTCAGTGACTGTCCCTTACCCTTGAGTAGGTCTTTTTCTGCAGCATCGATCATAATTGATCTGCTGAAAAATAAGATGGCGGTTCCTTTTCTCGAACGCATGTTTCAAATAAAGCCAATCATTCTAACAATCGAACATCAAATGATGTCATTCGTGTTCAATTGTATCAGACGCGTCAATTGGTATTGTGAAAAATCACCTTCCAGTTCAATGATCTGTGTGACCTGTACTCTATAGTCCAATCGGGTAGGTAGTAGTGCCAGATGGTCTGTATAGTAAGGCTTTCGATATAGCTTCTAAAGATTAACTGATGGTAGCTTTAAAAGCCGATGGGAGAGAGTCGGCTTTTTTTGTGCTAATTCACGAAACAGTTTTTCATTGGCTACTTTCATTTCTGATGTTTCAGCCTTATTTTACCAAAAAAATGTGTTAAACCTAATCTGTATAAAATGAAAAAAATAATCAATACTTCTTTGATAGGATTCATGTTGTGTGGGTTCTTGAGTAGTTGTGGTGTCATGTTTGGTGGTAGTAAGTTTGTTGGCTACATTGAGGCAAAAGATCATCCTGAGGCTGAGATTTATGTGGATGGACAAAAAAAAGGTAAAGGCTCTTCTTCTGACATTTATGCAAGAAATAGGCCGTTGGTCGTCGAATTACGTCAAGATGGCTGTGAGAATCAGACGACCACATACTATCAAACTTTCAGGACTGGAAATTTTATTTTGAGTGTAATAACATGGGGGCTAATCGGCTTAGGAGTGGATTTGGGAACGGGAGCTGCTTATAAACCGGATCATAGAGGTTATTCGGACATTGAAAGAGTTAATGATCGCAACTACACCATAAAAGTGCCTTATGAAAGTTGTGAAGTAAAGGGTTAACATATTAGAGTTATAGCACAGAGAGCCGACATGAAAGTGTCGGCTTTTTTGGCTATAACTCTCAGGGAGTTCAAAACCCCCTGAGAGTTATACTATCTAAGTGCCTCATCAATATAAAGCGCCATATCCAACAACTCGATATCAGTTCTCTTTCTCAGCTGACGCATAAACCAGCCTTTGCGGCCAGCGCCATAGGTGATCAGGATCATCTGACCATTTCCTGATAGGGAGTCAAGGACTTGCTCGATGTAGCCATAATGAGCCACATTGATATTATCCCAGCCGCCTGGGCCGAGTTCATCGTTGAGAAGGTCGTTGTAGACGCTAAGGTAGAGTTCGGCAGCATCGTCGTAGGCATCACTATTGATGAAGTATGGATCTTCAGCGCCATTGACTGCATCGATAGCCGAGTCCGACTTGGCGATACCGGCTTGGTAGCTCGCCCAGCGATCAGTCCAAGCCGGATCTTCACTGATTTCTTTCATTCTTTGGGCACGGGCATCCGACATAGGCTTGGTCCATCCGGCCGATGGGATGATTTCAAAGTCCATGGACTTGGTCAATGGAAAGATCACCTCTACGTATTCGGGGAAGCGGCGAACTCTTGGCTCTGATATTGAATCAGTTGCCTTGAATTGACTCATAGCTGCATCAAATCGATCTGGAGGAATCTCGGTAATGATAATATCAGGATTAATGGCACGCACCATTTTTTCTACCTCTTCATTACCATAAGTCTCGCTTGTGAGGTGTGTCCCGTGGATCATTCCCATGACCATCACCCTGTTTTTTTGATCGACTGTAGGCTCTTCCTTAGATTCCTGACTTTTGGGAGTACAGCTCACCAAAAGGAGGGGTATGATAGCTAGAAATAGATGTTTCATATAGGAATAGTTGGTGTTCATGATTGGGTATTTTGATTACTCATACATCAAGGTAATTAGTTCTGCGACACATGCAGGCTTCTTTCCTCCCTCAACGTGCACGGTGCACTCCGTGGCGATTCTCATACCGCGATCTATAGCCTTAGTGCCCAACAATTTCACCGATAGGTAAATGCTGCTATCTACCAGAACAGGAGACATAAACCTAACCTTGTCAGACCCGTAGTTGACACCCATTTTGACAGAGGCTACCGCAAATACCTGACTATTCAGATGAGGTATAAGCGACTGTGTGAGATATCCATGAGCGATAGTAGTCTTGTAAGGGGAATGAGCTGCAGCCTTCTCAGGTTGGGTATGTACCCACTGCTCGTCAAGTGTGACCTTGGCAAAGTCGTTGATACGCTCTTGCGTAATTTGAAATAGTGGGCTTTGTCCTATCTCTTGGCCAATCAGCGCTGACAGCTCTGCCAGATTTTCAAATTTCCTCATCCCTTATTTTTTTGGTAATGCTAGGCTTACTTTTCGATATTTAAAAGACTGTATCATATTGACCATTGGCACTGTTTCATATTGACACAGTTTCAGATATTTTATTGATCTTAATCTTCTGATATTCAATAGTATAAGACTCTGGCACAGCGCTTGGCTTAGTGCGGTCAAATTGAACCCTTATGCTTTATAACTATCTCATTACAGCATTTAGAAATTTCTTACGCAACAAGTCGTATACATTTCTTAATGTCGTAGGACTTGGGCTAGGCCTTTCAGGCACACTAGTGATTTTCTCAATAGTTTCCCATCAGACTTCATTCGATCACTTTCATAGCAAAGCCGATCGAGTCTACCGACTAGTAGATCATTACTCTGCTGACTATGGCATGGAGTACGATCCGTCTCTGCCTTACCCACTTGGTGAAGCACTCAAAAACGATATTCCAGATTTCGAAGCTGTAGCACAGTTTCATGGGCCAGATGGTGGCGTGTTTTCATTCCATGAGGAGGGCGTTCTAAGAAATTTCAAGGAAGAACAAATACTCTACGCAGAGCCCGAAATGCTCAAAATGCTGGACTTTAAGATTCTGCAGGGTGAGGGACCGGATGGGCTAGGGGATTTAAACAAAATCTACTTAACAGAATTTCTCGCTGATAAATATTTTGGCAATCACAATCCAATAGGAAGAACGATCAACTTGAATAAAGATAGGAAGTTAACCGTCGCTGGTATCATTGAAAACCATAGAAACAACACCAATATTCCATATAGGGCGATCGTGTCTTTAGTCACTCACCGAGAGATGTACCCAGGTGTATATAAAGATAACTGGGGAATGAATTGGGCATGTGCTGTGTATGTCATGCTGCCTGAAAATGCTGATCGGACGGGAATAGAAAGGAAACTTGATGAAGTCGCGGCGAAGTATCTAGATGAAGATGATAGAGCAAAGACTAACTACGAGCTTCAGCCTTTGAAGGAAATCCATACTGACGAGCGCTACGGAGATTTCAATCACTACATAGCACCAAGTGTGCTAATCTACGCACTGTTGGTAATCGGAGTATTGCTGCTTGGTGCCTCATGCCTCAACTTTGTAAACCTTGCCACTGCACAGGCCTTTCAGAGAAGTCGGGAAGTTGGAGTGCGGAAGACGCTTGGTGGGAGCAAGTCGGATCTGATCTTTCAGTTTCTCCTTGAGACATTAATCATCGTATTTGTGGCGAGTGCATTGAGTATTAAGCTCGCTCAATACTTTTTGATCCAAGTGAACGAATGGCTTACGCTAATCTCTGTGGATTTCGGTCTTGGCTGGGATGCTTACGTCTTCCTTGCCATTATGGTAATAGCTGTGACGCTATTAGCTGGTTTCTACCCAGCTTTTGTGATCTCTGGATTTCAACCGAGTCAAGCACTCAAAGGTAAGATCGGTATCAATAAAGGATCTGGAAGTATGAGCTTGAGACGTGTGATGGTCATCTTTCAGCTGGTATTCACCAATCTGATTCTGATAAGTACGGTGATAGTGGCTGCCCAGATTTACTATCTTAAAACTAAACCACTGGGTTTTGACCCAGAGCATGTGATTCAGATTCAAGGCCCTAGCGGTAGTTGGGAAAAGCTACCGGCCGTCAAAAGCAGCCTTATGCAAAAGCCTTTCGTTACTAAGGTGTCTCAGGCTTGGAGCTCACCCCAAGCCGGCTCCAACTGGGGCTCTGAATACACGTTACCAGGTGAAGCCTACCGTGACGGATATGATGCCAACCTTAAGTTTATAGATGATGACTATTTTGAAACATTCGGACTGAAACTCCAGTCTGGACAGATGCTTCCACAAAGAATGGTAAAGGATTCCTTGCCGAGACCTATTCTGGTAAATGAAACCTTGCTGAGGTCACTAGAGCTGGATCCAGCAAATGCACTTGGTGCTCATGTGGACTATAATGGTAATATGAAAGGACAGGTCTACGGTGTGGTCAAGGATTTTCATGTCTACTCCTTGCAGAACGAACTAGCGCCTATAATCTTTGAGTACAGAGCGTTCATGATGGATAAGCTCTACATCAGGGTATCAACCAGCGATTGGAGTACTGCCATTACTGATGTTGAGACCGTTTTCCGAGAACATTTTCCGAATGACTTATTTGACTACAGCATGGTGACCGCAGAGGTTGACGAAAATTATCTAGAAGAGACTTTGCTCTTTCGACTCATTTTTGTCTTTTGCGGCTTGTCGATTGCCTTGAGTATACTTGGACTTTACGGTCTTGTCAGTTTCATGTCGCAAAAGAATGCTAAGTCCATTGGCATTAGAAAGGTGTTTGGAGCCAGTACTGGAAACATCTTAAGAATGGTCAGCAGCGAGTATGTCTACCTCACCTTACTCGGCTTTCTATTGGCATTTCCGTTAGGCTATCTAGCGATGGATTCTTGGGTGTCAGAGTTTACCTATGGGATCGAGCTGGGGCCAGAGTATTTTCTGGTAAGCTTCGTGCTCTCAATGCTGATTTCGACGCTCAGTGTGGGATATAAATCTGCGAAAGCAGCTTCTTCCAATCCAATCGATTCACTCAGATACGAGTAAGATGATCAGGAATACATTCATATCAGTATTAAGGAACTTGGGTAAGAGCAAGACTTATGCGCTCCTCAATGTTTCAGGCCTGACCATTGCCTTTGGCGTGGTGTACATGATGGCGCAGTTTGTCTATCATCACTACAGTTACGATCGACAGATTCCCAATGTTGATCATAAGTACCGCGTGCTCTTATCTCTGGTGCGGGAGGCCGGTGAACCCACCACTTTCGCGACTAACTTTTTTCCGGTAGGTGAGCTGCTAACCGCTGAGCAGTCAGGCGTCAGGTCACATACCAGACTGTATATGCTGGATCGGCATGCCGCAGTGACGTATGACAATAAACCTTTGGATCAAAAGGGAGTAGGTTTTGCGGATGAGCAATTCATTGACTTTATGGGCTTACATATGCTGTCAGGGACAAGGACTGCCCTTGATCAGCCTGGTTTAGCAATTGTGAGCCGCGAGACGGCCAGAGTTGTTTTTGGAGAGGATGATCCTACCGGAAAACAGTTCTATCTGGATAGTGAGGATGGTCGATATTCTTTGACGGTCAGTGGGGTTTTTGATGAGCTGCCACAGACGAGTCATATTGCCCCCAAGATCTTAGTATCCACAGCATCCCTGAAGCCGGTCTATGCTGCAAATGATTGGCGCTGGAATTTCTTTGCGACCTACGTAGAGATGGAGAATGCTCCTCCATCTGGTGGCTTCCAGACTGATTTTTGGTCGAGACATTTCCCAGAGTACGGCACTACTTCATCGATTGAGATGCATTTTCAGCCGATGCTGGAGATGCACTTGAGTGATCCACTTACCTATGAGTATGCACAAGTGGAGAGTGCTTCTGTGGTGCTTGCTATGGGTGCCATAGGGTTGGCAGTGCTCATCATTGCGCTCGTCAACTATGTCAATCTTGCAGCTACAAGGTCGACGACCAAAGCACGACAAGCAGGAATTAGAAAGGCGCTTGGCTCTGATCGATGGCAACTAAGACTGGATGCTTTGATCGAGGCGACTCTCGTAGTATCGGCTGCAATGGTGCTGGCGCTTACCTTACTTCAAGTCAAGCTACCTTTTGAGATGATTGGCATTGATCAAAACATTGATGCTGGTTTGTATGGCTATGGCCTCTTTTGGGTAGCGAATTTCGCATTGCTTGCATCGTCGATTTTTGTATGTGGCTGGTATCCTGCACAGTTGGCTGCAGGAGTTAAGCTCACAAATGCACTGAGTGGCAAGACGAAAGTAAGCGTCGGTAGCATTAGGGCCCGGCGCTACTTGGTGTTTCTACAGTTTTCGCTCGCGTTTATTATTCTGGTAGGAGCAATCGTGGTAAGACATCAGTTTTACTACATCATGAGTCAGAAGCAGGTGCTGGACACGGATCAGGTGCTCGTAATCAACGGGCCCAGGAATATTGAAGGCAAAGTAGCTGCCAATACAGTATTTCATGAGGGCTTATCAGAAATCCCAGGTGTAGAACGTGCCGCACTGTCCACCAGCATACCGGGGATCTGGATGGGAACCTCTACGGATGTGAAGACCTTACCGGCCAACGCTCAGGAGGGAAGTACAGTGCAGGTATACGGAGCGAATGAGGGTTATCTGGATGTTTTTGGGATTGGAGTCCTTGCAGGTAGGAATTTCTCGAACGCCATACAATCAGATGAGAATGCTGTACTTGTCAATGAGTCAGCACTCGTTAAGTTAGGAATAGCGCGTGCTGATGAGGCCCTTAATAAAAGCTTGAAGATGGGTCGAGGAGAGTGGAAGATCATTGGGGTACTAAAAGACTATCATCACGCCTCTATGAAGCAGGAGATACCACCTATCGTTATCCGCTACAGGGATAGTGATGTTGATTATTTCTCAGTCAGCCTGTCTGGTGACTTGGCAGCTAAAAATCAGGCATTGGAAATGCTTGAAGCAAGATGGAATGATACTTATCCTCTTAATCCATTTGAGTACTACTTCCATGATACGCTGTTCGACCAGATTTACAGGTCAGAGCGTCAGGCACAGCAGCTTTTTACCTTCCTATCCATTATCGCCATCATCCTAGCGGCAATGGGCTTGGTGGGATTGATGAACGTGGTGATTTTCCAAAAGCAAAAAGAGATAGGCATTCGCAAAACATTGGGGGCCAGTTTTGTACAGATTTCGAGTGCTCTTTCAAGAGATACTTTTAGAATTATGCTGATAGCCTTTGGCGTATCCATCCCATTGGCCCTGTGGCTTGTGCAAGAGTGGCTGCAAACCTATGCTTATCACATTGCTACTTCATGGTTGCATTTTTTGGTACCAGTCATAGTGATTAGTTCGATCTCACTGCTCTCCGTTGCAGGCATTATGCTTCGAGCATCCCGCATCAATCCCGTCGATATATTGCGGAATGAGTAGTTGTGATAATAGAGTAGGCGGCTAAAGACCGAGAATATTTTTAAAAGATTGTATCAGGGATTTATATTTGTTTCGTTGTTGTTAGCATATAAATATCCGGACATGAAGTTATTCGCCCTTATCCCTTTGTTTTTTTTGATGTCTTGTGGCTCTGATGAGCAAGAACCAGCCGCCACAGGTGACTTTACTGGAAATCAGGTGGTCTACAATATGTATTCTGCTTCTGAGTTTGGTATTTCGGGTACAGCTACGTTCAAGGAACTGGCCACTGGCGGCTTAGACGTATCTATTCAGCTTCTTAACACTACAGGTGAAATCTTCCATCCTGTTCATTTACATGCTGGGTCTGTGAGAGATGATGGACCCTTGGTGTCTGTACTAGAGCCGGTCTATGGCGCATCGGGAGAAAGTAATTCAGAGGTTACTTTCCTCATGACGGATGAGAACACTGCATTTACTTACAATGACCTGCTGAAGTTTAATGGTAGTCTCCGCATTCACCTAGACGGAGGGCCTGGTCAGAAGATCCTCGTCGCAGCTGCAAATATTGGTGACAATGACAACCTCATCAGCGACGGTATTTCCATTTGCAATCAATGGTAGCAGCTAGTGGTCACATTTGAACTTCACTGTCCCTTTTCAGTACACTTTTCTTGGGCGCTGTGAGCGCAACTAATTGTTTACCAATGCCTTAATTTGTTGGCACAGTTTTGCCAGTATTTGGCTAAATTCGATTGATTAAGCAACTAAAACTAAGACATGATTAAGCTAGATGATATAGATAAATGGGTGGATTCGAGATTCCAGCGCACTTTCATTCTCAAAAGCATCAAGCTGGAGGTAAAGGAGGGTGAATTTGTGAGTATTATGGGGCCTTCTGGTTCTGGTAAGTCCACGTTACTCAATATCATCGGTATGTTGGATAAGCCGAATGCTGGAGAATACTTCTTCCTTGACGAGCCCGTCCACAAGTTCAATGATCGCAAGACCTCTAAGCTTCATAAGAATTATATCGGCTTTGTATTTCAGGCTTATCACCTGATAGACGAACTCACTGTGTATGAAAACATTGAGACCCCTCTGTTGTACCGAGGCGTCAAAGGCAAAGAGAGAGCAAGTATGGTGGCAGAAACGCTTGACCGTTTCCAGATGGTGGCTAAGAAGGATTTATTCCCCGAACAGCTCTCAGGTGGCCAGCAACAGTTGGTGGGTATCGCCAGGGCGATAATCGGCAAGCCTAAGCTGCTGTTGGCTGATGAACCTACCGGAAACTTACACTCGGAGCAGGGTGAAGAAATCATGGAGCTCTTCAAGCGACTGAATGAGGCTGGTATGACCATCATACAGGTTACTCACAATGAGAAGTATGCAGAATCAGGCAGTCGTATTGTAAAGCTTGAAGATGGGGCTATTGTAAGTGATCAATAGCTCGTCGACTTTCTAACGCATCTCTTTGTAGGAATTAATCAAGCCATTGGTAGATTGATCGTGGCTTGATACCTCTTTGTCATCCAGCAATTCTGGTAAGATCTTGCCAGCCAACTGCTTGCCGAGCTCAACCCCCCATTGGTCAAAGCTGAAGATATTCCAGATAATTCCTTGTACAAAGATCTTGTGCTCGTACATAGCAATCAATGCTCCTAGAGATCTTGGAGTGATACTTTCAACCAAGATGGAGTTCGTAGGTCGGTTACCGTCAAATACTTTGTAGGTAGTTAACCGCTCAATATCTTCCGCAGATACGCCTGCTTTTTCAAATTCCGCGACGACTTCTTCTTTTGATTTACCCTTCATCAATGCCTCGGTCTGAGCAAAGAAGTTGGACATGAGTTTCTCATGGTGATCGCCGACGGGATTGTGACTCTTTGCAGCGCCGATAAAGTCACAAGGCACAATTTTGGTGCCTTGGTGGATCAGCTGGTAGAAGGCGTGCTGCCCGTTAGTGCCAGGCTCACCCCATATGATTGGACCTGTTTGATACTCCACGGCCTTACCTGAGCGGTCTACACTCTTACCATTGCTCTCCATATCACCTTGCTGGAGGAAAGCTGGAAACGCGTGCATGTACTGGTCGTACGGAAGTACAGCGTGGCTTCTAGACTCGAAAAAGTTGTTGTACCATACTCCGAGGAGGGCAAGTATGGTGGGTATATTCTCTTTGTGAGGTGCATTCAAAAAATGCTGATCCATAGCTTCAGCTCCTTTGTGAAGCTCCATGAAATTGTCAAACCCTATCGAACAGGCTATAGACATCCCAATAGCCGACCATAGGGAATAACGACCACCGACCCAGTCCCAAAACTGGAACATGTTTTCAGTATCTATACCAAATGCTTCTACGGCCTTTTGATTTGTCGAAAGCGCGATGAAGTGCTTACTGACGTGCTTTTCGTCTTTAGCCTTCTCCAAAAACCATTTCTTTGCTGATTCAGCATTGGTCATGGTCTCCTGTGTAGTAAATGTCTTGGAAGCTACTATGAAGAGAGTAGTCTCCGGATCAACATGCTCCAATGCACTGAGCAAGTGTGATCCATCAATGTTGGACACAAAATGAGTGGAAATTCCAGGCTTCTCAAAAGGTTTCAAGGCTTCACAGACCATGTATGGGCCCAAGTCAGACCCACCTATCCCGATATTGACTACATGCTCGATTCGCTTACCAGAATAACCCTTCATTTCTCCAGAATGGAGTCGGTCGGTGAACCTTTTCATTTGATCCAAGACACCATTGATATCCTTCATGACATCCTGACCTTGATAGGTCATAGGTGCACCCAATCGGTTTCTTAGTGCTACATGAAGCACAGCGCGTCGCTCTGTCAGATTGATCTGATCTCCTCCAAACATCTTTTCCTTGGACTCTTGCAGCTTTACTTCATCAGCGAGTTGCATGAGCAGACTCATTGTTTCATCATCTACTCTGTTTTTAGAGTAGTCAAGCAGCATATCCTCAAATTTGATTGAGTACTTCTCAAACCTGCTAGCGTCACTACTGAAATGATCCTTAATGTGGACTTGGCTATGCTTGGCAAAATGCTCTTGGAGCCTTTTCCAAGCATCAGTGGTTGTGGGATTTATCTTTGGAAGCATGATCGTTTTTATGAAAGACAAACTTGAACAATTATTGATTCATTGGCAATGAATCAAGTCGAGCTTGATAATAGGAATAGATTAGGAGGATGATTTTACTTTCTGAAGTTGGTCAAAAATATTGTCTGCCGTGAGGGTCGACATATCGTTGACTACCAGATCAGCATCGTAGAGTAGCTGGCCTGGAGATGATGGACTGTTAAAGCCAATACACCGCATGCCTGCCGCCTTCGCTGCGGCCACACCATTTCTTGAATCTTCAATCACCAGACATTGCGAAGGCAAGGTCTTGGCTCTTTTTGCCGCAAGAGCAAATATCTCAGGATCAGGTTTACCATTGACAACTTCATCGCCTCCGACAATTTGATCGAAGAACAAGGTGAGTTGATGTTTGTCCATCACCAGGTGAATGTTCTCGAGAGTGGAGGAAGAAGCTAACACTAGTTTTTTGCCCATTGCGTGAAGCCCTTTGATTAGTGCTACTGTACCCATTATACAATGCGGTTGATCTGTATGATACAAACGGTAGTGGTATTGATCTCTGCTCTTTTGGATAACTTCATCTACTGATAGGTTCAAGCCAAAGCGCTCGATCAACTCTGACCACATGCTTTTTGCCGTACGTCCCACAAAGGCATGGTACTCCTTTTCAGAGATGGATATGCCCAATTCGGACATCACTGATGTTTCAATCTCATAATGGACAGGCTCACTATCTATAATCACCCCATCCATATCGAAGATTATGGTTGATATCATGTTGCTTCAAGGTTGATGAAAATTGGATTGCTTTAAATAAAAATCGCAAACCCTTAGGTTTTGTCTATTAGCTAGGCTGAATTATTGAAAAATTCGTAACAAAACTTTTTCTTTGATGAAGCAAAATTATGGACATGCGCTTAATGTCCAAGCTAATTGGTGGTTATTTTTTTATGATAGTTCCAAGACGGTGTTGGTCTGATAGACTAGGTGTAGCTGATAACTTTTACTGCGAAATGGCGATCTAACCAAAGGACAATGAAATGCCCGGGTACACATGATTAAACCCTTTCGAAATGATTACTTCAGGGCCAATGTACATCCGCTTACCTAATTTGGTCTGGTAGTTCATTTTGATCATAGGTGCCGTGCTGTCGCTTGGGTTGGTTTGCCATAGTGGAGTGCCAATGCGTGCTGACCAAGGCCTTTTGCCTTGATCATTCAGAACGACCATGTTCATGTAAATTGATTGTCGCGATTGATTGGACAATGCAGCTTCCTGTCTAAGGGTATTGAAAATTTGGCTACTTACCTCAAGTGACATGCCTAGTGATGCATTCTTAATTCTCTTATTAGTAATGAGTATTAACTCACCGCTAAACCTGGCTCCAGAAGTTGTGATACTTGCATTGAGCTGTGGTTTGAAATAAGATTTTTGAAACGCGTTCCGAGGTTCAGAGATATGCTGTATCAACGGGGTGAAGTTTGCTTGCGTCTGAGCTAATGTAATGGTTGGAATAGCTGTTACCGTCTTAGGATTTACAACCATAAATGGATCGGATTGAGTTGGGGGCTGCAGTTCTTCAGCTAGCTCTAACTCTGATATGTTGTTGCTCAGAAGGCTCGTTTTTGGCTGTATTGAATGTTCCGGCATGTCGTCTGACCATTCATAGTCTATTAACGATACATTGGCCATGACCATTGATACACTAGCCGCAAGGGACAGATACCAAACGAGACTTTTGGGACTAGCTTGTTTCAGCAGCTGGGATAATTTATCCCAAGACTTATTGATATCCCAAGTCACATGAGTGGGCACGGCATGCTCCACTTTTTTAACCTGATCTTTGATCTTCTTATCAAATTCGTTTGCCTTCATAGCATATCTAAATTTTTCACCCACTTCTTTAATAATCCCCTGGCCTTGCTCAACTGAGATTTTGAAGTACTTTCCTGTACCCCAAGTTTCTCAGCGATTTCTTTATGACTGTAACCTTCGATCACATAAAGGTTAAATACTGTCCTATACCCATCAGGTAGCTGGGCTATCATTTGATGAATCTGCTCAGCGAGAATGCCGTTTTCGGCAAAGTCATCATTCGCTATTAGCATCATCTCCTCTTCAGTGCCCGTCTGATTGCTTTTCTTCTTCCTGATTAGCATCAGACACTCATTAACCATGATCCTTTTGATCCAGCCGACGAAGGAAGCTGTTCCTCGCCACTCAAACGAATCAATTTTCGTAAGCACTTTATAGAAACCTTGAATCATGGCTTCCTCTGACATATGCTCATCCTTCATATATCGATGGCACAATCGAAACATAGCATTAGCATGCTGCCGATACAGTTGTTCCTGTGCCTTAGCATCCTGTGCTTTGCAGAGCTCAAATAATTGCTCGTCTTTCAATGTCAGGTTTTGGAGTTGGTCTTTCGACATTATAATGCAGGTCGGATAGAAGTGGTTGCCTGCTTTGCAAATTATCCCAAACGAAAACAGGCTCTGTTGGAGAGCCTGTTAAATATTGTTAAGAGAATGATGATGTTCTTCTGACGGAACTCACATTCTTGTAAAGAGATAGAAGGTATAGCCGACAAATCCAACCAAATAAATAGCACCCTCTGCACGATCTATCTTGTACTTACCTCCAGTGAACATAAATACGAACATCATTAAGGTACCAATCATAATAAGAAGGATATCCACATTGAGCACCGAGTCATATACAAGAGGGGCAGATGTCAGCCCTGTGAGACCTAGTACCAAGAGCAGATTGAATATGTTGGAGCCAACAATGTTGCCGACCGCCAAATCAGATTTCTTTTGAAATGCTGCAACTGCCGTTGTGGCCAATTCCGGTAGGGAAGTACCTGCAGCTAGTATAGTTAGACCGATCAACTTCTCACTTACATTAAATTGATGGGCAAGTTCGACTGCATTGTCTACAATGACCTTACCACCAATGGAGAGACCACCTATTCCAGCCAGGACCATGATGCTCGTCTTAAGATTGCCAAAAATGACAATGTCCTCAACGCCCTCCACGTCTCCAGTGTTCTTCATATTTAGGAAAATATAGAGTAAGAATAGGCCGAACATGATGAGTAGCACAAAGCTATCAGTCAAGCTGAGTTCGTTGTGAGCACTTCCGAGGAACATCACATCATTGACCAGTACGAAGAAGACGATAGTCGCCAAGAGCGAGTAAGGCACTTCTTTCCACAGGGCATTCTTTTGTACTGTAATTGGATAAATAACAGCCGCAAGGCCAAGGATGAGGAACATGTTAAAGATGTTCGACCCAATAATATTACCGTAGACTACTTCGTTGTGTCCTGAGGAACCTGAGATGATGTTCACAACCAACTCCGGTGCGGACGTGCCCATAGCTACTACAGTGAGTCCAATGGCGATATCGGATATATTGAATCTTTTGGCCAGAGAGGAAGCTCCCGTAACCAGGAAATCTGCTCCTTTGATTAGGAGCACAAAACCTACTGCGATCAATGCTATATTAATGGCTACTTCCAATGCTCTACGTTGGTTAGTGATAAATCGGTTCCGACAATATAACTATTATCAGAAAATACTTTAATACCTAAAGAAAACTTTCCGGAGCTGATTGGTAAAGAGATTTCTTCACTAGTTACTTTAAACTAGTATTCTCAGGCGAATTTAGCAATCTATTTAGTTGTTTCCATAATTCGCCTATAAATTTAAGTTTTTGGCTATTTCTGAGATTTTCTCCTGTAACTGCAATTCTATCGTTCTGTAGTTTAAGCCATTCATTGGTGCTTTTACGCTGAAATAAAACTTAATTTTCGGTTCTGTCCCAGACGGTCTTGCGGATATCTTATCTCCATCCTGTGTCATAAACTGCAGCACATTAGATTTTGGGAAATTTAGCGTTTCCTCCTTACCAGTCAATAAGTTCTTCTTTACCAAGTTTTGAAAATCTAGTAAATGGGTGACATCACTTCCACCGAGCGATTTTGGAGGATCATTGCGCAAATCCTTCATCATTTGTGCAATTTCTTCTGCTCCGGTTTTACCCTTCTTGGTGATAGAGACAAGGGATTCATGATACACACCAAACTCTCGGTAGATCTGCTGTAGCAATTCAAAGGCTGTCATACCCTCATCTTTGGCCCATGCTGCCATTTCGGCTAACATAGCACAAGAGGCGATGGCGTCTTTGTCTCTTACAAAGTCGCTAATTAGATAACCATAGCTTTCTTCACCACCTCCGATGAATTTTTCCTGGCCTTCTAGCTGCTTGATCAAAGCCGCAATAAATTTAAATCCGGTCAATGTCTCATAGTGCTTAACTCCAAAGCCATCAGCAATGTCCAATAGCAAGTCTGAGGTCACAATGGTCTTTACGATAAACTGTTTCCCATCAAGTTTACCATTGTCTTTCCACTTCCTGAGCAAATAGTAGACTAGCAATGCACCCGTCTGATTGCCGTTGAGTAGCTGAAACTCATCCTTCTCATTTTTTACTGCAATACCGACACGATCAGCATCAGGGTCAGTTGCCATGACCATATCTGCGTCTATTTCACGTGCCTTGTCAAGGGATATAGAGAGCGCCTCGGCTTCTTCGGGGTTTGGATATACGACCGTCGGAAAATTGCCGTCTGGCTCAGATTGTTCCTTGACAACTTGTACATTTTCAAAACCCAGTCTTTCTAATATCGCTGGAACTAGGGTAATGCCTGTGCCATGAATGGGAGAGAAGACGATCTTTAGATCTTTTTGTCGCTTGATGGCATCAGGCGACAGTGACAGCTTAGTGACTTCATCGAGATAGGGCTCATCGACATCCTTACCTATCGGAATAATTAGGTTCTGATCCGCATTAAACTTTACGTCATTGATGCTCTTGATATTCCCCACCTCATCAATAATGTTTTTGTCATGAGGAGCAATGATTTGTGCGCCATCATTCCAGTAGGCTTTGTAGCCATTGTATTCCTTAGGGTTGTGTGAAGCAGTAAGTACCACACCACTATGGCACCCAAGGTGCCTAATGACAAAAGACAACTCAGGAGTCGGTCGCAGCTCCTCGAATAAATATACCTTAATGCCATTAGCTGAACAGACAGCAGCGGTGGTTTCGGCAAAGAATCGGCTGTTGTTTCTGCTATCATGAGCGATCGCCACTTTTATCTGCTCTCCCGGATAAGTATTAATTAAGTAGTTAGCCAGACCTTGGGTAGCCATACCGATCGTATACTTATTGATACGATTGGAGCCTACGCCCATAATGCCTCTGAGACCTCCCGTACCGAACTCCAGATCCTTATAGAAAGCCTCGACAAGTGCTGTGTCATCACCTGAATCAAGCATGGATGAGATTTCCTCTTTAGAAGACTTATCTATATTACTGGATAGCCACTTGTTGGCTTTGTCGATAATCTGTTGGTCTGCCATGTCTCTGGGTTTTTATGAATTCGATATCGTGAAAATCATTTTTTTTGGTGTCAAATCCAAGTCGACATAGTTGACTGTCGAAGTAGATAATGGATTAAAGCTTCTATCTGAAGCCAAGCACTTTTCGTACTCTATTCAGGACGGTGGTTGCGATGACACGAGCTTTGTCTTCTCCTCGCTGTAGCTCAGACTCCAAAGTAGCTGGATCAGCCATCAGTTCAGCGTAGGTCTGCCGCTCGCTCGCATATTTGTCAATCATCAGTTCGAGTAAAGCTTTTTTTGCATGGCCATACCCATATCCACCCCGCTCATAGTTCTCGCGCATCTCCAGAGTATCTGACTCAGTTGCTAGCAGTTGATAGAGGCTGAATACGTTGCAGACGTCTGGGTCTTTGGGTTCTTCAAGTTCCTTGCTGTCTGTTACAATGGACATCACCTGCTTTTTAAGCTGTTTTTCTGGTAAGAAAATGTCAATGATATTACCGTAGGACTTGCTCATCTTCTGACCATCCGTACCCGGAATTGTCATTAGCTGCTCGTCAATGCGAGCTTCTGGTAAGACAAATACTTCTCCATATCTGGCATTGAATGAGCTAGCTATGTCACGAGTCATCTCGAGGTGCTGCTTCTGATCTTTACCTACCGGAACAATGTTAGCATCATAGAGCAGTATGTCAGAGGCCATCAATACTGGATAGGTGAAGAGTCCTGCATTCACATCCGACAAACGGTCAGCTTTATCCTTAAAAGAATGTGCGTTGGACAGCATGGGGAATGGCGTATAGCAATTCAGGAACCAGGTGAGCTCGCAGACTTCATTTACCCTGGACTGACGATAGAAGATATTGCGATCTGTATCAAACCCAAAGGCGATCCATGCCGCCGCAACGGCTCGTGTGTTCTCCTGGCGGAGTTCAGCATCCTTGATGGTCGTCAGCGAGTGCAGATCCGCGATAAAGAAAAGCGAGTCGTTCTTATCACTCTTAGAAAGCGCTATGGCAGGGATGATGGCACCCATTAAATTGCCCAAGTGGGGCTTACCCGAACTCTGTATTCCCGTAAGTATTCTTGCCATCCTCTTTTTTGGTGACAAAACTAGTAAAAATGGTATTCGCAATGGACTTCAAAGCATTATCAATCCAGCTTTTGATTACGCTGCGGTTTGCGCAATTTTGTATCCAATGATGAGAATGAAGATACTATGGCTACTGAGCCTGCTGCTATGGACAGGGAAGGTATTTGCTCAGGATGAGCCCAAAATGAGACTGCTCAAAGAGATTCATGATTTTGGAGAAATCAAGGAGACCGATGGGCCTGTATCTCATACTTTCAAATTCATGAATGTAGGTAATGGTGCGTTAGCCATTATGGATGTGAAGGCTACCTGCGGTTGTACACTGCCGGATTGGTCCAAGAAGGTGATACTACCTGGCGATACGGGCTTTGTAACTGTAGAGTACAATCCGTATAACCGTCCTGGTATCTTTAGAAAATCGCTCACAATTAATACCAATGCCATAGAGCCTACCTCATTTGTGTATATCAAAGGTGCCGTCAAG